>NZ_JBJIAM010000002.1:0-714336 GCF_045310815.1 Mycobacterium sp. SMC-19 | reverse complement strand
CGGGTGGAAAAGTAGGACACCGCCGAACACAACATTAAGACCTGTGCCCCCCAAGAAATTGGGGGGCACAGGCATTTCCCACATGTCCCATGTTCTGCGCGAACAGATCGCGCAAATGCGACCGTGTCAAGAGGTCGGCGATCCCCGCCGTATCCTTTTCGGTAGCACTGTTACGACCGAAGGGCACGAGGTGGCCGAACACGGCAATGGCGGCGACGGGCCGCGGGGCGGCAGGGGCGCCGGCGACGCCGGGCGACGAGGCCGGCCCGGGCAATCCGGTGGTCGGCCCGGGCAGTCCGGAGGCAGGCCCGGTCAATCCGGCGGTCGCCCCGGGCAGTCCGGTGGTGGTTCGTTCCGGGGATCCGGCGATCAGCGCCGGGCATCGGGCGGCTCGGGACCCGAGCGCGACCGTCGTCCACAGCAGCGTCGCGACCACGACGGTAGTCCGCGTCCCTCGTGGGACCGTGACGGGAGCCCGCGACCCCAGCGGGACAACGACCGCACGTCGCGGCCGCAGCGCGACTTCGACCGCACGTCGCGACCCCCGCGGGACAATGACCGGACGTCGCGTCCGCAGCGCGACTTCGATCGGACGTCGCGGCCCCAGCGGGACTTCGATCGGACGTCGCGGCCGCCGCGACCTTCCGGCGAGGACACCAACGCGCGCTACGACGACCCGCCGCTGCCCGAGGGGATCGAGCCCAAGCAGCTGGCTCCCGAAGTGCGCCGCGAACTGAGCACGCTCAACCGGGCCACCGCGGATTCGGTGGCCTGCCACCTGGTCGCGGCCGGGATGCTCCTCGATGACGACCCCGAGACCGCACTGCTGCATGCCAAGGCGGCCCGCTCGCGCTCGACGCGGATCACCGCGGTCCGCGAAGCGGTCGGGATCGCTGCCTATCAGTGCGGCGATTGGTCGCAGGCGCTGGGCGAGCTGCGGGCGGCCCGCCGAATGGGCAGTAAATCCGCGCTGCTGCCGTTGATCGCCGACTGCGAGCGCGGCCTGGGTCGCCCCCAGCGGGCGATCGAGTTGGCCACCGGTCCGGAAGCCGAACAACTCGAGGGCGACGAGGCCGACGAGATGCGGATCGTCGCCGCCGGTGCTCGTGCCGACCTGGGCCAGCTGGAGCAGGCGCTGACGGTGCTGTCGTCGGCGCCGTCGGATCCCGGACGGACCGGCTCGACCGTGGCGCGGCTGCACTACGCGCACGCCGAGACGCTGGTGGCCCTGGGCCGCGAGGGCGAGGCGCTGGAGTGGTACCTGCGGGCCGCGGCGGCCGATACCGAGGGCGTCACCGACGTCGAGGAACGCATCGCGGAACTCGGTGGCGGCGCGTCACTGGCCGAGGAGTACGACTGCCTGCTGCTGGATCTCGACGGCACGGTGTTCCGCGGGGGCGAACCCACGGCCGGCGCTGTCGAGACCTTGGCCGAACTGCCGAGCCGGGCGCTGTTCATCACCAACAATTCCTCGCGCGGCGCGGACGAGGTCGCGGGGCATCTGAACCAGCTGGGCTTCACCGCCACAGCCGAGGACGTCGCCACCAGCGGCCAGATCGCGGCAGGCCTATTGGCCGGCCAACTGCCCGCCGGAGCGAAGGTCCTGGTGCTGGGTGCTGAGTCACTGGCCGCCGAGATCACCGCCGTCGGCTTGGAAGCGGTACGGCTGGCTACCGACGAGCCGGCCGCGGTGATTCAGGGCCTGTCCACCGAGCTCGGCTGGGCCGATCTGGCCGAGGCGGCGCTGGCGATCCGTGCCGGGGCGCTGTGGATGACCACCAACGTCGACAAGACGCTGCCGTCGGAGCGGGGTCTGCTGCCCGGCAACGGGTCGATGGTGGCCGCGCTGCGCGCCGCGACTGACGCCGAACCACAGGTGGCCGGCAAGCCGGGCCCGGCGCTGCTGACCGCCGCACTGGCCCGCGGGGAGTACTACGCCCCACTGGTGGTCGGCGACCGGCTCGACACCGACATCGCCGCGGCCAACGCCGCCGCGCTGCCCAGCCTGATGGTGCTGACCGGAGTGAGCTCCGCCCGCGACGCGGTCGGTGCGATCGCCGAGCATCGGCCGACCTACCTCGGTCATGACCTGCGGGCGCTGAACATCGGCGCCGGCCGGCTGGCGATCGGTGCCCAGCCGCACTGGGACGTCACGGTGGACGGCACCACCGTCACCGTCGCCGCCGGGCAACCCGAGGAAGACGGTGATGGCCTGTCGGTGGTCCGGGCGCTGGCGTCCGCGGTCTGGGACGCCGAGCTGGCCGGGCGCCCCTTCACCGTCGCGGCCGCCGACGAGACCACGGATGCGGCGTTGCAACAGTGGTCCCTACTCGGCACGTGGCCCTGAGGGCCCCAACTGGCCCCAACTGGCATCGACTAGCGTGAGTGGCACCCATGAACAGTGAGATCGAGGACGTTCGAGCACGCATCGCGGCAGTGTTGGCCGAGTTGCCCGGGGAGACCGAGCTGGCCGACCTGCCGGCCCACAGCGACCTCAATGCGTTGGCGCAGCGGCTCGAAGAAGCCCACCAGGTATTGGTGCGGGCGCTGGAGTCGGTAGAGAAGGGCTGAGTCAGGCATGTCGCGGCGTGCTCGCGTCGACGCCGAACTGGTCCGGCGCGGATTGGCGCGGTCTCGTCAGCAGGCCGCCGAATTGATCGAGGCCGGCAAGGTCACCATCGACGGCATCCCGGCGGTCAAGCCCGCCACCGCCGTGGCTCTCACCGCGGCGCTGGCCGTGGTGGACGACGGCGAACGCAGCTGGGTGTCGCGTGGGGCGCACAAGCTGATCGGTGCGCTGGACACCTTCGGTATCGCCGTGGCCGAGCGGCAGTGCCTGGACGCCGGGGCCTCGACGGGCGGATTCACCGAAGTACTGCTGGACCGCGATGCGGCCCGGGTGGTCGCCGTCGACGTCGGCTACGGGCAGTTGGCCTGGTCGCTGCGCACCGACCCGCGGGTGGTGGTCATCGAACGCACCAACGTCCGCGGACTGACGGTCGATGCGATCGGCGGGCCCGCGGAGCTGATCGTGGCGGACCTGTCGTTCATCTCGCTGGCCACGGTGTTGCCCGCGCTGGCTGGCTGCGCGTCACCGGACGCCGATATCGTTCCGATGGTGAAGCCGCAGTTCGAGGTCGGACGACAACAGGTGGGTTCGGGCGGTGTGGTGTCCGACCCGGTCCTGCGGGCCGAGGCGGTCTTGTCGGTGGCGCGCCGCGCCGAAGAGCTGGGGTGGGGCACCGTCGCCGTCACCGCCAGTCCACTGCCGGGGCCGTCCGGCAACGTCGAATACTTTCTGCATCTGCGCGCCGCCGCCGCGCCACTGACCGGTGACGCGTTGCACGCGGCCGTGCAGGATGCCGTCGCGAGGGGTCCGCAATGACCAATGGAGATCGACAACGCACCGTGCTGCTGGTGGTGCACAGCGGTCGAGAAGAGGCGACCGACACCGCACGCCGTGTCGAGAAGGTGCTCGACGAGCACGGCATCGCGCTGCGGGTGCTGACCGCCGAAGCCGTCGACAAGGGCGCGCTGCACGCGGGCTCGGACGACGGTCGCGAAGTCGGTGTCGCGATCGACCTGGTGGACCCGGACAACGGGGCGGCCGAAGGCTGCGAACTGGTCCTGGTGCTCGGCGGTGACGGGACCTTCCTGCGCGCCGCGGAACTGGCTCGCAGCGCCGACATCCCGGTATTGGGCGTCAACCTGGGCCGGATCGGGTTTCTGGCGGAGGCCGAAGCCGACACCATCGACCAGGTCCTGGACAAGATCATCGCCCGCGACTACCGGGTGGAAGACCGGATGACGCTCGACGTCGCGGTGCGCGCCGACGGGGAGATCATCGACAACGGCTGGGCGCTCAACGAGGCCAGCATGGAGAAGGGCCCGCGGCTGGGCGTACTGGGCGTCGTCGTCGAGGTGGACGGCAGGCCGGTGTCGACGTTCGGCTGCGACGGGGTACTGGTGTCGACCCCGACCGGATCCACCGCCTACGCGTTCTCCGCCGGTGGGCCGGTGCTCTGGCCCGACCTGGACGCCATCCTGGTGGTGCCCAACAACGCTCACGCGCTGTTCGCCCGGCCCATGGTCACCAGCCCCGAATCGATCATCGCGATCGAAGTCGAAAGCGACGGCCACAATGCGCTGGTGTTCTGCGACGGTCGCCGCAAGATGCTGGTGCCGGCCGGCGGGCGCCTGGAGGTGCAACGTGGCGTGAGCCCGGTGAAGTGGGCGCGGCTGGGCCGCTCGCCGTTCACCGACCGATTGGTGCGCAAATTCCGGCTGCCCGTCACCGGCTGGCGTGGACAATGACGACGGTGCCGGCCCTTGCTTACTGAAATCCGTATTGAGTCCCTGGGCGCCATCAGCGCAGCCACCGCCGAGTTCGACCGCGGACTGACCGTGCTGACCGGGGAGACCGGCACGGGCAAGACGATGGTCGTCACGGGCCTGCACCTGCTCGGCGGAGCTCGTGCCGACGCCAACCGGGTGCGTTCCGGGGCCGCCCGCGCCGTGGTGGAGGGCAGGTTCTGCACCGCCGACCTGGCGCAGGCCGCGGCCGGGCAGATCGATGAACTGCTGGAGGCCGCCGGGGCGGAGCGCGACGAGGACGGCACGGTGATCGCGGCCCGTTCGGTCAGCCGCGACGGCCCGTCGCGGGCCTACCTGGGTGGCCGCGGGGTGCCCGCCAAATCGCTGACCGGTTTCACCGGCAGCCTGTTGACGCTGCACGGCCAGAACGACCAGCTGCGGTTGATGCGCTCGGACGAACAGCGCGCGGCGCTGGATCGTTACGCCGCGGTCGGTGCCCGGCTAGAGCGCTACCGCGCCGCGCGTGAGGCCTGGCAATCCGCGCGACGCGAGCTCGTCGAACGGCGCGACCGTGCCCGGGAACTGGCGCAGGAAGCCGACCGGCTCACCTTTGCGTTGCGGGAGATCGACGCCGTTGATCCGCGCGCCGGCGAAGACGACGCGCTGACCGCCGACATCCGGCGGCTCTCCGAACTCGACGCACTGCGCGCCGCGGCCGACGGCGCGCGGGCGGCCTTGGCCGGCGGCGACGACGCACTGGACGCGGCGGACGGGCCGAGCTCGGCAACCGATCGGCTGGGGCAGGCGAAGACGGCGTTGAGCGCCACCGACGACGCCGTCCTGCAGGCGCTGGGCGATCAGCTCGGTGAGGCGCTCACCGTGGTGGGCGATGTGGCCCGCGAACTCGGCAGCTTCCTCGATGATCTGCCCACCGGCGCCGATGCGCTCGATGCCAAGCTGGCCCGCCAGGCCGAGCTGCGCAGCCTGACCCGCAAGTACGCCGCCGACATCGACGGGGTGCTGGCCTGGGCGGCGCAATCGCGGGAACGCCTGACCCAGCTCGACGTGTCCGAAGAAGCGCTCGCCGAGTTGGCTCGCCGTGTCGATGAGTTGGGCGCGCAGGTGGCCAAGACCGCCACCGAGCTCAGTGCCGCGCGCACCAAGGCGGCCGGTGGACTGGCCAAGGCCGTCAGCGCCGAGTTGTCCGGGCTGGCGATGGCCGATGCCGAGTTCAGCATCGGGGTCAGCACCAGTCCCGCGGCCGCGGAGGACCCGGCCGCCTTGCGGTTGCCGTCGGGACAGACCGTGCACGCCGGCGCCGACGGCATCGACGATGTCGAGTTCGGACTGGCTCCGCACCGCGGCATGACGGTGCTGCCGCTGGCCAAGAGTGCCTCCGGTGGGGAACTGTCCCGGGTGATGCTGGCGCTGGAGGTGGTGCTGGCGACCTCGTCGTCGTCCGCGGCGGCGCGGAACTCGGCCGGCACCACGATGGTGTTCGACGAGGTCGACGCCGGAGTGGGTGGACGGGCCGCGGTGCAGATCGGGCGCCGGCTGGCTCGCTTGGCCCGCACCCACCAGGTCATCGTGGTGACACACTTGCCGCAGGTCGCGGCCTACGCCGACGTGCACCTGATGGTCGAGCCCACCGGCCGCCAGGGTGCCAGCGGGGTGCGCCGGTTGGCGGACGACGACCGGGTCGGCGAGCTGGCCCGGATGCTGGCCGGACTGGGGGAGACCGACACCGCCCGGGCTCACGCCCGAGAGCTGCTGGACGCCGCGCAAGAGGATCGGGGCGCCGGCTCCGACAGCTAGGGCAGGTCAGTTCTTTTTCAGCTGGTACTTGTAGTAGGCGCCGTCGTCGAAGGTGAATGTGCCGGCGAGCGAATTGTTATCGACCGTCGTGGTAAATCCGTGGGACTGGCCCGACGGTTGGGCTGCCGTCCAGGAACTGCCGGCCAGGTGAAAGTCATAGGGTGTATCGCCGCCGGCCACCTCCACGTGCCGACAATCGGGGCCGCAACTGCCGACATTCCACGTCTGCGTCTGGCCCACCTTGAACTGGTCGGATTCGGTCATCGTCATGGTGTAACTGCCGTCAGTCAGGTCGGCTTTCGCCGGGCCGGCCAACCCCACCGACGCGCCCGCCACCAACGTGGCCAGAGCGGCAATCCGTCGTCCCCTCATGTCGATCTCCCTCCTCGCGATACGGGGCGGCGCCCCGATTGAGTCGACGTTATGCCCGGGCGGGCAACCGGAAATACAGGGAAATCCCTTGCACATTTCGGGCCCGCGGTGCGCGTGTAAAGCCTGTGACTGATGTGACGTGATGAAACTTCTGGGGCTGGTGTTACGGCGCGCCTCCCGTGATTCTTGCGACTTCCCGGCCAGAATCGCGCCCATGAAGATGTCTGCGCTGCTGTCTCGTAACACCGCCCGGCCTGGTCTCGTCGGTACGGCTCGGGTCGACCACGACATCGACCGGCTGCTGCGCAGGGTGGGACCCGGCGACATCGTGGTCCTCGACATTCTCGATCTGGACCGGATCACCGCCGATGCACTGGTGGAAGCCCAGATCGCCGGCGTGGTCAACGCCTCGGCCTCAATCTCCGGGCGCTACCCGAACCTGGGGCCGGAGGTGCTGGTCGCCAACGGCGTCACGCTGATCGACGAAGCCGGACCCACGGTCTTCAAGAAGATCCGTGACGGCGCCAAGATCCGCCTCTACAACGGCGCCGTCTACTCCGGTGACCGCCGGCTGGCCCGTGGCGTCGAACGCAGCGACGTCGAGATCGCCGACATGATGATGGAGGCCAAGACCGGGCTGGTGGCCCACCTGGAGTCCTTCGCCGGCAACACCATCGAGTTCATCCGCAGCGAGAGCCCGCTGCTGATCGACGGGATCGGGATCCCCGAGATCGACGTCGACCTGCGACGTCGCCACGTGGTGCTGGTCGGTGACGAAGCCACCGCCACCGACGACCTGAAGTGCCTCAAGCCGTTCATCAAGGAGTACCAGCCGGTGCTGATCGGCATCGGTGCCGGAGCCGACGTGCTGCGCAAGGCCGGTTACCGCCCGCAGCTGATCGTCGGCGACCCCGACCAGATGAGCGCCGAGGTGCTGCGGTGCGGATCGCAGGTCGTGCTGCCCGCCGACGCCGACGGCCACGCGCCCGGTCTGGAGCGCATCCAGGACCTGGGTGTCGGTGCCATGACCTTCCCCGCCGCCGGCTCGGCGATGGACCTGGCGCTGCTGCTGGCCGACCACCACGGTGCGGCGCTGCTGGTGACGGCCGGACACACCTCCAACATCGAGACGTTCTTCGACCGGACCCGCCAGCTGACCAACCCGTCGATGTTCATGACTCGGCTCAAGGTCGGCGAGAAGCTGGTGGACGCCCGTGCGGTCGCCACGCTCTACCGCAACCGGATTTCCGCCGGCGCGATCGCGCTGCTGGTGCTGACCATGCTGATGGCGATCACTGTCGCGCTGTGGGTCTCGCGGACCGATGCCGTGGTGCTCGAGTGGCTCGGCAACTACTGGCAGCACCTGTCGCAGTGGTTGCGGCACTGGGTGACCTAAACGGGATCGACGTACAAGGATCGGGGTCAGCACCGCCATGATCACCCCTCGCTACCACGCGATGTCGCTGACGGCAGTGCTGCTGGCACTGGTGTTCGGTGTCGTGCTGGGTTCCGGACTGTTGTCCGGCCCGTTGATGGCCGGCCTGCAGTCCGACAAGCAGGACCTGCGGGAGCAGATCGACGCGCTGCAGGAACAGCACAACGCGTTGAACGAGCGGCTGCGCAACGCCAACGATTTCGACGCCCAGATGGCGCCCCGGATGGTGCACGACGCGCTGAACGGGAAATCCACCGTGATCTTCCGGACTCCTGATGCCGCCGACGGCGACGTCGAGGCGGTCTCGAAGATCATCGGGCAGGCCGGCGGAACCGTCACCGGAACGGTGACACTGACGGCCCAGTTCGTCGAGGGCAACGCCGAAGAGAAGCTGCGGGCGGTGCTGGAGTCCGGGATCGTGCCGGCCGGCGCCCAACTGAGCACCAGCCTGGTCGACCAGGACGCCCAAGCCGGCGACCTGCTCGGGATCGCGCTGCTGATCAACCGCAATCCGACGATCGTGCCCGCCGACGACCCGGCGCGTGACACCGTGCTGGCCGCGCTGCGCGACACCGGCTTCGTCACCTACCACCAGGAGCGCTTCCCGGCCGCCAACGCCGCCGTGGTGCTCACCGGCGGAGCGCTGCCCGAAGACGCCGGCACCAGCGGGCTGAGCGTGGCCCGGTTCGCCGCGGCACTGGCCCCACACGGCTCGGCGACGGTGCTGGCCGGCCGGGACGGATCGGCGTCGGGCACCGCGGCGGTGGCCATGGCCCGCACCGATTCCGCGGTGGCCGCAGCGATCAGCACCGTCGACGACGTGGACCTCGAGTCCGGCCGGATCACCACTGTCATGGCGGTGAGCAGTCTGATCGGCGGCGGCCAGCCGGGGCAGTACGGCATCGGCCACGGCGCCGGGTCGGTCACGCTGGCGCAATAGCCGGACTTACCGCAGCCCCGTCCGGGCCCGGGTGGGCGTGTCTGGAGCCGAGACGCCGCGTCGATGTTAGGGTGAGATTCCGTGGGTCGGCAGGCCCTCAAGTTCCTGCGCCGTCGTCACGGAGGTTGGTGTTGCCACCACTGCGAAAGCATCCGCAAACCGAGCCGAAGCATCTCTTCGTCACGGGTGGAGTTGCGTCCTCGCTGGGTAAGGGTTTGACCGCAAGTAGCCTGGGACAGTTGCTGATATCCCGGGGTCTGCAGGTCACCATGCAGAAGCTGGACCCGTATCTCAACGTCGACCCTGGGACGATGAATCCGTTCCAGCACGGTGAGGTGTTCGTCACCGAGGACGGTGCCGAGACCGACCTCGACGTCGGCCACTACGAGCGATTCCTGGACCGCGACCTGTCCGGTTCGGCGAATGTGACTACCGGCCAGGTGTATTCGACGGTCATCGCCAAGGAACGCCGCGGCGAATACCTCGGCGACACCGTGCAGGTGATCCCGCACATCACCGACGAGATCAAGCGGCGCATCCTGGCCATGTCGGAACCGGACGCCGACGGCGCGCGCCCCGACGTGGTGATCACCGAGATCGGTGGCACCGTCGGCGACATCGAGTCGCAGCCGTTCCTGGAAGCCGCCCGGCAGGTCCGCCACGACGTGGGCCGCGACAACGTGTTCTTCCTGCACGTCTCGCTGGTGCCGTACCTGGCCCCGTCCGGCGAGCTCAAGACCAAGCCCACCCAGCACTCGGTGGCGGCGCTGCGCAGCATCGGCATCACCCCCGACGCGCTGATCCTGCGTTGCGACCGTGACGTGCCCGACGCGCTGAAGAACAAGATCGCGCTGATGTGCGACGTCGACGTCGACGGGGTGATCTCCACCCCGGACGCGCCCTCGATCTACGACATCCCCAAGGTGCTGCACCGCGAGGAGCTGGACGCCTACGTGGTGCGCCGCCTCAACCTGCCGTTCAAGGACGTCGACTGGACCGAGTGGGACGAGCTGCTGCGCCGGGTCCACGAGCCCCACGAGACCGTGCGAATTGCGCTGGTGGGCAAGTACATCGACCTGTCGGACGCCTACCTGTCGGTGACCGAGGCGCTGCGGGCCGGCGGCTTCACCCATTACGCGAAGGTCGAGATCCACTGGGTGGCCTCCGATGCGTGCGAGACGCCGGCCGGCGCCGCCGCCGCGTTGGGGGAGATGCACGGCGTGCTGATCCCCGGTGGGTTCGGCATCCGCGGCATTGAGGGCAAGATCGGGGCCATCGCCTACGCCCGCACCCACGCGCTGCCGGTGCTGGGACTGTGCCTGGGTCTGCAGTGCATCGTGATCGACGCGGCCCGCGTCGCGGGGATCACGCAGGCCAGCTCGGCGGAGTTCGACCCGGACACCCCGGACCCCGTCATCGCGACCATGGCCGACCAGCAGGAAGCGGTCGCTGGAACGGCCGACCTCGGCGGCACCATGCGGCTGGGCGCCTACCCCGCCGTACTGGAAGCGGATTCGATTGTGGCCGAGGCCTATCAGGCCACCGAGGTCTCCGAACGGCACCGGCATCGCTTCGAGGTCAACAACGTCTACCGCGACCGGATCGCCGAGAGCGGGCTGCGGTTCTCCGGCACCTCCCCGGACGGCAAGCTGGTGGAGTTCGTCGAGTACCCCCGCGAGGTGCACCCGTTCCTGGTGGGTACCCAGGCGCACCCGGAACTCAAGAGCAGGCCCACCCGGGCGCATCCGTTGTTCGCCGCGTTTGTCGGCGCGGCGATGGACTACAAGGCCGCCGAGCGGCTGCCGGTGGAGATCCCTGAGCACGCCCACGAACCCCACGGCGCTGAGCACGAAGACGCCCAGAACGGAGCCGAGGGGCGCGGCGGAAGCGCCCAGCCGTTGACCGACTCACTGCAAGAAGCGCTGCCGGAACACGTCACCCGTGGCTGACCACGTCTTCGAGACCACGTCGTCGCAACTGCTGCACAGCGGCAAGATCTTTGCGTTGCGCCGTGACGAGGTCTTGATGCCGGGTGGGGCGACGGCCACCCGGGACGTGGTGGAGCACTTCGGGGCGGTCGCGGTGGTCGCGCTGGACGCCGAGGGCAGGATCCCGCTGATCTACCAGTACCGCCATGCGCTGGGCAGGCGGCTGTGGGAACTGCCCGCCGGCCTGCTCGATGTCGGGGGCGAGCCGGCGCAGCTGACCGCCGGTCGTGAGCTGGTCGAGGAGGCCGGTCTGACCGCGACCACCTGGCAGGTGCTGGTGGACCTGGACTCCACCCCGGGCTTTTCCGACGAGTCGGTGCGGGTGTATCTGGCCACCGGCCTGACCGAGGTGGACCGCCCGGAGGCCCACGACGAAGAGGCCGACCTGAGGCTGCAGTGGTATTCGCTCGCAGAGGCGGCCCGCATGGTGTTCACCGGCGAGATCGTCAATGCCATTGCGGTGGCGGGCATCCTGGCCGCCCACGTACACAGTCAGGGCTTCGCCGAGCTGCGTGACACCGGCGCCGAGTGGGTCGATCGACCGAAGGCGTTCGCGGCAAGGCAGACCCGGCCATGACCGCGGCGGCCCAGCCGGTGGGCCCGCTGGGCGGGCAGTTGCAGGGGTATCTGGACCACCTGACCATCGAGCGCGGGGTCGCAGCCAACACGTTGAGTTCGTATCGGCGCGACCTGCGCCGCTACCGCGAGCACCTGCTGACCCGCGGGATCGAGGACCTGGCCGGAGTGGCCGAAGGCGACGTGACCGAGTTTCTGGTGGCGCTGCGTCGCGGCGACCCGGACAACGGCGTGCCCGCCCTGTCGGCGGTCTCGGCGGGGCGCGCGCTGATCGCGGTGCGCGGCCTGCACCGGTTCGCCGCCGCGGAGGGACTGGTGGCGACCGACGTGGCCCGTTCGGTCAAGCCGCCGACGCCGGGGCGGCGGCTGCCCAAGAGCCTGACCGTCGACGAGGTGGCGGCGCTGCTGGCCGGCGCCGGCGGCGACAGCGCCTCGGACGGGCCGTTGACGCTGCGCAACCGCGCGCTGCTGGAGATGTTGTACTCCACCGGATCTCGGATCTCCGAGGCCGTGGGAATGGACATCGACGATATCGATGTTCAAGACCGGTCGGTGCTGTTACGCGGCAAGGGCGGCAAGCAGCGATTGGTGCCGGTCGGCCGGCCGGCAGTCGCGGCACTGGACGCCTACCTGGTGCGGGGACGCCCGGAATTGGCCGGCCGCGGCCGCGGTACCGCGGCGGTGTTTCTCAACGCCCGGGGCGGGCGGCTGTCGCGCCAAAGCGCCTGGCAGGTGCTGCAGGACGCCGCCGAGCGGGCCGGCATCACCGCGAAGGTGTCACCGCACACGCTGCGGCACTCGTTCGCGACCCATCTGCTCGACGGCGGCGCCGACGTCCGGGTGGTGCAAGAGCTGCTCGGCCACGCCTCGGTGACCACCACCCAGATCTACACCCTGGTGACCGTCAACGCGCTGCGCGAGGTGTGGGCCGGAGCCCACCCCCGCGCCCGCTGATGTCTTCGCGCGAGTGTGCGTGTTTGTACGCCGACACGCCGTAATAGCTGTCAATCTGTGCACCCTCGCGCCAGGTACTAGAGGGCGTTAGCCGCCCAGGTAGGTCGACTCCAGCACCAGATCGTGGAGCAGGCTCTGATACTCCACGTGGGTGCGGTGCTCGATGGTGTCCCACCGCGAACCCTGCTGGGCCTGCATGTACTCGCGATAACGCGGCGCACCGGGCAGCTTGACGTTGTCGGCCACCACCACCGCCCCCGGATGCAGCCAGCCCCGGTCGAGGATGGCTTGCAAGTCGGGCAGGTAGGCGTCCTTGTCGTGGTCGATGAACAAGAAGTCCAGGCCGCCGGCGGCAAAGCCGTGCTTGGCGGTCAAGGTGTCCAGCGTGCGCCCGCCGTCGCCGATGGTGCCCACCACGCACGTGACCCGGTCGGCCACCCCGGCGTGCGCCCAGATCCGCCGGGCGTTGGCGGCGTTGGCCTCGGCCAGCTCGATCGAATAGACCCGCGCCGAGGGTGCGGCGCGGGCGATCCGCAGCGCGCTGTACCCGCAGTAGGTGCCCAGCTCCAGCGCCAGGCCCGGATTGACCCGCTGCACCGCGGCATCCAGCAGCAGGCCCTTCTCGTCGCCGATATTGATCAGCAAAGACTTCTCGTAGGCGAACTCGTCGATGCGGGCGAGCACGTCGTCGATGTCGCCGGCGCGGGCGTTGGCCAGCACGAAGTCGACCGCTGCGGCCTCGCGGCCGTCGCCGATCTGCCCGGTTGTGACGATGTTGCGCGCACCGGTTGCCATCCGCAGGAACGACCACCGCAGGAAGGGAAGACGTCGTTTGAGGCTCATGGTTGCGATCTTATGGCCGTTGGCGCGTGCAATCACTGGTCATGTGGCTAATACAGACGCCGGACACCTACTAGACTTCTGCGGATGTCCGCCACCACAGGGCCGGTCCGGCCATGAGCGACGACGACACCCCCGGCGTCGGTCTGACCGGGCGTCCGCCGCGGAATATCCCCGAGCCGCAGCCCCGTTCGACGCACGGGCCGGCCAAGGTCATTGCGATGTGTAACCAGAAGGGCGGCGTCGGCAAGACGACCTCCACCATCAACCTCGGTGCTGCGCTGGCCGAATACGGCCGCCGCGTGCTGCTGGTGGACCTCGACCCGCAGGGCGCGCTGTCGGCGGGCCTGGGCGTGCCGCACTACGACTTGGCGCACACCGTGCACAACCTGCTGGTCGAACCGCGGGTCGGTATCGACGACGTGGTGGTGCACACCGCGGTGGAGAACCTGGACCTGGTGCCCTCCAACATCGACCTGTCCGCGGCCGAGATCCAGCTGGTCAACGAGGTGGGGCGCGAGCACTCCCTGGCGCGCGCGCTGACACCGGTGCTCGACCGCTACGACTATCTGTTGATCGACTGCCAGCCGTCGCTGGGGCTGCTCACCGTCAACGGCCTGGCCTGCGCCGACGGGGTGGTGATCCCGACCGAATGCGAGTACTTCTCGCTGCGCGGCCTGGCGCTGCTGACCGACACCGTGGAGAAGGTCCGCGACCGGCTCAACCCGAAGCTGGAGATCAGCGGCATCCTGCTGACCCGCTACGACCCGCGCACGGTCAACTCCCGCGAGGTCATGTCGCGGGTGGTGGAGCGCTTCGGCGACCTGGTGTTCGACACGGTCATCACCCGCACCGTGCGTTTCCCCGAGACGACGGTGGCCGGCGAGCCCATCACCACCTGGGCTCCGAAATCCGGCGGCGCGCAGGCCTATCGTGCATTGGCCCGCGAAGTCATCGACCGATTCGGCGCGTGAACGCCGACACCCAGACGGCCGACGCCCCCGCCGATTCGCAGGGCTTCCAGGTCCGGCTGACCAACTTCGAGGGTCCGTTCGACCTGCTGCTCCAGCTGATCTTCGCGCATCGCCTCGACGTCACCGAGGTGGCTCTGCACCAGGTCACCGATGACTTCATCGCCTACACCCGCGATGTCGGCTCGCAGCTGGAGCTGGAAGAGACCACCGCATTTCTGGTGATCGCCGCGACGCTGCTCGACCTCAAGGCGGCCCGGCTGCTGCCGGCCGGCCAGGTCGACGACGAAGAAGACCTGGCGTTGCTCGAGGTCCGCGACCTGCTGTTCGCGCGGCTCCTGCAGTATCGGGCGTTCAAGCACGTCGCGCAGATGTTTGCCGAGCTCGAATCGGCGGCGTTGCGCAGCTACCCGCGTGCTGTGGCGCTCGAAGACGGGTACGCCAATCTGCTTCCCGAAGTGATGCTCGGTGTGGACGCCGAGTCGTTCGCCCAGATCGCGGCGGCTGCGTTCACCCCGCGTCCGGTCCCGGTGGTGGGTCTTGAGCACCTGCATCAGGTGATGGTGTCGGTTCCCGAGCAGGCCGGTGTGGTGTTGCGGCTGCTGGAAGCTCGCGGCACCGGGCAGTGGGCGTCGTTCACCGAACTGGTCGCCGACTGCTCGATGCCGATCGAGATCGTCGGCCGCTTCCTGGCGCTGCTCGAACTGTATCGGGCCCGGGCGGTAGCATTTGAGCAGTCAGAACCACTTGGTGTGCTCCAGGTGTCGTGGACGGGGGAACGTCCCACCAATGAAGACCTGGTGAAAGCAGAATCGGCCGAGTAGTGCGAGACGAATTGATGACTGACCACATGCCCGACTCCGAAGTGGCGGAGGAGGCTGCCGAGGCTCCCGAGGCTACGGACGCTGGGGAAGACCACGAGGGCGCGCAGGAGTCCGCCGGCCCGTCGGGCTCCGATCTCGGGATCGACGTCGCCCTGGCACCCGAACTCGAAGACGGCGAACTGGGATCGGTGCTCGAGGCACTGCTGCTGGTGGTCGACACGCCGGTGGCTGTGGAGGCGCTGGCGGCCGCCACCGATCAGCCGGTCTACCGCATCACGGCCAAACTGCACACGATGGCCGAGGAGTTCACGCAGCGCGACAGCGGTATCGACCTGCGTGAGGCCGGTGGCGGCTGGCGGCTGTACACCCGTGCCCGGTTCGCGCCGTACGTGGAGCGACTGTTGCTCGACGGCGCGCGGTCCAAACTGACCCGTGCGGCGCTGGAGACGCTGGCCGTGGTCGCCTACCGCCAGCCCGTGACGCGGGCCCGGGTCAGCGCGGTGCGCGGCGTCAACGTCGACGCGGTGATCCGAACCCTGGTCGCGCGCGGCCTGATCACCGAGGCGGGCGCGGACCCCGACACCGGGGCGGTGACCTTCGCCACCACCGAGCTTTTCCTGGAGCGGCTGGGCCTGTCCTCGCTGACCGACCTGCCCGACATCGCCCCGCTGCTGCCCGATGTCGACGTGATCGACGAAATGAGCGAAACCTTGGACAGCGAACCGCGTTTCATGAAACTCGGTGGTGTGCCGGCGAACGATCAGCCGCTGACCTTCGATGTGGACCACCTCTGATGGCGTGGCCGGACGAAGATCAAGACGGAGTGCGCCTGCAGAAGGTGCTCTCGCAGGCCGGGGTTGCCTCGCGCCGGGTCGCCGAGCGGATGATTCGCGACGGCCGGGTCGAGGTGGACGGTCAGGTGGTGACCGAGCTGGGCACCCGAGTGGACCCTGCCGCCTCGGTGATCCGCGTCGACGGGGCACGGGTGACCGTCGATGAGACCCGGGTCTATCTGGCGCTGAACAAGCCGCGCGGCGTGCACTCGACTATGTCCGACGACCGCGGACGGCCGTGTATCGGCGACTACGTCGAACACCGAGTTCGCGGTGACGCCAAGCTGTTTCACGTCGGGCGCCTCGACGCCGACACCGAGGGTCTGATGCTCTTGACCAACGACGGCGAACTCGCGCACCGGCTGATGCACCCGTCGTATCAGGTACCCAAGACCTATCTGGCCACCGTGCAGGGCGCGGTGCCGCGCGGGCTGGGTAAGAAGCTGCGCGAGGGTGTCGAACTCGACGACGGACCGGTGAAGCTCGACGATTTCGCGGTGGTCGACGCCGTGCCCGGAAAGTCTCTGGTGCGGGTCACCCTGCACGAAGGCCGCAAGCGCATCGTGCGGCGGATGCTGGCGGCGGTTGGATTTCCGGTCCAGGAGTTGGTGCGCACCGACATCGGCACGGTGACGCTGGGGGAGCAGCGTCCCGGCAGCATCCGGGCGCTGACCCGCAAGGAAGTCGGGGAGCTCTATTCAGCGGTGGGCCTGTGAGTGCGGGCAGTGCGGCCGTGGTCGCCATCGACGGGCCGGCCGGAACCGGAAAGTCCACGGTCGCGCGAGGATTGGCGACGGCGCTGGGCTCGCGCTATTTGGACACCGGCGCGATGTACCGCGTCGTCACGCTGGCGGTGCTGCGATCGGGTGTCGCGCTTGATGACTCCGACGGCATCGGTGCGGTCGCGCAGGGCGTCGAGGTCGCGGTGGACTCCCTGCCCGAGGGAGACCGCGCTTTCCTTGGCGACGAAGACGTTTCGCGAGAGATCCGCGGCGACGAGGTGACTCGCGCGGTGTCAGCGGTGGCCGCGGTTCCCGCGGTGCGCACCCGGTTGGTCGCGCTGCAGCAGCAGTTGGCCGCGCAAGGCGGCGGCGTGGTGGTCGAAGGCCGCGACGTGGGCACCGTGGTGCTGCCCGACGCCGACGTGAAGATCTTCCTGACCGCCTCGGCGGAGACTCGGGCCCAGCGGCGCAATGACCAGAACGTCGCGGCCGGACTGCGCGACGACTACGCGGGCGTGCTGGCTGACGTGGTTCGCCGCGACGAATTGGACTCCACGAGGGCGGTGTCGCCACTGCGGCCCGCCGACGATGCGGTGATCGTGGACACCGGAGACATGACCCAGGCGCAGGTGATCGACCATCTGCGGGACCTGGTTGAGCAGCATTGCGGGGCGATCCGATGACTGACGGAACCTGGGTCGACGAAAGCGACTGGGAGATCGGCGAAGAAGGCGGTTTCGACGACCTCGTCGAAGACTCCGGCCCGCCGCCGGTGGTGGCCGTGGTGGGCCGGCCCAACGTCGGCAAATCGACGCTGGTCAACCGGATCCTGGGCCGGCGCGAAGCCGTCGTGCAGGACCTGCCCGGGGTGACCCGCGACCGGGTGTCCTACGACGCGCTGTGGACCGGTCGGCGCTTCGTGGTGCAGGACACCGGCGGCTGGGAGCCCGACGCCAAGGGCCTGCAGCAGCTGGTGGCCGAGCAGGCCGCGGTGGCGATGCGGACCGCCGACGCGGTGATTCTGGTGGTGGACGCGGTGGTCGGCGCGACCGCCGGCGACGAGGCCGCCGCGCGAATTCTGCGCCGATCCGGCAAGCCGGTGTTCTTGGCCGCCAACAAGGTTGACAGCGAGCGCGCCGAGGCCGACGCGGCGGCACTGTGGTCGCTGGGACTGGGTGAGCCGTTCACGGTCAGTGCGCTGCACGGTCGCGGAGTGGCCGACCTGCTGGATGAGGTGGTCGCCAAACTGCCCGAGGTGGCCGAAACCGCCGGCGGTGGTGGCGGCCCGCGCCGGGTGGCGCTGGTCGGCAAGCCCAACGTGGGCAAGAGCTCGCTGCTGAACCGGTTGGCCGGCGACGAGCGTTCGGTGGTGCACGACGTGGCCGGAACGACGGTCGACCCGGTCGACTCGCTGATCGAGATGGACGGCAAGATCTGGCGTTTCGTCGACACTGCCGGGCTGCGCCGCAAGGTGGGGCAGGCCAGCGGACACGAGTTCTACGCCTCGGTGCGCACTCACGGCGCGATCGATGCCGCCGAAGTGGTGATCGTGCTGGTCGATTCGTCGCTGCCGCTGACCGAGCAGGACCAGCGGGTGATCTCGATGGTGGTCGAGGCGGGCCGGGCGGTGGTGCTGGCCTACAACAAGTGGGACCTGGTCGACGAGGACCGGCGTTACCTGCTGGACAAAGAGATCGACCGGGACATGGCCCGCCTGGCGTGGGCGCCGCGGGTGAACATCTCGGCGAAAACCGGTCGTGCCGTGCAGAAGTTGGTGCCGGCGCTGGAGACCTCGCTGGCTTCCTGGGATACCCGGATATCGACCGGGCAGCTCAACAACTGGCTCAAAGAGGTGGTCGCCGCGACCCCGCCGCCGGCGCGCGGTGGGCGCGCGCCGCGCATCCTGTTCGCCACCCAGGCGGCGTCGCGTCCGCCGACCTTCGTGTTGTTCACGTCGGGATTCTTAGAGGCCGGCTACCGCCGGTTCCTAGAGCGGCGATTGCGCGAGACGTTCGGATTCGAGGGCAGCCCGATCCGCATCAATGTGCGAGTGCGAGAGAAGCGCGGCCCCAAGCGTTCTCGCTGAGGTCTGGCATTAACCCGCCTTGGTCAGCTGAAAATCCCACTGCCCGACCACCCCGCCGGCCGGCCCGCGGCCGCACGGCTCCAGGGTGGCGGTGGTCCATTGGCCGGCCAGGGTCACCGCATCGAAGCTGACCGTCTTGGACACCGGCAGCGGGGTGTGATCCACCGGGCAGTCCATGCTGCCCCGCCCGTTGTACTCCCAGCGGCCGCCGTTGAGATGAAATTCCGCGTTCTGCAGCCACCGTTCCGCGTCGACGGTGGTGCAGCTCGCGCCGCACGGGGTGAATGTCCACGTCGCCGCCCGCTGCGACGGGCCGTGCTGGGCGGTGAAGGCGTACGGGCCTGACGGCACCTCCGGGGCGCCCTGGGCCGCCGGCGGCGCCCCAAGGGCGAACAGCGCCACGCAGGCAGCCCCGACAACCCGCTTTCCCGTACTGCCGATCATCGCCTCACCTCTCCGCTGGGCTGCCTTAGCCCTGCGCACGATCAGCGTAGGGTGCTGCAAATGCCGGTTTCGCAGATGGTGTTGATCCTGCTGGCGGGGGTGGGCGCCGGGGCGATCAACGCCCTGGTCGGCTCGGGCACGCTGATCACCTTCCCGACCCTGGTGACGCTGGGTTTTGCGCCGTTGACCGCGACGATCTCCAACGCGATCGGCCTGGTGGCCGGTGGTATCTCCAGCACCTGGGCCTACCGTCGCGAACTGCGCGGTCAGTGGGAGCGGCTGCGCTGGCAGATACCGGGATCGCTGCTGGGCGCGGTGCTCGGCGCCTATCTGCTGCTGCACCTGCCCGAGAGCGTGTTCAACCGAATCGTGCCGGCATTGTTGGTCGGCGCCCTGGCGCTGGTGGTGATCGGGCCGAAGATCCAGGCGGTGGCGCAGCGTCGCGCGGCGGCCGAGGGCCGCTCGACCGACCAGCTCAGCGGTGGCCGGCTGACGGCATTGGTAGTGGGCACCTTCGTCGTCGGCGTGTACGGCGGCTATTTCGCTGCGGCCCAGGGAATTCTGCTGGTCGGTGTGATGGGCGTGCTGCTGCCCGAGTCGATGCAGCGGATGAACGCCGCGAAGAACCTGCTGGTGCTGATCGTCAACGTGGTGGCCGCGGTGGCCTACATGGTGACGGCGTTCGGCCGGATCAGTTGGCCGGCAGCCGGATTGATCGCGGTCGGTTCACTGATCGGGGGATACCTGGGCGGTCACTACGGGCGCCGGTTGTCGCCGAACGCGCTGCGCGCGGTGATCCTGGTGGTCGGCCTGATCGGGCTTTACCGGCTGCTGACGGTCTAGCCGGCTTCAGGCCGGGTTCTGCTTGCGCCACCGCTCCCAGCGGCTGCGCGGTGCCCGGGCCGAGGCCATAACCTCATTCATCGACGCGGCGTGCGGGTGCTCCGGTTGGGCGGGCGCCTTCGGCGTCACCACCGCGGGCTCGCTGCCTTCCCACCAGACCGGTTGCAGCAGTGCGGAAACCACCGGAATGGCATGCCCGACACTCTTGCGTCCCCACTGGCAGGCCCGGTCGATGGTGGCCGCCGACGGCGCCAGGTTGACCGGTGACAACGTGGGGGAGAACCGGACCAGATGATCCGCGTAGGGCGCGTTGCGCACCATCTGCAACTGGATCGCCTGGGTGATCGGCACCAGCCACAGGTGCTTGGGGTCCCACTGCGGATGGAAGCAGTCGAAGGCGAGGTAGCAGGCGTTGCGGGTGCCCAACCGGCCGGCGCGGACCCGTTTCCAGGCCAGCTCCAGCGGCACATTGCTGGCCGCGCCGCCGTCGACCAGGGCGCCGACGTCGTTGTCGGCCAGCAGCGCGTCGAACAGCGGCTGCATGGCCGGATCCTTGGGCTCGTGGTGCAACACCCCGGGAATCGCCGACGAGAAGGACGCTGCGTCAACGACGTTGACGTCGCGGTCCGGATTGTCGCCGCCGATCACGATCGGGGTCACCACCCGCGGGTCGATGAAGGCGGCCGTCTGCCACATGCGCGTGGCCACCTGCGGGCCCAGGCCGAACGACAGATACGGGAAGGACCGCAGCTGCAGGCCGGCCAGGCGCTGGTTGCGGTAACGCCCCGGCAGGTTCGCAAACGGCTGGCGGCGCACCCCGGCCACCACCGCATCGAACGGAATCTCCAGGTCCGACATCTTCATCGGCGCACCGTCTTCACGGCGGAACATCGCGTCGGCGAACAGGTCGAAGTTCAAGGCGAACACACCGGTGAGGCCGTGGCGGCGGCGCAGCCGCTCGGGCCCCAGGATGGCGCGGAACGACACCGTCTTGGCCCACTCGATGTATTCGTGGATGGGCACCGGAAGGGTGCGGCTGACCACCGATCCCAGGATGGAACCGAACGACGACCCGATCAGGTAGTCGGGCACCGCCCCGGACTTCAGCAGGGCCTCCATGCCGCCGATGTAGACGAAGCCGGCGCCGCCCCCACCACCGAGGACGGTGACCAGCTTCTTGTGGCCCACCTCGGCGTCGAGCTCGGCCAGGGAGAAGTCGTTGCCGTGGCGCTCGGCCAGCAGCCGGCGTTGCTCGTCCTGCTCGGCGGTCAGCGCGCCCAGGGTGTCGCGAGCGGCGACCAATGCCATCACCGGGTCGCGTTCCTCGCGCAGCGGGCCGCGCAGGGCGTCGGCCACCTTGGCCCGCCACCCGGCCAGCTCCGCGCCCACGGAGACGTCGCCGCGGCCGCGAGCGCCGCCCGGTCCGGCGGCGCCGGGCTCGAAGTCGTCGAGCCGGGCGAAGTTGAGCAGATACCGCAGTCGGCGCAGCTGCTCGGCGCTCAGCACGTCGGGCCGGCGCAGCGTGTGCCGAATCAGCCGGTTTTCCATCTTCTGCAGCAGCAAGATGGTGTCGCCGGTGTCGACGACGTCGACCACTTCGTCGGTGACGGCGGAGTCGGCGCTGGTCTTGGGGGTGTCTATGGGGTCCGTGGGGTCGGGCATGGCCGACCACTGCTGCGAGGGGGGAAGCTGCATAAGTGGTGGTTCCTGAGGGGTAGTCGCGCTGCCGAGGGGGTCGGGCTCGCGTGGCGAGCCTACGCGGTCGAGGTGTCCTCACGCGGATTCGGGACACCAGCGGGCGTGCGGTAGCATTTCGACCTGCTGCCGGAGTTGTTGTGGCGGCGGCGGGCTGTGGCGCAGTTTGGTAGCGCACTTGACTGGGGGTCAAGTGGTCGCAGGTTCAAATCCTGTCAGCCCGACAGAGAAAGCCCCTTCTGACCTGCGTCGGAAGGGGCTTTGCGTGTCTGGGGGAGGCGGCACTGGACTTCGCAGCCCGTTTCCCAGAGTGCTGCTCTTACTCTGACGGCGGTCGGGACGAATGCGCCGTACACGCGCCGTTCCGCTCACCGGCGGAAGGACGTTCGACTCCGCTTCCTGCAGATATTTCCCACCTGGTGTTGAGTCGGCACCGGCACCCGCGCCCGGTGCGGCACCGGAAACTTCAGCCGCCGCGGACCGTGCCCTCTCAGCCGTAACGCGCCTGCGCCGCCTCGCCGCTGATCCCGATCGCTGAGCCGATCAGTGTCCAGCTGTAACCGGGCGGCGGTGACGGCGTCACGGACCGCGGCCGCATCCGGCGCGGTGGCCAGGGCGCGGAGCGGATCAGAACGCCAGCGGAAGCGTGAACAGCGACATGAGCGTGAACGGGGCGCACGCCGCGAGCACGAGCATGATCGGGATGATCAGCCGGCTCGCGGACGTGGCCACCAACGCGGTGCCGACTGCTGCAATGCTCGCGATCGCGGCGATGCGACTGTCTGTCAGATCGGCGCCCGGCGGCAGAGAGCCGGTCTCCAGCCGGAAGGCCGCGGCATGGTCGAAGAGCACGGCCATTCCCAGCGGAAACGCGACCATCATTGCCAGGACGCCGACCAGGGCCAACATCCCATTCGATTTACGACTCATGCACACCATCGTGACCGCGGCGTGGGGAAATCGGATGCGTAGAACTACGCGATCTGACGGGGCTGAGGGAACCTACTGTTCCGCAATGAGAACGCGGCCCTCCTCTTCGCAGCCGGCAATGAAGTCCGATCGAGACTCCACTCTCGCTACCCGCCCGCTCTTCAGCTCCCAGCCCAGCAGCGTGTCGCAGTACCTCGGCAAGTCAGTCACATGGGGAGGGCCCTGACGAGCAGCATCGTCGATGGACTGCTTGCCCAGCTCGTAGGACGAGCATTCGGGACCGGCCGCAGCGAACGGCGAAAACACCAAAGAGGCGCCGACCGCAGTCACCGCCAACGCCATTGCCCGAACCGAACTCACGGCAGCCGCGGGGCAAGACGCGCAGCGGCCGCGGGTTATGGCGTATCCAGGGTGTCGGGACACAGTTCGTGCTGCGCTGCATCAACCATCACGTCGTCAACCGCTCCTGCGATCTTCTTGTCGATCCGCGATACCGGGTCACCGTTGAAACGCAGGCTGGTACAGATGTTCTTTCCGAATTGAACTGCCCTTGCCGGTGTTTCGACGTTCACGTGGTACTGAAACCCGTGGGATGTGAGGTAAGTCAGATAGCTCTGATCATCGGCGCACGCCGGCCACGACGGTGCAATCACCACAGCCGCGGCCGCGGCAGCCGCGGCAAACAGCGTGTGGCGGGCCTGAATCACGGTACGCACGGTCAGAAGGTCCACGATCCGGAGGGCTCAAGGACGAACCCGCGGTTGAGGATCGGGTCGATGCACGCGGTCAGCCGGTCCGCGCCGACCAGACACGTCGTATTGGCCGCCGTGATCTTCTGCCCTACGTGCAGCACCGCCGAGGTGATGGTTGGGCAGGTCTCTTGCTTGAAGCCGTACGGCCCAAGGTCCGATGGCTCAGAAGTCGGCGCGCCCACCCCCATGCACTTGCCGCCCTCGGCTCGCGAGTCGCTGCCGGGTACACCTGGCAGAGGCCCTGTGCAGCCTGGACTGACGTGATCATCGGGTCCGTTGGCCAGCGAAGCCCATCCGCACTGCAACCCGTCGGGGGTGGCGAAGAAGAGACCACCGCCGCCCCTGCCGAAATGAGTTGTGTAGGAGGCAGGATCAACCGCGTGGAATGCGTCGAGGTCGGGGAACCCCGACGGCGCTCCACACGCAGTCGGCGCCAACGTCAGGCATCCTGCGACGACAATTGCTGGTACTGCCGTAACCGCGAGTGACCTATCCGGCATCGGACCGCCCTGTTCCCTACTTAGTGACCGACGGTGACAGTGGTGGTGTACGTCATCGGATTATATGGATCGAATGGCTGCCCGGCTGGAAGTCCCGGGGGCCGAGGCATATCAGTCCAGGTACCCACCCGCAGTCCAACCACCTCCTTTCCCGTCGCCGGGTCGAAGGACAGCCCGGTGACGGTGGGACCGTACACACTGGGCAGGTCGCGCTGGGTGAGTATTTCCACCGGAGACGCCGCGGCGAGCCCTTGGGGAGTGGCCGCGGCGATAGCCGATACCGGTCCACTTTCGGTTGCGCCGACCAGCATGAAACCGCCGCCTTGTAACGCGACCACCTGGCTTTCCCGGTTTCCCGGCAGCGCCACGTCGCCGACACGGTGCAGGGTGCTGACCCAGCCGTTCGGGTTGGCGGGGTCGATGGGCGCCGAAACCCACATCCCCCTGGTGAGGTCGTTTTCTGTGTTGCTGGCGTTGCCGATGATGACCATCTGGTTGGTGGCGGCGTCATAGGCGCCACTGGCCTGGAAAATCCCGGGTAGATCACCGACTCTCACCGGATGGTTCGGGTCGGTGAAATCCCATACCGTGCCGTTCGTCGCCCAAGGACTGATGCCCGGCTGTACTGAGCCGTCAGGGTTGCTGAAGAACGCGTAGCGCCTACCGTCGGTTCCCAGCGCGGTGCCAGTCGGCAGGGGGCGAGTGCCGTCAGGCCCCTGGGCGAGTTGGGAGGCGGGGCTTCGCGGGAAGTCTGCTGGCCGGCCGTCCGGGTAAAACTGCCGAGGATCGCCGCCGAAGATCGGCCCCTGGCCGTCTTGGAACTGGTCTTGCAGGTCGTAGCCGTCTTGCTCACGTTCAGGAGTGCTGGCCGGGCCTTGGATCGTCGGGTCGCGGCGAACGTCGTCGACGAGCACCACGCGCGGCTGCCCGTTGCCACCCGCCCCACCGTCGGCGCCGTCTTCACCGAAGCTGAACGAGTGCAGGCCCGCGGTGGCAGTGCTGAGTTGGCGGGCTATCTCCTGCTCGTTGTTGACCAGGTTGGCGGCGCGGGACTTGATGAAGCTGGAATGTCTTTCCGCAGTGGTCTCGCGCTGCACCTGTTCCGCGGCGGAGCTGTAGTAGGTCCAGGTGTCGGTGACCGAGTAGTCGTCGCCGACCCGAAAGTCCTCGCGCTCGGCGGTATTGACGGCAGAGAGCACCAGTCCCTTGTTGCTCTGCTGGGCTTGCGCGCCGCGGGTGGCGATCGCGGCGGCGTTGCGCAGCATGTCGGCGGGACCGTGGATTTTCACGACGTCGGCGGCGGCGCGCTGTTGGAAGGCCTCGGCGCCGGCGCCGGTCCAGGGGGAGCCTCCGGGACTCTTTGAGGCGTCGCGGACTTCGGTGAACGCGGCTTCCCAGGTGTTGGCGAGATTGGTCCAGGCGGTGGCGTTAGTGGTGAGGTAATCCCAGTTGGCGTCTTCGATCGCGGTCAGCGGCGGCAATCCGGACATCGCGGTCTACCTGCCTATACCCCTAGCGTGCCGGCGCCGCCGTCGACACCAGAGTTGCGGGGGACCAGCGAGGGAAGGCCGCCTGCGTGCTGGGGGACTGCGGCGAGGGTTGCTGCACCGTCGTTGTCCATCGACTCGTACTGCTGGGCGGCGGTGCCCAGCTTGTTCGAGGTCGCGGTCATCCGGGTCTTGGAGGCGGTGCCGACGCTGCTCGCACCGGAATTGACGCTGCTGGTCGCCGCTCCGCTGAACTGCCAGCCGGACGCGGTAGCCGCGGGCAGTGCCGGTGCTAGTTGACCCGACAGCACGGTGCAGCGCTGCGCCAGCTCGCGCAGGCTGACCGGGGTGACCCGCAGGGCGGGGGAGGTCATGAGGGAACTGTATTAGTGAATCGCTGTTTGCGGAATTCACTGGCCGGGTCGGGCCGTTCGCGGGGACTGACCGCTCGCTGCGAAATATCCTCACGCTGAATTTGTCAGCCCGACAGAGGTCCCCGACAGAGGCCAGAGGGTAGTGCGACCGCGCCAGCGGGCGACGGTCGTTCGTTCGGGTTACTTTGACGTTCATGACGAACGAAGAGCGACTCCGGCAGATTGCCAGGGACGTATTCCCGGACTGGTCGCGGCCGCCCAGGATCGTTGTTGAGCAGATCGGCGAGCTGGTTAGGCGATGGCCGGTTGACGGCTTCGCCCGCGAGAAGCTGCCAGATCACCGGTGCCGTCTTGTCTGGATAGACAGGCACGCGATCGGACAGTTGGACTACATTTCGGACGCTGCGGAGGAGCAGAATCTGGCCGCGGTCATTCGGCCGCTGAGCCAGGTCGCTGGGGTTGACGTCAATTCCTATGGGGCAGCGGACGGTTTCGGGGAGCGGACGTACCGGCGTCGAACGCGACTGGAGCTTCTCGATGCCCCCGCAGCGCCCGGAGTTTATGCGTTTTTCCTCCGTGAGGGTGCTGTGCCGGGATTGCACTGCGGATCCGGGGACTGTCTCTACATCGGGCGGTCGTCGAACCTCGCTCAGCGGGAGTTCGACACCCATTTTCGTGCGGGCGGCAGTGGCTTCTCCACGCTGCGGCGATCGCTGGGCGCGCTGCTGATCGACGAACTTGATCTGCAACCCCAACCGAGAAGCGCCGGCACCAGTGACACCAACTATCGCAACTATCGCTTCGACACCAGCGGCGAAGAAGCACTCAGCGCCTGGATGCACGGTCACCTTGAAGTGGCCGTGTTCGAAGAGGCTGATCCCACATCGCTTGAGCACGAACTCGTCGTATTGGCCGGGCCGCCACTGAATCTCACACACTGGCCGAACCCGGACGCGCCGATGATCAAGGCCGCGCGCAAGCGCTGCGCTGCTAAGGCGAGGGCCAGCCGGCGACGGTGATGGGGACCGACCGCCACCCCGGGTCGGCCAGCGGAGCGATAGTCGGTCGCTGCCCGGACCGCCGCTAGCCCTGGTACGCGGCGCGATAGAGGATCGATCCGGCTTCCGACTGCGCGCCGCACCGTCCGCACGCCAGCCTGCTGGGTACTTATCCGGGCGGCGTTCGAATGGCGGTTAACTGCCTTCCGTGATAGGCAGTTGCCGTGAAGATCTCAGGTTGGCTTAAGGGAAATGGGTCTGCGTCGGCGCGGCGGGTGGCAGCTGCGGGGGCTTCTTTAGGGGCGTTGGCGGCTTTCGGTTTGGCCCCGACGGCTCATGCCGACTTTGACGACTTCTTCGCTGACCTGCTGGACCCCGCCGCGTGGGGCACTTTGTTTGAGCCCGGCTACTGGGACGGTTCGGACTCGGCGTCGACGCTCGACCTCGCATCGCTGTTCAGTGGTGATGACTTGGTGGGTGCGGCTGTCGGTACTGATTTCGCCGACTGGTTCCAGAACGACTTCTATCTCCCGTTGCATGCTGCGATGCAGGACTGGATCGACAGTCCGGTCGGTTCGACGGTCAACGACTTCATCAACCCGTTGTTCGCCTTCGGTGGTGCTTGCGGCCTGATCTGCAACGGTGTCGATGGCACCGAGGCCAATGTCGACGGCGGCGCTGGCGGCTGGATCTTCGGTGACGGTGGAACGGGTTGGAGCAGCACCGAAGACGGTGTGGCCGGTGGCGCCGGCGGTGCCGGCGGTTGGCTGGGCAACGGCGGTGCGGCTGGTGACGGCGGTGCCGGTGCTGACGGTGGTGTCGGCGGCGCCGCTAACTGGATCGGCAACGGTGGCGCCGGAGGAAACGGCGGTGCGGGCCTCGATGGACTCCATGCGGGTGACGGCGGCAACGGCGGTGCCGGTGGCCGTGGCGGAATGTTGTTCAGTACCAATGGCGACGGCGGCGCCGGGGGAGATGGCGGCAACTCGGTCGGCGATGGTGGCACCGGTGGCGCCGGAGGTAATGGCGGCGTCAGCGGTCGCGCCCCAGGCATCTATGCCGTCGGGGGCGCTGGCGGCAATGGCGGAAACGGTGGGAACGGCGGCAGCGCTGACGGAGTCGGGAGCATCGGAGGCCTTGGCGGTGACGGCGGCAACAGCAGTCAGGCCAGCTATTGGCTGAGTAGAGACGCCGGCGCTGGCGGCAATGGCGGAGACGGTGGTGCTACCAACGGTCCCGACAGTGTCGCCGGTAATGGCGGTAATGGCGGTAATGGCGGCATCTTTGTCTTCGGGCAAGGAAGCTTCGATGGCGGCCCCGGTGGCAACGGTGGTAATGGCGGCGAGGCTATCGGTGCCGGCAGCACCGCCGGTGATGGTGGTGACGGTGGTCGAGGTGGCGCCGGCAGCGCCCAGGGTGGCGGTCGCGATGGTGGTGTCGGGGGCAACGGTGGCGATGGCGGTTCGGCTATCGGTGTCGGTAGCACCGCCGGTAATGGCGGTGACGGCGGTGGCGGAGCCCCCGCCAGCGCCCTCGGAAGCGGCCGCGATGGTGGTGTCGGTGGGGCCGGCGGCGATGGCGGTTCGGCCCAGGGAGTCGGCAGCATCGCCGGTAATGGCGGTGACGGCGGCAGCGGAGGTCCCGGCAGTGCCGTGGGCAGCCCCCGTGACGGCGGTGCGGGCGGCAATGGCGGCGATGGTGGTAATGCCAGCGGTGCCGGCAGCATCGCCGGGGCCGGTGGCAACGGCGGTGCTGGGGGTATCAGCAGTCCCCTGAGCGGAGGCCGCAACGGTGGAGTTGGTGGCAATGGTGGCGATGGTGGCGACGGGGCTGATGGTGGGGCTGCCAGCCACGGTGGTGCAGGCGGCATCGGCGGTGGCGCAGGGCTGGGGTCCAGCGGTACTGGCGGCAACGGTGGTGTCGGCGGTAGTGGCGGCGCCAGTGACGGTGGAGTCGGTGGTGCAGGCGGCAACGGCGGAGCCGGCAACAGCGACAGCACGTTCACCCGTGCCGGTGGCGGTGGCGGTGGCGGCGGTGGTGCCGGCACCGGAGGCCAAGGCGGCAACGGTGGCAACGGTGGCGACGGTGGCAGCGGCCTAGGACCTCAACGCCCAGAAGACAACAGCCTGCAATACGGCAACGGCGGGAATGGTGGCACGGGCGGAGCCGCCAACGGTGGCACCGGAGGTAACGGTGGCGACGGTGGCAGCGGTGGCGCCGGCGCCGGACTTGCCGCGGGCGGCAGCGGCGGCAGCGGTGGAGACGGCGGGCAGGTCGGTCCCAATGGCTGACCGAAGGTCGAGCTGACTAAATCAGTCCTCCTGCCCGACTAGCCGTCGACGGTGGTCGACGGCAGACCGGGGCGTGGCGACGCTGGCTGAATCGAACGGAAGAGGCGTAATGCAATTCGCTCGTTGGCGGGTAACCCTTGCGCTCGCACTGCTTTTCGGTGCGGGCCTACCGGCTGCCCCGCCCGCGGCTGCGATGGTGATCTTGGGCGGTGGGGCCGTCATCGTCGTTGACGGAAACAGCTACTGCACGCTGACCACAATCGGACGTGACCGGGCCGGTGACGTGGTGGGTTTCACCGGATCACAGTGCGGCGGGCCAGGGGCCGTGGTCGCGATCGCGGGAACAGACACCACCGTCGGCACCGTGGTGGCGGCCAACAACAACCTTCGCTATGCGGTGATCAAGTTCGATGTGCCCGACCTGATCCCGGTGTCTGACTACGCCGGCACTGTGATCAACGGCATCGGTGCAGACCCGGTGGCCGCCTCGCTGGTGTGCAAGTGGGGACCTGCAACCCCCGGTATCTGCAATTCCGTTTGGCGCGACGGATGGCCGGACGTGCCGATGGTTGGCCGATTTGAGGTGGGCGATGTGGGTGCCCCTGTAACGATGGACGGTCGTCTGGTCGGCCTGGTCTACGGCGGCAACCTCATCTATCGGGGCAGATACAACCCTCCACTGGACGTTACGTACTTGACGAAATTCAACGCGATCCTGGAGGACGTCAACGCGGGTGACGGGCCGGGCAGTGGATTCGTGCCGATCGGAAGTTGAGGGGGCGGTACGGCGGTGGGCGGATGGCAACATCGAGCGTCAACGCGCGACTCCCACGACGCAGGCTTCGGTTGATGAATTTGAAGGGAAACGCCTTGCAGCTCACTCGATGGCGGCTCGCCCTCACCCTCGCACTGCTTATCGGAACCTCTCTACCCGCCGCCCCTCCCGCGGCTGCGATGGTGATCTTGGGCGGTGGGGCCGCCCTCGTCGTCGACGGCAACAGCTACTGCACCTTGACCACGATCGGACGTGATCGGGCCGGCGACGTGGTGGGTTTCACCGGAGCGCAGTGCGGTGGGCCAGGGGCTGCCGTCGCGATCGCGGGAACAGACTCCACCGTCGGCACCGTCGTGGCCGTCAATGGCGACCTGCGCTACGCGGTGATCAAGTTCGATGTGCCGGAACTGATCTCGGTCTCTGACTACGCCGGCATCGCGATCAATGGGTTAGGCCCAGAACCGCAGTTCGATTCGGCGGTGTGCAAGTGGGGACCGGCTAACCCCGGCCTCTGTGGCCGCATCACCACCCCCTTCGGGCCGCGCGTGAACCTGTTGGCGCAATTTGACCCAGGTGATGTGGGAGCCCCGGTAACCATGGACGGCCTGCTGGTCGGCATGGTCTACGCAGGCGGCATGACTCTAGGCACCAAGTATTCGCTTCCGAGGCCGCTGACATACCTGACGAAATTCACTGCAATCCTCGACGACGTCAACGCCAACGAAGGACCCGGCAGCGGCTTTGTCCCGATCGGAAGCTGAGCGGGACCCTTACCGCCCAAGCGCATCGTCCTCGACCGCAATTGCGGTGGCAGTAACGGAGACCCAGGTGTTGTTGAGGGCAGCGGTGCCGGTGAAGGTGTCCACCCGCTGCGGATCGTGCAGGTCGTTTACGTTGGCCCCCGGCAGGGAGTCCGCGTGGCGCCAGCCGGTGTTGCGGTGTCCCCAGCCGTGGGGGACCGAGACGGTGCCGGGCCGCATGTCGTCGCTGATGTGCAGCGGAACTTCGATCTTTCCGATGTCGGAAGTGACCTGCACCGCGTCGCCCTCGGCAAGGCCGCGATTCTTGGCGTCGTCGGGGTGCATGTGCACGGTGCACTGGTTGGAACCACTGGTCATCGACGGCACGTTGTGCAGCCAGGAGTTGTTGCTGCGTAGCTGGCGTCGGCCGATGAGCTGCAGGTCGTAGGCGCTTGCCGGGCCGGCGGGGCCGTCGAGCAACGTGGCTGTGGCGGCGATGAACTCCTCCGGCGCGAGCTGCACCTTGCGGTCGCGGGTGCCGATGACCTCCCGCAGCCGGGGGCGCAGTGGCCCGAGGTCCAGTCCTCCGGCGCTGTCTCGTAGTTGTCGCATGGTGATGCCTTTGCGGCCTTTACGGATCCAGCCATAGGGTCCAGTCGCCAGGGAGATGGCGGCCATGCGCAGCGGATTGATCGCGGAGACCAGTCGTTCGCGCACCGGTGCGATCACCTTGCGCAGCGGGGCCGGCAGCAGCTCCAGCATCAGCAGGCTGAGGATCTCCCAGTCGTCTTTGGTGCCCGCCGGGGGTTCGAAGGTTCGATGTTGGTAGCGAATGTTGTTGCGCACACTGAAGACCGGAAGCAGCAGCCCGACATCCTCGCGCTCCAGCGGTGAGGCCGGAGGCAAGATGTAGTCGGCATGCCGGCTGGTTTCGGTGACGTACATGTCTATGGCCACATACAGATCCAGCGAGGCCATGGCCTGGTCCAGGCGGCCCTTCTGCGGGATCGAGGACACCGGGTTGCCGGCGCAGGTGATCATCGCCTTGATCTGGCCCTCGCCGGCGGTGAGAATTTCGTCGGCCATGACGACCGCGGGAAGCTCACCGCGGAAGGACTTGTAATGCCCAGAGCGGTCGGTCCACGCTCCGTAGCCGGCCGGGATGTACTTCGCCACACGTGGCACATCGGCCGCCGGCGTAGAGAACATGGTGCCGCCGGCCCGGTCCAGGTTGCCGGTGACGGCGTTGATGACCATGACCAGCCAACTCACCAGCGTCCCGGTTTCTTGGTGGCAGATGCCGATCCGGCAGTAGATGGCTGCCGACTCCGCCGCGGCGTGGTCACGCGCCAGGGTGTAGATGGTCTCGGCATCGACACCGGCGCGTGCGGCAACGGCCTCGGGGCTGGCGTTAGCGACCAGGCGGCGCAGCTCCGGAAGACCCACCGACTGGCGGGCAATCGCCGCTGTGTCGCAGAGGTTTTCGTTGATCAGGGCATGCAGCATGCCCAGCAGGAGATAGAGGTCGCCACCGGGGCGCACCGCGACATGGGCGTCCGCCAGCTTTGCCGTCTCGGTGCGGCGCGGGTCGATCACGACGACGGTCCCGCCGCGATCGCGCACGGCTTTGATCCGTCGTTTGGCCCCGGGCATGACCGATAGTGACCCGTTGGACACTGCGGGATTGGCGCCGAGGATCACCAGGCGCTGGGTCCGGTCGATGTCGGTGATCGGGATCAGCACGTTGGAGCCGAACACCTTCCAGGCCGCGAACTCGTGCGGCATCTGATCGATGCTCGACGCGGAGAAGAAGTTGGGTGTCATCAGGGCCGCGCGAAGCAGCAGGCCGTAGATCGCCGCGGAACTGTGCGCAGCAGGGTTGCCCAGGTACATCCCGACAGCATGTTTGCCGTGCTCTTTGCGGACCCGGCGCAATCGCGTGCCGATGTCGGAAAGGGCTTGTTCCCAGCTCACGGGCACAAAGTCGTCGCCGACCCGCCGCATCGGCGTGCGCAGCCGGTCCGGGTCGTCGTGCAGGCCGCCCATCGCAGTCGACTTGGGGCAGATGTAGCCGTGCGAGAACACGTCCTCGGAGTTGCCCTGGATGCGACTGACTTTGCCGTCGGTCACCGTGACCTGAATGCCGCAGTGTGCCTCACACAGCGTGCACTGACTGTTATGCGTGGTGCTCGCTCCCCGGGAAACCGACAGGGGCAGGTCGACAGTCGTCATTGGTGTCTCCATCCGCGGCAGTCATCGCGCCTTGGCGTGAATCACGATCCCCCGACTCGCGCTGCTGCCGTGTGCGCACCGATGAGAATTCTGGCATCCCGGTCGCCCCCACCGCCACGGATTCAGGCCGACCCGAGCCGCCCCCTCATTGACCCGGGCCCGGTATCCCCTTAGACTTCAATACTGATAACGCATGTTGTCAGAAGTGGTCAACGATGACTGGGAGTGCGCACTCGTGACTCAAGACATGTCGGAAACCTGCCCCGCGGCCGACGAGACGCCGATAGCTGCCGGCTGTCCCGTGAGCAACGGTGGCTACGACGCACCCCCGATCCCGCTGGGCCCCGACTCGCTGACCTGGAAGTACTTCGGCCAGTGGACCGGTCTGTTCCAGGGGACCTGGGCCGGGTCCATGCAGAACATGCACCCGCAGCTTGGTGCGGCGGTCAAAGACCACTCGATCTTCTTCATCGAGCGCATCCCGCGCCTGATGCGGTCGATCTACCCGATCGGTGGGGTGGTGTTCGACGGCTACCGCGCCCCGCAGACCGGCGCGGAGGTCCGCGACTACCACATCGGCATCAAGGGCGTGGACGAGCAGGGGCGCCGCTACAGCGCGCTGAACCCTGACGTCTTCTACTGGGCGCACGCGACCTTCTTCAAGTCGACGCTGCTGGCCGCCGAGAAATTCGCCGGCGGGCTGACCGAGGCCGACAAGCGGCAGCTGTTCGATGAGCACGTGCAGTGGTACCGGATGTACGGCATGAGCATGCGCCCGGTGCCTAAGTCCTGGGAAGAGTTCCAAGAGTACTGGGATCACATGTGCAACAACGTCCTGGAGAACAACTGGGCGGCCCGTGAGGTCATGGACCTGTCGACCATGCCCAAACACCCGTCATTGGAGTGGATTCCGGACTGGCTGTGGGCGCTAAACCTCAAGGTCGGCCAGCGCTTCCTGACGTTCATGACCGTGGCCCTCTATGACCCGCCGGTGCGCGAACTCATGGGCTACACCTGGTCTGCGCGCCAGGAGCGTCTGCACGGGTATGTCTGCAAGGCCATCACCTTCGTCTCCAAGTACGGCCCCAAGCGCGCGTTGATGCATCCGCGCAAGCGTTCGGCGCTGGATCGCGCCTCGGGCCGCCTTCCGGTGGACGCGCCCCTGGTGCAGACCCCGGCGCGTAACCTCCCGCCGGTGGACTACCGCAACGACCCGCACTTCTACTGCCCGAAAGTCGACTGACCCGCGCTGAAGTGCCTCGGGCTCAGGCGAATTTGCCCGGGTTCGCCGTGACGGCCCGGTACAGCGTCGGCCGGTTGGCCCGGTAGGCCTGCACGACCGGCGCGAGCTCGTGGGGGCTGGCCCCGTGCATGATCACCGAGTGCACGCCCAGATCGAACTGCCGGGCGATGGTGCTCGCGCAGTCGCGGGCCGATCCGGCTGCCACTGCCGCCAACCATTCGGCGGGAATCAGTTCGGCGATGCGCTGCAGCGTTTCGTACGAGGCGCTGGCGTCGATGGGCCCGGCGGTCGCGGCATCGGTGAAAAGCTCGGACTGCCGGATTCGCTCCCATACCTGCGGATCCCAGCCATTGGCGGAGACCAGCACATCGGGATAGGCCTGCAAGTAGGTCGCCAGCCGGCCGACCCCGCGGCGCAGTTGATCGTCCTGCGACAGCGAGTCGCACACCGTCGCCAGGCACGCCCAGATGCGGATGCTGTCGGGATCGCGGCCCGCGCGTTCGGCGCCGCGCCGCACCGCCGCGACCGATGCCGCGGTGGCCTCGTCGGAGAAGAAGGTGTGTAGCACAACGAAATCGGCGATCTCACCGGCGAGTTCCATCGTCTTGGGGCCGACGGCGACCAAGCCGATCGGTGGCCCCTCGCCTAAGCCGTTGGCGTGGCGCAGCATCGGCCACTTTCCCGCCGGCCCGTCGTGATTGAAAATCGTCTCGCCGGCCCAGAGCCGGCGCAGGATGGAAAAGAAGTCACGCAGCCGAGCCGCGGTCACCGTCGGCAGGCCGATGGCCGGCCAGTACCCGGCCATGCCGCGGCCGAATGCCATGGCGAAGCGTCCCTCGGTCAGGGCGTGCATGGTCGACCCCACGGTCGCCGTCACCGTGGGGTGGCGGGTGTGGTGGTTGGTCGACGGGGCGATCCCCAGACTGGAGCTGCAGCCCGCAACGGCGCCGCTGAGCACCGCCGGGTCTTTGACGGTGAAGCGTTCCCCGATGTGGCACGAACCCAGGCCGAGCGCGTCGGCCTCCCGGGCTTCGGGCAGCACCACCCGAGCATCCGCAGGGTGTCGGGTGACGGCGTAATAGCCGAGTTCGTTCAGTTGGATGTCGGTGTCAGCTGCGCTCGACGGGTCGGTGACCAGCGGTGCGGTGCGATTCATCTCGCAATTACACTACGGCGAGTAGCGTTATACAAGCGGTCCGGCCAAGGCCCCGCACGTTTCAGCTGTTCAGCGACCACACCGAGAAGTTCAGCGCGGTCGCGAACAGGATCCATCCGAAATACGGCAGCATCATCAACGCCGCGCCGCGCTGGACCTTCCAGAAGGCCGCGATGGTGACCGCCGCGGCGACGTCCAGGAGCAGGATGTCGACCAGGGCCAGCCCGCGCCACCCCAGCCCGAAAAACAATGGCGACCACAGCAGATTCAGCAGCAGCTGTACGCCGTAGGCGATGATCGCGGGATTTATCCAGCGAGGATCCGCGCGCCAGACGAGCCAGGCCGCGACCGCCATCAACAGATACAGGGCACTCCACACCGGACCGAACAGGTAGCTCGGTGGCGCCCAACTCGGTTGGGCGAGCCGTCCGTAGTCGGCGGCGGCGTCTGCCGAGGCGAGCCCACCGAGGGCCGCAACGATGATGACGAGCACCAGCGAGATCAGGAACGCGGCGAGGTGTTGGGAATTCGGTTGCTGGGTTTTCGGCGAGATCGCTCCCATCTGGTCACAGTAGAACCCAATCGCAGTACCTGGCCAGTTCCCTGGCGCTACCGGAGTGCCAGGAGAATCCTGGGGAGATGACCAAGCGCATCCTCAACGTCGTCTCTAACGTCGCCCACTACGACGACCCGGCCGAGTCGACCGGATTGTGGCTCTCCGAGTTGACCCACGCCTATCAGGTCTTCGCCGATGCGGGCTATCGACAGACCATCGTCAGCCCGAAAGGCGGGCAATCGCCGCTGGAACCGCGTTCGCTGAAGTTCCCCAACTTCGACAAGAGCGCCAAGGCGTGGAAGGCCGACAATACGAAGATGGCGCTGCTGGCCGGCACCGCCGCACCAGACGAGATCGACTCAGCGGATTATGACGCCATCTACTTCACCGGCGGGCATGCCGTCATGTACGACTTCCCGAACAGCGAAGGGCTGCAACGCATCACGCGCGAGATCTTCGAGAACGGGGGAGTGGTGTCCTCGGTCTGCCACGGCTACTGCGGCCTGCTCAACACCACGCTCTCCAACGGATCGCTGTTGGTCGCCGGGCGCAAGCTCACCGGATTCGCCTGGTCGGAGGAGGTGCTGGCCCGCGTCAACAAGCTGGTGCCCTACAACGCCGAAGCGGAGATGAAGAAGCGTGGCGCCCACTACGGCAAGGGCCTGATTCCGTTCGCCTCGCACGTCGTCGTCGACGGACGACTGGTCACCGGCCAGAATCCGGGATCGGCCAAGGCGACCGCCAAGAAGATCGTCTCCGTGCTGGGCAGGTGACGCCCTCGCCGGTCCGCGGCCCCGCTCACCGGTAGGGTGCCATCAGTGGTGGCAGCCAGCAATACCATCGTGCTGACCGAGGAGTTCCGTGCCGCATTGGGGTTACTGGCGGCAGGGCGAAACCTCTTCCTGACCGGTAAGGCCGGTACGGGCAAGTCGACGCTCATCCGCCACTTCATGGCTCATACCGATCGCAACGTCGTGGTGGTCGCTCCGACCGGGATTGCCGCGCTTAACGTCGACGGCCACACCATCCACCGCCTGTTCGGATTCCGGCCCACCACAACGCTGTCCGATGTCACCGGCGGCGACTACCGGCCCGGTCGCTTCACCAAGACACTGGCCAAGCTGCAAACGCTGATCATCGACGAGGCGTCGATGGTGCGCGCCGACGTGTTCGACATGATCGCGGGGGCGCTGCAGCGGTTCGGCCCGGAGCCTGGAACCGCGTTCGGCGGCGTCCAAGTGGTGCTGGTCGGCGACCTCTACCAGCTGCCGCCCGTGGTCACCGAAGGCGAGCAACGCTATTTCTCGACGACCTATGACACCCCGTACTTCTTCTCGGCGCACACCTTCGAGCGTGCGGATTTCCCCAGCGTCTCGTTGACAACGGTGTTCCGCCAGCTCAGCGATGACCGGATGACCGCGATTCTCAACGAGATTCGTGAAGGCGTGCTGCTGGGCCATGCGAGGGCGCACCTGGACGCCCGGGTGGACCCCGACTTCGTGCCGCCGGACGGCGAATTCTGGTTGACGTTGGCGCCGACCAACAGGCTGGTCACCGCCCGCAACCGCCAGCAGCTGGAGCGGTTGCCGGGTGAGGAGATGGTGCACCGCGCCACCGAATCCGGCGACCTGTCCCTGTTCGACAAGCCGCTGGACGACGAGTTGCGCTTCAAGGTCGGCGCCCAGGTGATGATGCTCAACAACGATCAGGCCGAGCGCTGGGTGAACGGTTCGATCGGCCGCGTGGTGGGGGTGGGCTATGACCGCCACGGCGCGGTGGTCGAAATCGAGTTTCCCGACGGTGGCATCGCCGAAGTCGCCCCCTTCACCTGGGAGGCCACTCGTCCCGTGGTCGAGGGCGGATCCTTGCGCCGCGACGTTGTCGGCACCTTCACCCAGTTGCCGTTCAAACTGGCCTGGGCGATCACCATCCACAAGAGCCAAGGCCAGACCCTCGAGCGGCTGGTGGTGGATCTGTCCGGCGGCATGTTCTCCACCGGCCAGTTGTATGTGGCGTTGAGCCGTTGCACCTCGTTGGCCGGGCTTGTGCTGAAACGCCCTGTGCTGCCGAAAGACCTGAAGGTGGATCGCCGGATCGCCCGGTTCCTGCGCGCCTCGGCCGACGGCGATCGGGCACGCCGTTACTGCGCGATCGGTTTGCTCACGGTGGGGGATGAGGGGCGGATGTCGCGGCCGCGCCCGGTGGAACTGGCGGTCGCGTTCGACGACGGCACCGCTGTGTCGACGTTGATCAACCCGCAGCGGGATCTGGCCGACGCCCGCCAGGCGTATCGGATCGGGGTGGCCGACGTGCTGCTGGCGCCGACGCTGCGGGAGGCCTGGGCGGTGATCGCGCCGATGCTGGCCGGGTGCACGCCGGTGGGCGTCAAGGTCGACGAGACGCTGGGGCTGATCGACTTCGAGCTCAAGCGACTGGGCCAGGTGGTTCCGATGCCGCTCGGCATCGAACTGCGGGGCCCAAGTATCGCCGGCGACACGGCGCTGCGGCGTGCCCGGTCGGCGCTTGAGCGCCTCGATACCGTCGACCTGGAGTCCGGCTCGTCGCCGTTCGAAGACCCCGACGACACCGTCGCGCTCTCGGGACTTTTGATCAGCCGCGATCCCGACGCCGCAACCCCCACGGCAGAACACCTTCCGGCGCTGTCCGCACTGTTGCGGATCAGCCGAGGCCTCGGAGCGGTCCTGCTGGGCGCCACACCCGTCGACCCGGCATCGCTGGCGGGGCAGAACAATTGGGAGCAGGCGGCGTGCCAGGCCGCCGCCGACCAACTGCTGCTCGCCGCCACCCGCACCCGGCTACCGGATGAGGTGTCGGCGCGCCTGCACGACGCACTGAATGCGCTGGGCGCCGGCGACCTGGCAGCCGGGCTGGCTCAGGCGTCGTCGATGGCCGACAACATCGACGCGGTGCTGGTTGCCGGCGCCCGCATCTGCTTCACCGGAACCGCGGTCGATGGCCAAGGCCGCGTGCTGGATCGCGACGAGGTGGAGCGGTTGGCTGCCTCGGCTGGGCTGGCGCCGGTGCGTACGGTGACCAAGACGCGATGTGAGGTGCTGGTGATCGCCGAAGCGGGCACGCAGTCCGGAAAGGCCCGCAAGGCTCAGGACTACGGGAAACCGGTGTTCACCGTGGAGCAGTTTCTGGATTGGCTCGCGCGTCGATGACTCTGAAGTCAGTCCAAGTCTGCCAAGGCTTTCCGCGCGGCTTCGAGCTCGGCTTCGAGTGCCGCCACCCGCGCGGCATGCTGGGAACGCGCCTCGTCCATCAGCGCCTCGATCGGTGCGAACAGGTCCTCGTGGAGTTCCTTGGCGGCGCGTGACACCGCGGCGGCCGCGACGGCGAGGTTGCGCACCAGATAGCTGCTGCCCTGCTTGATCTCGGCGTGCCACTCGCCGTCGGCGGAGCCGGTCACGGTCAGGGTCAACTCGAGCGTCTTGGCCTTCTTCCCGGCCGACTTCTTGACCGGCTCCTTGACCTCGGGGGCAGCGGGGGCCTCCGGGGCCGCGGTAGCAGCGTCGGCCGCCGGCGGGGCGTCAGTGAACGAACCCGCCCCAAAGGCCTCGGGGGTGATGGCCGGGGCTTCGGGGGCGAACGTGGGTGCAGTCATAATCGTGGCGACCTCCTTGCTCATTCGTCGCCCGCGGCGGCGGGCAAGCTCACCACGTATTAGAACACACGTTCGACTAAACGGTTGAAATCGCCGCTCAATCCTTCGGCGGTGGGGTCATCGAGGTGATGAAGTAGGTCTCCTGCCCGGAGGGGTAGCCGCCGCCGTCGGTGGCGATGTGGACGTGGTCGTAGTGGTTGGCGGTTTCGTTGCCGTAATCCGAGGTCCAGTTGCCGCCGCCGACGCCCGGATAGATCTTCTGGCGCCAGATCACGTGGTTGACGCCCCACCGTTGGGCATTGGCCAGTGCATAGCCGGCGATCTGGTCGCCGAGCAGGATCCCGGCCTCGCTGTGGTAGTCCGGGATCATCACGTCGATGGCCAACCCGTCGGGATGCCACTTCAACGGATCCTGGCGATACCCGTAGATGGTCTTGATCTCCTGAAACAGCACGCCGATGGTGCGGGCCGCCCAAATGGTCTTGACCTGCAGCCCATTCTCCGGCGCCACCCCGGCAGGCAGCGGGAAGGTGAATTGCTGGCCTTCGGTGGGCATCGGCACGCTCGCCGCCAGAGCCGCGGCCTCCGCGGGGTTGGCGACGCGTATCCCGCCGCTGGGCGGCGTGTGTGGCGGAGCCGACGGCGCCGCCTCGGCGGTCTGGGTGGGCTTGGGCACCGCATCGTGGCTGCTCTGGGCGTGGATGAGGGCGGCCGAGACCGCCAGCGACGTCAGAATGGCCAGGCTGCGACCGCAGATCCTGGCAATCTTTCGTCCGTCCACGCAGAGCACTTTAGTTACTTGACCTTGGAAGCCGCCGGACCGGCGCTCTGCGGCGGGTACCGAGTCGCCGCCGATCGGTGCCGGCGGGCCCGGCGTTAACGCGCTGCCCGGTCGATGCGTCTGATCATCCGAGCGGTGGCGGCTTCCGCCGCGAGTCGGCGCGCGGACGCCTTGCCGCGGCCCGTTGCCCGGCGGAGGGCGGCGCGGATGGTGATGCCTTGGTCGTAGGCCGCCACCACCCGCGGATCGACATAGGAGCTGCGGGCGACCGCCGGGGTGTTTCCCAGTTCCTCGGCGACGTGCCGCATGACGGCTGCGACCTGGCGACGGCGGACGGTTTTGGAGGTCGGCTCGCGCGCCGCAGCGAAGCTCTCGGCTGCCAAGACAGTGCCATGCCAGGTACGTAGGTCCTTGACGCTGAACTGCTCATCGGTCAGCTCCCGGAACCGCTCGTTGAGGTCATCGGCGCGCACCTCGCACCAGCCGTCGGAGGTGCGGTACACCAGCAGCCGGGGCAGGTCGGTCGGCGCGCGCAACAGGGCTCGAACCGCACGGACCACCAGTGGATCGTCGACCGAAACCGTCCGCCGTACACCGCTTTTGGCCGGATAGTCGAAGTCCGCACAACCGTTGCGCATCGTGACGTGGTCGCGCAGCAAGGTGGCCAGCCCAAAGCTGCCGTTTTCCTGGGCGTACTCCTCGCCACCGGCCCGGAAATAGCCCCGGTCAATGAGCTGCTGGGCGACGGCGAGCACCCGATCGCGTTTCAGGCCGCGACCCCGCAGGTCGGTGAGGACCTCGGCGCGCCAGCTCGGCAGCAATCGGGCCAGCGTCAAGAACCGGTCGTATTTCTCTTCGGATCGTTCGGCCTGCCACTGCGGGTGATACAGGTACTGACGGCGCCCGGCGGCGTCTTCCCCGACGGCCTGGATGTGCCCGTTGGGATAGGGGCAGATCCACACCTTTCGCCAGGCCGGTGGGACGGCCAGCGTCTTGATCCGGGCGAGGACCTGCGGGTCATCGACCGGACGGCTCCCGTCGGTGTAGGAGAAGCCGCGGCCCCGACCGATTCGGCGAAGCCCCGGGCCTGCGGTGTTGCTTCTGCGCAGCCTCACAGCACGGAATTACCCGCATCGGGACCGGGCGACACTCAGCGTCGAGAGCGCTACCCGCCCGGGCACAGCTCCTGGCGTGCCGCGTCGGCGATCAGTGGGAACTGCGGCCACGCCGAGTAGTGCGGTTGCTGGATCTCGACGGTTCGGCCCACATGCAGGTTCTCGCAGATCATGTGCCCGAGTGCGCGCACGCTGGACTCCGAGATCGGCTCGTCATTCGCGTAGCGGGCGGTGTAGCCGTGGGTGTTGAGGTACTTCATGAAGCTGGCGTCGTCGGCGTGCGCCGGCGCGGCCCCGACCAGAACTCCCATCGCGACACCGGCGACGGCCATGGGTGCGGTGAACCGGGCTGCCCAACTCATACCGGCAATGCTACGGCGGGTGCGGGGGAAGGGGCCGCGCCGGTGCAGGCCAGACCCGGCAAGTCACTCCGAGTGGCTTGGTATTGCTGCTAGCGTCAGCGGCGAGAAGAAAGGCGTGGACGTGAAATCAATCGCACTCGCGGCGACCCTGGCCGCAGGTGTGCTGGCCGGGCTGATCGGTGCGGCGTCATCCGCTCAGGCCGACCCGCTCAATCCTCGTGATCCCGACTACTGCGGCAACAGTCCCGACATCCTGCTGTGCACCCAGCAGCAGTCGACATACCCCAGTCGGGCCGAGATGGCCTACCTCAACGCCATCCGCGGGAAGTTCCCGCCCGGCACGGAGGCCCGCCGGCTGGCCGCCGGACGAACCGCGTGCCTGGAGTTCCCGAAGCATCCGACCAGCCTCATCGTCGAGCAGGTCTCCGTCTACCTGCAGATCGCCAAGCCCACCGCCGGCGAGGTGGTCGAGTCGGCCCGCACCAACATCTGCCCGACGGCCAAGACCCAGGGCTGAGCCGGTTCAGCGGCCGTACGCGCGCAATCCGTCACGGATCGCGGCCTGCGCCGCGACGTCACATTCGTTGTAGCTCAGGCACCATTGCCGGGCGGCATCGGCCTGCGGACCGTCGCCCCGGGCCGTTTCGATGGCGCCCTGGGAGGCTAGGCCCCCGGGGTCGTCGACGACCCAGCCGAAGTCGAAGAAGCCGGCAACCTGCTTGATCGACGACGAGGTACGGGCGAAGAACGTCGCGTCGAACCACTTGCGCAGGTCATAGGTGAGACCGTCGAGCGCCTTCTCCACTTCGGCGAACCTGCGCGTGCTGCTGATTTCGGGGTGGTGCCAATGGAAGACCTGCAGCGACTTGCCCGCCCGCGCGGCGTCGCTGCGTAACTGCCGAATCCGAGAGGCGAACTCGGCGGCGAGTTCGGCTTCGCCGGCCTCGTCGAGGGGATCGAACGAGACCACGGGTTGATAGCGGGCCGTGGTGTCGTCTTGGCCGTCGCGAATACGCAGACCCCACTGATAGATCCGGCCCTGATCATCCCACTCGATGTCGAAGTCGACCTCGATGTCGGCGCAGGGAACGCCCGGTAGCCCGGGCTCGTGTGTCTCGAAATCAATTCCGCTGCAACTCATCCGGGCCCGTCGAACCGCGTTGGTCAGCCGATCTCGCGGCATCTTGGTGCCGACGGACTGCAGCCGGAACGCCTGAAGGTGTGCCTCCACATCGACAGCGGCCAACTGAGCGACGCTCAACGTCGCGCCGTCGCCGCAGTGTCGGTACAGGTACTGCCACTCCCGGATGGTGAGGTGACCGGCCTCGATCACGAACGACGCATCGTCGCCGCCGGCCACCGCGGCGCAGTAGTCGAACCACGCGCAAGTGGCGCAGTCACTGATGCGGTAGGGCCGCACCAGCTCTCGCCCGGCCGCCGCGGCCGCCGCGACGTCGAGACGGAACGCGAACTCATGGTCGTAGCGTTGCAGGGCCGAGCGCGCTCTGCGGTGTGTCGGATCGCTGGCCGAATACGTGACGATGTTCTCGGCATCCAGGTCATACCAGGTGATACCGAGGCTCTCGCCGAGAAGTGCGGCGAGATCGGAACTGCCGATGATGCCGCCGCTGCTCACCCCGCAGTGAAAGCCCAACTCCTGCAACATCCGGGTGTAGTGCGCCAGCTGCATGACATCGTCACGCCAACGTGCGCCGTGATCGCTGTAGCCGGGAAGGGTCACCCACCGATCGGGCTCCCACAGTGTCGAAATCTGCACCTCCGAGCGCTTTCCGGCGATCACGGTGCGGTGGTTCTTGATGTCGACGGGAAGGTAGCCGTCCCGGTGTTTGATCAACACGTCGGGAAGGCCCCTGCGGCCGTTGACATCCGGCAGGTGCCCGCCGGCTATCACCTCGACACCGGCCTGCATCGCGGCCACGGTGCGCCGCTGGCGTTCAGCCCGGCTGGTGCCGGCGTCGAGGAACAGCAGTCGCTCCGAGTCGCCGTAGCGTGACCGCAGCTCGTCGAGAACCCGTTCCTCGAAGGCGATTCCGGCCGTGCGCAGCGACTCCAGATCCGGGCGTGGCGGCGCGGCTTCGGGAACTCCGGGGGCGAACTCGTTATGGGTGACGCGGGCACACTGTTTCGCCGGGTAGCCGCCGAGCGTGACCGGTGCCATCGCGTCCGTCCCCAGGCGGCCCTAGTCTGCCGACCGCGTGACGCCGGTGGCGATCTCAGCGAAGAGTGCGGCGACGACCCCGAATGCGAAGTACAGCGGAACCAGCCACGGCGCCACACCGAACAGCCCGTCCGAGCCGGGGGCATAGCGGAAGTGTCCGGCCGCGGCGATCCCGATCTCGACCACCGGACCGACGACCGCGACCAGCGCACCGCAGACTATCGCCGGACGATCACCCAAGGCGCAGAACGTGATGGCGGCGAACGCACAGATCAACGTCGTGAGGGGAACCACCGGCGAGGCATGCAACATCGCGGTGACGACGTAGCTGCCCAGGACCGCGGCCAGGCCAGCCACCCCCTGACGCACCGTGACCACGGTCCGCGGCGAGGGGAGATGCAGTCGCAGTTCCGCCAGGAAGACGGTCGCGGACCCGACCAGGATCGGGAAATACAGCGGGCTGCTCCAGATGAACGGCACCACGTGCGATCCCGGCAGGTATTCGGTGGTCCCGGTGATCACGTGCGAGTGGTCACCGATCAGACCGGCAGCTCCACCAACGATGAACAGCAACAGTGCGATCGAGGGGCGCAATTTCACCACCGCAGTATCGTCCATACCGATGAGCGCCGAAGACCGCACCCGCTGGGATGCGAAATATTCCGGCCGTTCGCTATCGGACGCGATCGGGCCGGCCGCGGTGTTCGCGCCGTTCGCGGACGTGTTTCCGGTCGCGGGCCACGCGCTTGACATCGCCTGCGGTCGGGGCGCGGCGGCGGTCTGGCTGGCCCAGCGCGGCCTGCAGGTGGCCGGGTTCGACGTCTCGCCGGTCGCTGTCGAACAGGCGCGGGCGTTCGCCCAGCACAGCGGCGTCGGCGACCGGTGCCGATTCGACGTCGTCGATCTCGATGACGGCCTGCCCGACGGGCCGCCCGCCGACGTGGTCTACAGCGCCCGGTTCCGCGACTGTCGGCTCGACGCGCCGATGATCCAGCGCCTGGTCCCGGGGGGACTGCTGGCGATCACCGCACTGAGCCAGGTAGGCAGCACCGCCGGACGGTTCCGGGCCGCGCCCGGTGAGCTGCGCACGGCCTTCGCGAACCTGGAGATGATCGCCGAGGGGGAAGCGGACGGATTGGCGTGGCTGCTGGCGCGAAGCCGCAAGGCGCCGTCGCCGGCACCGCACGGGGACGGTTGAGACTAAGCCGGGGCCGGTGCCTCGCGGTCGCTGGGCTCCGGGGCGGGCTCGGCCGGGGCGTCATCGAGCGGCAGGGCGTCCATCGGCGGCGCCTCGCCGGGCGGCATGTCCATCGGCGCCTCCATGGGCGCCTCGATCGGGGGTGCCTCAAAAGGCGGGGCCTCCAGCGGCGGCGCGGCCGGCTCGAAGGCCATGGGCTCGGCCATCGGCTCTGCGGCGGGCTCCGGGGCCGGCTCCACCATGGCGGCGAACTCGACCACCGGTGCGTCCGGTGCCGGTGCCTCGTCCATGGGCAGGTACATGTGGTGGGTGAACTGCGACTGGTAGGCGCCGCCGCCACCGATCTTCACGCCGCCGGGCTCACCGCTGGCGACCGGCGTGCCGTCCGGCAGGGTCACCGCGGTGTGGTGGCTGTTCCAACCCACCACCAGAGCGTTGGGGGCGGTGCCGTACCGGAAGCCGCGGGCCAGCAGTGCCGACTCCTCGTTAGCGGTGTGGAACCGGCCGCTGAAGGCCGGACGGCCGCTGGCGACGTTGGACACCCACGAGGCCAAACCCGAGCAATCCGTACCGGCAGGAGTGTTCCCACCGACGATGTACGGGGTGCCGGAAACCTGCTGGATGAGCGCCATCAGAGCTTCTAGACCAAACATGACCGAGCACATTAACCAGGGATAACTGGACTTACCAAAATCTGTGGTGCCCATCACGTTTGGCATTCATGTTGTCAAACGCAACGCCGGAACGGAAAACGGCAGGTAGACCGGTGAAAATCCACTGAGCGGGCCCGTCAATTTACGAAAGTGCTGGTAGATGACCCGTATGTGTTTGTTGAGAGCGGTCGCAAAGGTCACGAATTCGCATTATTAGGATGAAATTGCCTGATCAATGGGTGCGTCGCAGGTATCCATTACCGCGGGTATCAGCGAAAATAACGGCGCAGGCGGCGTGTCGTTCTCTCAGGCCCAAAGTGATGCTGCTTACAGTGAGCGCTTCGCGTTTTTGATCAGATTCGATCCGATGATCAGCCGCTGGATCTCGCTGGTGCCCTCGTAGAGCCGCAGCAGGCGTACGTCGCGGTAGATGCGCTCCACCGGCACACCACGGATGTAGCCGCTGCCGCCGTGGATCTGCACCGCCAAGTCGGCGACCTTGCCGGCCATCTCGGTGCAGAAGACCTTGGCCACCGACGGCGCAATCCGCCGATCCTCGTTGCTGACCCACTTGCGGGCGGCATCGCGGACCAGTGCCTGGCCGGCCAGCACCCCGGTCTGCTGGTCGGCGAGCATCGCCTGAACCAGCTGGAAGTCGCCGATGATGCTGCCGCCCTGGGTGGCGGTGGCGGCATAGTTCACCGATTCGTCCAATGCGCGCTGCGCGGCTCCCACCGCCAGCGCGGCGATGTGGATGCGGCCGCGGGCCAGGGACGTCATCGCCGCGCGGTAGCCGATGTCCTCACTGCCCCCGACCAGTGCGGCGGCGGGCAGTCGGACGCCGGTGAAGGTGACATCAGCCGTCCAGGCGCCTTCCTGGCCCATCTTGGCGTCCTTGGCGCCGACTTCGACTCCGGCGGTATCGGCAGGCACCAGAAACACCGCGATCCCGGCGCCGCGCTCGTCGGCGGGCCGGGTCCGGGCGAAGACCACGAACAGGTCGGCCAGCGGGGCATTGGTGATGAAGCGCTTCTGGCCGTCCAGCACCCAGGCCTCGTCCTCTCCCGAGCCGTCGCGGACGGCCTTGGTGCGCAGCCCCGCGGGATTGGAGCCCGCTCCGGGCTCGGTGAGGGCGAAGGACGCGACCGCGCCGGAGGCGATGGGCTCCAGCCAGCGCTCCTTCTGTTCATCGGTGCCGAACCCCACCAGCACCTGGCCGGCGATGCCGTTGTTGGTGCCGAACATCGACCGGACCGACGGGCAGGTGTAGCCCAGTTCCATGGCCAGCTCCACGTCCTGGGCCAGATTCAGGCCGAGCCCGCCCCATTCCTGGGGGATCGCGTAGCCGAACAGGCCCAGGTCCTTGGCGGCTTGCCGCAGGTCGTCGGGCACCCGATCGGTGTCGAGGATCTCCTGTTCGCGCGGGAGGACCATCGTCCGGACAAACCGGCGGGTCTGGGACAGGATGTCGGCGAAGACGTCGTCGTCAACGGATGAGACGGATGCGCTCGTCATAGCAAGGCCCCTTTCGGCACTGGCCGACAAATCATATATGAAATATGATGTACCGGACCACGGGTGGGCACGACATCACGACATGTAGAGGACGGTTTCGGCGTGGCATTACTCAATGGGCAGACGGCGGTGATCACCGGCGGAGCGCAGGGGCTGGGCTTCGCGATCGCGCAACGCTTCGTCGCCGAGGGCGCCCGGGTGGTGCTGGGCGATCTGAACCTGGAGGCGACCGAGGCGGCGGCGGCGCGGCTGGGCGCCGACGCGGCGGTGGCGGTGCGCACCGACGTCACGGACGCCGCCGACGTCGAGGCACTGGTGGCGCTCGCAGTCGAGCGGTTCGGCGGCCTGGACATCATGGTGAACAACGCCGGCATCACCCGTGACGCCACCATGCGCAAGATGACCGAAGACGATTTCGACCAGGTGATCGCGGTCCACCTGAAGGGCACCTGGAACGGTCTGCGCGCGGCCGCGGCGATCATGCGCGAACGCAAGCGCGGCGCGATCGTGAACATGTCCTCTATATCGGGCAAGGTCGGCATGGTTGGCCAGACCAACTATTCGGCCGCCAAGGCCGGCATCGTCGGCATGACCAAGGCCGCCAGCAAGGAGCTGGCGTACCTCGGTGTCCGCGTCAACGCGATCCAGCCCGGGCTGATCCGCTCGGCGATGACCGAGGCCATGCCGCAGCGGATCTGGGATTCGAAGGTCGCCGAGGTGCCGATGGGCCGGGCCGGGGAGCCCGATGAGGTCGCGACGGTCGCGCTGTTCCTGGCGTCCGACTTGTCCTCTTATATGACGGGCACCGTGCTCGAGGTGACCGGCGGTCGCCACCTATGACGCTGCGCGAGGCGGTGATCTGCGAACCGGTTCGTACCCCCATCGGCCGCTACGGCGGGATGTTCGCGTCGCTGACCGCAGTCGAGCTCGGCGTTGCCGCGCTGACCGGACTGTTGGAGCGCACCGGCCTGCCCGCCGATGTCATCGACGACGTGGTGCTGGGGCACTGTTATCCCAGCAGCGAGGCGCCGGCGATCGGCCGGGTGGTCGCGCTGGATTCCGGCCTGCCGGTGACGGTTCCGGGTATGCAGGTCGACCGGCGGTGCGGATCGGGATTGCAGGCGGTGATCCAAGCCTGCCTGCAGGTCGGCAGTGGCGCGCACGAGATGGTGATCGCCGGCGGCGCGGAGAGCATGAGCAACGTGGCCTTCTACTCCACCGACATGCGCTGGGGCGGGGCCCGGAACGGGGTGCGGGTGCACGACGGGCTGGCACGTGGCCGGACCACCGCCGGTGGGCAGTACCACCCGGTGCCCGGCGGCATGTTGGAGACCGCGGAGAACCTGCGCCGCCAGTACCAGATCTCCCGCGTCGAGCAGGACGAACTGGCGGTCACCTCGCATCAGCGCGCGGTGGCGGCCCAGCGCAGCGGTGTGCTCGCCGACGAGATCATCGGCGTCACGGTGCGTTCCCGCGCCGGCGAGCAGCGGATCGACACCGACGAGCATCCCCGCGCCGACACCTCGCTGGAGTCGCTGGCCAAACTCAAACCGGTTCTGGGCAAAAGCGATCCGGACGCCACCGTCACCGCCGGCAATTCCAGCGGTCAGAACGACGCGGCCTCGATGTGTGTGGTGACCACCCGGGACAAGGCCGAGCAGCTGGGCCTGACCCCGCTGGTGCGGCTGGTCTCCTGGGGCCTGGCCGGGGTCAAGCCCAACGTGATGGGCATCGGCCCGGTACCGGCCACCGATGTCGCTCTGGACAAGGCCGGGCTCACGCTCGCCGACATCGACCTGATCGAGCTCAATGAGGCGTTCGCCGCTCAGGCGCTGGCGGTCATGGCGGAGTGGCGTTTCGGTGTCGCCGACCGCGACCGGACCAACGTGCATGGGTCGGGAATCTCACTGGGGCACCCCGTCGGTGCGACCGGCGGACGGATGCTGGCGACGTTGGCGCGCGAGCTGCACCGCCGCCAGGAGCGCTACGGACTGGAAACCATGTGCATCGGAGGTGGCCAGGGCTTGGCCGCCGTGTTCGAGAGGGTGGCGTAATGACCAAGCTGTGCCAGACGCTGGGGCTGACCGAGAGCCAGACCGAGATCATCGCGGCGGTAAGGGCGTTCGTCGACAAAGAGGTCATACCGCAGGCCGCCGAATACGAACGGGCCGACGCCTACCCGCAACAGATCGTGGACGGCATGCGGCAGTTGGGCCTGTTCGGCCTGATGATTCCGGAGGCCTACGGCGGGCTGGGCGAGTCCCTGCTGACCTACGCGCTGTGCGTCGAGGAGCTCGCGCGCGGCTGGATGAGCATCTCCGGGGTGATCAACACCCACTTCATCCTCGCCTACATGCTGCGCCAGCACGGCACCGACGAGCAGAAGCAGCGCTACCTGCCGGCGATGGCGACCGGCGATGTGCGCGGGGCGTTTTCCATGTCCGAACCCGAGCTCGGCTCCGACGTCGCCGCCATCCGCACCCGGGCCACACCCACCGGAGACGGTGACTACCTGATCAACGGCCAGAAGATGTGGCTGACCAACGGAGCCACGTCGAGCCTGGTGGCGGTATTGGTCCACACCGATGAAGGGGCAGACACCCCGCACCGCAACATGACCGCGTTCCTGGTCGAAAAGCCCACCGGATTCGGTGAAGTCGTCCCGGGTCTGACCATCCCCGGCAAGCTCGACAAGCTCGGATATAAAGGTATCGACACCACCGAGATGATCTTCGACGACTACCGCGCCAGTTCCGCCGACATCCTGGGCGGCACGACCGGTCGCGGCTTCTATCAGATGATGGACGGTATCGAGGTCGGCCGGGTCAACGTCGCGGCACGCGCCTGCGGGGTGGGCATCCGCGCCTTCGAACTCGCCGCCCGATACGCCCAGCAGCGCAGCACCTTCGGCAAGCCGATCGCCGAGCACCAGGCCGTCGCGTTCGGCCTTGCCGAGATGGCCACCAAGGTGGAAGCCGCACACCTGATGGTCGTCAACGCGGCCCGCCTGAAGGACTCCGGCGAGCGCAACGACCTCGCCGCGGGCATGGCGAAGTACCTGGCCAGCGAGTACTGCAACGAGGTCACCCAGCAGAGCTTCCGGATCCACGGCGGCTACGGCTACTCCAAGGAGTACGAGATCGAGCGCCTGATGCGCGATGCGCCGTTCCTGCTGATCGGCGAGGGAACCAGCGAGATCCAGAAACAGATCATCAGCAAGCGCCTGCTGGCCGACTACCGCATCTGAAACCATGTCCGCCCCCGACTTCAGCACCCGGCCGCAATTGGCGGAAGCCGTCGCGCGATACGTGCGCCAGCGGATCTTCGACGGCGGTTACGCCGCGGGGGAGTACGTCCGATTAGACCAACTGGCAACGGAATTGGGCATCAGTGTCACCCCGGTGCGGGAGGCGCTGTTCGAGCTGCGCGGTGAAGGTCTGCTCGACCAGCAGCCGCACCGCGGGTTCGTGGTGTTGCCGGTCACCAGGCGTGACCTGGCTGATGTCGCCGAGGTCCAGGCGTTCGTCGGCGGTGAGCTGGCGGCGCGGGCTGCCGCCGGTATCACCGAGGAGCAGTTGACGGAGCTGAATGAGATTCAGTCCCGGCTGGAACAGGCCTACGCCGGAGACGACGAAGAGCGGACAGTTCGGCTCAACCACGATTTCCACCGGGCGATCAATGTGGCCGCCGCCTCGCCCAAGCTGGCCCAAATGATGTCGCAGATAACACGGTATGCGCCCGAGGCCGTTTTCCCGGGTATCGCCGGGTGGCCGGAGCGGTCCATGGCCGATCACCGGCGGGTGCTCGCCGCGCTGGCGGCACACGATCAGACGCTGGCCCGTACCGCGATGGCCGAGCACTTGGCGGCCGGCGTGACGCCGCTCATCGAGCATCTGACCGACCGCGGTGTGGTGGACTGCGCAGACAGCGACGCGCAGTCAGATCAGCGCCCGTCGGCGACGGGGACGTGAGACCGTATCAACCTATGCAGAACCACACTTACCTGACTTACGAAGACTTCGGGCGCAAGTTCTTCGAGGTCGCGGTCACCGAAGAACGAGTGGCAGCTGCGTTCGCCGTCATCGCCGGCGACGAGTTCGAGATGCCCGCGATGCGGCAGGGTCCGGGCGGCATCGCCAAGGTCACCGCGAAGGTGCGGGTCCAAGAGCCCCGGGTGGCACGCGGTCTGGGCGACCTGCTGACGTTCGCGATCCACATTCCGCTGGAGATCGACCTGCTCATCGATCTGCGGCTGGACAAGCAACGGTTCACCGTGGCCGGCGACATCGCCCTGCATGCCACCGCGCGAGCCGCCGAACCGCTGCTGCTGATCATTGACGTGCCCAAACCACGGTCTTCCGACATCACCGTCGAGGTGTCGTCGACGTCCATCCGCGGCGAGCTGCTGCGGATCTTCGCCGGAGTCGATGGCGAGATCCGCCGATTCATCGCGCACTACGTGGCTGCCGAGATCGACAGCCCGCAGTCTCAGCGGGCGCAGATCATCGACGTGGCCGAGCAGCTGGACTCCGCCTGGACCGGTATCTGACCGCTCGCCGGTGCGACCCCTACGGGTAGGGGATTGCGGGGATGGCCGGAATGGCCGGGATTGCCGGAATCGCCGGGATTGCCGGAATCGCGGGGATGGCCGGGACTGCCGGCGCAGACGGGGCCCGCGGCGCTGCGGGAGCCGCCGGAGCCTGCTTTGCGGTGGGTTCGACTACCGGGGCGGCGCTGGTGAGCGGTGCATCCGGCAACGTGGTGGGGCCGGACTCGTCGGCGCCGCTGTCCGCGGGCGGGGTCGGCGCCAGCGGCGCCGGCGACGCGGGTGCCTGGGTGACCTCGCCGTAGCTGTCCTCCTCGGAATCACTGTCGCAGCCGCCGCAGGCGGTCGCCACCGCGCCCACTGTGAGCCCGACGGCCACCACCGACAGGACTGACTTTCCGATTCCGCGATTGCGCATGGATTCTCCCCGTTGTTCAGTTGCCTCATGTCACCCTACGACGCGCGGGTGGCTTTGGCGGACCAGCCGTCGCCAACGTCAGGCCGGGCTGCTGGCCGTCGTAACTTCCGCAGATGCGGCGCGGGCTGACAGGTGTTCCTGTCAGGCCGCGCGAGGGGGCTTTCCCTGGGTTCGGCTCAGATCGTCTGATGGCGTCCGAAGAACTTGTGGTCTTCGCTGTAGCCGCCGTGTCCGCTGCCGATCTCTTTGTAGCTCTCCACGAACTCGATGCCCTTGATCCATTTCACCAGCTTGTAGCCGTGCTGCAGCTCGTTGCGCAGTCGCAGCGGCCGGCCGTGCATGTAGGGCAGCGGCTGGTCGTTCATGTTGTAGGCCAGCATCGACATGTGGTGCCACATCTGGTCGACCGGGTGTGCGTTGTAGAAAATGCCGCCGGTGGCGCCCAGGCCCATCGAGTAGAAGATCGCCCATTTGGCCTGGGGAAGCGGCTTGACGATGTCCATGATGGTCGACATCGACACTCCGCCCCACTTGGCTACGCCGGACCAGGCCTGCACGCACATGTGCTGGGTGATCTGGTCGTGGTACGGAAGAGCCTTGAGATCCTCCAGGGAGAACTCCATCGGGTTCTCGACCAGGCCGTAGACCTTGAGCCGCCAGTCCTTGAAGTCGTTTGCCTCGTATTCCTTGTACTCGACGGTCTCGGGCAGCCGGCCGTTGCGCCAGTGGAACGGTGAGATGTCGGCCTCGGTGAAAGTCCCCGGCTCGGGGTCGAGATGCTCCAGGGCGCGCTGGAACGGCCCGATCAGGGCGTAGCCGATCTTCTGCACAACCCGCGGGTAGCGCAGGGTGAGCGGAGTGGCGGCGATCCAGCCGATGATGCACACCACCGCCGCCACGCAGAAGACATAGAAGCCGATTGGGCTGTGGCATTCCGGGCCCGCACCCTCAGCGCAACCGCGAGCGGCGAACATGTGGTTGAGATTGTCGAAGGCGTCGGTCGCGAACACCATGGTGACGTGCACCAGGATGAACATCAGGAAGTAGACCAGCACCACGAAGTGCAGGGACCGGGCGATCTGCAGGTTCAGTCGCATGTGCTTGCTGATCAGCCCCAACCGCTGTGACAGCGCCGGGGACATGCCCAGCGCCGTGACCAGCGCGGCGGGCGCAGCCACGAACACCGTGACGAAGTAGGAGATCAGCTGCAGCGCGTTGTAGTTGGTCCAGGTGTGGTCGTCCGGCCAGTCCAGCGACGCGTACTGGATCATCACCGAGGCGGCGTGCGGAACGACATCCCAGCTGGTCGGGACGATGCGGCGCCACTGACCGGTGGTGAACAGCAGGACATAGAAGACCGCGCCGTTGAGCAGCCACAACACGCCCAGCCCCATGTGCCACCAGCGCGCCAGCCCGATCGAGTGCCGGAAGCCCGGCAGACCGAACTGCGCCGGCAGGGCGACGGTGTCGGCGTTGGCCGTCCAGTACGGGTCGTCTGGAACCGGCGGCCCCACTCGCAGCCACTCGTCCTTGCCGGGGGTGGAGTTGCGGCTGAAGTACAGCCGCGGGTGGTCGCAGAGAATCTGGATGCCGGCCCGGATGATGAAGATCATCATGAACAGGTTGAAGAAGTGGGTCCACCCGGCCCAGGCCGGTAGGCCGCCGGCGACCTCGGTGGACGGACTGCTGCCCGGGTAGGTGGCGATGAAATCCTCCACGCCGGGCATGTGCCGAATGCCCTTGCCGATCGCGATCATCGCTATCAGCCCGACGAAGCCGATAGGGATCAGCCAGAGCAGGTTGAACCACTTGTCCTTGCCGACACGCAGATGCGGGGCGACCGCGCGCCGGCTGAGGTCGAAACCGCCACCGTAGGTCTCGACGTCGACGGTCTCGTTGTGGTTTTTGTGAATCTCTGCCCGGTACCCCTGTTCCAGCTCCAACTCGACGTCGACGACGTCAGCGGAGTAGCTGACTGGGTGAGTTGTCTCTTTCGTTGCTGGTGAGGTCGCGGGACCCCGCGGGTCGAGCTGCCCTTCAGCACCCTGTCCATCAATCGTGGTCACTTTTCGACGGTAGCGCGAAAAGGCTCGTGTCCCGATACTCTGACATCAGATACGCAGGCTTCTGACAGGAAACTCAGGTAACGCAAGTGCGGATTTCGGCGATGGTCGACGGCCACCGTGCCGCCGGCTCTCGTGTGCTGGGGCGCCGACCGGCACGATCGTGCGATCGAGGCGATTATTTCGGTAGGCAAACCGCCGCATTTCGCTGTGCAGGGCAGAAGTGAACTCACGCGGATCTCGCGCTTTACAGACCGTTCATCTAGCGCGGTCATAATTCGAGGCAGAACGGGCGAAGTGCGTTTCGCCATCGCCATCAGATTGCAATCTGCACTGCGGGCAGTCCTAGCGCGACACAGCTAGCATGCGCAGTGGAGAAACTTGTGACCAGGCAGGGGTAGATGACGACCTATAGGGGACCGGCGCCGCGCCGTAATTCGGCAGTACTGCCAATGCTGCGGGCGGGGGCTGGGGCGCGCCGTGGCTGACGAACAGCGGGGACCCGGTTACGGCCTTGGGCTGTCGACGCGTACCCAGATGACCGGGTACCAATTCCTGGCGCGACGGACTGCGATGGCGTTGACCCGCTGGCAGGTTCGGATGGAAGTAGAGCCCGGCCGGCGCCAGTCGCTGGCCGTGGTGGCCTCGGTGTCGGCGGGAGCCGTCGTCTGCCTCGGTGCGCTGCTGTGGTCGTTTTTGAGTCCGTCGGGCCAGATGAACGAATCGCCCATCATTGCCGACCGTGATTCCGGCGCCCTGTATGTGCGGGTCGGCGACACCATATATCCGGCACTGAATTTGGCCTCGGCTCGACTGATCGCCGGCCGGGCCGACAACCCGCACAAGGTGCGCTCCACTCAGATCGCCGAGCAGCCGCACGGCCCGCTCGTCGGAATTCCCGGTGCGCCCTCGGACATCCTGCCGACCACACCGTCCACCTCGTCGTGGCTGATCTGCGACACCGTCGCCAACGTTCAGGGCGTCGGTGCGCCGTCGCCGGTGACCGTGACGGTGATCGACGGCGCCCCGGAGCTCAACTCCCGCCGCCGGGTGCTGGACGGGCCCGACGCGGTGGTGCTGCGCTATGGCAATGACTCCTGGGTGGTTCGCCAGGGCCGCCGCTCGCGCATCGACGCCGCCGACCGGGCGGTGCTGCTGCCGCTGGGACTGACCCCCGAGCAGGTCGACCACGCTCGCCCGATGAGCCAGGCGCTGTTCGACGCGTTGCCGGTGGGTCCGGAACTGGCCGTGCCGTTTGTTCCGGATGCCGGTCACCCGCCGGCCTTCCCGAATGCCCCCGGTCCGGTGGGAATGGTGTTCACCACACCACAGTTGGCTGGGCCGCAACAGTATTCGGTTGTCCTGATGAACGGCGTGCAAACGGTGTCGCCGGTGGTGGCCCGCATTCTGCAGAACGCCGGGGCCACCGGAGGCGGTGCGCCCGCAGTGGTGACGCCGCAGGATCTGGCGAAGATGCCGGTGGTCACCGGATTGGACCTGTCGGCTTACCCCGAGGGGCCGCTGCAGGTCGTCGACATCAAGGAGAATCCTTCCACGTGCTGGTGGTGGGAGCGGTCCACCGGTGACAGCCGGGCTCGGGTGCAGGTGGTGTCGGGCCCCACGATTCCGGTGTCGCAGAAGCAGATGAACCGGGTGGTGTCGCTGGTCAAGACCAACGACACCAACGTGCCGGAGGCCGACCGGGTCTACTTCGGTTCGGGCTACGGAAACTTCGTCGCGGTGACCGGCAACGACCCGGATGCCTCGACGCGCGAATCGTTGTGGTGGATCTCCGCGTCGGGCGTGCGATTCGGGATCCCCGGCGACGACGAGCGCAAGGCGCTGGGCCTGGTCGGCGAACCGGCACTGGCGCCGTCGGTGGCGCTGCGCCTGCTGGCGCACGGCCCGACCCTGTCTCGCCAGGATGCGCTGGTACGTCACGACACTCTGCCAACCGATATGAGCCCAGCAGAATTGGCGGTGCCCAAGTGAAACGTGGATACGCCCGGCCGACGCCGGAACGCGCGCCGGTGGTCAAACCGGAGAACATCGTATTGCCGACGCCGCTGAGCGTCCCGCCGCCGGAAGGCAAGCCGTGGTGGCTGGTGGTGGTCGGCGTGCTGGTGGTCGGCCTGCTGGTGGGCATGGTCGCGATGACCGTGGCCAGCGGTTCCCGGATGTTCCTGGGGGCCGGCTCGATCTTCCCGATCTTCATGATCGGCGGCGTCGCGATGATGATGTTCGGCGGCCGCTTCGGCGGCGGCGCCCAGCAGCTGAGCCGGCCCAAGCTCGACGCGATGCGCGCCCAGTTCATGCTCATGCTGGACCGGCTGCGCGAGTCGGCGGCGGAGTCCGCGGACAGCATGGACGCCAACTACCGGTGGTACCACCCGGCGCCGTCCACCCTGGCCGCCGCGGTCGGGTCGTCGCGCATGTGGGAGCGCCAGCCCAACGGCAAGGACCTCAACTTCGGCCTGGCCCGGGTCGGGGTGGGGATGACCCGGCCGGAGGTCACCTGGGGTGAGCCGCAGAACATGCCCACCGACATCGAGCTAGAACCGGTGACCGGCAAGGCGCTGCAGGAGTTCGGGCGCTACCAGAGCGTGGTCTACAACCTGCCGAAGATGATCTCGCTGCTGGTCGAGCCCTGGTACTCGCTGGTCGGTGACCGCGAGCAAGTGCTCGGGCTGATGCGCGCGATCATCTGCCAACTGGCCTTCTCGCACGGGCCTGACCATCTGCGCATGGTCGTGGTGACGTCGGATGTGGCGCAGTGGGACTGGGTCAAGTGGATGCCGCACTTCGGCGACCCGCGCCGCCAGGACGCCGCGGGCAACGCCCGGATGGTCTACGGCTCGGTGCAGGACTTCGCCACCGAACACGCCGAACTGTTCTCCGGGCGTGGATCGTTCATGCCGCGCCACGCCAGCTCGTCGGCGGAGACCCCGACGCCGCACCACCTGATCATCGTCGACGGCCTGGACCCGCAGTGGGAGTACGTCAACACCACCGAGGGCATCGACGGTGTGACGTTCTTCGACCTGACCGGCGCCCCGGAGTGGCGGGGCGTTTCGCAGCGGGTGCTGCGCCTCGACGACAAGGGCATCATCAACGCCCTGCCGCGGGACCGCGACACGTGGATGGTCATCGACGACAACGAGTGGTTCTTCGCCCTCGCGGACCAGGTCAGCCCGACCGACGCCGAACAGTTCGGGCAGCGGTTGGCGCATTGGCGCCTCGCGGCGGCCTACGAGGAGATCGGCCAGAAGGTGACGCACCACATCGGTGCGCGCGACATCATGGCCTACTACGGGATCGACGACGCCGGGCGGATCGACTTCGAAGAGCTGTGGGCGACCCGGCGCGATGCGGGCAGCCGGGGCCGGTTGCGGATTCCGTTCGGAACCCGTTCCGACAACGGCGAACTGCTGTTTTTGGACATGAAGTCCCTCGACGAGGGCGGCGACGGGCCGCACGGCGTCATGTCCGGCACCACCGGTTCGGGTAAGTCGACCCTGGTGCGCACGGTGATCGAGTCGCTGCTGCTGGCTCACCCGCCGGACGAGCTGCAGTTCGTGCTGGCCGACCTCAAGGGTGGATCGGCGGTCAAGCCGTTCGCCGGGGTGCCGCACGTGTCGCGGATCATCACCGACCTGGAAGACGACCAGGCCCTCATGGAGCGCTTCCTGGAAGCCATGTGGGGTGAGATCGCCCGGCGAAAGACCATGTGCGACAACGCCGGTGTCGACGGCGCCAAGGAGTACAACGAGATCCGGTCCCGGATGCGGGCGCGCGGGGACGACAGCCTGCCGCCGTTGCCGATGCTGGTCGTCGTCATCGACGAGTTCTATGAGTGGTTCCGCATCATGCCCACCGCGGTGGAGGTGTTGGACTCGATCGGCCGGCAGGGCCGCGCCTACTGGGTGCACCTGATGATGGCCTCGCAGACCATCGAGAGCCGCGCCGAGAAGCTGATGGAGAACATGGGCTACCGGCTGGTGCTCAAGGCGCAGACCGCCGGCGCCGCGCAGGCAGCCGGCGTGCCCAATGCGGTGAACCTGCCGGCCAAGGCCGGTCTCGGCTACTTCCGCAAGAGCGGCGAAGAGGTCATCCGTTTCCAGGCCGAGTTCCTGTGGCGCGACTACCACCGGGGCGGAATGCTCGACGACGACCAGATGCCGTTGACGCATTCCGTCGACTACATCCGCCCGCAGCTGTTCACCACCGAGTTCACTCCGCTCGAGGTCAGCGTCAGCACGCCCGAGATCGAGGCGCCCGACGAGATCCCGGCGATCGACACCAAACCCGCGCCAGCGGCCGGTGAGCCCGCCGAGGAAGAGGACTTCATCCGGACGCCCAAGGTCGGCACGGTCATCATCGACCAGCTGCGCCAGATCGACTTCGAGCCCTACCGGCTGTGGCAGCCGCCGCTGGACACCCCGGTGACCGTGGAGGACCTGGTCAACCGCTACCTGGGTCACCCGTGGCAGCAGGACTACGGCACCCGGCGCGACCTGGTGTTCCCGATCGGGGTCATCGACCGGCCCTTCAAGCACGATCAGCCGCCGTGGACGGTGGACACCTCCGGTCCGGGCGCCAATGTGCTGATCCTGGGCGCCGGTGGTTCGGGCAAGACGACCGCACTGCAGACGCTGATCTGCTCGGCGGCGTTGACCCACACCCCTGAGCAGGTCCAGTTCTACTGCCTGGCCTACAGCGGCACCTCGCTGACCACGGTCGCCGGACTGCCGCACGTGGGCAGCGTCTGTGGTCCGACCGACCCCGACGGAGTGCGCCGCACGGTGGCCGAGCTGCTGGCGCTGGTGCGAACCCGCAAGCGCAGCTTCCTGGAGAACGACGTTGCGTCGATGGACGTCTTCCGCCGGCGGAAGTTCGAGGGTGCGCCGGGCACGGTGCCCAACGACGGTTTCGGCGACGTCTACTTGGTGGTCGACAACTACCGGGCGCTCTCGGAGGACAACGAGGTGCTCGTCGAGCAGGTCAACCAGATCATCAACCAGGGGCCGTCGTTCGGTGTGCACGTGATCGTGACCGCCGACCGCGAATCGGAGCTGCGCCCGCCGGTGCGAAGCGGTTTCGGATCCCGGGTCGAGCTGCGTCTGGCCGCGGTCGAGGACGCCAAGCTGGTGCGCTCCCGGTTCGCCAAGGATGTCCCGGTGAAGCCGGGGCGCGGCATGGTCGCGGTCAACTACGTACGCCTCGACAGCGATCCCCAGTCCGGTCTGCACACCCTGATCGCCCGGCCCGCGATGGCCGACACCGGCGGCAAGGTGTTCGAGTCCGACAGCGTCGCGGCGGCGGTGAGCCAGCTGGCGGTGGGTCGGGTGCGCCCGGTGCGGCGTCTGCCGGCGCGGTTCGGGCTGGAAGAGGTGCGTGCGGTCGCGGCCAACGACCGCCGCGAAGGAGTGGGAGCGGGCGGTATCGCCTGGGCGATCTCCGAACTCGACCTGCAGCCGGTCTACCTGAACTTCGCCGAAAACGGCCACCTGATGGTGACCGGGCGTCGCGAGTGCGGTCGCACCACCACGCTGGCCACCATCATGAGCGAGATCGAGCGGCTCTACGCGCCCGGATCCAGCAGCGCGCCCGCGCCCAGCCCGGACGGTCGGCCGTCGGCGCAGGTGTGGCTGATCGACCCACGTCGTCAGCTGTTGACCACGCTGGGGTCGGACTACGTGGAGAAGTTCGCCTACAACATGGATGGCGCCGTGGCGCTGGTCAACGAGTTGGCCACCACGCTGGCAAACCGTGAACCTCCGCCAGGACTGTCGGCCGAAGAGCTGCTGTCGCGGACCTGGTGGAGTGGGCCGGAGATCTTCTTGATCATCGACGACATCCAGCAGTTCCCGCCCGGCTTCGACTCGCCGTTCCAGAAGGCTGCGCCCTGGGTCACGCGCTCGGCAGACGTCGGTCTGCACGTGATCGCCACCCGCACCTTCGGCGGCTGGTCGTCGGCGGGTGCCGACCCGCTGCTCCGGGCACTGCACCAGGCCAACGCACCACTGTTGGTGATGGACGCCGACCCGGACGAGGGCTTCATCCGCGGCAAGATGAAGGGCGGCCCGCTGCCTCGCGGTCGTGGCCTGCTGATGGCCGAGGACACCGGTGTGTTCGTTCAGGTCGCCGCCACCGAGCTGCGGCGGGCGCCGGCGCAAGAGCGCGCCGCCACCCCGGCCGGCTGACCGGACTCCAGCAACCACTGTGACGCCTACAACAGCTTCACGGTGGTTGCTGGCGCTGTCACAGCCCGTCATGGGACTGCGAATTAATCGCGGCAGGATTTTAATCGGGGCGTCGTGACGGCAGGTTTCACAGCAGTGCGCGGCCGCCGACGGTGCTGGAAATAGCAGCGCTGTGTTTTTCCAGTTTGGAGCCATTTCAAGGGCCCAGCGGCCTGGTCGCCGCTGCCGGATTGTTACCCCAGATGAACACTTGTTATCGGCAGGTGAACACTCGGCGTTGTGGCTACTCCCGGGCACTTTGAGCCCTTACGATCGACAGCGGAGAGATTGCTGACCGCGATCGATGAGGAGGGACTCGAATGTCGTTTGTGAATGCGCAGCCAGAAGCGTTGTCAGCTGCCGCTGCGAATCTCAGCGGTATCGGTTCGGCGTTGAACGCGCAGAACGCCGCCGCTGCCGCCCCGACCACCGGCGTGGTCCCGGCCGCTGCTGACGAGGTCTCGGCACTGACCGCGGCGCAGTTCGCTGCGCACGCGACGATGTACCAGCAGGTCAGCGCGCAGGCTGCGGCGATCCACGAGATGTTCGTGGCCACTCTCAACAGCAGTGCGACCTCCTACGCCGCCACCGAGGCAGCCAACGCTGCCGCGGCGGGCTGATCGGAGCCAACCGCATTACCGGCTACGGGCTGATGGAAGGGGAACCATTCATTCGTTCAAAGCCGGTCGTCGGTTACCGACGTAACCGGCGGCAATAACCCGTCAACTACGAAAAACAATCAGAAACAACGAACTTCAGACAAGGAGACAGTGCAGTGGCAACACGTTTTATGACTGATCCGGACGCGATGCGTTCGATGGCGGGCCGTTTTGATGTGCACGCGCAGACGGTGGAGGACGAGGCTCGTCGGATGTGGGCGTCCTCGACGAACATCTCCGGTGCGGGCTGGGGTGGTCTGGCGGAGCGGACCTCGATGGACACCATGGGTCAGATGCAGACCGCGTTTCGCAACATCGTGACCATGCTGCACGGTGTGCGTGATGGGCTGATTCGGGACGCGAACCACTACGAGCAGCAGGAAGCTGCGTCGCAGCAGATCCTGTCGGGCAGCTAGGCAGAGGGAGAAACACGAACATGTCGATCAATTACCAGTTCGGTGATGTGGATGCCCACGGTGCGTTGATTCGTGCGCAGGCTGCTTCGTTGGAGGCTGAGCATCAGGCGATCGTGCACGATGTGCTGGCTGCCGGTGATTTTTGGGGTGGTGCTGGTTCGGTGGCGTGCCAGGAGTTTGTGGCGCAGTTGGGTCGCAACTTCGCGGTGATCTACGAGCAGGCCAACAGCCACGGTCAGAAGGTGCAGTCGGCCGGCAACAACATGGCCAACACCGACGCCTCGGTGGGCTCCAGCTGGGCCTGAGCGCCCCGCAATTTCGCAGCGCGGCAGCACACCCGATCCACGGGTGTGCTGTCGCGTGCTGCAATTGGCGGGTGGTGCCGAGCGGTCGCGCCCTCTCGCGTGATCCAATAGCCAAGTACATCGACCAACCCGTAAGAGGAGGGTAGTGATGGACCCGAGCACTCGCACCGACATCACCGTCAACGTCGAGGGTTTCTGGATGCTGCAGGCGCTGCTGGACATCCGCCATGTTGCACCCGAGTTACGTTGTCGGCCTTATGTTTCCACTGACTCGAGTGACTGGTTGTCCGAGCATCCCGGCATGGCGGTGATGCGCGAGCAGGGCATCGTCGTCGACGACGAGGTCAACGAGACCGTCGCAGCACGAATGCGGGTGCTCGCGGCACCCGATCTCGAGGTGATCGCGCTGCTGTCGCTGGGCAAGCTGCGTTACGGGGTCATCGACGCCGAAGACCAGGAACCCGGCACCCGCGACATCCCCGACAACGAGTTCCGGGTGCTGTTGGCGCGGCGCGGTGAGCACTGGGTGTCGGCGGTACGCGTCGGCACCGACATCACCGTCGACGACGTCTCGGTGACCGACCCCGCCTCGATCGCCGCGCTGGTGATCGACGGTATGGAATCCATCCACCACGCTGACCCGGCCCAGATCACCGCGGTCAACGTGCCGATGGAGGAGATGCTGGAGGCCACCCAGAGCTGGCAGGATTCGGGTTTCAACATTTTCACCGGGGGAGACCTGCGCCGGATGGGAATCAGTGCCGCCACCGTCGCGGCGCTGGGACAGGCCTTGTCGGAGCCGGCGGCCGAAGCCGCGGTGTATGCGCGGCAATACCGCGATGACGCGAAGGGTCCGAGTGCCTCGGTGCTGTCGCTCAAAGACGGGTCAGGCGGCCGGATTGCGCTGTATCAGCAGGCGCGCACCGCAGGTTCGGGCGAAGCGTGGCTGGCGATCTGCCCGGCCACTCCGCAGCTGGTTCAGGTGGGCGTCAAGACCGTCCTGGACACCCTGCCCTACGGCGCCTGGAAAACGCATCGGAGGGTCTGACGGACCGCTCGTTAGGTCTGGGCGCCGAATGCCAAGTGTCGCACCGGAAAACTGCGAGTAAACGCGGGTCGTGCGAATAACATGAAGTGCCTTTAGAATTGGACTGACTTTAAAAATGACAAATTGCAAGGCGGCACCTATGGGCTCTATGGGGTCAGTATTCGTCGGTCAGGTGATGCACTCATGACCGCGGCGATCGAGTCGGGACAGGCGGGCGGCGACCTTGCTCCGTCGGCACCCCGGGCCGTGGTGGTCGGGGTCATGGCGGGCGAGGGTGTCCAGATCGGGACGCTGCTCGACGCCGACGCCCCGGTATCGGTGATGCTGGACCCGCTGCTGAAGGTGATCAACGGCCGGCTTGCCGAACTCGAAGAACCCACCCTGCAAGCCGAGGGCCGTGGCCGCTGGGTGTTGTGCCTGGTCGACGGCACGGCGCTGCGGCCGAACCAGTCGCTGACCGAACAGGACGTCTACGACGGCGACCGGTTGTGGCTGCGCTTCATCGAGGACCGGGAGCGGCGCTCGCCGGTCATCGAGCACATCTCCACCGCGGTCTCGGTCAACCTGGCAAAGCGATTCGCCCCGGTCGACGCGGCAACGGCCGTGCGCGTCGGGGTCTCGACCCTGTCGCTGGGTGTGCTGCTGGCCACCGGACTCCTCGCGGGCTGGCGCGTCCAGCACGACAGCTGGCTGACGGCCGGCTTCAGTGCGGGCCTGGCCTTCCTAGTGCTGATCGCCGCCGCACTGATCCTGATGCAGGCGCGCAACGCGTCCGACCGGCGCGTCGGTGACATTCTGCTGGCCACCGGCCTGATCCCCCTGGTGGTGGCGGCCGCGGCGGCGGTGCCCGGCGAGGTGGGCGCAGCGCATGCCGCGCTGGGCTTCGGTGTGGCCGGTATTGCGGCATTGGCTGTCATCCGGCTCACCGGGCGGCAGTTGGCCGCCTACTCGGCCGTTGCCACCATCAGCGTGGCCGTGATGTTCGCCTGCGTGCTGCGGATGCTGTTCCTGACCGGCGCGGTGACCCTCATGACGTGCGTGTACCTGGTCTGTGTGCTGGCTTACCAGTGGGCTCCGTCGCTGTCGCGGTGGCTGGCCGGGCTGCGGCTGCCGGTATTCCCGTCGGCCACCAGCCGCTGGGTGTTCGAGGCCCGCCCCGACCTGCCCACCACGGTGGTGACCACGCCCGGCGCCCCGCCGTCGCTGGAGGGGCCGGAGTCGGTTCGCGAAGTGGTGCTGCGCGCGGAACGGGCGCGGTCGTTCCTGACCGGCCTGCTGTCCGGGCTGGGCGTGCTGATTGCGGTGTGCATGACCGGGCTGTGCGACCCCCACTCGGACCGGTCGTGGCTGCCGCTGCTGCTGGCCGGCCTGACCGCGGGGTTCCTGGTGTTGCGGGGCCGTTCCTTCCGGGATCGCTTGCAGGCGGTCACGGTGACGCTGACCGGGCTGGTGATCGTCGCGGCCGTGGTGGTGCGATTCGCGGTGGTGCTGTGGACGCCCACGGCTCTGGTGGTCGGCGTGGCGGTGCTGGTGCTGGTTCCGATGTTCGGGCTGCTCTCCGCGGTGATCGTGCCGAACACCATCTACAGCCCGCTGTTCCGCAAGTTCGTCGAGTGGATCGAATACCTGTGCCTCATGCCGTTGTTCCCGCTGGCACTGTGGTTGATGAATACCTATGAAGCGATCCGGTACCGGTAGGGGCGTGCGTCGGCTGCAGCGCACCGCGGCCGCCGGCGCCGCGATGATCATGGTGGCCAGCGGCTCGCTGGCCGGTATGCCACCGGCCGGCGCCATCGAGCCGCCCGGGATCGACCCTGCGGCGCTGCCGCCGGACGGTACGCCCGGACCGCCGCAGACCATGCGGCAGACCTCGTACTGCACCGAGGTCGGGGTACTGCCGAACTCCGACTTCCGCGTGCAGCCGGCCTACATGGACATGCTCAACCTGCAGGAGGCCTGGAAATTCGGTCGCGGGGGAGGCGTCACCGTCGCCGTCATCGACACCGGCGTGAGCCCGCACCCGCGGCTGCCGAACCTGATCCCCGGCGGTGACTATGTGATGGCCGGCGGCGACGGTTTGTCGGACTGCGATGCGCACGGCACCTTGGTGGCCTCGCTGATCGCCGCGATGCCCGACAACGGGGTGGCCCCGTTGCCACCGCCCCGTCAGACTCGTCGGCCACCGTCGGTTCCCACCAACGAGCCGCCGCCACCGACGCCGTCGCCGGCGACGACCATCCTGGTGATGCCGCCGCCACAAGCGCCGCCGCCACCGCCTGTCGAGGGCGAGGAACCGGCTCCGGGCCAGGGCCCGGTACCCGCCCCCGCGCCGGCCCCCGCTCCCGCACCCGCTCCTGCTCCGGCACCTGGACCGGCGCCCGGGCCGGCCCCGGGGCCCGGCGCTGCAGCGTCGTCGACGCACACGCCCTCTGGCGCAAGCGCAGGTGCGGTGCGATCGGCCGGCTTCTCCGGTCAGGCCCGGACCGCGCCGGTCGACTTCCGCGCCCCGAGCGCACCGCCACCGGGCGGGGCGCCGGACGCGTTCAGTGGCATCGCGCCCGACGTGCAGGTGATCGCGATCCGGCAGTACAGCGCGGCCTTCGGGCCCAAGGAACCGTTCGCGGACGGACGTGACCCGCAGCTGCGGGAGAAGACCGACGGCATCCGCACCATGGCCCGGGCGATCGTGCACGCCGCCAACATGGGTGCGCAGGTCATCAACATCTCCTCAGCCATCTGCATGAACGTGCGCACGCTCATCGACCAGGCCGATCTGGGTGCGGCGGTGCGCTACGCCGCGGTGGAGAAGAACGCGGTGATCGTCGCCGCCGCCGGTGACGCCAGTTGGCGGGACTGCAAGCAGAACCCCGTCTACAACGCGATGCGCCCCGATGACCCCCGCGACTGGAACGGCGTCAACACCGTGGTGACCCCGGCCTGGTACGACGAGTACGTGTTGACCGTCGGCGCGGTCGATTCGGCGGGCGCACCGATGTCCAAGTCGAGTGTGGCCGGCCCATGGGTGTCGATCGCCGCTCCCGGTACCGACATCGAGGGGCTTTCGCCGCGCGACGACGGGCTGATGAACGCCGTCGACGGCCCGGAGAACTCGCTGCTGGTCCCGTCCGGGACGAGCTTCTCCACGGCGATCGTCTCCGGGGTGGTGGCCCTGGTGCGGGCCAAATACCCGGAACTGTCGGCACACCAGGTGATCAACCGGCTGATCCGGACCGCCCGGCCACCGGCGCGTGGCGTCGACAATGTGGTCGGTTACGGCATCGTCGACCCGGTCGCGGCACTGACCTGGGACGTCCCCGACGTTCCGGCCCAGCCGCCGGAGCGGCTGTCGGCACCGCTGCAGGTACCGCCGATGCCGCCCGAACGTGACATGACACCGGCCTGGGTCGCCGGAGCCGGGCTGTTGGCGGCGCTCGCGGCGGCCGGCGTGGCACTGGGAGTGGCAGCACTGCGACGATCGTCAAGGAACCGATGAAGGCACATCACGCACTAGGTCTGAACCTGTCTTGGATGCGGGTCACCGTGGTCTTTCTGATCGACGTGGGGATCCTGGTCCTCGCCGGTCGCTGGCCCGGTGACCCGAAGGCGGCTGACTACGTGTGGTGGTCCGGTGTCGCCGTCGCCGTGCTGGTCGCGCTCCTCGCGCTGCTCACCTATCGGCGGGTGCCGATCAGCACGATGTGGGCGGCCTGGGTGGCCGATCAGTTCACCGACCCCGACGCGGCGCTGCATCAGGGCCGTGGCGTGGCAATCGATCACCACCGGCGCTTCGGACGCGAGTCGGTCGGTGTCCGCGAGCACGAAGGCCGGCTGGTGACGGTCATCGCGGTGGGCGGGCGGGCCGCGTCGGTGACCGGCCGGCACGGCCGAGCTGCGGAGGCGACCCTGCCGGTGGAGCGCCTGGCCGCCGGGCTGCGCCAGTTCGACGTGCGGCTGGACAGCATCGATGTCGTGTCCGTCGGCACCCGCAAGGATCCGCGCGACGCCGACGACCCCGATGTCGAAGAGAACCCGTCGATGCCCGACCGCCGTCACACCTGGGTGGTGCTGCGGATGGACCCGCAGCACAACGTCAACGCGGTGGCCACGCGCGACTCACTGGCCGCCACCTTGGCGGCCGCCACCGAGCGACTGGCCGAGGAGATCGACGGCCGTCAGCTCAGCGCCCAGGTACTGCACGCCGACGAGTTCGACGCCGTCGACGAGGCGGTACTCGCAGGCCTCGATGCCACCCAGTTGCGGCACCGGTTGTTCCGCGACCGGCCGGCAGGTCAAGTCACCAACTTCTGGGTCTCGCCGAACGACATCAACCCGGAGAATCTCGAACATCTGTGGTACCCCGAGAGCGAAGCAACGGTGGTCACGGTGCGGCTCTCCCGCGGCGGGGGCCGAACCACCGAGATCTCGGTGTTGGCGCGCTATCACACTGCCGACAAGCCCAGCCGCAACGTGCGGTCCGCGCTGAACCGTTTCGTGGGCCGGCGCCAGCTGGAAGCCGTCTGCGCCAGCCTGCCGGCGCCCACCGCCCATCGGCGGATGTCGGTGCCGGGACGGGACTTGCAGGACGGTGAGCAGTTGCCGGTGTCGGTCGATGTGATCGAGGAGTACACACCCGCGGCGGCGGCTGGAGCGCGCGGGTGACCGGACCGGCGACGTCCGACGCGCGCAACGCGATGGTCGCGGGCATGCTGGCCTCCGGGATCTCGGTGAACGGACTGCAGCCGAGTCACAACCCGCAGGTCGCGCTGCAGATGTTCACCACGGCCAGCTCCATCGACCCGAGCATGTGCGATGCCTGGCTGGCTCGGGTGCTAGCCGGTGACTCCGACATCGAGACGCTGGGGAACGCCTGGCGGACGGTTCGGACGTTCGGTTGGGAGACCCGGCGACTGGGCCTGTCCGACTTGGAGTTCCGCCCGGAAGTCTCCGACGGCATGTTCCTGCGCCTGATGGTCACCAGCGTGGAGTCGCTGGCCGCCGCGTATGCCGCGGCGCTGGCCGAAGCCAAGCGCTACGACGAGGCGGCGAAGCTGCTCGACGGCATCGAGCCGCGGAACCCCTTCGAAACCGAACTGGTCAGCTACGTGCGGGGTCTGTTGTACTTCCGGACCGGACGCTGGCCGGACGTGCTCAAGCAGTTCCCGGCAGCGGCGCCCTGGCGCCAGCCCGAACTCAAGGCCGCGGCGGCGGCGATGGCCACCACTGCGCTGGCCTCGCTGGGGGTGTTCGAGGAGGCGACGCGGCGGGCTCAGGAGGCCATCGAGGGCGACCGCGTGCCCGGCGCCGCAAACGTCGCGCTCTACACCCAGGGCATGTGTCTGCGCCATCTGGGCCGCGAGGACGAGGCCGCCGAGTTGCTGCGCCGGGTTTATTCGCGGGACTCCAAATTCACGCCCGCGCGCGAGGCACTGGACAATCCCGACTTTCGCCTGGTGCTGACCGACCCGGAGACCATCGAGGCCCGCACCGATCCGTGGGATCCCGACAGTGCCCCGACCCGTGAACAGGCCGAAGCCGATCGGCACGCCGAAGAGGCCGCCCGGTACCTGGCCGAGGGCGATGCGGAGCTGGCCGCCATGCTTGGCATGGAGCAGGCCAAGCGGGAGATCAAGCTGATCAAGGCGACCACCAAGGTGAATCTGGCGCGCGCCAAGATGGGGCTGCCGGTTCCGGTGGCCTCGCGGCACACCCTGTTGCTCGGCCCGCCCGGCACCGGCAAGACTTCGGTGGCCCGGGCCTTCGCCAAACAGTTGTGCGGCCTGACCGTGCTGCGCAAACCACTGGTGGTGGAGACCAACCGCTCCAAGCTGCTGGGCCGCTACATGGCCGACGCGGAGAAGAACACCGAGGAACTGCTCGAAGGCGCGCTCGGTGGTGCGGTGTTCTTCGACGAGATGCACACCCTGAACGAGCGGGGCTACAGCCAGGGCGACGCGTACGGCAACGCGATCATCAACACGTTGCTGCTCTACATGGAGAATCACCGCGACGAACTGGTGGTGTTCGGTGCCGGCTACGCCAACGCGATGGAGCGGATGCTGGAGGTCAACCAGGGACTGCGGCGCCGCTTCTCGACGGTGATCGAGTTCTTCAGCTACACCCCGCCCGAACTGCTGGAACTGACCAAGATGATGGGCGCGGAGAACGAGGACGTGGTCAGCGACGAGGCTGTCGAGGGACTGCTGCCGTCCTATGAGAAGTTCTACGCCGACGAGAACTACTCCGAGGACGGCGATCTGATCCGGGGCATCGACGTGCTGGGCAACGCCGGTTTCGTCCGCAATGTCGTGGAGAAGGCCCGCGATCACCGCAGTTTCCGTCTCGATGATTCCGAATTGGACGCGGTGCTCTCCGGCGATGTCACCGATTTCAGCGAGGAATGGCTGCATAAGTTCAGGGAATTGACCCGCGAGGACCTCGCCGAAGGACTCAGCGCGGCGGTTGCCGAGAAGAAGCCGTCCTGAACTAACAGTCGCCCGACAGTCGATTCACAGGGTAAGGACCGCTTGTCTGGGTTGACGCTCACCGGTACCGATGCCACCATTGCGCAGGTAAGGGGCCGGTGCTTTTGCCCGGCTCAGTTGGTCTCTGTCGGTGTCAGGAGGTGAGGACGAGAGTTGTGTCCCGGCGATAATTCCCGCTCGGAATCGGCGACTGATTGGTCCCGATCCGACTCCGGCACCGTTTCTGTTATTTGAACCATGTTGCGTTGAGCACGCTCCGGTACGACGTCGTCACGGGGCCTCGGCTCGTCGCAGTCGGTGAGCGTCGGTCGTGCTGCGGCCGGCATTCTTGGAGGAGAGTCCCATGACTTTTGTGAACACCCAGCCGGAGGCGCTGACGGCGGCTGCGGGCAATCTGGCCGCCATCGGTTCGGCGCTCAGTGCTCAGAACGCGGCGGCGGCAACGCCGACCACGGGTGTGGTGCCGGCCGCTGCTGACGAGGTTTCGGCGCTGACCGCTGCGCAGTTCGCCGCGCACGCCAGCATGTACCAGGCCATCAGCGCCCAGGCGGAGGCCATCCACCAAGCGTTCGTGGCCACCTTGAACACCAGCGCCAACACCTACGCAGCGACCGAGGCGGCCAACGCCGCGTCGGCCGGATAGTTCCAAATACCTTTACATCTCAACAACTTTCAAGAATCGAGGAAACAAACATGGCAACACGTTTTATGACCGATCCGGACGCGATGCGTTCGATGGCGGGCCGTTTTGATGTGCACGCGCAGACGGTGGAGGACGAGGCTCGTCGGATGTGGGCGTCCTCGACGAACATCTCCGGTGCGGGCTGGGGTGGTCTGGCCGAGCGGACCTCGATGGACACCATGGGTCAGATGCAGACCGCGTTTCGCAACATCGTGACCATGCTGCACGGTGTGCGGGATGGGCTGATTCGGGACGCGAACCACTACGAGCAGCAGGAAGCTGCTTCCCAGCAGATCCTGTCGAGCTAGAAGGAGAACCGCAGATGTCGATTAACTACCAGTTCGGTGATGTGGATGCTCACGGTGCGTTGATTCGTGCGCAGGCTGCTTCGTTGGAGGCTGAGCATCAGGCGATCGTGCACGATGTGCTGGCTGCCGGTGATTTTTGGGGTGGTGCTGGTTCGGTGGCGTGCCAGGAGTTTGTGGCGCAGTTGGGTCGCAACTTCGCGGTGATCTACGAGCAGGCCAACAGCCACGGTCAGAAGGTGCAGTCGGCCGGCAACAACATGGCCAACACCGACGCCTCGGTGGGCTCCAGCTGGGCCTGATCGGCCGAAACGCGCTGGGGCGCAAGTAATTTTCACCAGCTGATCGGAAATCCGCCCGGTGGTCGATTGACCAAAGGGGACTGGCATGGATTTCGGGCTATTGCCGCCGGAGATCAACTCGGGCCGGATGTATTCCGGCCCGGGTTCCGGTCCCTTGTTGGCTGCTGCCGCCGCGTGGGATGCCCTGGCCGGGGAGTTGACGTCCACCGCGGCGTCATACAGCTCGGTGGTCTCCAGTCTCACCGGTGATGCCTGGTCCGGCCCGACGGCGGCATCGATGGCTTCGGCCGCGCAGCCCTACGCGGGCTGGATGGGCAGCACCTCCGCGCAGGCCCAGCAGACCGCCGTGCAAGCCCGGGTCGCCGCTGCTGCATACGACGTCGCCTTCGGTGCGACGGTCCCGCCACCGGTCATCGCGGCGAACCGTAGCCTGCTCCTGTCCCTGATCGCCACCAACATCCTGGGCCAGAACACCCCGGCTATCGCGGCCACCGAGCTGGAATACGCCGAGATGTGGGCCCAGGATGCGGGAGCTATGTACGGCTACGCCGGCGCGTCGGCCGGCGCCACCGCCCTGCCGCCGTTCGCCACACCGCCGCAGACCACCAACCCAGCCGGTCTGCAGGCCCAGTCCGCGGCAGCGACCCAGGCGGCCGGGGGAGCCGGAGCCGAGACTCAGTCGTCGTTAGCCCAACTGATCTCGATGGTGCCCCAGGCGCTGCAGAGTATGGCGCTATCGGGGTCGGCCCAGGCGGATCCGACCGCGATCCTTGATTTCCTGGCCGGCCCGCTGTCGCCGATCTCGCTGTTCGGTATCGGCGGTATCCCGTACTTGCTGGCGATCCAGTGCGTGCTGCTGCCGATGAACGGGGCGAATGTCGTCTCCTCGGTCAACCGGGCGCTGGGACCCAAACCCTGGCTCGAGGGGCCGCAGGCACTACCGGCAGGAGCGCTGGCGGGAAACCGATTGGTCGGCGCCCCGGTGGTGTCAGCGGCGTCGGGCAACGGCGGCTGGATCGGGCGACTGGCGGTGCCGCAGGGCTGGATAGCGCAGACCCCGACCGCGAAGGCGGTCGCCGCGGTATTTCCCGAAGCCGGCCCGGGAGCCGTTGCGGCAATTGCCGCGGAGGGCGAAAGCGGACTGGCCGGCGACCTGGCTCTAGGCGGTCTGGCCGCGCGGGCCATGAGTGCCACCGGGGCAGCCGCCGGGCGCGGGGAAGGCGGGGCCACCGGACTGGCGGCGTCGAGCAAGCCCAGTAAGCCGAGTAAGGCGACCATCATCGTGATTCCCCCGTCCGCGGCGGACTGATCCGTGTCGGGCGGGGAGTTCGCAGCCTTGCCACCGGAGGTGAACTCTGCGCGGATGTACGCGGGTCCGGGAACCGGCTCGATGCTGGTCGCGGCCGCGGCATGGCGCGGGCTGGCCGGGGAGCTCAGCGCTGCGGCTTCGGCCTACCAACAGGTGGTCTCCGGCCTCACCGGGCAGAGCTGGTTCGGTCCGGCATCGCAGTCGATGGCTGCCGCGGCTGCGCCGTACGCGAACTGGCTCGCCACCACCGCGGTATCGGCGGAGCAGGCGGCGAGCGCGCTGCTGCGGTCCGTGAGCGATTTCGAGCAGGCGTTCGCAGCGACGGTGCCGCCCACGGCGATTGCCGCCAACCGCAGCCTGTTGGCGGTCCTGGTTGCCTCCAACGCGGTGGGGCAGAACGCGGCCTCGATCGCCGAGACCGAGGCCGACTACAACCAGATGTGGTTGCAGGACGCGATGGCAATGTACGGCTACGCGGCCCGCTCGACAGCCGTGACAGCCGTGACAGCCGTGGCGCCGTTCACCGCGCCGCCACCGGTCGTTGACCCGGCCGCGTTACCCGCCCAGGGTGTCGCAACGGGACTGGCCTCCTCGGACAGCACGCATTCCCAGCTGTCGGAGATGCTCGGCGCGATTCCGCACGATTTGCAGGGCCTTTCCGCCGCGGGAAGTGCGCAGGCCGCGCCGAGCGACCCGGTGTCGCAGACCGCGTCCTATATCGAGACTTTGGCGCGGTCGGTCTTGCCCGCCAACGACACCAACATCTCGGTGCTCTACGGGATGGGCCAGTATGCGCGCAACCTCAACACCGACCTCGACATTTCCCAGGCCACCGGCGGCCGAGCCGGATTCGGTTCCGGTACAACGATCTCCACCGCGATCGAATCCACGTCAATCAGGGCCGGCGCCCGGCCGGTGGTGGCTGCGAGCACCGGAACCGCGGGTGCGGTCGGAAAGCTTGCGGTCCCGTCGGCCTGGACCGACTCGGTGCCCGAGGTAGGGACCACTGCGACCTCCGCGCCCGCGACGCCACCGGCAGCCGCGGCAGCCCTTGCACGCCCTGGCGTCGGGGTGGCGGCGGCTGCTGTCGGCGGGCGCGCAGGCCACAGGAGCGGGCGGGCCGAGAGCCATAGCGAGTGGACCACCGCTGAGCTCCTCGGAACCAACGAGGTGCGGCACTGGCATGCCGAACCGGGCGAGCTCAAGGGCCTGCTGGGCGAGGTGGCCACACAACCCGGTGTCCATGAGGTGTACTTCGACGCCGATCAACAGCCGGGCTCGTGCGAAGGTCCCGGGGACGGGGGGTGACCGAGATGGATTTCGCCGTGCTGCCGCCGGAGGTCAATTCCGGACGCCTGTATACCGGGCCGGGCTCGGCGCCGATGCTGGCTGTCGCGACCGCGTGGGCACAGGTGGCATCCGAAACCGCTTCGGCTGCCGGGGTTTATCAGTCGGTGCTGACGGGATTGCTGGACGAGGGGTGGCTGGGACCAGCCGCGGGCTCGATGGCCGCCGCCGTCGCACCGTACGTGGAGTGGCTCAATGCGAGCGCGGCGCTCGCTGAACAAGCCGCGGCCCGCGCCACCGCGGCGGCGGCAGCCTTCGAAGAGGCGTACTCGGCTATTGCGCCGCCACCGGTGATAGCAGCTAACCGCAGTGCGCTGGAGCCGCTGGTCGCAACGAACGTTTTCGGCCAGAACAGTGCAGCCATCGCGGCGCTCGAGGCCGAGTATGCACACCTGTGGGTTCAGGACGCCGCGGCCATGTACGCCTATGCGGCCCAGTCAGCGGCCGCGACCGAGCTGACCCCGTTCACCCAGCCGCCGGCCACCACCGACCCCTCGGGGTTGGGCGGGCAGGCGGCGGCGGTCGCCCAAGCGACCGCAAACAGCGAGCTGTCGCGGTTGATCAGTGCGATCCCGCAGGCGTTGCACGGGCTTGGTCAGGCGGCGGCTTCGCTGTCGCCCCCGACGGCTCAGGCGAGCGCGCCAACCCTGTCACAACTCGTCTCCTACTTGTTGATCCTGCCGAAGAGCATCGTGCCGTTCAACGACGCCATCAAATCCGTTCTGTACGGCATGATCCAATACTCCCGCAATCTCACCACCGACCTGGACATCGCGGCGGCTACCGGAGGAAGTGCTGGATTCGGTTCTGGGGCTTCGGCATTGGCTGCTTCAGGGCAGACCATGGTACCGCTGGCCACCGGCGCCGGGTCGGTATCCTCGCCCCCGAGTGCGGCGGGAACGGTTGGCAGGCTCAGCGTTCCGCCGAGCTGGACGTCGACCGCGCCGGTGGCCAAGCTGGCCGCCGCCGCGGTGCCGGCCGCCGGGGTAGTGGGGGCGCCAGCCGCTGCGGCCGCCGCGGCCGGGATCCCCACCGGCGTGTTCGCTGATATGACGCTGGCGAGCCTGGCGGGAAGGGCGCTCACCGGCGCAGCCCCGCGCGGCGGGCCCGCCGCGGCTATGAACGGACATGCACAGAGCCGACTAGAACGCCTGGTCACCGAGCTGGCCGGCACCACCGACGTGCAGCACTGGCACGTCGACCCCAACCGCCTCGACAGCCTGCTCGAGGAACTCGCCGAGCAGCCCGGCGTGCACGCCGTTCACGTCAACCCGGACGGTCACAGCGGTGCCGGAACGGATCGGCAGCCGGGCTGACTCCGGTGCGACTTCTCTTGTGAGGGCAAGCTCTTTCGTATCCGGCGCGGGCCCGTGGACGGCGGCTTGCAGGCGACCCGCCGCGTCCGATTGACCCTGTCACCGCACTGGTGCACTATGGTTAAGCAAGCACCTCGTTAGGTGAGGCGTCTGCACGGATATAGGCCACTGACCCCGAACGTCGAAAGACGCCCCGGGTCAGGACAGCTCCTCCCGGATTAAGGGTTGAGCCCAAGTGGCTTCCGGGTTTGCACATTTGCGCAGGCCAGGACACGCCGTGCAGTGCCGAAGCTCTGACGAGAGGGGTGCGGATCTCGGCTGTCGCCGGGTAACTTCACCTCGTCGTGCATACGTGCAGGCACCCGCGCGTGCCCAGGCCGAGAGGAGGTGAGAGCGACATTGAGTCCGAGTGATAGTTCCTATCCGAGATCGATGTTCGTCTCCTTCGATCTCGGTACTGCTTTCACCATCTGATTCGCACCGGCGCTGAACTCGTCGACTGGCGTACCTTTCCGAAGCGGAAGGCGCCAGGCTTCGGCATGCCCTGAAATTGCTTGGTAGCTCGATCTTTTCGTCGAGCAGGTGAGCGGTTCGGCATGACTGGCTCCGGCATGTCGCTATGACCGCTGTCCCGATTTCTCCGGCCGTCTGAATTACGGCTGCAACGCATATCGGGCATCGAGCGTGCCTGCACAACCCACCCAAAGACCAGCAATTCACGGCGAAAACCATCAAAAGGGAGCAATACCATGGACTTCGGAGCATTCCCGCCGGAAATCAACTCAGCGCGTATCTACACCGGGCCCGGTTCGGGACCGATGATGGTCGCCGCCGGCGCCTGGGACAAGATGGCCGCCGAGCTCAGCTCGGCCGAGGCCGCCTACCAGGGCGTCATCAACGGACTCGTCAGCGAAGGCTGGATGGGGCCGGCGTCCAACGCGATGGCCGCTGCGGCCGCACCTTATGCGGTGTGGATGGGCGCCACCGCCGCCAAGGTAGAGCAGGCGGCCATGCAGGCCAAGGCGGCGGCCGCGGCGTTCGACGCGGCATACGCGATGACGGTTGCACCGCCGCTGATCGTCGCCAACCGGTCCCAGCTCGCGGCACTGGTGGCCACCAACTTCCTCGGCCAGAACGCCGCGGCGATTGCGGCCACCGAGGCGCAGTACGGCCAGATGTGGGCCCAGGACGCCGCTGCGATGTACGGCTACGCGGCGTCGTCGGCGGCAGCCACCAAGGTCACGCCGTTCACCTCGCCGCGTGAGGTCGCCGATCCGTCGGCGCAGGGCGCGCAGCAGGGCGCGGTCAGCCAGGCCGCCGGTACGGCCGCCACGTCGAATGCGCAATCCGCAGCATCCCAGGCGCTTGCGAACACGCCGAACACACTGCAGAGCCTCGCGTCGCCCACCCAGCCGTCGGCGCCTGCTTCATTGATCGACTGGCTCGCCAGCTTCTTGGGTGTGGAGCCTGGCGATGTGGCGAACGGCGCCACCAACCTCATGAGCAGCTCGTTCAGTCCGATGGCCGCGGCCGGGATCTCCAGCTTCGCTGCCGACATGGCGGTGGTGCGTGGTGCTGCCATCGCCGCCGGTGACCCGCTGGGCTTGGGTGCCATCGACCCGTTCACGCCGATGCTCGGCGGGCTGGGCGCTGGATTGGGCAACGGAATGCACGGGTTGGGTGGTCTGGGCACCGCCTCGGCGAGCATGGGCCACGCCGCATCAGTCGGTGCACTGTCGGTTCCGCAGACGTGGGCTGCCGCCGTACCGGCTACCGCAGCTCCGGGTACCTCGGTCGCGGCCACCGGCTGGACGGTCGCCGCGCACGCACCGGAGGCCGGCGCCGCCGGTATGCCCGGTGTGCCGCTGGCGGGCGCCGGACAGGGCCGCAACTACGGTTTCGCCGCCCCGCGGTACGGCTTCAAGCCCACGGTCATGGCTCGGCCGGTGGTCGCCGGGTGACTGTGGGAGGCTGAAGTCCATGCAGACGCTGACCGTCGCCGAGTTCACGTTGCGACTGGCTGTCGGGTTGGGCTGCGGTGCGCTGATCGGGCTGGAAAGACAGTGGCGCGCGCGGATGGCGGGGCTGCGTACCAATGCGCTGGTGGCCGCCGGCGCAACGCTGTTCGTGCTGTACTCGATCGCTGCGGATGACACCAGCTCCACCCGCGTCGCATCGTATGTGGTGTCCGGGGTGGGTTTCCTCGGTGGCGGGGTCATCCTGCGTGAAGGATTCAACGTTCGCGGCTTGAACACCGCGGCCACGCTGTGGTGCTCGGCTGCGGTCGGTGTGCTGGCTGCAGCGGGGAACCTGCTGTTCGCGGTGATCGGGACCGGCGCGATCGTCGGTACCCACGTGTTGCTGAGGCCGCTGGGTCGGCTCATCGACCGTGATCAGCACGTGGAGGAAGACGAACCGCAGTCGCCGTATGAGGTGCAGGTGATCTGCCGGCCGAAGTCCGAGAAGTACCTGCGCGCCCAGATCGTGCAACATACCGCCAGTAACGACCTGATTCTGCGGGGGATTCACACCGTCCGCGCCGGCGAGGACAACATTGCCCTCACCGCGTCCATGCTGTCGGACAGCCGGGCGCCGGACCGGCTTGAGCGACTGGTCGGCGAACTGTCTCTGCAGCCGGGCGTCTACGCGGTGCAGTGGCACGCCGAGGACCAGTCGTCGTTGTCATCGGACTGATCGGGGGTGCCGCCGAGTCCGGCATCGCTAGGCTGGTGATCCGGAGGTAGCAGGCGGTGGATGCGATCGCGGGTGTGTGGTCGGCGTTGCCCGGGCCGATGCGTGACCCGGTTATATTCGCCGTGCCTTTTTTCCTCCTGCTGCTGAGCCTGGAATGGTTCGCCGCGCGCAAGCTCGAGCAGTTCGACTCACAGGGTGTGCCCGCCGGTGCCTATCGCACCGAGGACGCCTGGGCGAGCATCTCGATGGGCCTGGTGTCCATGGCCACCACCGCGGCGTGGAAGTTCGTCGCGCTGCTCGGCTACGCGGCGATCTACACGTATGTGGCGCCGTGGCATCTGTCGCCCGCGCGCTGGTACACCTGGGTGATCGCACTGGTCGGTGTGGACCTGCTCTACTACAGCTACCACCGCATCGCGCATCGGATCCGGTTGATCTGGGCGACGCACCAGGCGCACCACTCCAGCCGCTACTTCAACTTCGCCACCGCGCTACGCCAGAAGTGGAACAACAGTGGCGAGATCTTGATGTGGATTCCCTTGCCACTGTTGGGCATTCCTCCGTGGATGGTGTTCGCCAGCTTTTCGGTGAGCCTGGTCTACCAGTTCTGGGTGCACACCGAGCGAATCGACAAACTGCCGCGGGCAGTCGAGTTCGTCTTCAACACTCCGTCGCACCACCGGGTGCACCACGGCATGGACCCCGAGTACCTGGACAAGAACTACGGCGGAATCCTCATCATCTGGGATCGGATGTTTCGCAGCTTCGCTCCCGAGCGGTTTCGCCCGCACTATGGGCTGACCAAGCCGGTCGACACCTTCAACATCGTGACCCTGCAATTCCACGAGTACGCCTCGATCGTCGCCGATGTACGCGGCGCGACCCGGTGGCGCGACCGGCTGGGCTACATCTTCGGGCCGCCCGGCTGGCAGCCCATGGCCGCGGAACCGGCCGGAGCTCCGGTACCGAGACCGCGCTGACGTAATGCGGGGCACTCCGGCGGGTGTTCGCCTAGGCTGACTAACGTCGCATCCGAGCGACAACGCCCGACGATTCAGGTCGCGGCGTGCCGATGAGAAGGGGACAACGTGGCACAGAGCTTGGGAGACACGCTCACTGCAGGAAAGAAACTCGTCAAGGGCGAGTCGCTGACCTCCAACAACGGGGCCTACACCCTGACGCTGCAGGAGGACGGCAACCTGGTGTTGGCGGCGCGAGGCAAAGCCATCTGGTCATCGGGCACCAATGGCAACGACGTGGTGCGTGCCGAGGTGCAGACGGACGGCAACTTTGTGCTGTACACCGCCGACAAGCCGATATGGCACACCGACACCAAGGGCAAGAAGGACGTCAAGCTGGTCCTGCAGGACGACCGCAACGTGGTGCTCTACGCCGCCGACGGCGCGGCCTGGTCCACCAAGACCGAGACCGACGCCCCGCCGCCCGAGGAGCCCAAGGCCGAAGAGGCTCCGGCTCCCGTGGAGGAGGCAGCACCCGCGGCGCGCACGTACACCGTGGTCGCCGGTGACACCCTGTTCGCCATCGCCGAGCGGTTCTACGGTGACGGCAACAAGTACCCGCAGATCGCCGAGGCCAGCGGCATCGCCAACCCCGACCTGATCCACCCCGGTCAGGAGCTGACGATCCCCTGATCGCCGCGCAACGCCGCCGCGGCGGCCCGGATCCCCAGGGGCCGGGCCGCCGCGCTGCGCCATGGTGGCATGGTCCGGCCGGACCGAAACCCGGCCCTCAACGATAGGAGTCGACGGTTGCGCAGGCTCGTTGCGCGGGTGCTGGCGGTGCTGTTGGGGGTCGGCGCGGCTGCCGCCGGCCCGACCGTCGCCACGGCCCGAGCCGATCGAGTGCTGGTGTTCCCGGGGATGGAGATCCGCCAGGACACCCATGTCTGCACTCTCGGCTACGTCGACCCGCTGCTGCGGGTGGCCTTCACCGCCGGTCATTGTCGGGGGAGCGGAATCGTCACCGACCGGGGCGGCACGGTGATCGGTCGGTTGGCGACCTTTCGTGACAACACGCCCAATGGTTCGACGGTCAACACCGACCAGGTGATCGCCGATTACGAGGCGATCGAGTTGGCCGACGACGTCGATGTCAACGATGTCCTGCCGGATGGTCGGCACCTGCAGGCCGGCCCGGACGACAGCCTTGAGCCCGGCGAGCCGGTCTGCCACTTCGGCATTGTCACCGGAGAAACCTGCGGCACCGTCGAGCGGATCAACAACGGCTGGTTCACCATGAGTCGCAGTGTTCGCAGTCAGCAGGGCGACTCCGGCGGTCCGGTGTATGCGCTGCGCGACGGTGGCTCGGCCCGGATTGTCGGACTGTTCAACAGCATGTGGGGCGACTACCCCGCCGCGGTGTCGTGGCCGGCGATCTCCCAGCAGGTCCGCGAAGACGTCGGCGTGCCGACCCCGCTGTCGTGACGCCTACGCCGCGCCCGCCCATCCAGATCGCCTGGGTCACAGGTGATCTCGATGCCACGGCATCGATGCTGACCGCGCTGCTGGGCGTGCGGAAATGGGTCCGTATGCCGGGGGTGCACTTCGCCCCGGACACCTGCAGCTACCTGGGTGAGCCGGCCGATTTCGTCGCCGACATCGCGTTGAGCTATGCCGGAGACATGCAATTGGAGCTGATCGCACCGGTGCGCGGGCGCAGCCTCTACGACGACTTCCTCCGTGACCGCGGGCCGGGCCTGCACCACGTCTGCATCGAGGCCGAGGACCCCGCGACCTTCGAAGTTATGCTGAACGACGCCGCCGAGCAGGGCGCCCAGGTCGTTGCCCGGGGCGTGATGCCCGGAGGCATGCAATTCGCGTACGTCTCAGCTCCGGACGCCGGCATCCCCTACCTGGAGATCGCCTACATCCCAGCCGAGATCCGAGCGGTCTTCGACTACATCAAACAGGAGCAGCGGTGAACACCGCAGCGGCGCCGATGACGAGCGCCGGCGACGAGGAGGAGTGGCGGCAATGAGCACCCAGATCCCGGACATCACCAGTGCCGAAACGGTTTCGGAGTGGTCCGACGAGTTCGACGTCGTGGTGATCGGCTTCGGCATCGGTGGCGGCTGCGCGGCCGTCACCGCGGCGGCAGCCGGGGCCCGGGTGCTGGTGCTGGAGCGGGCCGCCGAGGCCGGCGGCACGACCGCCATGGCCGGCGGTCACTTCTACCTCGGCGGGGGCACCGCGGTCCAGCAGGCCACCGGGCATGCCGACTCTGCCGACGAGATGTACAAGTACCTCGTCGCGGTGTCGCGCGAACCCGAGCACGACAAGATCCGGGCCTATTGCGACGGCAGCGTCGAGCACTTCAACTGGCTTGAAGACCTGGGCATTGCGTTCGAGCGCAGCTACTACCCGGAGAAGGCCGTGATCCAGCCCAACACCGAGGGGCTGATGTTCACCGGCAACGAGAAGGTGTGGCCGTTTCTGAACGAGGCCGTTCCGGCCCCGCGTGGGCACAAGGTCCCGGTGCCCGGTGACACCCAGGGCGCCAAGATGGCGATCGATCTGCTGCTCAAGCGGGCCGACAGCCTCGGCGTGACGATCCGCTACGAAACCGGTGCCACCGGTCTGGTCACCGACGCCGCCGGCGCCATCGTGGGTGTCACGTGGAAGCACTTCACCGAAAGCGGTGTCATCAAGGCGAAGTCGGTGGTGATCGCCGCCGGTGGCTTCGTGATGAATCCGGAGATGGTCGCCCAGTACACGCCGAAGCTGGCGGAGAAGCCGTTCGTGCTGGGCAACACCTACGACGACGGCCTGGGCATCCGGATGGGGATGTCGGCGGGCGGCGCCACCAAGCACATGGACCAGATATTCATCACCGCGCCGGTCTACCCGCCCTCGATCCTGCTCACCGGGATCATCGTCAATAAAGAGGGCAAGCGCTTCGTCGCCGAGGACTCCTACCACTCACGCACCTCGGGGTTCGTCATGGACCAGCCCGACAGCGCGGCGTTCCTGATCGTCGACGAGTCCCACATGCGCAAGCCGCAGGTGCCCTTGGTTCCCCTGATCGACGGGTGGGAGACGGTGCCGGAAATGGAAGCCGCACTAGGCATTCCGGAAGGAAACCTGGTGGCCACCCTGGACCGTTACAACACCCACGCGGCGCAGGGACAGGACCCGGACTTCCACAAGCAGCCGCCGTTCCTGGCTCCGCAGGACACCGGACCGTGGGGTGCGTTCGACCTGTCGCTGGGCAAGGCGATCTACGCCGGCTTCACCATCGGCGGGCTGGCGACCTCGGTGGACGGCGAAGTGTTGCGCAGCGACGGCCAGCCGATCCCGGGCCTCTACGCCGCCGGGGCCTGTGCGGCCAACATTGCCCAGGACGGCAAGGGCTATGCCAGTGGAACCCAATTGGGGGAGGGCTCGTTCTTCGGCCGCCGCGCCGGGGAGCACGCGGCAACCCGCTAGCGCCCCGCCCTACGCGCCCAGCGTCCCTACCCCCGTCGAGCGTGAAGGTGGCTTCACGTTCGGCGAAGGGGGAGGCGGCGGCTAGACCGGACTGAGGTCCCAGCGGCCCTGGCCGAGCAGCTCCAGCACGTGCTTGTGGTGCTGGCGGACCGTGTGGCGGTGGCTCACGCTGACCAGGATGGTGTCGGGCAGCTCGGAGCGCAGCAACCGATACAGCGTCAGCTCCAGCCCCTCGTCGAGGGCCGATGTCGACTCGTCGAGGAACGCGGCCTTGGGCTGGGTCAACAGGATTCGGGCGAATGCCACGCGCTGCTGCTCACCGGGTGAGAGCACCTTGGCCCAGTCCTCGACGTCGTCGAGCCGGTCGAGAAGATTCGGCAGTGACACCTTGACCAACGCCTCGGTGATCTCGGCGTCGGAGACCTCGCCGACCGACAGCGGGTAGGAAACCACCGCGCGCAGGTCGCCCAGCGGGATGTAGGGCAGCTGCGAGATGAACATGGTGGCGTTGACCGCATCGGGGCGCCGCAGGGTTCCCGACGCGTACGGCCACAACTGGGCCAGGCTGCGCAGCAGCGTCGTCTTGCCGCTGCCCGACGGTCCGGCGATCATCAGGGCGTCACCGATGCCCAGCTGCACGTCGAGCGCTTCGATCAGCGGGACACCCTCGGGGTTGCGCACCTCGACACCCTCGAGGGCCACCGTGCCGTCCGGGCTGGGCTTGACCAGCAGCTCGGGAAGGTCCCGGGCCTCGCGGTTGGCTTCCACCAGCCCGTGCAGACGAATGATCGAGGCCCGGTAGCCGGCGAAGTTGTCGTAGGCGTTGCGGAAGAACGACAGTGAGTCAGAGATGTTGCCGAACGCCGAGGCGGTCTGCGCCACCCCGCCGAACATGATCTGCCCGGAGAACAGCCGTGGCGCCTGGATCACCCAGGGCAGCGGCACGATCGCCTGGCTGACCGACAGGTTCCAGCCGGAGAACCCGATGGTCCGGTTCACGAACTTCAGATAGTTGGCGATGATCGCGCGGAACCGCGTCCGCAGCTGGACCCGCTCGGCCAGCTCGCCCCGGTAGAACGCCACCGATTCGGCGGCGTCGCGCACGCGCACCAGCGCGTACCGGAAGGCGGCGTTGGTGAGCTCATTGCGGAAGCTCAACCGGATCAGGGGACGGCCGATCCAGAACGCGACGACGGTCGCGATGGCCACGTAGACCAGCACGATCAAGAACATCGCCCGCGGAATGTCGAACCCGAACACGGTCAGCGTGCCCGACAGGTTCCACAGGATGGCGGTGAACGACACCACCGTGACCATGGACTGCACGGCGCCGAACAACAGCGTGCTGCCGGTGCCGTTGGCCGGTGCGTTGACGTTGGCGCCGTTGCCCGCGGTGAAGATGTCGATGTCCTGCTGAATACGCTGGTCCGGGTTGTCGATCGCGCCTTCGATGGCTTCGCCGACGGCCGGGTCGAGCGGTGTCTTGACGAAGTGGGCCCGGTAGTAGGCCCGCCCGTCCAACCAGTCCCCGGTCAGTCGCTCGGTGAGCCAGCTGCGCCAGTTCACCATGAAGTGCTGGGTCAGATAGATGTCGAGCATCACCCGTGCCACGTGCAGCACGGCCATCACGCTGAAGATGCCGATCGACATCCAGAATCCGTGTACGCCCGACTGCTTGATGGCCTCGTCGCCCCCGGCGGCGCCCTGGAAGGCGGTCTGCAGCGACGAGTACATGTCGTTGCCCTGGAAGCTGAACAACACGTTGAGCCGGACGGCGGTGATCACCGACAGCAGCAGCACGCCCAGCATCAGCCAGACGCGGAGGCTCTCCCGCCCGGTGAAGTAGGCGCCGCTGATCTCCCAGAACTGGCGTCCCCATCGGGTGCTGACCCGCAGCAGGGCGGCCACAGCGAGCACGCTGACGGCGCTGATGGTCCAGGCCAGGGCGATCCACACCAGGGAATCGGGCAGCGCGTGCGCCCAGTCGATGGATGGGTTGAACAGCTTCGAGTCCACTGCCGATGTCTCCTTGCCGTTCGTTATCGCCGCAATCGCGTCGCGGCCGGTATCCGAATCGAGAAATCCCGTGCGAAACCTACCGCAGCAGTGTGGCGTCGCGCCGGATAAGCCTTGCCCGTCACCCCGCCGACGCGATGGTGCCCCCGGCTTGCAGGCGGTGGCCACCGCGTACCGTTGTGCTGTGGCTAACACCTCCAAGACTGTCTCCGCAACGCGAACCAAATCGGGTCGGCTCAGCGGGAAATTCTGGAAACTGCTGGGCGCCAGCACCGAGAAGAACCAGAGTCGTTCGATGGCCGAGGTCACGGCCGCCGGCGAGTACGCCAAGAAGGCGGCCGGGCTCGACGATGAGCAGCTGCGCAAAGCCGCGCAACTGCTCAAACTCAAGGAGCTGGCCGACGCCTCGGACATCCCGCAGTTCTTGGCAATCGCCCGCGAGGCCGCCGAGCGCAGCATCGGGCAGCGCCCGTTCGATGTTCAGCTGCAGGGCGCGCTGCGGATGTTGGCCGGCGATGTGGTCGAGATGGCCACCGGTGAGGGCAAGACGCTCTCCGGCGCGATCGCCGCCGCGGGCTACGCCATCGGTGGCCGGCACGTGCACGTGGTCACCATCAACGACTACCTGGCCCGCCGCGACGCCGAGTGGATGGGCCCCCTGCTGGAGGCGCTCGGGGTCACCGTCGGGTGGATCACCGAAGACTCCACGGCGGCCGAGCGCCGTGCGGCCTACCAGTGCGACGTCACCTACGCGTCGATCAACGAGATCGGTTTCGACGTGCTGCGGGATCAGCTGGTCACCGATGTCGACGACCTGGTCTCGCCCAACCCCGACGTGGCGCTGATCGACGAGGCCGACTCGGTGTTGGTCGACGAGGCGCTGGTGCCGCTGGTGCTGGCCGGCACCACCCACCGGGAGACGCCCCGGATGGAGATCGTCGAGCTGGTCGGACGACTCAAGCCCGGAGTGGACTACGACTCCGACGAGGACCGGCGCAACATCCACCTCACCGAGGTGGGGGCGAATAAAGTCGAGAAGGCGCTCGGTGGCATCGACCTGTACTCCGAGGAGCACGTGGTCTCCACGCTGACCGAGGTCAATGTCGCTCTGCACGCACACGTGCTGTTGCAGCGCGACGTGCACTACATCGTCCGCGACGGCAAAGTGCAGTTGATCAATGCCTCGCGCGGCCGGATCGCCGCCCTGCAGCGCTGGCCGGACGGCCTGCAGGCCGCGGTGGAGGCCAAGGAAGGCATCGAGACCACCGAGACCGGTGAGGTGCTCGACACCATCACGGTGCAGGCGCTGGTCAACCGGTATCCGACCGTGTGCGGCATGACCGGTACGGCGTTGGCGGCCGGTGAACAGTTGCGGCAGTTCTATCAGCTGGGGGTCTCGCCGATCCCGCCGAACATGCCCAACATCCGCGAGGACGAGGCGGACCGGGTCTACATCACCGCCGCGGCCAAGAACGACGCGATCGTGGCCCACATCGTCGAGGTGCACGCCACCGGACAGCCGGTGCTAGTCGGCACCCACGACGTCGCCGAGTCCGAGGAACTGCACGAGCGGCTGCGCAAGCGCGGTGTTCCGGCGGTGGTCCTCAACGCCAAGAACGACGCCGAAGAGGCCACGGTGATCGCCGAGGCCGGCAAGCTCGGGGTGGTCACCGTCTCCACCCAGATGGCCGGCCGCGGCACCGACATCCGCCTGGGCGGGTCCGAAGAGGCCGACCACGACGCGATCGTCGAACTGGGCGGGCTGCACGTGATCGGTACCGGCCGACAGCACACCCAGCGCCTCGACAATCAGCTGCGGGGCCGGGCCGGCCGTCAGGGGGACCCGGGGTCGTCGGTGTTCTTCTCCAGCTGGGAAGACGAGGTCGCCGCGACCAACCTGGAAGCCAACAAGCTCCCGACCGAGACCGACGACGACGCGCGGATCCTCAGTCCCAAGGCCTCCGGGTTGCTCGACCACGCGCAGCGCATCGCCGAGGGCAAGCTGCTCGACATCCACGCCAACACCTGGCGGTACAACCAGCTGATCGCCCAGCAGCGCACCATCATCGTGGAGCGGCGCAACACGCTGCTGTCCACCCCGGCCGCTCGCGAGGAGCTGGCCGAGCTCACCCCGAGGCGCTACGCCGAGTTGAAGGCGCAGCTGGGGCAGAACGGGGAAGACGGCGAAGCCAAGCTGGAGAAGATCTGCCGGCTGATCATGCTCTATCACCTGGACCGCGGCTGGGCCGACCACCTCGCGTACCTGGCCGACATCAGGGAGAGCATCCACCTGCGTGCGCTGGGCCGGCAGAACCCGCTCGACGAATTCCACCGGTTGGCACTCGACGCGTTCGCCTCGCTGGCCGCCGACGCCATCGAGGCCTCCCAACAGACGCTGGAGACCTCGGATTCGATCGAGTCCGAGCCGGGTATCGACCTGTCGAAGCTGGCGCGGCCCACCTCGACGTGGACCTACATGGTCCGGGACAACCCGCTGAGTGACGACAGCATGGACGCACTGAGCCTGCCCGGGATCTTCCGCTAGGGGGTCGGAATGTCTGCCGGGTCCGGCTCCGACCGCGTCCAAGACCGGGTGCTTACGGTGCCCAACGTCATCAGCCTGGCCCGTCTCGGGCTGATCGGCGTCTTTCTGTACCTGCTGCTGGTCGCGCGGGCGGACGGGCCGGCGGTGGCGATTCTGATGCTCAGCGGCGCCTCGGACTGGGCCGACGGCAAAGTGGCTCGGCTGTTCAACCAGTATTCGAGGCTTGGCGCCCTGCTCGATCCGGCGATCGACCGGCTCTACATGATCACCATTCCGGTCGCCTTCGGGATGCGCGGACTGGTGCCCTGGGCGATCATCGCAACGCTGTTGGCCCGGGACCTGCTGCTGGCCGCGACGCTGCCTGCACTGCGTAGCCGGGGCCTGACCGCGCTGCCGGTGACCTATATCGGCAAGGCGGGCACCTTCGCGCTGATGTCGGCGTTTCCGTTGATCCTGCTGGGGCAGTGGGACCAGCTGTGGAGCCGTGTGGTGCTCTCGGCCGGCTGGGGTTTCCTGCTCTGGGGCTTGGGTATGTACCTGTGGGCGTTCGTGCTGTATCTGATCCACGTGACCCTGGTGGTCCGCACGATGCCGAAGGTGACCGGTGGCTGAACCGTTCTTCGCGCTGAGCGGATACGACTCCCAGGGTGCGGGCGCCCACCAGGCCGGCCGGCCACGGAAGTTCGCGGTGCCGTCGCTGCTGCGTTCGCTGCTTTCCGAACATCTCGACCCGGGCTATGCCGCCGCGGCCGCCCGGCGTGCACGCCGGACCGCGCCCCCCGCGGCCACCACCCGGGTCGCGGGATGGGCCTGGGAGGCGGTGGCGGCGCTGCTGGTGGCGACGGTGTTCGCCGTGGCGGTGGCGCAGGCGCGGTCGGTGGCGCCCGGGGTGCACGACGCCCAACAGGTGCTGGCGACGAACGTCCGATCGGCCGAAGCCGTGACCGGCAAGCTGGCTGACAAACGTGACACGTACGCCAACCGCGTCGACGACCTGCGCCGGCACCGGCTGGCCGACGACGCCCAGGGGCAGCGGGTGCTGGCCGGCCTGGATGCGCTCAGCCTGGAGGCTGCCAGCACCCGGGTGGCCGGCCCCGGGGTCACCGTCACGGTGACCGATCCGGGCGCCGGGCGAAATCTCTCCGATGCGTCCAAACAACGGGTGTCGGGCAGCCAGCAGATCATCTTGGACCGCGACCTGCAGCTGGTGGTCAACTCGCTGTGGGCCAGCGGGGCCGAGGCGATCGCCGTCGGCGACGTCCGCATCGGCCCCAACGTCACGATCCGGCAGGCCGGTGGCGCCATCCTGGTCGACAACAAGCCGATCAGCAGTCCCTATGCGCTGCAGGCCATCGGGCCGCCACAGCAGCTGCGCGATGCCTTCGACCGCAGCCCGGGGCTTTACCGGCTGCGGCTGCTGGAGGCCTCCTACGGGGTCGTGGTGCGCGTCGACGGCCGCGGCTCGGCCGACATCACGCTGCCGGCTGGTTCGGTGCGAGATGTCCGGTTTGCCAAACAGATAGGGGCATCGTGACGCAAGCTTGCGCTGCGGGCCGCGGCTTGGCCGTTGTGGCCGTTGCGACCCGCACGGGTCCGGTTCGGGAGGCTGGAGTGGTTTCGCAATGATCGGTATCGCCGCGCTGATCGCCGGGATAGTGCTGGGGCTGGTGTTTCATCCCAGCGTGCCGGAGGTGGTTCAGCCCTATCTGCCGATCGCCGTGGTGGCGGCGCTGGACGCCGTGTTCGGTGGCTTGCGCGCCTACCTGGAGCGGATCTTCGACGCGAAGGTGTTCGTCGTGTCGTTCGTGTTCAACGTTCTGGTGGCCGCACTGCTGGTCTACCTCGGCGACCAGCTGGGGGTCGGCACGCAGCTCTCGACCGCGATCATCGTGGTGCTGGGCATCCGCATCTTCGGCAACGCGGCGGCACTGCGGCGACGACTGTTCGGGGCCTGACTCCCATGAGCAGCACCGACCCGGCGTCGCACGGCCGCCACGAGCGGCCGCAGCCGTCACCGCAGGACGGCGTGCCGCCGCCGCGGGGCCGCTCCGGGCCGTTGTTCAGCGTGCTGGGGATGCTGCTGTGCCTGTTGTTGGGCGTGGCGATTGTCACCCAGGTTCGCCAGAACGATTCCCAGGACGCACTGGAGACGGCTCGGCCCGCCGACCTGCTGGTGTTGCTGGACTCACTGCGTCAACGCGAGGCCACGCTGGGCACCGAAGTCGCCGAACTGCAGCAGACGCTCAATGCACTGCAGGAGTCCGGCAGCAGTGACCAGGCCGCTATCGAGAACGCCCAAGCGCGGCTCGCCGCCCTGGCGATCATGATCGGCACCGTGGGTGCGGTCGGCCCCGGCGTGGTGGTCACCGTCGAGGATCCGGCCCGCGGTGTCGCACCCGAGACGATGCTCGACGTGATCAACGAGCTGCGGGCGGCCGGCGCCGAGGCGATGGAAGTCCGCGATGGCACGAAGGCGGTGCGCATCGGCGTGGACTCGTGGGTCGCCGGCACGCCCGGCGCGCTGGAGTTCGATGGCACCGCGCTGACGCCTCCGTATTCGGTTCTGGCGATTGGGGATCCCCCGACTCTGGCGGCCGCGATGAACATTCCCGGCGGGGCGGTCGACAGCGTCAAACGCCTCGGCGGCGCCATGGCGGTGCAACAGGCCGACCGCGTGGAGGTGACCGTGTTGCGGCAACCGAAACCACGCCAATACGCTCAGCCAGTCAAGTGAGCCCGACAGCGCAAGGAGCACGATCACCGTGAGCGACGTTCCATCCGACCTGTACTACACCGCTGAGCACGAGTGGGTTCGCCGCACCGGCCCGGACACTGTCCGGGTGGGTATCACCGACTTCGCGCAGGCGGCGCTGGGCGACGTGGTCTTCGTCCAACTGCCCGCTGCGGGCACCGGGGTCACCGCGGGCGAGGCCTTCGGCGAGGTGGAGTCGACCAAGTCCGTCTCCGACCTCTACGCGCCCATCACCGCGTCGGTGAGCGCGGTCAACGCCGACCTGGACGCGAACCCGCAGTTGGTGAACTCCGACCCGTACGGTGCCGGCTGGCTGCTGGAACTTCAGGTGGCCAACGCGGATTCGGCGGCTCTGGACCAGAGTCTGTCGGGTCTGTTGACCGCCGACGCCTACCGGGCGACGTTGTCGGAATGACGATTGTTAGCCTGCCTGCCGGGACGCGCCGGGTGTCCGGCGACACGATCCCGCGGTGCGGGGGACATGACGGACCGCTGCGCGGTACGGTCGACTCAGCGATTCAGGGTTGGGCGCAACACATGTCCGGCAGGCGCGACCAGGTAGCAAAACAGCGGCCAGTGAGGAGTAGCGGGTGACGGAGAAGGACCCGGCGACGGGGCAAGACCAGGCAGGCGACGAGGTCACCGTGGAAACCACATCGGTTTTCCGCGCCGACTTCCTCAACGAACTCGACGCTCCCGCGCAGGCGGGCGGCGAGAGCCTGACCTCGGGTGTGGAGGGGCTGCCCGTGGGATCGGCGCTGCTGGTCGTCAAGCGCGGTCCCAACGCCGGATCGCGGTTCCTGCTCGACCAACCGGTCACCGCTGCTGGCCGGCACCCCGACAGCGACATCTTCCTCGATGACGTCACGGTGAGTCGTCGTCACGCCGAGTTCCGGCTGGAAGGCAACGAGTTTCAGGTCGTCGACGTGGGCAGCCTGAACGGGACCTACGTGAACCGGGAGCCGGTCGATTCGGCGGTCCTGGTCAATGGCGACGAGGTCCAGGTAGGCAAGTTCCGCCTGGTGTTCCTGACCGGCCCGAAGACGGGTGAGGCAGAGGCCGGGCCGGGCAGCTAATGACCGCGCCTGACAGCCCTGAACTGGCCGGGATGTCAATCGGAGCGGTGCTGGATCTGCTTCGGCCGGATTTTCCCGACGTCACGGTCTCCAAAATTCGCTTCCTGGAGACCGAGGGGCTGGTCATGCCGCAGCGGGCGGCGTCGGGCTACCGCCGATTCAGCGCGTACGACTGCGCTCGGCTGCGTTACGTGCTGACCGCGCAACGCGACCAGTACCTGCCGCTGAAGGTGATCAAGGCGCGGCTGGATGCCGAACCGGACGGCGCACTGCCCTCACCGGAGTCGCCGTATCCCACGCCGCGGCTGGTCTCAGCCGGCGGCGACACCGCCCATAACGGGACGGCGCTGCCTGCGCCGCCCCGGCAGGTGCGGCTGAGCCGGGAGGATCTGCTGGCGCGCTCGGGCGGCGACGACGCCCTGGTGACGGCGTTGGTGCGATCGGGCGTGATCACCGCCGGGCCCGGTGGGCTGTTCGACGAGCACGCGGTGGTGATCGTCCAGTGCGCGCGGGGGCTGGCCGACTACGGCGTCGAGCCGCGGCACCTGCGTGCTTTCCGCTCGGCGGCCGACCGGCAATCCGACCTGATCGCCCAGATCGCCGGTCCGCTGGTCAAGGGCGGCAAGGCGGGCGCACGTGACCGGGCCGACGACTTGGCCCGCGAGGTCGCGGCGCTGGCAATCGCGCTGCACACCGCGCTGCTCAAGTCGTCGGTACACGACGTACTGCACGGCTGAGGACTAGACTTCGCCTCGGCGGCTAGTTGCGCGGCATACGGTTGTCCGACCGAGGGTTTCGCAGCGAGTCATACTGGGACGACAAGGACTTTGGGACGCAGCGAACGCGGAGGGCTGACTGGAGATGGGTGAAGTACGCGTGGTCGGCATCCGCGTCGAGCAGCCGCAGAACCAGCCGGTGCTGCTCCTGCGTGAAGCCGACGGTGATCGATATCTCCCGATCTGGATCGGGCAGGCCGAAGCCGCCGCCATCGCCCTGGAGCAGCAGGGCGTGGAGCCGGCCAGGCCCCTGACCCACGACTTGATCCGTGACCTGATCGGCGCACTCGGGCATTCGCTCAAGGAGGTCCGAATCGTCGATCTGCAGGAGGGCACGTTCTACGCCGACCTGATCTTCGACCGCGACATCACGGTGTCGGCGCGCCCGTCGGACTCGGTGGCCATCGCCCTGCGGGTGGGGGTGCCGATCTATGTCGAGGAAGCGGTGCTGGCCGAAGCGGGCCTGCTGATCCCCGACGAGACCGACGACGAGACCGCCGGCGCGGTGCGCGAAGACGAGGTGGAGAAGTTCAAGGAATTCCTCGATAGCGTGTCGCCCGACGATTTCAAAGCAACCTGACTCGGCGCGGCGGACTCAGCCTCGTCACAGATCCGTTTCATCTCTCGCGGTCAGCGCGACACGCCCGAACGAAAGCAACACGCGCAAAACCGGGCCCCCATACTTGAGCCACGGCGGGAACAACTGCACGGCAGCTCGTCGGACGGCGTATGCTCACGACCAACTCGGGCAAGAGCAAACGCGGCCACCGGCCAGCCAGTGGCAACGAGCGCGATCGGCGAGAGGAAGCAGCGTGGGCGACCAACCGGGGCAGGATCAGCTGGACTACATGGGTCAGTCCGACCAGGGTGACCGTGACGTCCCTGCGGCCCCATCCAGTGCCGGCCAACCCGTACAGGGCGGACTGTTCCCCGACGACTCCGTCCCGGACGAGCTTGTCGGTTACCGCGGCCCCAGCGCCTGCCAGATCGCCGGCATCACCTACCGTCAGCTCGACTACTGGGCCCGGACCTCGCTGGTGGTGCCTTCGATCCGGGGCGCGGCCGGCTCCGGCAGCCAGCGGCTGTACTCGTTCAAAGACGTCCTGGTGCTCAAGATCGTGAAGCGACTCTTGGACACCGGTATCTCGCTGCAGAACATCCGGATCGCCGTGGATCACCTTCGTGAGCGCGGTGTCCAGGATCTGGCCAACATCACGCTGTTCTCCGACGGCACCACCGTGTACGAATGCACCTCGGCCGAAGAGGTCGTCGACCTGCTGCAGGGCGGCCAGGGCGTGTTCGGCATCGCGGTGTCGGGCGCGATGCGTGAGTTGACCGGCGTGATCTCCGACTTCCCCGGGGAGCGCGCCGACGGCGGCGAGTCGATCGCCGCGCCCGAAGACGAGCTGGCCAGCCGCCGCAAGTTCCGCGACCGCAAGACCGGCTAGGGCTTCCCAGGGCTTCCTGCGGCTTCGCAGCCAACGAAACCCGTTGGGGCACGCGGCTTTTATCCGATCCGGTCTTAGCCATTCACTTCGCTGACCCGGCGCCCGGCGTCTTTCACCTGTTCGGCGCGGCCAATCTGCGCGCGGTAGCGGGCTTCGACGTCGGCGGAGCGAGGCTCGGCGGGTAGTATTGGGTCCGCATCAGCCTTGCGCGGGAGAGTTCCGTGGCAGCCAGCCGCGGACGCCGAAGGAGCAATACCTCTCCGTCAACCTCTCAGGCACCCGGACCGCGCCGGCATTGATGCCTCTGGAAAGCGGTGACGCCCAGTCGGGCAACACCCGCCCATGGGGAAAGGCGCCCCAGACATCGCGGCGCCGAATCTCTCAGGCGCCCGGGCCGGGCAGACGACAGAGGGGGAGGACACGAATTCGTCTCGCAGTCGTCTAGCGCCCAGGAGTTCCCGTGTCCGAGCACACCGAATCCAGCTTTGTTGACCGGCATATCGGCCCCGACAACACCGCGATCAGCACGATGCTCGCCGCCATCGGTGTCGGGTCGCTGGAGGATCTCGCGGCAAAGGCGGTGCCCGCCGGCATCCTCGACGCGCTGAATGCCGATGGCATCGCGCCGGGGCTCGACGTCCTTCCGGCTCCGGCTACCGAGGCTCAGGCCCTGGGCGAACTGCGCGAACTGGCCGATGCCAGCACCGTCGCGGTGTCGATGATCGGCCAGGGCTACTACGACACGCTCACCCCGCCGGTGCTGCTGCGCAACATCATGCAGAACCCGGCGTGGTACACCGCGTACACGCCCTACCAGCCGGAAATCAGCCAGGGCCGGCTGGAGGCCCTGCTGAACTTCCAGACCATGATCGCCGATCTGACCGGGTGTGAGATCGCCAACGCCTCGATGCTCGACGAGGGCACCGCCGCCGCCGAAGCGATGACGTTGATGCACCGCGCGACGCGGGGCGCCTCGCATCGGTTGCTGGTCGACTCCGATCTGTTCGCCCAGACCGCGGCGGTGCTGGCTACGCGGGCCGAGCCGCTGCGCATCGAGATCGTCACCGCCGACCTGCGGGAAGGACTTCCCGACGGCGACTTCTTCGGGGTGATCGTGCAGTTGCCGGGCGCCTCGGGCCGGATCACCGATTGGTCCGAGCTGATCGAGACCGCCCATGAGCGTGGTGCGCTGGTGGCGGTGGGTGCGGACCTGCTGGCATGCACGCTGCTCACCCCGCCCGGCGAGATCGGCGCCGACGTGACGTTCGGCAGTGCCCAGCGGTTCGGGGTGGCGATGGGCTTCGGCGGCCCGCACGCCGGCTACCTGGCGGTGCACTCGGGCCATGCCCGCCAGCTGCCCGGCCGGCTGGTCGGGGTGTCCCTGGACGCCGATGGATCAGCGGCGTTCCGGCTGGCGCTGCAAACCCGCGAACAGCACATCCGCCGGGACAAGGCCACGTCGAACATCTGTACCGCGCAGGTGCTGCTGGCCGTGATGGCTGCGATGTACGCCAGCTACCACGGTGCCGACGGCTTGGCCGCCATCGCGCGGCGTGTGCACGGCCAGGCCGAGAAGCTCGGCGCCGCACTCGGCGAGGCGCTGGTGCACGAGCGCTATTTCGACACGGTGCTGGCCCGGGTGCCCGGCCGCGCTGACGAGGTCATCGCCGCGGCCAAGGCCAAGGGGATCAACCTGTGGCGTGTCGACGCCGACCACGTCTCGGTGGCCTGCGACGAGACCACCACCGACGCGCATGTGGCGGCGGTGCTGGACGCCTTCGGGTTGGCCGCGGTCGAGCCCACCGGCGCATCGATCGCCACCCGCACGTCGGAATTCCTGACGCACCCGGCGTTCACCCGCTACCGGACCGAAACCGCGATGATGCGCTACCTGCGCACGCTGTCGGACAAGGACATTGCCTTGGACCGCAGCATGATTCCGCTCGGTTCCTGCACGATGAAGCTCAACGCCGCCGCCGAGATGGAGTCGGTCACCTGGCCGGAGTTCGCCCGCCAGCACCCGTTCGCCCCGGCCGGCGACGCGGTGGGACTGCGGACGCTGATCGCCCAGTTGGAGACCTGGCTGACGGGGATCACCGGGTATGACGCGGTGTCGCTGCAGCCCAATGCCGGTTCGCAGGGGGAGTACGCGGGTCTGCTGGCCATCCACGCCTACCACGCCAGCCGCGGTGAGTCGCATCGCGACATCTGCCTGATCCCCTCCAGCGCCCACGGCACCAACGCCGCGTCGGCGGCGCTGGCCGGAATGCGGGTGGTGGTGGTGGCCTGCCGGGACAACGGCGATGTCGACCTTGACGATCTGCGCGCCAAGGTCGACCAGCACGCTGCGGCGTTGTCGACGTTGATGATCACCTACCCCTCCACGCACGGCGTCTATGAGCACGACATCGCCGAGATCTGCGCCTCCGTGCACGACGCCGGCGGCCAGGTCTACGTCGATGGAGCCAACCTCAACGCGTTGGTCGGCCTGGCTCGGCCCGGAAAGTTCGGCGGAGACGTCAGCCACCTGAACCTGCACAAGACCTTCTGCATTCCGCACGGGGGCGGCGGCCCCGGCGTCGGGCCGGTGGCGGTGCGCGCGCACCTGGCCGAGTTCCTGCCCGGGCACCCGCTGGCCGCCGAGTTGCCCGGCGGGCATCCGGTGTCGGCCGCTCCCTATGGGTCCGCGTCGATCCTGCCGATCACCTGGGCCTATATCCGGATGATGGGTGCCGACGGTCTGCGTGCGGCGTCGCTGACGGCGATCGCGTCGGCGAACTACATCGCCCGCCGGCTGGACGAGCACTACCCGGTGCTCTACACCGGTGAGAACGGCATGGTCGCCCACGAATGCATCCTGGACCTGCGGGAGATCACCAAGAACACCGGCGTTACCGTCGATGATGTCGCAAAACGGTTGGCCGACTACGGTTTCCACGCACCGACCATGAGCTTCCCGGTGGCCGGAACTCTGATGGTGGAGCCCACCGAGAGCGAGAGTCTGGCTGAGATCGATGCGTTCTGCGAAGCGATGATCGCTATTCGCGGCGAGATCGACCGGGTCGGCTCCGGCGAATGGACGGTTGAGGACAACCCGCTGCGCGGGGCCCCGCACACGGCCGAGTGTCTGATGGTCGACAAGTGGGAGCACCCCTACACCCGGGAGCAGGCGGCCTATCCGCTGGGCCGCGGATTCCGACCGAAGGTGTGGCCGCCGGTGCGCCGGATCGACGGTGCGTTCGGCGACCGCAACCTGGTCTGCTCGTGCCCGCCGGTGGAGGCCTTCGGCTGAGTCGCCCGCATTGGGTAAACAGACAGCAAAGTCTCAGCCGCAGCAAAAAAGAGTCTAGGATCGCCCTTATCCAATTCATGGTTGAGGTTCGCGCCTAGGAGGACTCGTGCAGGAGCCCAAGTCTCGCTCCTGTCTCACCGCCGGCATCGCCCTCGTGAGCGCTGGGATGGTCACGGTCGCCCCGGTCACGGTGCCACCGCGGGCCTGCGTGATTTCGCCCGGCGTGGCGCTGACCACCTCCTACGGCGACCTGTTTGCCAACACGCGCGACAACATCGAGCGCATCAGCGCGAACGCGGACTGGTCGGCGATCTCGCAGTTGTTGACCGCCCTGTTCGCCAATCCAGCCGGGGTCATCGAAGCGGCCGGCAACTTCACGCTGGCCGTGGACACCGACACCGCGTCGCTGCCGGCCACGGTCGCGGTGCAGCTGTCGCCGGGGCTGGAATTGCTCATTGCGGGTCTGACATCGCACGTGGCGACCCTGGACGCGCTGTTCGGCGTGGTCGACGACCTGGGCGATCCCAAGACCGCATTCACCGCGCTGTTCAACGCGCCGGCCACCCTGCTTGACGCCTACCTCAACGGCCAGCACAACCTGTCCCTGCTGGGCGGCATCATCAGCATCCCGGCGTTCAACGGGGTTCTGGCGCCCGAGCAGAGCCTGGAGATCGACCTCAATTTGTCCAGGCTGCTGGAGATGCTGGGGTTGGGCACTCCGGATCTGAGCAACCTGAACCTCGACGGCGTGATCGACCAGATCCGTTCCGGCACCTTGACCTTGGGGGGCCTGCTCAGCGGGCTGGGGTTCAGTGACGACGGTGTCGGGGATCTGCTGAAGCTGACCACCAACGTCAGCACGCTGGGGGAGTTGCTCGACTTCGTGGGCCTGGGCGACTTGGGTCTGAGCCGCTACAGCCTGACCGCCCTCCTGGGTGACCTAGGCCCCAACACCGACTTCTACCGGGATCTGGACCTCGACCTCGAACTCGGCAACTTCCGCCTCGCGGACGTGCTGAGCGCGTTCGGGGTCGACGCCGCAATCCCGCTGGGGCTGGGCCACCTTCTGGTCGGCCTTGGCGACGGCAACCTCGCCGGCGAACACCTCGGCAGCCTGCTGTCGGAAGTCGGGCTGCTGACCCAGCTTCTCGGGTGGCTCCACGCGACCGCGGCCGACCTCTTCGACCCTGTTCCCCTGGTGGGGCCGCTGCTGACTGGGCTGGTGAGCGACCTGCTGGGGGCCAGCGGCCTGGAAACCCTGCTCAACACCTTCACCGTCGGCGATCTGCTGGGCGACCTGCAGCTCGGTGACAGCGTCAGTTCACTGCTGGGGAATGTGGGCGGCGCGTTGCTGTCGGCCGGCAACCTGACCATCGGCGGCATCCTGGTAGACCTCGGCTTCACCGATTCCGTCGGCGACCTGACGCTGCGCGATGTGCTCAGTGGGCTCGGGGGTGCGCTGGGCGACGTCCTGATCGATGGTCCGCTCGGGCTGGACCTCACCTGGCTGTTGAACGGTCTGGATGTGAGTGACCTGGTCGGCTTTCTGGGGCTCGACGGTTTGTCGCTCAACCTCGGCGACCTGGTCGGGAACTGGGTGAACCCCTACCTCGCCGACCTGCTCGAGGGCTTCGCCCAGGGCCAAGTGAATCTGGCCGGCGCCAGCGTCGGCGCCTTCGGTGGGACGTTCACCGAACTGTTCGTCAGCATGCCGCAGCAGCTGCTCGCCATGCTGGGCGGCTAGGCACCAGGTCCGCTTCGTAGCCACCTCAGATCGGTCGAATTCGCGCGCCGGGGTGCTGTGGGACGCCGCACCCGCAATACGGAGAAAATTCAGCGAAATCTCAAGTTCGACCTCAAATAGGTTTACGCTGACCTCATCCGAATCGTGATTAACATCATATGAGGAGAGATCATGCAACACCTCACTCTTCGTCCGTACCTCACAGCCGGTGTCGCCGTCGTGGGCGCCGGGATGCTCGCGGTCGTGCCGGTGGCGCCGTCTTCTGCGCCGGCGCTCTCACCAGCCGGCGCACCCGCCGTTGCACTGACCACCACCTACACCGAGTTGTTCACCAATACCTGGGACAACGTGCAGAACATCAGTGCGCACGCCGATTGGTCCGGGATCTTCCAGGTCTTCACCGCGATGTTCACCAACCCGCTCGGCGTGATCGGTGCCTTCACCGACCTCACCCCGACGGTGGACACCGACATCACCTCGCTGCCGGCGACGGTGTCGGTGCAACTGGCGCCGGCAATGGAGTTGCTGATCGCCAATCTGGGGTCGCAGGCGGCGACCCTGAACGCGCTCAGCAGCGTGATGGCCGAGCTGGGCGACCCGGCGACCGGTTTCACCGCGCTGCTCAACGCGCCGGCCACCGTGCTCAACGCCTACCTGAACGGCCAGGACAACCTGAGTCTGCTCGGCGGCATCATCAACATCCCGGCATTCAACGGCATCCTGGCGCCGGAGCAGAACCTGGAGGTCGACCTCAACCTGACCAAACTGCTGGACGCACTGGGGCTGGGCAACCTGGATCTGACCAACGTCAACCTCGCGGCCCTGATCGACCAACTCGGCCTGGGCGATCTGACCCTGGGGGGACTGCTCACCCAGCTGGGGATCAGCGGTGACGGTTTGGGTGACTTGCTGAAGCTGGGCAGCAACGTCACCGACCTGGGCGGACTGCTGGACTTTCTGGGCCTGGGCAACCTCGGCCTGGGCAGCCTCAGCTTGACCGGCATCCTGAGCGGGCTGGGCCTGGACACCGACGTCGACCTGAACAGCCTGAGCCTCGACGACGTGCTGAACGCGTTCGGCATCAACACCGAGATCAACCTCGGCCTGGCCCAATTACTGACGAATCTGGGCTTCGGCGGCCTGGTCGATACCTCGCTGGGATCGCTGGTCGGCGGGCTGCCGGGAGGTGTGCTGACCGATATCACCGGCATCCTGAACTCGGTTCTGGCAGGCATCATCAACGGCCTGCCGTTGGTCGGTCCCCTTCTGCAAGAGGTTCTCGGTGCCGTAGTCCTTACCCCGCAGAATCTGATCGACGCGCTGAACACCGTCACCTTCGGTGACCTGTTAGGCGGTCAGAGCATCGACGAGACGGTCAGCTCGCTGCTGGGCGCTCTCGGGGTCTCGCTGCCGACCGGCGACCTCACCATCGGCGGCATCCTGGAAGGTCTCGGCTTCGCCGACTCCACCGGTGACCTGACGCTGGGCGGCCTGCTGGGCGGACTCGGTGGCGGGCTGCTCGGAATCGACGTCACCGGACTGTTGAACGGCCTGGACCTGGGTGGCCTGATCAGCGGCCTGGGCCTGGACAACCTGCCGCTGAACCTCGGCGACTTGGTCGGTGACCTGTCGAACCTGAACCTGGGTGAGCTGCTCGACGATCTCGGCTTGGGCAACCTGGACCTGGCCAGCATCAGTGTCGGCTCGTTCGGCGGGATGATCACCGAACTGCTGGTCACCGTGCCGCAGCAGATCCTGGACGCGCTGGGCGGGTAGCGCGGTAGGGCGCCGGCCCAGGGTGCGTCAGCTCAGCAGCGAATTCAGCGCGCCGGCCAGTTCGGGGGAGTTCGCCCCGCGCAGATTCTGGTACGTGCCACCGGAAAGTGACGCCACCGACTGCCAGGTCGCTTGGTCGGCGTCCGCGCCGAAGTCGATGACGTTGACGGCCACCGGTCGTTCCGGATCGATGTTGGCCCGGATGAAATCCTGAAGCCCAGTGCCGTCCAAGGTCCGGTCGGTATGCGGACCCGCCGTGATGACCAGTACCGAATTGGCCTGTCCGGGGTGATAGTTGGCCAACGCCTGGTTGTACACCAGGCGCAACGTCGTGAACGACACCGCGCCGCCAGGCGTCGAGCTCAGCTCGTTGAGCTCGCTGACCAAGGTCTCCGCACGGGTCCCGCCGTTGAGCGGCTCGTCCAGCGGACCCCCGGTGACCACATTGCGGCCCTCGGTGCCGTCGAAGGTCCACAGGCCCACAGACGAAGTCGGGGACAGGGCCTTGATCCGTTGATCCAGGGCGGCGATCACATGGGCCAACCGGCTCTTACCGCCTTCGTCGGTGGTCATCGACTGGTCGAGCATCACCGTGACCGCCGCGCTGCCCGGCAACGTGGTCAGGGCGCCCGCCAGGGCGGCGCGCGTCGCATCGTCGTCGACCGACAGGGTGTCTGACACCGCCGGGAAACCGGTCACCTCGCTGCTCGGCGGTTCGACGCCTTCAACGCGGAATCCGGCTTTGGCCAACTCGGAGAGCTGGTCGGGTTTGCGGGCGAAGCGGGCGAACTCGCTGGCGGCGCTGACCTGCTCCTGCGACAACCAGGAGCCGGCGAGCAGCACGGTGGGGTAGTCGGCGACCGGCACCGGTCCCGGCGGCCGCCAGGAGCTCAGCTCTGTCGCCGGGTCCGACAGCGACTGGCCGCGGGTGAACAGTTGCTGCTCGGTGGTCACCACCGCGTGCACCGGTGCGGAGGCAAGATTTCCTTGGCGCAGAAGCACGTTCATGGCCTCGGCGAGCGAAGAATCGGTGAGCTTCGGCTGCTCGCCCGCGAGCCGATGTACACCGCCGACCCCGTCAACGATCGGGGCGCCCTTGGGGGCGACACCCGCAGCCACCGCCTCGCCGGCCAGGAAAGCGGCATCGGCGTTACCGCCGATCGGGAGCGCCAGCCGCAGCGGCCCCCAGCCGGCCAGCCCGAGCCGGCCCAGGCCGTCAGGATCGGTCTGCAGGTCCGGCAGACTCGCCCAACTCTGCTTCTGTAGTGCGCTTTTGAGCTCGGGGCGAATCGCCAACAACACCGGCGAGGTGACCAGCGACCGACTGTCGCTGACCGTTTCCGCCCCCGCGGAGGCCTGCAGCCGAGCCGTGGAGACCGAACTGCCAGGGATCCACAGCGCCGGGCGCTGCCCGAGTTGCGCCGGCCAGTCGCCGATGAAACCGCTGACGACAGCATCGGAATCGACCGGCTTGACCTGCACCGACACGCAGCGATCGCCGACGGGCTTCGCGGTCTTGTTGAACCTGTCGGCGAAACCCTGCACATGGTCGGCGATCGATGGATCTGCCACGACGGCAACCGTCAGATCGCCGGCTGCGCAGTTGCCTGCGGCGTCGGCGGAACGATGTGACAGTGAATTGCCGAAGAAGCGCCACAGGATCACCGCACCCACCACAACGATCACCGTGACAAGTGCGGCGACCACGCCGACGCTGACACCGCGCGTCCCCGAGTCGTTGCGATGCCGGCGCCACCGGTCGAGATCGCGGTGGCCACCGCGCGGCTCGTCTTGATCCGATACCGATGACTCCCCGTTGACGCCGCCGATGGCCCCGAAAGGACCGGTGCGGTAACGCGATTCCTCATCGGGTTCACCGCCGCGACGCATGTACTGCGCCGGGTCGGCATCGTCGTATCCTGCATCGTCGTATCGTGGCTCGCCATATCCGGCGTCACCACCGGCGGGGAACGTCTCGTCGTAGAACGCGTCGTGATAGTCGTCGACGTAGTCGTCGTCGTCCGGGTCGCCGAGGCCGAAGAGCTCGGGTCCGCCGGACAGGTGGCTGTCGTCGGGTTCCTCGCCCCCCAACGGCTCATCTGCGGAATCGTCCGGGCCGGGGAAACTGTGCCTACCCACGGTGGGTGCGTCCTCTCCGACTGGTCAGTTGTCCGGCCACGGTGTTGTCCACTGAAGATCTGCGCCGGATCAGATACCGGCCTGGGCTTTGAACTCCCGCCGACGCCGGTGCAGGATCGGCTCGGTGTAGCCGTTGGGCTGGGTGGTCCCGGACAGGATCAGCTCGCGGGCGGCCGCGAACGCGATGCTGGATTCGAAGTCGGGTGCCATCGGCAGGTAACTCGCGTCACCGGCGTTCTGGCGGTCCACTGCCGGGGCCATCCGCTCCAGGCTGGACTGCACGTCGTCGGCGGTGATGACCCCGTGCCGCAGCCAGTTTGCCAGCAGCTGAGACGAGATCCGCAGCGTGGCACGGTCTTCCATCAGCGCCACGTCGTGGATGTCGGGGACCTTCGAACAACCCACACCCTGGTCGATCCAGCGCACCACGTAGCCGAGGATCGACTGGCAGTTGTTGTCGACCTCCTCGCGGATCTCGTCGGGCGCCCAGGCCAGGCCTTCGGACAGCGGAATGGTCAGCAGCGCATCGATTGTGGCGCGCCGCTTTCCGGCCAGTTCCTTCTGCACCTCGAAGACGTCCACCTGGTGGTAGTGCATCGCGTGCAGGGTTGCGGCGGTGGGAGAGGGCACCCACGCGGTGCTGGCACCCGAGCGCGGGTGGCCGATCTTCTGGGTGACCATGTCGGCCATCAGATCGGTCATCGCCCACATGCCCTTGCCGATCTGGGCGTGGCCGGTCAAGCCGGTGGCCAACCCCGCGTCGACGTTGTTGTCCTCGTACGCCAGGATCCACGGCTGCGACTTCATGCTGGCCTTGCGGACCATGGGCCCGGCCTCCATCGACGTGTGGATCTCGTCTCCGGTGCGGTCCAGGAAGCCGGTGTTGATGAACACCACCCGGTCGGCGGCGGCCTTGATGCACGCCCGCAGGTTGACCGTGGTCCGCCGCTCCTCGTCCATGATGCCGATCTTGAGGGTCTTCTGCGGCAGGCCCAGGACGTCTTCGACCCGGCTGAACAGCTCGGCGGTGAAGGCGACCTCATCGGGGCCATGCATCTTGGGCTTGACGATGTAGATCGATCCGGTGCGGCTGTTGACCAGCGGCCCGTTGTCGTCGGAGGCGGTCAGGCCGTGCGCGGCGATCAGCCCGGTGAACAACGCGTCCTGGATGCCCTCGAACACCTCTCGGTCTTCCGCGCCGTCGGAGCTCCGGACGATGGCATCGTTGGTCATCAGGTGACCCACGTTGCGGACGAACATCAGGCTGCGGCCCGGCAGGGTCAGGGTTCCCCCGTCCGGTGCGGTGAACTCACGGTCGGCGGCCAGGGTGCGGGTGAAGGTCTTGTCGCCCTTGCGGACCTGTTCGGACAGGTCGCCCCGATTCAGTCCTAGCCAGTTGCGGTACCCGAGCACCTTGTCCTCGGCGTCGACCGCGGCCACCGAGTCCTCGAAGTCCATGATCGTGGTGACCGCCGATTCGAGCACCACGTCTTTGATGCCGGCGGCGTCGGTGGATCCGATCGGGGAGGCCGGGTCGATCAGAATCTCGACGTGCAGGCCGTGGTGGGACAGCAGCACCGACGACGGCGCTGCGGCCTCGCCGGTGTAGCCGACGAATTCCGCGGGTGCGGCGACTGCGGTCTCGAGGCCGTCGCCGAGCGTGACCACCAGCGCGCCGTCGGTGACCGCGAAGCTCTTGACCTCGGTCCAGGCGCCGTTGGCCAGCGGCACGGAGTCGTCGAGGAACCTACGGGCGTAGGCGATCACCTTGTCGCCGCGCACCTTGTTGTACGACGTGCCCTTCTCGGCTCCGTCGTCCTCGCTGATCACGTCGGTCCCGTAGAGCGCGTCGTACAGCGAGCCCCAGCGCGCGTTGGCGGCGTTGAGCGCGAACCGGGCGTTGAGCACGGGGACGACCAGCTGCGGGCCGGCCTGCACCGCGATCTCGTCGTCCACACCGGCCGTGCTGACGGTGAAGTCCTCGGGTTCGGGCAGCAGGTAGCCGATCTCGGTGAGGAAGGCCCGGTAAGCCTCGGTGTCCAGCGGCTCGATCACCCGGTGCCGGTGCCACTTGTCGATCTGCGCCTGCAGCTCGTCGCGACGCGCAAGCAGCTCCTGGTTCTTGGGCGTCAGATCGGTGACGACTTTGTCCACGCCGGCCCAGAAGCTGTCGGGGTCGACACCGGTGCCCGGCAGCGCCTCGTCGGTGATGAAGTCATACAGCACGCGTGCGACCTGCAAGTCGCCCACCGACACCCGGTCCGTCATGATTTCCTCCCTCATAGCCGATCTACCACCTTACCGGCAGGTCGCGAGGCTATTCGCATCCGGCGAATTCTGTCAGCAGGTCACACCGGTCCAGCAGAGCCGCCCGCAGCGGCGTGGCGCGCTGTGCGATCTCGCTTTGGCGGCGGACGTATTCGGCACGGCCGGCCGCGTTTTCGATGGTGATCGGTGCGTAACCGTAGTCGCTCAGGTCATAGGGGCTGGCGCGCATGTCGAGCTCGCGCGCCGACGCGGCCAGCTGAAGGCAGGCGAGGAGTAGTTCGGAGTCGATCAGCGGTCCCAGCTTGTAGCACCACTTGTAGAGGTCCATGTTGGCGTGCAGGCAACCCGGCTGCTCCCAAGCGATTTGGGTGGCCCGGCTCGGCGCCCCGGCATTGCGGGGCACCGCGGCGGGAGTGAAGAAACGGAAGGCGTCGAAGTGGGTGCAGCGCAGCGGAATTGACTCGACCACCGCGTCGGTTTCGGCAGCACTCAGTCGCAGCGGTACATGACCGTGGCGCACGCTGTCGCCCTGAAACACCATCGCCCACTCGTGCAGGCCGAAGCAGTTCAGCTGAGCCGGCCGCGCAGCGGTGGCGCGTAACAGCCCTGCGACGAACGTCACGGTGTCGACTCGCTCACGCAGGTATTCCTCGGCGACGCCGACCTGGCCGCCGCGTACCGCGTAGCCGCGCCGTCCGCCATAGTGGCGCAATGCCTCCGGCCCGGCGAGCGTCACGCCGAAACCGGGATTCCAGCTGCGCAACTGTGCCGGCCGCAGGCTGTAATAGCTGAACAGGAATTTCGGCACCGGGTCGCCGTCAGCGATCCGGCGCAGCTGCGGGGCCAGGAAGTCCTTGAGTCGCTGCCGGTACGCCGCGGCCCGGGGCTGCCACCGCACGCCGTCCAGAATCCGTTCCGCCAGGTCAAACACGGTGCGTCCCGTCGCGCACGGTGCCCACGACGTCCTCGACCATATCTTCGAGGGTCACCATCGCCACCGCTGTACCGTCCTCGGCGACCGCCAAAGCCAGATGGCTGTTGAGACGCCGCAGCCGTGACAAGGCATCGGCCAGCGGCAGGGAGGCGGGGATACGCGGCAGGGGCCGTACCGCGGCGACGTCGACAACGGCGTCCGCAGCGGCGCCTAACCCGGTGGAGGTCTCGCCGAGCAACAGCACATCCTTGATGTGCAGGTAGCCGACGAATTCGTCCTGGTCGACGACCGGGAACCGGGAGTAACCGGTCTGAGCGAAGGCCTTTTCGATCGCGGCCACGGTCGGGCCGCGTCCGGCGCTCGCCACCGGCACGGCGCGAATGTCGCCGATCGGCAGCGCGACATCGGCGACCACCCGGGTGCGGATCTGCAGGGCGCGGGTCAACCGGGTGTATTCCTCGAGGTCGAGCAGACCCGCCGAGACCGACTCGGCGATCATCTCGCTCAACTCGACGGTGGACACCGTGATCTCCAGCTCGTCCTTGGGCTCCACCCGCATGGCGCGCAGAGTGACGTTGGCGCACCAGTTGTAGAACACGATGAACGGCCGGGCAGCGGCCATGTAGACCAGGTAGGGCGGGATCAGCAGCATCGCCGCCGTCTCCGGGCCCGCCAGGGCGATGTTCTTGGGCACCATCTCGCCCAACAGCAGATGCAGCGCCACCACGATCGTCAACGCGACGACGAACGCCACCGTGTGCAGCAGCGGATCCGGGATTCCGGCCAGCCGAAACGCGGGCGCAAGCAGGTCGGCGACAGTCGGCTCACCGATGCGGCCGAGCAGGATCGAGCACACCGTGACGCCCAATTGTGCTCCGGCCAGCATTCGGGACAGCTGCTCACCGGCCCGGATCACCGTAACCGCACTTTGCCTGCCCTGTTCGGCCAGCGCCTCGAGCCGGTCGCGTCGTGCTGAGATCAGCGAGAACTCGGCGGCGACGAAGAAGGCGTTCGCCGCGATCAGCAGCACGGTCAGTGCGATGTTGAACAGATCAGCCATCGCCTGCCCCCAGCCGGGTGAGTTCCAGCAGATCGATGCGCCGGCCGTCCATCCGGACCACCCGGGCCAGCCAGCGTGGTGGGTGCGTGGAGAGCTCGTCGGGGTCGAACGCGGTCAGCTCGACGGTCTCCCCGGCGGCCGGGATGTGGCCGAGTTCCTGCAACACCAGTCCGCCGATGGTTTCGTAGGAGCCCTCCGGTGCGCGGTAGCCGGTGGCGGCGGCCACTTCGTCGATGCGCAGCAGGCCCGATACCTGCCAACCGCCGCCGGAGGCCACCACGTCGGGAGTGGCGTCGTCGTGTTCGTCGCGGACATCACCGACGATCTCCTCGATGAGGTCTTCGACGGTCACCATCCCGGCGGTGCCGCCGTATTCGTCGACCACCATGGCAGCCTGCTGTCCGTTGGCCCGGATCTGTTCCATCACGGCGTCGCCGTCGAGGGTAGAGGGCACCACCGCAACCGGTTGGGCCACGGCCGTGACCCGGGTGGATGCGCGATCGGCGACGGCGACCGCGAACACTTGCTTGACGTGAACGATGCCGACGGTGGCGTCCAGATCGCCGTCGACCACCGGAAACTTGGAGAAACCGGTGTCGATGGCGACCGCGGCCAGATCGGCGACGGTGTCGCCGGCCTGCAGGCTCACGATCTTGGACCGCGGCGTCATCAGCTCGGCGGCGGTCAGGGCACCGAATCGCAGCGAACCCTCCACCAAAGCGGCGGTTGTCGGGTCGAGGGCACCGCTGCGCGCCGAATTGCGGACCAGCGACGCCAGTTCGCGCGCCGAGCGCGCCGAGGCCAGCCGGTCGGCGGGCTCGATCCCGAACCGACGCAGGATGCGGTTTGCCGTCCCGTTGGTCACCCTGATCGCGATCGCGAACAGTCGGGAGAACAGCAGTTGCGGCCCGGCCACCGCGCGGGCGATCGGCAGCGGGCGCGCCAGGGCCAGGTTCTTGGGCACCAACTCGCCGAAGACCATCGACAACGACGTCGCGATCACCAGGGCGAGGAACAGCGCAACGCCGGCAGTCATCCGCTCGGGCAGGCCCACCGCCGCCAGCGGAAGGCGCAGCCAGCGGGCCAGCACCGGTTCGGCCAGATAGCCCGTCGCCAGCGTTGTTATCGAGATGCCCAGTTGGGCGCCGGACAGTTGAAAGGACAACGTGCGGTGGGCGTCTTGGATGTAGGCGTCGCGACGGCCGCCGCGGTGGGCGTTGGCCTCCACGACACTGCGTTCCAGGGTGGTCAGGGAGAACTCGGCGGCCACGAACACCGCGGTGCCCAGGGTCAGGACCGCGAACGCCAGCAGGCTGGCCACTGTGACTACCAGGCTCATCGGATACTCATCGCCGTGTGGGTCTCACCAGCCGAACGGTAGCGGATGGCCCTCGGCGAATCCGGCAGCCGACTGCACCCCAACCACCACTCGGTGATGCAGCTGCGCCAGGTCGGCGGCTCCGACGTAGGTGCAGGTGCTGCGGAGGCCTGAGGTGATGTGGTCCAGCAGATCCTCGACGCCGCCGCGTTCGGGGTCCAGGGCCATCCGCGACTTCGAGATGCCTTCCTCGAAGAGTGCTTTGCGGGCGCGGTCGAACGCACTGTCAGCGGCGGTACGTGCGGCCACCGCGCGTTTGGACGCCATTCCGTAGCTTTCCTTGTACGGCCTGTCGTCGCGGTCGAACATCAGATCGCCGGGGGACTCGTAGGTCCCGGCGAACCAGGAGCCGATCATCACGTTCGACGCCCCGGCGGCCAGGGCCAACGCGACGTCTCGGGGATGGCGTACTCCACCGTCGGCCCACACGTGGGCGCCCAGTTCGCGCGCCGCGGCAGCACATTCGAGGACGGCGGAGAACTGGGGGCGGCCCACTCCGGTCATCATCCGAGTGGTGCACATGGCGCCCGGGCCGACGCCGACCTTGACGATGTCGGCCCCCGCGGCGATCAGGTCGCGGGTGCCGTCGGCCGACACCACGTTGCCGGCCACAACGGGCACGCCGGGATGCAGCGCCGCGACCGCGCGGATGGCTTGTAGGGCCTTTTCCTGGTGTCCGTGGGCGGTGTCGATGACCAGCAGGTCCACCCCGGCCGACAGCAGGGCGGCGGCCCGGGCCGTGACATCGCCGGTGATACCCACCGCGGCGGCTATGCGCAACCGTCCCTCCGCGTCAGTGGCGGGGGTGTAGATCCCGGCCCTGATCGCGCCGGTGCGGGTCACGACGCCGGCCAGGGTGCCGTCGGGATTGGTCAGCACCGCGACATCGACGGGCGAGTGCTCCAGCAGATCGAACACCGTGCGCGCATCGGTGCCGACGGGCGCGCTGATCAGCTCGGCCACCGCGACATCGCGGACCCGGGTGAAGCGATCCACGCCCTCGCAGCACGCCTTGGTGACCAACCCGGTGGGCCGGCCGTCGACCAGCACCACCGCGACGCCGTGCGCGCGTTTGGTGATCAAGGCCATCGCGTCGGACACCGAATCCTCGGGGGACAGGACGACGGGGGTGTCGGCGACCAGGTCTCGACTCTTCACGAACGCCACGGTGTGCCTCGCGGCATCGATCGGCAGATCCTGGGGCAGCACCACGATCCCGCCACGCCGAGCAACCGTCTCGGCCATCCGCCGGCCTGCTACCGCGGTCATATTGGCCACCACCACCGGGATCGTGGTGCCCGACCCGTCGCGGGTGGCCAGATCGACGTCCAGGCGTGAGTCGACGGCCGAGCGGTTGGGGACGATGAAGACGTCGTTATAGGTCAGGTCATGGGTGGGGTCGTATCCGCTGACGAACCTCATTGGGCGACCACCACCGGTCTGTCGGGTTCCGAAGAGCCCATCTGTTCGCCTCCACATGTCATGAGCCGGCCTTCACCACGCACCGGCCGGATCCGTTTCGGCCCGGTCAGCCACGCTACCGCCAGCATGACGACGGACACCACCTGACGCGATATCAACCGAATGAAAAATTGATCTTCCTCACAGCAGGTTAGTCGGTTAAACTCATGGAGACTTTTAAGGGAGCGGAGATGACAGTTAGCTGCAACCAGCGAGGCGCCGCCACCGCGGCCCCGGTTGCGGCTTCTTGCGTCCCCCCGGTGGTCGGTCGTGGCGTCCGCCGACAGGCGATCGAAGCGAGGCTGGAGCGGCGGGAATGCACCGTCGAGGGATACCTGCAGCGCAAACTGCACCGGCAGTGGCGCAACCGGGGATCGTAACCCGCCCAATCCGACTCGAAATCGGCCGCGAAGGCTCGGTTTGGTGCTCTGTCTTGGATTGCAGCACAGGTAATTTGACGGGGCTATCTGCTGACGAGCAGATCGGCGAGCTTCGACCTTCCGGTTCGATTGACGATCTCCGACGCCGAAGCGGCGTAACCCCTTGGGGTGCAGAGCGAGATACGAAGCGCTCTTGCGCAGCATCGAACGTGATCGTGGACGGCGCAGGCACGGCAACTGAAGAACCCGCAGTCGACTGCGTGATGATCTGGCCCTATTGCAGTTAGCTCGCTTGCGACTGAATAGCGCTGCCCAAACTGAGAAATAGCTGAAACATTGCTGAATTCGATAACTCCAAAAGAGGTAGGCGCCATGCAGGCAAGCCACGTTCTGTCCCTCACCGCCAGCGCCGCGCTGGCCGGTGGCATCGCCGTCGTCCCGGTCGCGGCGTCGTCGCCACCGGCGGCCGCGGCCGCATTCGACATCCAGCTCACCGCCCAAGACATCGTTATCGACTTCGTGCGGCACGCAGAGATGATCTCGCCGTACGAAAACATGCTCACCCCCTCCCCGGATCATCCCGGGGCTCCGCTCAGCGAACTCGGACAGGAACAGGCGTCCGATGTCGGGAACCAGCTCTACAGCGAACTCGGCCAGGTCGCCGGCCTCTTCACCGGGCAGGGTCTCCGGGTGACGGAAACCGCCGCGCCGTTCGCTGAGCTGGTGGGCATGACCCCACAGTTATTGCCCCAACTCGACGAGGTTGACAGCGGAATCTACGCGCTCGATCCCATCGAAAGCCTCGGCGGCCGCCTGGGCTTTCTGACCGTGGGCGGCTGGACGTTGGGAGCGCCGCTGGGGTTGGCACTGCTGTCAGCCCCGGGCTCGCACGACGCGAACGGGATCGTCATGGGTGAAAGATTCGACGACGGTGTTCAAACAATGTATGACCACGCACTGGCCAACAGCGACGTCATCAGCGACAACGGCCAGGTCACCGATGTCGCGTTCACCAGCACAGCATCGATCTTCACATGGGTGATGCAGAACGTCGACAACCCCGACCTGCCGTTCTTCCTGAACCTCATCAAAGAGGCAAACAGTGTCCCGAACGGCCAGACAACCATTTTCCTGCCCAACACCGCCGTCGTCGAAGTCGAGGGCAACCCCACCGACGGCTGGAAGCTGGTCAGCTGGGACGGGCACGCCATCGCGGAGAATCCGGATCTGCTGAGCGCGCTGTTCGTCGACGTGCGCGACGTGATGCTGCCGGCGCAAGCGGCGCTCTGGCACACCTGGGAGGCCATCCTCGGCGGCGATCCCACGACGATCATGAATGCGATGCAGACCGGCTTCGACGACGTCGGCTCGGCACTGGTCCAGTTCCCCGGATCGGTGTTCACCGACATCGTCGACGCCATCGGAAATCTCGGTTAGGAGGTAGCCGCCATGCAGATATCTTCGATCTCTCCGATTGCCGCCGGTGTCGCCCTCGTCGGAGCCGGTGTCATAGCCGTCGTCCCGCCGGCGCAACCCGGTGGCGCGGTCTCCGGCATTACGCTCACCAGCGGCGAGGCCCAAGACATCGTCATCGATATCGTGCGGCACGGGCAGCGAATGCCGCCGTTCAACGATGTCATCACCCCTTCACCAGACCATCCCGGTCCGCCGCTCAGCGATCTCGGCGTGCAGCAGGCGCAGGCCGTGGCGAACAAGCTTCACGACGAACTCGGCGACCACGTCGCGGGGATCTTCTCCGGACAAGCCATCAGAGACATGGACACCGCTGCGCCGTTCGCCGACCTGGAGCACATGACGACGCAGATCCTGTCCGGGCTCAACGAGATCGACAGCGGCATCTACGCCGGCCAACCGATCGCCAGCCTGTCCGGCTTCCTCTACCAGTTCACGCCGATGCTGTGGACGCTGTTCGGACTGGTGCTGGCGCCCATCCCCGGCTCGGTCGAGGACCCCAACGGGGTGGTGATGAACCAGAACTTCACCGGCGCCGTCAACGCCATGTACAGCGCCGCGATGGCCAATCCGGTCGTCAGCGACAACGGCGACATCACCGCGGTGGCCTTCAACAACGAAGCCGACATCGCCGCCTGGGTGGCGCTCAACGTCAAGAACCCCGACATCTCACTGCTGCTGCCGTTGACGCTGCAGACCATGTTCGCCAACGACGACGGATCACCGATGTTGCCCAACACCGGCATTGTGCAGATCGAAGGCAACCCCACCGACGGCTGGACGCTGGTCAGCTGGAACGGGATCGCCGTCCCCGAGGACCCGGGGCTGCTGACGAAGCTGATCATGGACGTGCGGGATCTGATCACCACACCGCAGGTAGCCGCGTGGAACCTCTACCAGGCCCTGCTCGGCGGTGACACCACCACGATCGGTGACGCGCTGCAGACCGGACTGCACGACATCAGCGCGACGTTCCTGGGATTCCCCGAGGCGGTGTTCAACGACATCACCGATGCGTTGGCGAACCTCGGGGCGGCCGACGCGAGCGGCTCGGCACTTGCCGATCTGCTGGCGTTGATCTGAGGCGCAGCGCACAATGACCGCGATGACGAATACGGCGTGGCGAAGCAGTGTCAGCGAGTGGCATGACGGCGGCGGGTGGGTGCCTACCGGCGCAGGCCGGGTGTTTGTGCGGTCAGGCGTGGGGGATGGGCCGACCATCCTTCTGCTGCACGGCTTTCCGTCCTGCTCCTATGATTTCCGGTCGGTCGTGGCCCGGCTTTCCGGTCGGTCCTGGCTGACGATGGATTTCCTCGGGTTCGGCTTGTCGGACAAGCCGCGTCCGCATCGCTACAGCCTGTTCGAGCAGGCCGACCTGGTGGAGCAGGTGGTGGCATCGAGAACAACGGGTCCGGTGGTGTTGGCCGCCCACGACATGGGCACCTCGGTGGCCACCGAACTGTTGGCGCGCGACCTTGAGGGCAACCTGACCTTCGACCTGGCACGCGCGGTGCTGACCAACGGCAGCGTGATCTTGGAGCGGGCCAGCCTGCGGCCGATCCAGAAGATACTGCGCGGCCCGCTCGGTGGCGTCGCCGCCCGACTGACCAACCGGCGCAGCTTCATTCGCGGCTTCGGCCGGCTGTTCAGCCCGGATCATCCGCTGACCGCTGATGAGGCCGCCGCACAGTGGGCCATGCTGACCCACAACGGCGGAAACCGGATTGCACACCTGCTCTCCGCCTATCTCGACGAACGGGTGCGGTATGCCCAGCGCTGGCACGGCGCGGTGCGCGACTGGCCCAAGCCGCTGGGCTTCGTGTGGGGGCTGGGCGATCCGGTGGCCACCACCAATGTGCTGGACGGCCTGCGGCAGCTGCGCCCGTCAGCCGACGTCGTCGAGCTGCCCGGGTTGGGGCATTACCCACAGGTCGAGGACCCGCAGGCCTTCACCGACGCCGTACTGCGCCTCTTGGTTTAGGCCCCTAGACCGGCACTTCGCTGCGGTCGGCGCTCCACAGCGTGTGGTACTTGCCTTCCGCGTCCACCCGGCCGTAGCTGTGGGCGCCGAAGAAGTCGCGCTGGGCCTGGGTCAGGGCGGCCGGCAGCCGCTCGGTCCGCAGCCCGTCGTAGTAGGCCAGGGCCGAGGAGAAACCGGGGGCCGGAATACCCAGGCTGATCGCCGTGGTCACCACTCGACGCCAGGAGTCGATGGCGGCCTCGACTGCGCTGCGGAAATACGGCGCGGCGAGCAGGCTCACCAGGTCGGGGTCGGTGTCGAAGGCCTCTTTGATGCGGTTGAGGAACTTCGCGCGAATGATGCAGCCGCCCCGCCAGATCGTCGCCAGGTCTCCCGGGGTGACGTTCCAGCCGTACTCGGCGCTGCCGGCCTGAATCTGGTTGAAGCCCTGCGCGTACGCGACGATTTTGGAGGCGTACAGGGCCTGGCGGACGTCCTCGGTGAATCGGGCCGCGTCCGAGGGCCGCTCGCCGAGGGCCCCGGCGGCCAGTCCCGCCGCGGCGCGCCGCTGCGGGACCGAGCCCGACAGCGCCCGGGCGAACACCGCCTCGGCGATGCCGGTGACCGGAACCCCCAGGTCCAGAGCGGACTTCACGGTCCAGCGTCCGGTGCCCTTCTGCTCGGCTTCGTCGACGATGATGTCGACCAGCGGCTGGCCGGTCTTGGCGTCGACCTGTCGCAGCACCTCGGCGGTGATCTCCACCAGGTAGCTGTCCAGCTCCCCGGCGTTCCACTCGGTGAATACGTCGGCGATCTGCGGCGCCGAGAGCCCAAGACCGTCGCGCAGCAGCTGGTAGGCCTCACCGATCAGCTGCATGTCGGAGTACTCGATGCCGTTGTGCACCATCTTCACGAAGTGTCCCGCGCCGTCCGGCCCGATGTGGGTGCAGCAGGGCACCCCGTCGACGTGGGCGGAGATCTCCTCCAGCAGCGGGCCCAGTGACTCGTAGGACTTCTTGGGGCCGCCCGGCATGATCGACGGCCCGTTCAGCGCGCCCTCCTCACCGCCGGAGATACCCGCCCCCACGAAGTGCAGGCCGCGCGCGGCCATCGCCTTCTCCCGGCGGATGGTGTCGGTGTAGAGCGCGTTGCCGCCGTCGATGATGATGTCGCCGGGCTCCATCGCGTCGGCGAGTTCGTTGATCACGGCGTCGGTCGGGTCACCGGCCTTGACCATGATCAGCACGCGCCGCGGCTTCTCAAGTGCGGCAAGGAATTCCGGAATCGATTCGCTGCGCACGAAATTTCCGTCGGAGCCGTATGCGTCGAGCAGCGCGTCGGTTTTGGCGACCGACCGGTTGTGCAGTGCCACGGTGTAGCCATGGCGGGCGAAGTTGCGCGCGATGTTGGATCCCATGACTGCCAGTCCGGTCACGCCGATCTGGGCGGTGCCAACAACTTCCGACGCGCTCATGTATTCGCCTCTCGGTGGTAGGTGATTCGATCCCGGCAGGCCGGGTGGCGCGGGTTACCCCGCGATCAGTCGATGCAGCTCGGTCAGCCACGGTACCGCGAGCGCCACCGTGGGTACCGTCAGCACCCCGGCCGCGGCCGAATAGGCGGCGGCGGCCAGCGCCGGGCTGTTGCCCCGCCCCGACAGCCGTTGCACGCGCAGCACCGTGTTGGTGCCGCCGGCCGCCAGCGCGCCGGTGGGGACTTTGCTTGAGGCACAGGTCACCAGGGCGCGGGCCAGGGGAGGGGCGCCGGCCACCCGCACGGCCGCGTCGTCGGCGAGCAGTTCGATCAACAGCCGCACCGCGTCCAGGGCGCTGGCGCTGCGCACGAACCAGGGGAACGCGGTGTGCACGGCCGAGAAGGCCTCCAGCACGAGGTCATGTCGGGCGCGCAGATGAGCTCGTTCATGGCACAACAGCGCCGCCAACTCGGTGTCACCGAGCGCGTGCAGCGTGCCCGAACTGACCACCACCCGGCTTCGCACCCCGGGCAGGCAGTAGGCGAGCGGCTGCATCACCTGCAGAATCCGCAGGCCGCTGGTGCGCACGGCGGGCGGGCGGTCGGTGACACCCACCAGGTCGACGAGCATGCGGTGGTGGGCCCGGCGCTGCCGGGTGCGGATCGCGACCCGCAACACCGTCCACGTGAGGCGCAGCCCGACCATCAGGGTCAAGGCGAAGACCGCGACGTAGAAGGTCCACAGCCCCCAACCCAGGCGGTCCAGTGAGCCGAGGATCGTTGAGGTGGGTCGGCCGTCCGGGCCCGGCATCAGCAGGCGGCTCGCGGTGGCCAGGCCCGCGCTGAACGCCGACAGCACAGCGGCGATCGCGATGGCCTGCCAGAGCACCAGCGCGGCCCGGGGGGCGCGTAGCGGCCAGTCGGCGCGCGCCAGTAGGGCGGGGACCGGCCCTACGAGCAACAGCGCGACGATGGAAAAGGCCAGCGCGGACACGCTGTTAGTCTCCCTCAGGAAGCGGGTCGGCCGCTACCTGGCAGCCGAATGCGGTGTTTGGCCTCGAGTTCGTCCAGTGCACGCCGCAACGCATCGGCCTCGTCGACACCGACCCGTTCGACGAAATGCACCAGTGCAGCCCGGCGGTCACCGGAGTCAGCAGCCTGATCGAGTGCTTCCACCATCAGCCCGGCGACCAGTTCGTCGCGGCCCCGGACCGGTGTGTAGCGGTGCGCGCGGTCGTCGCGAATCTGCGACACCAGATTCTTCTTGGCCAGTCGCTGCAGGACCGTCATCACGGTCGTGTAGGCCAGGTCGCGTTGCACTGACAGCGCTTCGTGGACCTCGCGCACCGTCTGAGACTCCGGCGACGACCACAGATGGTCCATCACCGCACGTTCCAAGTCCCCTAAATGGGTCTGTTTCGCCATGTTTGTTATCAACTCCCCGGGCAACGGAGCAAGCCTACCCTTAATTACTACCGGGCGTCGTATCAGAAGCTGAGGGTCTGCTGCGACCCCGGTGTGAGGGGAACGGATCGGCCGGGCGGGCATCGTGTAAAACCATCACATGGCTGCCACCGGAGTTCCGTCCGATTTCTCTGCGCCCTTCGACAAAGAGATCGGCCTGGTCTACACCGAGATCGGCCCGGACGGCGCGCATGCCCAGCTGGAGCTGCAGCCCAAACTCTGCCAGCCGGCGGGCATCGTGCACGGCGGCGTGTACTGCTCGATCATCGAAAGCGTGGCCAGCGTTTCGGCGCACACCTGGCTCCACCGCGACGGCGGTGACGCGGCCGGCACCGTGGTCGGGGTCAACAACAACACCGATTTCCTGCGGGCGGTCTCGTCCGGAACCGTCTACGCGGCGTCCACCCCCATCCATCGCGGCCGACGCCAGCAGTTGTGGTTGGTGACGATCACCGACGCCGACCAGCGGATGCTCGCCCGCGGCCAGGTCCGGTTGCAGAACCTGTCGGATTAGGCCGGCCGATGGCGGCGGACCGTCGCTAGCTGACCGCGCGCTCCGCACCGCGCTGTGCCTCGGCCGCCAGCACTTCGAGCTGTTCCAGCCGGGTTCTGGCGAAGGCCTGCTGCTCGGTGATGGTGAGCTGTCCGCGCCGGGTGCTCAGGAAGGTCACGTTCCACGACAGCAGGGTGCTGATCTTGTTCTTGAACCCGACCAGGTAGATCAGGTGCAGCCCCAACCAGGCCAGCCAGGCCAGGAAACCGCTGAACTCCAGCGGCCCGATCTTGGTGACCGCGGAGAACCGGGACACGGTGGCCATCGAACCCTTGTCCAGGTACTGGAAGGGCTCCCGGTCGGCCGGGTCGGCGCCGCCGAGCTCGGCCTTGATGGTGCTGGCGGCGTGCTTGGCGCCCTGGATGGCGCCCTGCGCCATACCGGGGACACCGTCGACGGCCGCCATATCGCCGACCACGAAGACGTTCGGGTGACCCGGCACGGACAGGTCCGGCAACACCTTGACCCGCCCGGCGCGGTCGAGCTCCACGTCAGACTGCTCGGCGAGATCACGGCCCAGCGGGCTGGCCGACACACCGGCGGACCACACCTTGCACTGGGACTCGATCCGCCGGATCTTGCCGTCGGCGTCCTTGACGGTCAGCCCGTTGCGGTCGACATCGGTGACCATGGCGCCGAGCTGGATCTCCACGCCCATCTTCTGCAGCCGCTCGGCTGCCTTGGCACCCAGCTTCTCGCCCATCGGCGGCAGCACGGCCGGAGCGGCATCGAGCAGGATGACCCGCGCCTTGGTCGAGTCGATGTTGCGGAACGCGCCCTTGAGTGTGTAATTGGCCAATTCGGCGATCTGCCCGGCCATTTCGACACCGGTGGGGCCCGCGCCGACCACGGTGAAGGTCAGCAGCTTCTCCCGCCGGGCCTCGTCTCGGGACCGCTCGGCCTGCTCGAAGGCGCTCAGGATGCGACCCCGCAACTCCAGGGCGTCATCGATGGTCTTCATGCCGGGCGCGAACTCGGCGAACTGGTCGTTGCCGAAGTAGGACTGCCCGGCGCCGGCCGCGATGATCAAGCTGTCGAACGGGGTGTCGTAGGTGTGGCCGAGCACCTCGGAGGTGACGAACTTGCCGGCCAGGTCGATGCGTGTGACGTCGCCGAGCAGCACCTGGGCGTTGCGCTGCTTGCGCAGCACGACACGGGTGGACGGTGCGATCTCGCCCTCGGACAGGATGCCCGTCGCAACTTGGTACAGCAGCGGCTGGAACAGGTGGTGGGTGGTACGGGCGATCAGCTTGACGTCGACGTCGGCCCGCTTGAGCTTCTTCGCCGCGGTCAACCCACCGAATCCCGAGCCGATGATGACGACCTGGTGGCGTCGGCTCTGCTGCGCAGTGACTTCAGGCTGGGCGCTCATGGGAATCCGGTTGCTCCTCGACGGTGACTGCGTTCCCCCAATACGCTAGTCGACCTAAAAGGCGGTCACCGCATCCAGTGGTTGTGGGATTAGCCACTCCCGTCACAGTCAGCCGAAGCAGGCCAGCGCTCCGTGACCGACGTGCAGCGTCTGGCCGGTGATGTGCCGGGCAGCCGGCGAGGTCAAAAACACCGCGAGACGGGCGATTTCAGCGGCCCCGGTGGGCGGCACGCGGGTCAGCCCGTCGTAGCCCGGGCGGGCGCCTTCGCCGGCGGCTACCACGTTGACGGTGATCCCGCGGGTGCCGAAGGTGGTGGCCTGTCCGGCGGTCCAGTTCGACAAGGCGGCCTTGACCGCCGCGTCGGCACTGCCGTCGCCGGGGTTGTCCGGCAGCACCGAGATGATCGAGCCGCCCGAGCGCAGGTGGTCGCCGATGGTCCCGACGGTCAGCACCGCCGAGAGCACGGTGGCGTCGAGCGCGCTGCGCCAAGCGGTGGCCTGGTCGGCCAGCGTGTAGCCGCGGGGGTCGCCGCCCTGCCAACGTGGTGCCGGGACGTTGACGATGGTGTCGAGGTGGTGCGGAAACAGTCCGCGGGCAGCCAGCATGCTTGTCGGGTCGGTGTTGTCGCAGACGACCGCGTTGGCGTCGAGTTCTTTGGCGGCGACCTCGAGCTCGGGGCCCCGCAGGCCGGCGAGCGTCACCTTGTGCCCGGCCTCGCTGAAACCCTCGGCAATCGTGCGACCCAGGTCGGTGTCACCACCGGTGACCAGCACATCCATCGGTAGATCCTCCTCGTGTTGGAAGCTATGTTACTGGACGGTAGCCGGTTTTCGGGGATGGGGCGGAACTCGGCACAGACACGATCCGGCCACGGTCCGGGGTGCGCCCCGCGCCGGCCCGCTGCGCGCTGCTTCGCAGCGCTTGCGATCGCCGCTGTGTTGACGGCGTCGACCCGCGGCGCGCTGCTTCGCAGCGCTTGCGATCGCCGCTAGGCTGCCTGACCATGGGGCGTACCCAGGCGGTCTGCGGCGCAGTGGCGGTCATGCTGGCGACGGGACTGGCCGGCTGTAGCTCCGGGCCGGCGACGCCGACGATCACGGTGTTCGCGGCGGCATCACTGGAGCCGGCGTTCACCGAGATCGCCGAGCAGTTCAAAACCGACAATCCCGGCGTGGCGGTGGCCTTCAACTTCGCCGGATCGTCAGACCTGGCCACCCAACTGACGCAAGGGGCGCGCGCCGACGTCTTCGCCTCGGCCAACACCACCCAGATGGACAAGGTCGCGCAGGCCGGCCTGCTGGACGGCGCGGCGGTGCCGTTCGCCACGAACACGCTGGTGATCGTGACGGCCCCCGGCAACCCGCACCGGGTGCGCTCCTTCGCCGATCTCGCCGAACCCGGACTCGCCGTGGTGGTGTGTCAATCGCCGGTCCCGTGCGGCGCGGCGACCCAGAAAGTCGAAGAGGCCACCGGAGTCACGGTCACACCGGTCAGCGAGGAACCCGACGTCACCGACGTCCTCAACAAGGTCACCACCGGCCAGGCCGATGCCGGTGTGGTTTATCGCACAGATGCGCAACACGCCGGAGACAAGGTGGCCACCATCGAGTTCCCCGAGGCTGCCGGCGCGGTCAACACCTACCCGATCGTGCTGCTGCGGGAAGCGCCGTCGCCCGGGCCGGCCCGCGCGTTCGTCGATCTGGTCACCGGTGAGGCGGGGCGCAAGGTGCTGCACGCGGCCGGTTTCGGTAAGCCCTGACCCGCCGTGGTCGGCCGGCCTGATCACCTGCCGGGCTGGGTCTATGTACCCGCCGCGATCGGTGCGGCGTTCGTGGTGTTGCCGCTGGTGGGGATTGCAACCAAAGTCGACTGGCCACATTTCTGGTCGCTGATCAGCAGTCCGTCGGCCACCACTGCGCTGGGACTGAGCCTGCGCACCGCCGCGGCCAGCACGGTGCTGTGTCTGCTGCTCGGCGTGCCGATGGCGTTGGTGCTGGCGCGCAGCCATGCGCGGGTGGTGCGCCTGCTACGGCCGCTGGTGCTGTTGCCGCTGGTCCTGCCACCGGTGGTGGGTGGAATTGCCCTGCTGTACGCATTCGGCCGGCTCGGATTGCTGGGACGCTATCTGGAGGCCGCCGGAATCCATATCGCGTTCACCACCACCGCGGTGGTGCTGGCACAGACATTCGTGTCGCTGCCGTTTCTGGTGATCGCCCTGGAAGGCGCGGCGCGGACCGCCGGCGCCGACTACGAGACGGTGGCGGCCACGCTGGGTGCCCGGCCCAGCGCGGTGTGGTGGCGGGTCACGCTGCCGCTGCTGACTCCGGGCCTGATCTCGGGAGCGGTGCTGGCATTCGCGCGCTCCCTCGGGGAATTCGGGGCGACGCTGACTTTCGCCGGCTCCCTTGAAGGCGTCACCCGGACGTTGCCGTTGGCCATCTATCTACAGCGAGTGTCGGATGCCGACGCCGCGGCGGCGATGTCGCTGTTGCTGGTGGCTGTCGCCGCAGTGGTGGTGCTGGGACTGGGCGTTCGGCGACTGGGCGGGATCAGATGACCGCCGAGTCCGGGGGGCTCAGCGTGGTGGCGGTGATGGCGCAGCGCGGCTTGGACGTGCGGTTCAGCGTTGCGCCGGGCGAAGTGTTGGCGGTCTTAGGGGCGAACGGCGCCGGCAAGTCCACCCTGCTGCATGTGATCGCGGGTCTGCTGCGGCCCGATGAAGGACTGGTTCGCACGGGTGATCGGGTGCTGACCGACACCCGGGCCGGGGTGCAGGTGGCCACCTGCGAGCGCCGGGTCGGGTTGCTGCTGCAGGATCCGCTGCTTTTCCCGCATCTGAATGTGGCGGCCAATGTGGCGTTCGGGTCGGGGCGCGGGCGTCGCCTCGACCGGCGCCGGGGGCACGCTCGGGCGGTCGCGGCGCCGTGGTTGCGCGCGGTCGACGCCGAGGGGCTGGCCGAGCGGCGGCCGCGGCGGCTCTCGGGAGGGCAGGCGCAGCGGGTCGCGATCGCGCGTGCGCTGGCCGCCGAACCGGAGGTGCTGTTGCTCGACGAGCCACTGGCCGGGCTCGACGTGGGAGCGGCGGCCGCGGTACGCACCGTGCTTCGCGACGTGCTCAGTGCGGCCGGTCGCACCACCGTGCTGGTCACCCACGACCTCCTCGACGTATTCGCGTTGGCTGACCGGGTGCTGGTGCTGGAGTCCGGCCGGGTCGCTGAGATCGGTCGCACCGCAGATGTATTGGCCGCGCCACGTAGTCGGTTCGGGGCACAGATCGCCGGATTCAATCTGGTGGCGGGGGTCCTTGACGGCGATGGCGTACTGCGCACCGGGTGGGGGGACAAGTGGTACGGGACCGCCGATGACGGTGTGAGCGCGGGCCGGCCGGCAGTCGCGGTCAGCACACCTCAGGCGGTGGCGGTGTACCGGGAGCCGCCGCGCCACGGCAGTCCGCGCAATCTCCTGGCGGTGACCGTGGCCGAACTCGCGGTACGCGGCAGCACGGTTCAGGTGCGCGGTGTGGACCAGCCCGACGGTGCGCCGGGACTGGCGGCAGACATCACCGCAGACGCGGCGGCGGAACTGCGCCTGACGCCGGGGGAGACGGTCTGGCTGGGGGTCAAAGCCCAGGAAGTGACGCTGCGCGCGACACACCTCGGCACGGCGTAACTTGCGTAGCGATGGCAACGCGGTAGGTTTTTCTGCCATGAAGCAGGTGGACCTGACCTCCAGGGGAATTCGGGCGATGGCCGCGACCGCGGTCGCCGGTGCGTTGGCGTTCGCCGTTGCGGCGCCGGTATACGCGGACCCGGTGCCGCCGCCGCCCCCCGCACCCCCGGCCTCCGCGGATGCCCCGGCAGCCGACCCGAACGCCCCGGCTCCGCCCGCCGAGCCCGCCGCTCCCGAGGTGGGCCGCGTCGACGACGTCGCGGGCGGGTTCAGTTTCGTGCTGCCGGGCGGCTGGGTGCAGTCCGACACCAGCCACCTTGAATACGGTTCGTCGCTGTTGAGCAAGAAGACCGGCGAGCCGATGCTGCCGGGGCAACCGGCGCCGGTGGCCAACGACACCAGGATCGTGCTCGGCAAGCTCGACCAGCGGCTGTACGCCAGCGCTGAGGCGGACAACGCCAAGGCCGCGACCCGCCTCGGATCGGACATGGGCGAGTTCTTCATGCCCTACCCGGGAACCCGCGCCAACCAGGTGAACGCGCCTCTCACCGGGGGCGGCCTGACCGGCAGCGCGTCGTACTACGAGGTCAAGTTCACCGACCCGGCCAAGCCGGTCGGCCAGATCTGGAGCGGCGTGATCGGTGTGCCGCCGGCCGAGGGCACCGGCCCGCAGGCCGAGCGGTGGTTCGTGGTGTGGCTGGGCACGGCCAACAATCCGGTGGACACCAACGCGGCGATCGCGCTGGCCGAGTCCATCCGGCCGCTGGGCGCGCCCCCCGCGGAAGCAGCGCCCGCACCGGCGCCGGGCATTCCGGGAATCCCGGCACCGGCGCCCGCTCCGGCACCCGCGCCCGCCCCGGCCCCCGCCCCGGCCCCGGCCCCGGCACCTGCTGCGTAAACCCCGCTGATCACGCCCATGGCCGGAAGCTACCTCGCTGCTGCACTGTCCACGCCGACGTCGGTCAGCTGGCTGGCGTATGTCCTGATCGGCGGCGTCGCCGGCTGGTTGGCGAACCGCATCATGAAGCGCGGCGGATCGGGGATCCTGCTCAACGTCGTGATCGGGGTGATCGGCGGATTCATCGGCGGCATGCTGCTCGGCTGGCTCGGTGTCGACGTTGAGCACGGCCGCAGGTGGTTCACCTTCTTCGTCTCGCTGGGCGGGGCCATCATCTTGCTGTGGGTCGTCGGACTGGCTCGCCGCAGGTAGCCGTCCCGGCTCTCGAACGCGCACCATAGGTCTATGGCGTCGCAGATGGCCGGTGTGTCGATGGCGGGATGGCGTGTCCAACGGCCCGGCCCGATAGCCAACCGACCACTCGAGCGGGTCAGCACCGCGGTGCCGCGACCGCAGCCCACGGAACTGCTGGTGGCCGTGCATGCCTGCGGCGTGTGCCGCACCGACCTGCACGTCGCCGAAGGAGACCTTCCCGTACACCGGACCGGTGTGATCCCCGGCCACGAGGTGGTCGCCGAAGTCGTCGAGGTCGGTGCCGAGGTCGGTGACGAGTTCGCGGTGGGGGACCGGGTCGGAATCGCCTGGCTACGACACACCTGCGGAACATGTCGCTACTGCCGGCGAGGCGACGAGAACCTCTGCCCGCAGTCGCGCTACACCGGCTGGGATGACGATGGCGGCTATGCCGAATTCGCCACCGTGCCAGCGGCTTTCGCGCTGCGCCTGCCCGGCGGCTACAGCGACACCGAGTTGGCGCCGTTGCTGTGCGCGGGCATCATCGGCTACCGGTCCTTGCAGCGAGCCGACCTGCCCCCGGGTGGGCGGCTGGGGATCTACGGGTTCGGGGGCAGTGCGCACATCACCGCGCAGGTCGCCCTCGCCAGCGGCGCCGAGGTACACGTGATGACCCGCGGTGAACGTGCGCGGGGACTGGCTCTGGAGCTGGGCGTTGCCTCGGCCCAGGGAGCCGCGGATCCGCCACCGGTGCCGCTGGACTCCGCGATCCTGTTCGCGCCGGTCGGCGAGCTGGTGCTGCCCGCCTGTCAGGCACTGGACGCCGGCGGAACCCTGGCCATTGCCGGCATCCATCTCAGCGACATCCCACCGCTGAACTACCAGCGTCACCTGTTCCGTGAGCGTCAGATCCGGTCGGTCACGTCCAACACTCGCGCGGATGCCCACGCTTTCCTCGACTTCGCCGCCGCGCACCACATCGACGTGACCACGCCGGTGTACTCGCTGGGCGAGGCGGACCGGGCCCTGGCGGACCTGGCTGCGGGCCGGATCGCCGGTGCGGCAGTGCTGTTGGTCTGAACCGGGGCGCTATGCGGGGTTCATGCGGCGGTCCCAGCTTCGGCTCTCCTTCGTCGAGCCTCGCTGAACCGCCGGGGCTCAGCCAGACACCTGCCACACCAGTGCGGCCGCCAGCGCCCCGACGCCATTGAGCGACCAGTGCAGCGCGATGGGCGCGATCAGGCTGCCGCTGCGCCGCCGCAACCAGCTGAACACGAAACCCGCGGCCCCGGTGGCCAGCACCGCGAGCGTCACGCCGGCCAGCATGCCGAAGAACCCGCCCCCAAGAATGCGGGTGAATCCGACGTTGCTGCTGGTCAGACCCAGGGAGGTGGCGACATGCCACAGGCCGAACAACAGCGAGCCGGCCGCGGCCACCCCACGAAACCCCCAGGCCCGGTGCAGTGCGCCGTGCAGCGCACCGCGAAACGCCAACTCCTCGGGGATCACGGTCTGCAGCGGGATGACGACCATCGATGCCACCAGCGCACCGGAAACCGTGGCGTAGTGGTTGTTCAAGAACATCGGCCGGGTCACCGGCAGCATCACGCCGATCGCGATCACCGACACCACGACCACTACCGCGGCCAGCGCGTAGCCAAAGCCGGCCTTCCAATGCGCGCGGCCCAGGCCCAGCTCGCTCCAGCTCAGGCCGTTGTAGCGGACCAGGGCGATCAAGCCGACCGCGGTGGCCGGGACAGTGGCAACCGCGGCCCACGGGGTGGTGAAGTGGGCGATCAAATTGGCGAGCGCCAGTACCACCACGACGACGGCGACGTCGACGAAGGCGCGGAAGTGATTCAGCGCCGAGAGTTGCGACACCAATGGGTGCCGCCCCCAGGGCACCGCGAACTCGTGGCCAGACATTGGACCGAATTCTACGCGCGACGGCGCTTCGGGGGCGGTGGCGTCATTGGGGACGCCCTACCGACGGGTCAGACTCGGCCTACTTGGGGCCGTGCGTCTCGCACAGCACCCGCGCCGGGTTGCCGGTGGCGGTGTTCTCGCTGACCACCTTGCCGTTGACGGTGACCGTGCAGGTCAGGGCGCCGGGACCGGCGCTCTGGGCGCTCAGCGAGTAGGACGCCGGACTGGCCGCGTTCGTCATCGAGCCGGTCAGCTGAATGGACCACGGCAGGGGGGCGTTGGTGGCGTGCGCCTGACCGTTCTGGCCCTGGTAGGTGATGTAACTGGCGACCCCGGTACCGGTGAGGTCGTAGCGGACCGGCACCTTGGTGTGGTCCGGCGTGGCGCCGGCCGGCCCGGCACCGGCGAGGGTGGCCGACGCGACGAGGGCGCCGAGGAGCAACGACATCGCCTTGCGGGGCATCCGGACCGGTGCGGGGTGAGCAGTCATGGCCGTCACCTTATCTCCCCGCCGCTGGGGTCTGCGCCCGATCGCCAGGTCCAGTTGGTGATCCGCGGATCGTCTTCCCCGTGCTCGCGGGTGTAGAGCCGCGCCGCCATTCGCGCATCGACCATCTGCTGGCGCAGCACCGCGTGGCGACCGCCCAACCGCGGCACCCGGTCGATGACGTCCATCACCAAGTGAAAGCGATCCAGATCGTTGAGCATCACCATGTCGAACGGTGTTGTCGTGGTGCCGCGTTCGCGGTACCCGCGCACATGCATCTGGTCGTGGTTCGCCCGCGAGTAGGTGAGCCGGTGGATCAGCCAGGGGTAGCCGTGATAGGCGAAGATCACCGGCTTGTCGCGGGTAAACAGCGCATCGAACTCGTTGTCCGGCAACCCGTGCGGATGTTCGGTCGTCGGTTGCAGGCGCATGATGTCCACGACGTTGACCACCCGCACGGCGAGATCGGGCAGTTCATCGCGCAGAATGTCGGCGGCGGCCAGGGTTTCCAGCGTCGGAATATCCCCGGCGCAGGCGAGCACCACGTCCGGCTCACCGGTGGTGGTGCCGGCCCAGTCCCAGATCCCCAGTCCGCGAGTGCAGTGCGCCACCGCTGCCGGCATATCCAGGTAGGTCAGAGCGGGCTGCTTGCCGGCGACGATCACGTTGACGTAGTTCCGGCTGCGCAGGCAGTGATCGGCCACCGACAGCAGCGTGTTGGCGTCCGGCGCCAGGTAAACCCGCACCACTTCTGGCCGTTTGTTGGCGACCAGATCGATGAACCCGGGATCCTGGTGCGACGCCCCGTTGTGGTCCTGGCGCCAGACGTGGGAGGTCAGCAGGTAGTTCAGCGAGGCGATCGGCGCTCGCCACGGGAGTTCGCGGCTGACGGCCAGCCACTTGGCGTGCTGGTTGAACATCGAGTCGACGATGTGCACGAACGCCTCGTAGCAGTTGAACAGCCCGTGCCGGCCGGTCAGCAGATAGCCCTCCAGCCAGCCCTGGCACAGGTGCTCCGAGAGCACTTCCAGGACTCGCCCGTCCGGGCCCAGGTGATCGTCACCGGGAACGGTCTGCGACAACCAGACCCGGTCGGTCGTGTCGAAGACCGCCGAGAGCCGGTTGGAGGCCGTTTCGTCCGGACCCATCAACCGGAACCGGTCACGGTTGCGGTCGATGACATCGCGCAGGAAGGTGCCGAGCACCCGAGTGGCCTCATGCATCTCGGTCGCGGGCTCGGTCACCGGCACCGCGTAGTCGCGGAAATCAGGCAGGTCCAGATCGCGCAGCAGCAGCCCTCCGTTGGCATGCGGGTTGGCGCTCATCCGCCGGTGCCCGCGCGGCGCCAGCGCCGACAGCTCCGGCACCAGGCGTCCGGAGGAGTCGAACAGTTCCGCCGGGCGGTAGCTGCGGAGCCAGTCCTCCAGTTGGCGGCGATGCTCGGGGTCGGTACGGGTCTGTGCGAGCGGCACCTGATGTGCCCGCCAGGTTCCCTCCACCTGTTGTCCGTCGACCACCTTCGGTCCGGTCCAGCCCTTCGGGGTGCGCAGCACGATCATCGGCCACACCGGCCGCATCGACGAGCCCTCGGCGCGCGCGGCTCGTTGGATCGCCGCGATATCGTCGAACGCGTCATCGAGGGCGGCGGCGAGCAGTTGGTGTACGACGGCGGGGTCGTCGCCGGCGACGGTGATCGGCCGGTACCCGTAACCGCGTAGCAACGACTCCAATTCTGGCTGCGGAATACGAGCCAGCACAGTGGGATTGGCGATCTTGTAGCCGTTGAGATGCAGAATCGGCAGCACCGCGCCGTCCACGGCGGGGTTGAGAAACTTGTTCGCGTGCCAGCTGGCAGCCAACGGTCCGGTCTCGGCCTCGCCGTCGCCGATCACGCAGGCGACCACCAGTTGCGGGTTGTCGAAGGCGGCACCGAATGCATGCACCAGCGCGTAGCCGAGCTCGCCGCCTTCATGGATGGAGCCCGGCGTCTCGGCCGCCACGTGACTGGGAATCCCCCCGGGAAAAGAGAACTGCCGGAACAACTTCCGCAGCCCGTCGACGTTCTCGCCGATGCCGGTGTAGACCTCGCTGTAGGTGCCCTCGAGGTAGGCGTTGGCGACCAGCGCCGGTCCGCCGTGGCCGGGCCCGGTGACGAAGATGACGTCGGCGTCGCGGTCGCGGATGATCCGGTTCAGGTGGAGGTAGAGCAGGTTCAGCCCCGGCGTAGTACCCCAGTGCCCCAGCAGTCGGGGCTTGACGTGCTCGGCCCGCAGCGGCTCGGCCAGCAGGGGATTGTCCAGCAGATAGATCTGGCCTACGGAGAGATAATTGGCGGCCCGCCAGTAGGCATCGAGGCGGGCCAGTTCATCGTCGGAGAGTGTGGGCTTAGGTGGAGTCGCGTTGGCTGCACTCACCTTTTCCATTGTCGCGCCCAACTCCGAACCCGGCAACCGATTCATTACCCTGACTGCGTGCTGCTGAAATCGGTTCGTGTGCTCGATCTGGCCGGCGGCGACGCCGACGCGGTCACCCGGTTGCTCGCCGATATGGGGGCCGATGTGCTCAAGGTGGAACCCCCTGGTGGCAGTCCGGCGCGTGCCGCCACTCCGCTGCTGGGCGGTGTGAGCATCGCATTCGCGCTGCACAACGCCAACAAGCGCAGCATCACCCTGGACCCCACCGACGAGCGGGACCGCCGCCGCTTCGAGGAGTTGGCGAGCACCGCCGACATCGTGGTGGACAGCGGCCTGCCGGGCCGCGCCGCGGACTTCGGGACTTCCTGTGGTGAGCTGGCCGACCGGTTCGCTCACCTGGTGACGATGTCGGTCACCGATTTCGGGACGAGCGGGCCGCGCTCACAATGGCAGGCCACCGACGCGGTGCTCTACGCACTCTCCGGCGCCCTGTCCCGGTCGGGCCCCACCACCGGGACCCCGGTATTGCCGCCCGACGGGATCGCCTCGGCGACCGCGGCGGTGCAGGCTGCCTGGGCGGTGCTGGTCGCCTATTACAACCGGTTGCGCTGCGGAACCGGGGATTACATCGACTTCTCCCGGTTCGATGCGGTGGCCACCGTGCTCGACCCGATATTCGGCGCGCACGGCCAGGTCGCCGCGGCCCAACGCGCATCGAGCCGCTGGCGCGGGCGGCCCCGCAACCAGGACGCCTACCCGATCTACCCGTGCCGCGACGGCTACGTCCGGCTCTGCGTCATGTCGCCGCGCCAGTGGCGCGCACTGTGGAGCTGGCTGGGGGAGCCGGCCGAGTACGCCGACCCCAAATTCGGCGTGATCGGCGAACGGTTCGCGGTCTGGCCGCAGATCAGTGCCCTGATACGGGAACTTTTCGCCGGCCAGGACATGGCGGATCTGGTCACCGCCGGGCAGGCCCGCGGTGTGCCCATCGCCGCAGTCGGCGATCCGGCGCAGGTACTGGCCGAGGAACACTTCGCGGTCGCGGCGGCGGTCACCCGGACCGAGCTGGCCCCGGGGCTGCCCGCGGTGATCCCGACCGGCTACTACGTGGTCGACGACCAGCGCGCCGGTTTTCGGACCCCGGCCCCGACCGTCGGCACGGCGGACGCCGGATGGCTGGCCGAACCGTTGCCGGAGCACACCTTCGGTGGCGCCGTGGGCGCCCGGCCGTTCGAGGGTCTGCGGATCGTCGATCTGGGAGTGATCGTCGCCGGCGGCGAGGCCAGCCGGCTCTTCGGCGACCTGGGCGCCGAGATCATCAAGGTGGAGAGTGCGGCCTACCCCGACGGGCTGCGGCAGGCCCGCCCCGGTTCGGCGATGAGCGAGTCATTCGCCTGGACACACCGCAACAACTCCGGGCTCGGCCTGGATCTGCGCAGCCCGGCCGGCAAGGAGATCTTCACTCGCCTGGTCGGGGCCGCGGACGCGGTGTTCGCCAACTTCAAGCCGGGAACACTTGCCGCCCTGGGCTTTTCCTACGATGCCTTGCGCGATATCAACCCGCGGATCGTCCTCGCCCAGAGCAGCGCGTTCGGTGAGACCGGGCCGTGGAGTGACCGGATGGGGTACGGCCCACTGGTACGTGCCACCACCGGGGTCACCGCACTGTGGACGGCCCCGGAGGGGTCCAGCGACACGGAGCGCCATCCGTTCTACGACGCGACCACGGTCTTCCCCGATCATGTGGTCGCGCGAGTCGCGGCGATCGGGGCGCTGGCCGCGCTGATCGCGAGCCGGCGCACCGCCGCCGGCAGCCACGTCCACGTGTCGCAGGCCGAGACCGCGGTCAACCAGCTCGACACCAGCTACGTGGCCCGCGCTGCGGGCTCGTCGGTCCAGCCGGACACCGCGGTGGATCTGGTCTGCCCGTGCATCGGCGACGACGAATGGTGTGTGATCTCGATCCGCACCGACGCCGACATGCGTGCTGTCGCTGCGGCTTTCGGTGACGACGCGTTGGCCGGCGAGTCAAGCTTCAGCACCGGTGCCGGTCGCGCGGTCCACCATGCGCAGCTGGCGGCGGCGTTGGGCCGCCACACCGCGGTTCATACCCCCGCCGGGGTAGCCGAACTGCTGCAGGGCCGCGGCGTGGCCGCCGCGCCGATGAGCCGGCCACCCGACGTCGCCGACGACCCCCAGCTGGCACACCGCGCGGTGTTCGCGCCCATGACCCACCCCCTGATCGAACATCCGCTGCCGGCCGAAACCGGCCCCGCCCCCTTCCGCAACATCCCGGTGGCGCCGCAGCGGCCCGCACCGCTGCCCGGTCAGGACACTCGGGAGATTTGCCGCTCGCTGCTCGGACTCGACGACGGCGAGACCGACCGGTTGATCGCCGACGGCGTGCTGTTCGCCGGCGGTTCAGCGAGGCTCGACGGAGGAGAGGCGAAGCTGGGACCGCCGCAGGAACCCGCGGATTAGTCTGACGTCCATGCCTGTCGACCCCCGGACACCGGTGCTGATCGGCTACGGCCAGGTCAACCACCGCGACGACACCGACGCGATAGAACCCGTCGATCTCATGGTGGCCGCGGCGCGCCACGCCGCCCACGACCGGGTGCTGCGCGCCGTCGACTCGATTCGGGTGGTGAACCTGCTCTCGGCGCGCTACCGCGACCCGGGCGTACTGCTCGGACAGCGGATCGGGGCGCAGCGCCCCGCCACCCGGTACAGCCCGGTGGGCGGCAACGTGCCGCAGTCTTTGGTGAACCAGGCTTGCCTGGATATCCGCGACGGCCGAGCCGGCGTGGTGCTGGTGGCCGGCGGCGAGACCTGGCGCACCCGGACCAGGCTGCGGCGTGCCGGCGGCAAACTGGCCTGGACGCAGCAGGACGACTCGGTCCCGATGGCCCGCTGCGAGGGCGAAGACGTGCCGATGGTCGGCTCCGCCGAAGAGCGCATCGGATTGGACCGGCCCGCCTACGTCTATCCGCTTTTCGAACAGGCGTTGCGCATCGCCGCGGGGGAGAAGGTCGAAGACCACCGTCGGCGCATCGGTGAACTGTGGTCGCGGTTCAATGCGGTCGCCGTCGACAACCCGCACGCGTGGATCCGGTACCCGGTCACCGCAGAGGAGATCTGGCAACCGGGCCCGAAGAACCGGATGATCAGCTGGCCCTACACCAAGTTGATGAACTCCAACAACATGGTCGATCAGGCGGCCGCGCTGGTGCTGACCTCGGTCGAGACCGCTACCGAGTTGCGGATCCCCACCGAGAACTGGGTTTTCCCCCAGGCTGGTGCCGACGCCCACGACACCTACGCCATTGCCGACCGCGCCGAACTGCACCGATCGCCGGCGATCCGGATCGCGGGGGCCCGGGCATTGGAGCTGGCCGGCGCCGCCGGTATCGGCGAGATCGATCACGTGGACCTGTACTCGTGCTTCCCGTCCGCGGTGCAGGTTGCGGCGGCCGAACTCGGGCTTCCCACCGATGATCCCGGCCGACCGCTGACCGTGACCGGCGGGCTCACCTTCGCAGGTGGGCCGTGGAACAACTACGTCATGCATTCGATCGCCACCCTGGCGGAACTGCTGGTGGCCAATCCCGGGCGGCGCGGCCTGATCACCGCCAACGGCGGTTACCTGACCAAACACAGTTTCGGCGTGTACGGAACGCAGCCGCCGCCGGCCGGATTCCGTTGGGAAGACGTGCAACCCGAGGTGGACGCCCAGGCCACCCGGCCATCGGTGGTGCAGTGGCAGGGCACCGGCGAGGTGGAGTCCTGGACCACACCGTTCGACCGCGACGGGCAGCCCCTGCAGGCGTTCCTGGCGGTCCGCACCCCAGACGGGGCACGGACCCTGGCGGTGATCCGGGACCCCGATTCCGCCGAAGCGACCGTGCGCGAGGACATCGCCGGTGCCGCGGTCGACGTGCACGAAGACGGCACCGCGACGTTGCGTTAGCCCCCGGGCGCCGGCGCCTAACTCGACAGGTCGCCCAGCGGTACCCCGGCGTCGGCCAGCCGGTCCGGATGGACCGGGACCTGGGCGTTGATCAGGGCCTTGATGTCGTCGAGGCCCTCCCAGATGTTGACATTCATCCCGGCGAGCACGCGATTGTCGTCGTCGAGCCAGAAGCTGGTGTATTCGCGGCCGGTGGGTTCACCGCGAAACACCACGCGGGCGTAGTGCGGCGCATAGCCGACGTATTCCATTCCGAGGTCGTACTGGTCGGTGAAAAAGTAAGGCAGTTCGGTGTATTCGGCCACTTCGCCGAGCATGCCCGCCGCAGCGACAGCGGGTTGCTTGAGGGCGTTGGCCCAGTGTTCGGTGCGGATCCGGGTGCCGAACAATCGATGCTGCGCGGCCGCGATGTCGCCGACGGCGTAGATGTCGGGGTCGCTGCTGCGCAGCCCGGCGTCCACCAGGACGCCACCGTCACCGGTGGAAAGGCCGGCTTGCTCAGCCAGTTCGATGTTGGGCTGCGCGCCGACTGCGACGAGCACCGCGTCCGCGCGGATCTGCGAGCCGTCGCCCAACCGCAGGCCGGCGGCGGCACCGCCGGCGGTGGTGATCTCGGCGACCGTCGACCCGGTACGCAGGTCGACGCCGTGCTCGCGGTGCAGGTCGGCGAAGACCGCGGCGTTCTCCGCGCCGAGGCCGGCCAGCAGCGGCAGGGCGGCGCTTTCCACCACGGTGACGTCGACTCCGCGCTGGCGTGCGGCGGCGGCCACCTCCATACCGATCCAGCCCCCACCCACCACCGCCAGCGAATCTCCGCCCGCCAGCGCCGAATCCAGCGCGGACGCGTCCTCGACGGTCCGCAGATAATGCACGCCGGGGGCGTCGGCGCCCGGGAGCGGTATCCGCCGAGACCGCGAGCCCGTCGCCAACAGCAGTTTGTCGTAGCCGAGGCTGGTGCCGTCGGCCAGCGTGACGCTGCGACCTGGCGGATCCGCGCCGATGACGCGGAGGCCCAGCCGCAGGTCGATCTCGTGTTCCCGATACCAGGACACGGGTTTCACGGTGAAGTCGTCAAGGGTCTTCTTGCCCGCAAGGAACTCCTTGGACAGTGGCGGGCGCTCGTAGGGCAGGTGGTGCTCCTCCCCGACAAGCACGATGGTTCCATCGAAGTTCTTGTCGACGAGGGCTTCAGTGGCCCTGGCCCCGGCCAGGCCGGCGCCGACGATCACAAACGTGGTCGATGTAGACACGTGCTGTCCTCTGCTCGTCATTCGCTCAGTCGCTCGCGGACGCCGGCGTCGGCGGAGTAGCGCACCAGCGCCGCGGCGAGTTCGGCATTGCGGCCCTGCGACAGTGCCCCGAGTTGGTTTGCATCACTGGGCAACCCGAGATCACGCGCGGCATCCAGCGCGCGATCGTCGAAGGTGGAGCGGGCCCACGGCCAGACGTCTTGGACTTCGCGGAGAAAGATGCTGGCGCCGACATCACCGATGCCCTTGAAGGCCTTCAGTGCTTCGGTGGCCGCTGCGACATCGCGGCCACTGCGTTCGGCCAGCAGCCGAAGGTCACCGCCGTAGTCAGTCTGCACCGCTTCGGCCAACTCGACGAGCATGGTGGCCGAGCTCTCGTCATAGCGGCGGTAGTGCGCCCGCCCCATGGCGTCGATCAAGGTCTGTCGATCGGCTTCGAGGAGTTTGTGCGGCGTGCGCAACCCACTCTTGAACAGCTCGTGGGCAGCACGGGCAGCGACGGTGGCGTCGATGGGCTTGCTGGCCAGCATGCACAGCATCAGCAGCTGGAACAGCGGCATCGGTTGGTTGCGCAACCGGATGCCGGCCTCCTGGGCATAGGTCGTACCCGCACGTCGCAATAGCCGACGTACCAGTTCCTTGTGGGCAATCACAGCAGCGCATATACCCGCATTCGCCGGGGCGAAAACCCGGCGTGACCTGCCCTGCGCGACTGCTAGTGCGAAAGGCTGCGCACCGGATATCTCGGCGCGGTCTGTGCCACGTCGATGATCTCCAGACCGACAGTCGCCAGCATCTCCGGGATGGCCCGCACGAAGATCCGGTCGACCTCAGCGACCTCGGGTGGCAACTGCGCCATCGGCACCAGGTGCGGGTCCTTCTTCAGCACCGGGTCCTCCTCGCCCAGGGTCCAACCGGCGGCGAGTTTCTCCTGCATCCAGCGGTCGTGCTCCATGGTGCCCAGCTTGTCCATCTCGTCATCGGTGAACTGGAAGTCCCTGGCGTGCCAGTTGCGCAGCGGCGCGATCACGCATCCAATGCTGCGCAGCTTCACCCCGATGTGCCGAGCCTGGGCCCGACTGGAGTTCTTGAGCGCATCCGCCAATTCCGGCCAGGGCGGCGGTGCCGGGGCACCCGCGGGTTGCATCAGGCAGTACCGGCGGTGGATCTCCTGGGCAACGGCCTCCAGTGATCCGCCCTCGACGAGCTCCACGGTGCAGGTCTCCTGCAAGGTCCGGAAGACTGTGACCCCCGAGCCGCCGAGCGCCTGCTCCTCGAGCAGGTCGGCCACGCCGTACGCGCGTGAGATGGTCGTGACCACCGGTACCGCGTTGTCGAGGGCCCGACGCAGGTTCAACGCCGACTCGACGTTGCGTTCATCGTGGTAACCGGTCACGTAGGCCTGGGTAATAGGCCAGTCGGTGTCCTGTGCCACCCGATCGATGTCGCGCACGGAGGCCGGTGAGCAACGGAACTCGCAGACCTCATCGAGGGCGGGGTAATCGGCGAGCAGCTTGGCCAGTTTTTCGGCCGCATGGTTGTCGATCACCGTTACCCGCAACCTCTGGTCGCCCACGCGTTCCTGGTGCCATTGGCGAGCGGCCTGGAACACCAGCCCCGACCCGATACCGTCGAGGTGGGCGACCGCAATGTGGGGCCGTTGCGCGGTCCGCAGCGGATGCCTGTTCAGCAGCAGTCGGGCGCCGACCGTGTCGATGTTGAAGAAGTCGACGACCAACCGGTCGTCGCCGCGGTTGAACTCCGCGAGCCGCAACAGCACACACAGTCCGGGGTCCTCGATGCGTGCCAGGCAGCGCAAGTGGTCGTTGCTCGAGCGGCCGAAGATCCGGCGTCTGCTCTTGAAGTCATCGGCTAAACGTCTTGCCAGCGTGACGATTTCGGTGTTGGCGACGCTGTCCGAAGTCACCGCGAGCAGCCGGGCCGCGCGCCGCGTTCCGGCGGATTCGAGGGTCGCGCTGAGCTGGGCATCACCGATGACGACCGGGAAACCCCAGTTGCGGCACGTCCGTATCCGAGGGTTGGCCTCGTCGGACTCGATGACCACGGCCCGATATCCCGCCGCGCGCAGCGCGCGGACGAATTCGAACCCGGCGTAGCCCAGACCGCAGACCACCACATGCCCCTTCTTGAACGGAATAAGCAGCTGCTGGACTCGGTCTCGAAACACCGACACCAGCGCGATGAGCGCTGCCCACCCGGCTACCACCGGAGCCAGGAAGCGGGCGACGTCCAACGCGAGGCCCACGTGGTTCTCCGGCTGCGGAGCCGCGTGCAGGAAGAACAACTTGACGGCGCCATAGACCGCGTCGGAGTACGAATGCCCGCCGCCCTCATAGGAGCCGTAGCCCCAGAGGCCCAGCACGAAGGCAACGATTCCCGCTGGGATCAGCAGCCAGTACCAGTGGGGATCGGTCAGACCGGTCAGCACCTTGTGCTGCAGGGTCTCCGGCGGCGGGGCTTCGCGCCCGGGCTTTGCCGGAGCACTCGATTCGGCCGCACGACCGGTCATCGGCGTTTCTCCTCCCGCGCTTTCTTTGCTGGGCCTGCTCGGCCCATCGCAAAAGCGCTCTGTTCTCTCGTACACTAACCCGGACGCGGGACGACCGATGTCGGCCTTCAGTCTGACAAACTGGAGAGCAATTCGGTCCGCTTCTGCGCATGCCGGCCCTGGAGAGGATCATGCTGTTTGTCAGTTACGCCAGCCAGGATCGCGCGTTGGTCGATCCGCTGGTTTCCGTCTTGCGCAGCGCTGACCAGCAGGTGTGGCTGGATGAGGAGCTGGGTGGCGGCGAGGCGTGGTGGCAGACGATCCTGGACCGGATTCGGTGCTGCTCGGTGTTCGTCGTCGCGTTGTCCAACAATTCGCTACGGTCCAAGCCCTGTCAGGCCGAGCTCGCCTATGCACGAGCGTTGCAACGGCCGGTTCTGCCGGTCCAGATCGGCCCGGTCGACAGTGTGCGTGTCACCCCACTGGCCGCGACACAGATCATCGACTACCGAATCCGTGACGGCGCGGCCCATGCCCGGTTGGTCGCCGCCCTGCAGAGCCTGTCGCGCCGCGCGGTACCGCTGCCCGCGCAGTTGCCCGAAGAACCGATGGTGCCCTTCGCCTACCTGATGCGGCTCTCCTCGGAGTTGTCGGGATCCGAGCTGAGCTACCACAAGCAGGGTGAACTCGTCTTGGAACTTCGATCCCGACTCGATGAGGACTGCCACGACCCCACCGTGCGCAACGACATCGTTCAGCTGCTGTGCCGGTTGCGCGACCGGCCGGACGTCACGGTGCGCACCCGCGCCGATGTCGACGCCGTCCTGGCCGCCAACGATCCGAGCTTCACCGCCGCCACCGTCGGCATGCCGGTCGCCGCGGTGACCGGGCCGCGACCGGTGATCAGCCGGCCGGACACCGGAGGTTTTCCTGCCGGTGCACACGGCACGGATCCCGGCGGCCCCGGCGAACGACATCGAGGACGGCCGGCAAAGAAGCTACTGGTGGCCGGCGCCGTGGTTGCGGTGGCGGCCGCGGGTGCGCTGGCGTTCGGACTCACCCGCACTTCGCCGGATGCCCCCACGCCGAACCTGGCCGCTGATGATGACGTACAGGCCGTGATGGCCACCCCCGCGATGGAGACCGTGCAGGCCGACCTCGAGTCGCTGAAGCCGGCCGGATCGATAGCGGCGTCACAGCCGGAATGCCTGGGTGTTCTCTACCCGGGCCTGGACGAGACCTACCGGAACAGCCAGGTCCAGCGGGCGGCGTGGAAGGTGCTGGAAGAGCCGGGCGGCCTGCAACGCGCCGGGGTCAACGGCCGGCCGTTCGTGGACCAGGACATTGTGGCCTTCGCCCCGAACTCCGGGCAGGCCGTGGCGTTCGTCGAGCAGTCGGTGGCGAAGTGGCGGGGCTGTGTGGGCCAGACGGTCACCGTGACCTATCCCGACCACAACACCTACACCTGGACCATCGGGGATGAGGCGGGTGATCCACCGCGGATCTCCCAGACCTACACCCTGGGTTCCGAGGACTACGGCTGCCAGCGGGTGCTTAATGCGGTGGCGGACACGGTGATCGACGTCAAGGCCTGCGGTGCGCATATCACCGACGAGGCGAGTGTGCTCACCGACATGATCGCCGCCTTGGTGACGCGGGCGCCGGCCTTCTGAGGGCGAGACGCGGCGACTACCGACGGGGCATCAGTCGCTGCAGCTGGGTGACATGCTGCGGCGACAGCTCGGCCAGTTCGCTGACCCCGAGCAACCGCATGGTGCGCCGGATCTGTTCGGCGAGGATGTCGATCACGCGGTCCACCCCGGCCTGTCCACCGGCCATCAGCCCGTAGAGGTACGCCCGCCCGATCAGGGTGCAGCGGGCGCCCAGCGCGATCGCGGCGACGATGTCGGCGCCGGACATGATGCCGGTGTCCAGCAGGATCTCGGTGTCGCGTCCGACTTCGCGCACCACCTCGGGCAGCAGCCAAAACGGTATAGGCGCCCGGTCGAGCTGGCGGCCACCGTGGTTGGACAACACGATGCCGTCCACACCGAGCTCGACCACGGCGCGCGCGTCGGCGACGCTCTGGATGCCTTTGACCACGAATCGGCCCGGCCATTGGGACTTGACCCAGGCCAGGTCGTCGAAGGTCAGGCTCGGGTCGAACATGGTGTCCATGTACTGCGCGACGGTGCCCGACCATCGGTCCAGCGACGCGAAAGACAACGGCTCGGTGGTGAGCAGGTCGAACCACCACGCCGGATGGACGGCGGCATCGGCGACCGTGCGCAGCGTCAGCGCCGGCGGAATGGACATGCCGTTGCGGGAGTCGCGCCGCCGCGCCCCGGCGACCGGGCAGTCGACGGTCGCCAGCAGGGTGTCGTAGCCGGCGTCGGCGGCGCGGCGCAGCAGCGCCATCGACCGGTCGCGGTCGTGCCACATGTACAGCTGAAACCAGCGGCGGGCGCCGGGGGCGGCCGCCGCGACGTCTTCGATCGAGGCGGTCCCCAGGGTCGACAGGGAGAACGGGATGCCGGCGGCTTCGGCGGCGCGGGCGCCGGCCAGCTCTCCCGCGGTGTGCATCAGCCGGGTGAAGCCAGTCGGTGCGATCGCGAATGGCAACGCCACCGGAGCGCCGAGCACCTCGCGGCTGGTGTCGACGCTGCAGACGTCGCGCAGGATGGCCGGATGAAACTCGATGTCCCGGAATGCCTGTCGGGCTCGTTCCAGTGAGATCTCGTCCTCGGCGGCGCCGTCGGTGTAGTCGAAGGCGGCTCGGGGAGTGCGACGCTTGGCGAGCAGGCGAAGGTCCTCGACGGTCAGGGCCGTCTCAAGACGCCGCGCCGTGCGGTTCAATCGTGGCCTGCGGAAACGGATCAGTGGCGCAAGTTCACCGATCCTGGGAACGCGCCGCCTGATCGTCGACATCGCTGACTCCTTCCCTGCCGTACGTCGAACTGTGCCACGGTTGATGGCATGGCCGGAACTTCCGACCCCTTTGGGCTACAGCGTTTCGTCGACGCACAGGCCGGTGTGTACGACACCGTGGTGGCCGAGCTGCGCGCCGGCCGCAAGCGCAGCCACTGGATGTGGTTCGTCTTTCCGCAGCTCTCCGGCTTGGGGGCCAGCGCGATGGCCCAGCGTTACGGCATCGCGTCGCCCGCCGAGGCCCGCGCCTACCTGGCTCACGGCGTACTGGGACCGCGATTGCGGGAGTGCGTGGGCTTGGTCAACGCGGTGAGCGGCCGGTCCATCGAGGAGATTCTGGGCTGGCCCGACGACATCAAGCTGCGTTCGTCGATGACGTTGTTCGGCCGGGTATGTGAGGGTGGCGGCCACACCGGCAACTGCTACTGCAGCGGCTTTCGTGCGGTGCTCGACCGCTTCTACGACGGGCAGGAGGACCCGGTGACACTGGACCGACTGGCGTGGCTTACCCGAGAGTGAGCGTGGTGCGCGTTACCGGCCTTGGTAGCGGGCCCTAAACAGCGCCTTCAGTTCTTCCTCGAATTCCGGCGCCGGCCCGTCAACCACTACGTGCGGGGCGACTGTGGTGATCGGCAGCGGCGCCACCGGGGCCGCCGGCACCTGCAGAGCGCGCAGCCATTCGGTCAGTTGCGCCGACGACGACGCGTAGACGATCCGGCCCAGTCCGACCCAGGCGTGGGCCGCGGCGCACATCGCGCAATGTTCGCCGGAGGTGTAGACGGTGGTCGGAACACGTTGCGCCGGGCTGAGATTGGCCACCGCCCACTGGGCGATGGCGAACTCAGGGTGGCGGGTGGCATCGCCGTCACCGGCGCGGTTGCGGTCCTCGAAGAGCACCGTGCCGTCGGCGTCGACCAACAGTGAACCGAACGGATCGTCGCCGTGCGCCGCCGCCTCGCCGGCCAATTCGACGCAGCGGGCCAGGAAACCACGGTCGGCATCGCGGAGCGTCACAGGACAAAAGTCTACGGCGCGCGCCGGGTATCACCCGGCGCGCGCCGATAGGGACTTAGACCGCCTTGGAACGCCTAAGTAGCGGTGGGGTCGGCGCTGGCGGCGAAGACCGCCTGCGCCACCCCGGCCACGATCGAGGCGACCTTGAGGGCTTCCAGAACCGCCTCGCGGCCGACGCCCGCCTCCCGCACGACCTGCTCGTGGGAGGCAACGCACGCCTGGCAGCCGTTGATCGCCGAGACCGCGAAGCTCCACAACTCGAAGTTCGCCTTGTCGACCCCCGGGTTGCCGATGATGTTCATCCGCAACCCGGGCCTCAGGTCGTCGTAGCTGCCGTCCAGGAAGTGCCGACCACGGTAGAACACGTTGTTCATACCCATGATCGATGCGGCGCCCAGGGCGGCCTGATAGGCCTCCGCCGACAGGTTGTCGGCGGCCTCGGCCCCGATCTCGGCCAGCACCGTGGCGTTGCGAGTGGCCGCCGCAGTGGCCAGCAGGCTGCCCCAGAGCTGCTCCTCGTTCAGGACCGTGGTGCGGGCGATCGAACCCAGGTTGAGCTTGAGGTCCTTGGCGTACTCCGGAATCGCGTTCTTGAGGTTCTCAATACTCATTGGCGCTGTTCCTCCTCATCCTGGCGCTCGACATCACCGCGAGCGCGATTCATCCGGCTGCGATCTAGAGAGATTCCTTGAGCAGCTCGCCGACGTTCAGGGTCGCCTCGCCCTTCTTCCAGTTGCAGGCGCACAGCTCGTCGGACTGCAGGGCATCCAGCACCCGCAGCACCTCGTCCACGTTGCGGCCCACCGATCCCGCCGTCACCGAGACGAACTGAATCTCGTTGTTGGGGTCGACGATGAAGGTGGCCCGGTCGGCGACGCCGTCGGCGTTGAGCACGCCGGTGGCCTCGACCAGCTCGCGCTTGAGGTCGGCGAGCATCGGGAACGGCAGCGTCTTGAGGTCCGCGTGATCGAGGCGCCAGTTGTAGTGCACGAACTCGTTATCGGTCGACGCCCCGAGAACCTGCGCGTCGCGGTCGGCGAACTCGTCGTTCAGCTTGCCGAAGGCGGCGATCTCGGTGGGGCACACGAAGGTGAAGTCCTTGGGCCAGAAGAAGATGATCCGCCACTTGCCCTTGTGGTCGTCGCTGGTGATGGTGGTGAAGAAGTCCTCGGGACCCTTCGCGTCGATCTTGGTCAGATCGCCCGCGACCAGCGCGGTCAGACTGTAGGCCGGAAACTGGTCGCCGATGGTCAGCAGTGCCATGTCACTCCTCATGGTTTTGAGTTTTAAGGGTGTTCGGGGCGAGTCGATCGCCCGCAGGCTCCATCCTGCCTCATCTTGATTAAAAACGAAAGGTGATGCTTTGCACTATACTAATCGGCATGGCCGATACAAGTTATCATCCGACGCTGGCGGGGCTGCGGGCGTTCACCGCCGTCGCGGAGAAGCACCACTTCAGTCTCGCGGCGGCCGGCCTGGGCCTGAGCCAGTCAACACTGTCGCAGGCGTTGTCGTCGTTGGAAGCTGGCTTGGGCGTCCAACTGATCGAGCGCTCCACCCGGCGGGTCTTCCTGACCGCCGAGGGGCAGCAGTTGCTGCCGTACGCCCACGCAGTATTGGATGCGGCGGCGCAGTTTTCGGCGGCCGCCGCCGGGGTGGCCGACCCGCTGCAGGGGGCCATGCGGCTCGGGTTGATCCCGACGGTGGCGCCCTATGTGTTGCCCGCCGTGCTGGCCGGATTGTCCGATCAACTGCCGGACCTGAATCTGCGCGTGATCGAGGACCAGACCGAACGGCTGCTCACTGGGCTGCGGGAGGGCGCGGTCGACGCGGCCGTGATGGCGTTGCCGGCTGAGGTGGCCGGGCTGACCGAAATACCGATCTACGACGAGGATTTCGTGTTGGCATTGCCGCCCGGTCATGCGCTGGCCGGCAAGCGCCGGGTACCGCCGACCGCGCTGGCGGACCTACCGTTGCTGCTGCTCGACGAGGGCCACTGCCTGCGTGACCAGACGCTGGAGATCTGCCGTAACGCAGGAGTGCGGGCGGAGTTGGCCACCACCCGCGCCGCATCGCTGGCCACCGCGGTTCAGTGCGTCAACGGTGGGCTGGGGGTGACGTTGATTCCGCAGACCGCGGTGGCGGTCGAAGCGGAGCGCAACGGCCTGGCATTGGCCTATTTCGCGCCGCCCCAGCCCGGCCGGCGGATCGGGCTGGTGTTTCGCACCTCCAGTGGACGCGACGAGTCCTATCGGCGGCTGGCGGGCATCATCGGCCGCGTCGTCGCCGCGGGTCACCAGGTCGAGCTGGTCTGAGGAGCGTCGCGGTCTCGGGTCGGTGGGCGGCGTTTAGGCTGCACGAGTGATCTTGACGATCGAAGACCAGGACCGGGTTCGGACGCTGACGCTGAATCGCCCCGAGGCGCTCAACGCCTTCAACGAGGCGCTCTACGACGCCACGGCCGAGGCGCTGCTGGCCGCCGCGGACGACCCAGAGGTCGCGGTGGTGCTGATCACCGGGGCGGGGCGGGCGTTCAGCGCCGGTACCGACCTGGCCGAGATGCAGGCCATGGTGACCGACCCGGGCTTCGTGCCCGGAAAGCACGGATTCCGCGGTCTCATCACCGCGCTGGGGCGTTTCCCGAAGCCGCTGATCTGCGCGGTCAACGGTCTGGGCCTGGGGATCGGAACGACGATCCTGGGCTTTGCCGACCTGGCGTTCATGTCTTCGACGGCCAGGCTGAAATGTCCGTTCACCAGCCTGGGGGTGGCCCCGGAGGCGGCCTCGTCCTATCTGCTTCCGCAGTTGATGGGGCGGCAGAACGCGGCCTGGCTGTTGATGTCCTCGGAGTGGATCACCGCCGACGAGGCGCTGCGGATGGGCTTGGTCTTCGCGGTCTGCGAGCCCGACGGGCTCCTGGGCGAGGCTCGTCGGCATGCGGAGGTTCTTGCGTCCCGGCCGATTTCCAGCCTGATGGCGGTCAAGAGCGCGATGGTCGAGCCGACCCGGGCCGAGACCCTGGCTGCGGTCGAGCGGGAGAACGCGTTCTTCGCCGAACTCTTGGGTGGTCAGGCCAACGCCGACGCGCTGGCCGAGTTCACCGGCCGGCGAGGCGAATCAGTGTGATCCGACGGGGCTGATGTCCAGCGCGAGGCGCCGCAGTGCCCCGTTGTCGGCAGCGGTGGGCGTCGCGGCCAGCGTGGCCTCGATGATCCCGCGAACGGTGCAGCGGCACCGGCCGCAGTCGCCACCCGCACCGCACATCGCGGCAACCTCTTTCGACGTCGACGCCCCGGCGGCGACGGCATCGGACACCATCTGATTGGTGGCTCCGACACACAGGCATACGTACATGCGGTACCCCTACCGACCGTCGCCCACGGGCGCCATCAGATCGATCGAGGTGGCGAACTTCCCGACGAACGGCCGGGGGTAACCACCGATTCCGATGCCGGACATCCACTCCGCGGCGGTGTCCGGGTGGTCGATCCATCGCTGTGCGCTTGCCGCACTGTCGATTTCCAGCAGTGTCATCACCTCATGACCGTCGTCGACTGCTTGATATACCCACACTTTGCGCACTCCCGCGCCGGCGAACCGGTCCAACCCGGCGTGCACCTTGGCCATCAGGTCCGCGGGGTCGGCAATGGTGGCAACCGCGCCGACGATCACCTCCGAACCGTCCGGTTCGTGCGGCGCATCGCCGGACTGAGCCAAGCTGATCTTCTCGGTGACCTCGCCCGCGAAGATCGCGGGCAGATCGTTGACCCCGGAGCGGTCGAACCAGGCGAAGATCGCGGGGGAGCGCAGCAGCTCTTTGACCGATACCCGATGCCGCAGGCCGATCGTGACCAGCACCCGGTCCGGCTCGAACTCCGAGGTGTAGAGCACCGCATGGCGGGCGCCCAGATCCAGAAGCGGGGAATGATCCTGCTCGATCAGCGACCACGTCCGGCCCACGTCGTCGACGCGGTAGTCCAGCGCCAGCACCAGCGAATGCGGATCGTTGCGGTGCGAGAGACCGGCGCGCGAAATACCGACACGATTGTCGGGCGAAACCAGTCTCATATTAGTAGAGTCTAACCTAAGTAAGGCGCACCTTGCACGGGTCCGGTGACGTACGGCGATCCCACACTCGCCCGAAGACCCCGTTGCGGTGCGGCGATTCGACGCGCCGAGACGCGGGTAAACAGCCCACTGCGGGCGCTGGCCTGCATTAGATTGAATTTGGCGCGTTACGGCGATGATTCAAGCCCCGTCCGTCGCGGCCGGCATGCGAGGTTCTTCACATCAGAGGAGAGATCATGCAAGGCGACCCCGAGGTTCTCAAACTGCTCAACGAGCAGTTGACCAGTGAGCTCACCGCGATCAACCAGTACTTCCTGCACGCGAAGATGCAGGACAACTGGGGTTTCACCGAACTGGCCGGCCACACCCGCGAAGAGTCGATGGAGGAGATGCGCCACGCCGAGACGGTCACCGACCGGATTCTGGTGCTTGGCGGCCTGCCGAACTATCAGCGCATCGGGTCCCTGCGGATCGGGCAGACCCTGCGCGAACAGTTCGAGAGTGACCTGGCGCTGGAAATCGATGTGCTCAACCGGCTGCGGCCCGGGATCGTCATGTGCCGGGAGAAGCAGGACAGCACCACCGCCCAGATTCTGGAGACCATCCTCGCCGATGAGGAATCCCACATCGACCACCTGGAAACCCAACTGGAGCTGATGGACAAGCTCGGCGAGGCGTTGTACTCGGCGCAGTGCGTCTCCCGCCCGCCGTCGTGATCGACGCAGCGGAGCGCCGCTGTTGACCCCACCTCCGTCCCCGACGGGAAGGCGAGTATGACCGCATCGTCGCCGGTCGCCGACGATGTGCGACCTGCGCCGGTCAGTCCGCACCGCCGCAACCTGATCTTCACCGCGATCGTGTTCGGCATGCTGATGGCCGCCCTCGACCAGACCATCGTGGCGACCGCCTTGCCGACGATCGTCTCGGATCTGGGCAACGCCGGGCATCAGTCGTGGGTTGTCACCAGCTACCTGCTGACGTCGACGATCGCGACCATCCTGGCGGGCAAGCTCGGCGACCTGTTCGGCCGCAAGCGGGTGTTCCAGGCCGCCGTGTTGTGCTTCGTCGCCGGATCGGTGCTGTGCGGGTTGTCCGCCTCAATGGAGATGCTGGTCGGCGCCCGCGCGCTGCAGGGCATCGGCGGGGGCGCCGTGACCGTCACCGCCGCGGCACTCATCGGTGAAGTCATTCCGCTGCGTGATCGGGGCCGCTACCAGGGCATGTTGGGTGCGGTGTTCGGGGTCACCACCGTGATCGGCCCGCTGCTGGGCGGCTACGTCACCGACTACCTCACCTGGCGGTGGGCGTTCTGGATCAATCTGCCGATTTCGGTGGTGGTGTTGATCGTGGCCGGCGTGGCGATCCCGGCCTTGGCGGGCCGCTCCAAGCCTGTCATCGACTATGCCGGGATCGTGTTGATCGGTTTGGGCGCTACTGGATTGACGCTGGCCACCAGCTGGGGTGGCAGCCGCTATGCGTGGGGATCACCGGCGATCATCGGACTGTTCGGCGGGTCGGTGCTGGCACTGGCGCTGTTCGTCTGGGTGGAGAACCGGGCTGCGGCGCCCATCCTGCCGATCCGGCTGTTCGCCGACCCGGTGTTCGCGGTCTGCTGTGTGCTGGCGTTCGTCGTCGGCTTCGCGATGCTGGGTGCGCTGACCTTCCTGCCCACCTTCATGCAGTACGTCGACGGTGTTTCGGCGATCACCTCGGGTCTGCGCACCCTGCCGATGGTGGTGGGAATGTTGGTGACCTCCACCGGTAGCGGCGCCCTGGTGGGACGGACCGGCCGTTACAAGATCTTTCCGGTGGTCGGCACCGCCCTGATGACGATCGCGTTCGCGCTGATGTCGCAGATGGACGCCGCCACTCCCGCGCTGCTGCAATCGGTCTACCTGCTGATCCTGGGAGCCGGTATCGGGCTGTCGATGCAGGTTCTGGTGCTCGTCGTGCAGAACACCTCGAGTTTCGCCGACCTCGGGGTCACCACGTCCGGGGTCACGTTCTTCCGGACCATCGGCAGCTCCTTCGGCGCGGCCGTGTTCGGGTCGCTGTTCGTGAACTTCCTCGGCCACCGGCTGGGACCGGCGCTGAGCGGCGCCGGGCTGGCCGCGGGCGCGGCCGACTCACCCGAGGCGGTGCGTCGACTTTCGCCGCAGCAGGCGGAGCCGATCGTGGCGGCCTATGCCGATTCGCTGGGGCAGGTGTTCTTGTGCGCCGCGCCGGTCGCGCTGCTCGGGTTCGTGCTGGCCCTGTTCCTGCGCGAGGTTCCGCTCAAGGAGCTGCGCGACAGCGCGGTCGACCTGGGCGACGGGTTCGGCATGCCCACCAACGCGTCGTCGGACGATCTGCTGGAGAGCGCGATCGGGCGCCTGTTGCACAACGAACCGGGGATGCGGCTGCGCTCCATCGCACTGCGGCCGGACTGCCGGCTCGACGTCGCCGGGCTGTGGACGGTGCTGCGGATCTACCGGTACACGCAGGTGTTCCGGACCGCGCGGCTCAGCGACATCGGCAAGCGGCTACGGGTGCCCTACGAGATCCTCGAACCCACCGTCGATCGGCTGGTGGCTCAGGGCTATGTACTGCGCGAAGGCGATCACCTCGGTCTGACCCGGGCCGGTCTGCGCCAGGTCGGGTTCGTGTCCTCGCTGGTGCAGGACTGGGTGGTCGACAAACTCGCCCGTTCGCCCGGTTTCGAGGGCCGCCCGGATCGCGTCGAGGTTTCCGCCGCGCTGCAGCGGATCGCGCGCCGGGCCATCATCGATCCCGACGACGCGGGGGAGTCGGCGGAGTTCACCAGCACCGCCCACGGGTGACCGCAAAGACCGCTAGCATCGCTAAGTATGAGTCGAATCGGGACATTCGCCGCAGACGACGTGATGGGCTGGATGGTCAAATCGCCTGACCTGGCAGCGGGAATCGGCGGATTCAGCACAGCGGTCTACAACAAGGGCCGGTTGCCGATGCGTACGCGCGAGCTGGCCCGCATGGTGATCGCTTTCGACAACGAGTGCACGGTGTGCGTCAACACCCGTGACGCCGACGGCCCGGCGGCCGGGGTCGACGAGGAACTGTACGAGCACGTGTCGGAGTGGCGCACCTGGCCGGGCTACAGCCCGCAGGAGCGGCTTGCCGCCGAGTTCGCCCACCGCTTCGCCACCGACCACACCGGCCTGCGCGACGACGAGGACTTCTGGTCGCGCTGCGCCGAGCACCTCAGCGACGAACTGCTCGCCGACCTCGCGCTGTCGTGCGCGCTCTGGCTGGGGATGGGGCGGCTGCTGCGCACCCTGGACATCGGACAGGCCTGCTCGCTGACCCTGCCCAGCAGGGCTTGATCCGGACTCAGATCAGGCCGGTCGCGTCGAATATCCACGACATGTCGGCCTCGGCAAACTCTTCCAACCAGGTCGGCGGCGCGTGGGCCGTCAGGCCGGCCATGTCCCAATAGTCTTTCCACAGCGTGATCTTTCCGTCGATCACCTTGTGCACCGTGACGAAGCGCAGCAGCGCGGTCTCTCCGGTGGCCCACCTCCATGTCTCCGAGTGCTCGTAGAGCACGTCGGGGCCCTCGGCGACCAGCAGGCCGGAGTGGTTCTCGTATCCGGCCAGCGGCTCCAGACCGATCTTGAGGCGCTTGACGATGTCGTGTGGCCCACGGGCGGCCGCAGCCGGGCCCACCGGCATGTCGACATAGATGCAGTCTTGCGCCAGAAAGGGTTTCAGCCCCTCCCAGTCACGACGCGACAAGGCCTTCCACATCTCGGTGACGATGTGTTTGACGTCAGCCGGCATGCCGATGCCCCTTTCCGGCGAAGCACATGACACGCCGGAATATACGCCGGTGCTGGACAGGTGTCCGAGCGGGATGGGCGCGGTGTTTAGAGTCTGGTGCGGAGGTGGCCATGGCTGATCTGCGGATGGTGCGAAAAGTCGGATGGGTGCTGGCGGCAGCCGCTGCGGCGGGGGCAGCCGGTGTCGTGGCGGGTAAGTTGCGCGCCCCTAGGACCCGCAAGGCGAACCCTTCGCCGCTGAGCCCGGAGTGGACCGCACCGCCCGCGCGCTACGGCGTCGGGATCAAGCGCAATGTCGCCGTGCCGATGAGCGACGGTGTCGTACTGCGCGCCAACATCCACTACCCGACGATTCCCGAGACCGGCGCGCCCGCCGAAGGACCGTTCCCGGTGCTGCTGTCGGTGACCCCCTACGGCAAGTTGGCGCCGCCACCGGCGGCTCAGATCGGTGGCGGTCCCTCGCCGCATCTGATCAAGCGGGGCTACATCGAGGTGATGGTCGACGTCCGTGGCACCGGCGCATCCGGCGGCTCGTTCGAGATGTTCGGCCCGGACCAGACGCGGGACGGCGTCGAGCTGGTCACCTGGGCCTCGACGCTGCCCAACGCCAATGGCCGGGTCGGCATGTTCGGCATCTCCTACTTGGCCATCAATCAGCTGTTCACCGCGGCTGCGGTCGGCCCGGACTCTCCGCTCAAGGCGATTTTCCCGGTGATGGCCGCCAACGACTTCTATCGGGATGCCGCTGCCATGGGCGGGGTATCGCACCTGCGGACGGTGCGCGCCTACGGCTCGATCTACGCGTTGCTCAACGTGATCAACCCGGCGCTGGAGTTCCTCACCCCCGGAGCGCATTCGCGGCCCCGGGCCGGCGGGCTGGCGGCGGTGCGCCAGCGCGGCAAAGACCAGCGCGGCTACTTCGGGCCATTGATCGCCGAGGCGGGCGCCGGCGGCGACGCCGCCTACGACGGCCCGTTCTGGGATGACATGCGGCCGGACTTAGTGCTGCCCGAGATCGCCGCCAACAACGTGGCTGTCTTCCTCACAGGTGGCTGGCATGACGCGTTTCAGCGCGGCGCGCCGCTGAACTACGCGGCGCTACAGAACGCATACACCGGCCGCCCCGCGAATGCGCCGATGCAGCCCGGACAACCGCTGACCGATCGAGTCAAACTGATGATGGGGCCGTGGTACCACGTCTCGGACTACGACGGTCTGCACCTGCTGGACCTGCAGCTGCGCTGGTTCGACCATTGGCTGAAAGACGATGCAGCCGCTGCCATTTCGGGATCGCCGTTCACCTTTCAGCCGATCGGCGACCGCCGCTGGTACCACACCCGCGAATACCCGATTCCCGCGGCGACACCGACCCGGCTCTACCTGTCGCACGCCGGCCGCTTGACTGTCGACGCCCAGCAGGAACAAAGCCTGGCCGCGTTGCCGTACCGCTCCCACGGTCCGGTATCCGGGCGCAGCCTCGAACAGTGGTCGTTGGGGCTGAACAGTTTCGCCACCACTGCGGCCGGTGGCCGTACCCGCCATGACCAGGACAACCGGCGGGTGCAACGCGGAGCGCTGACCTACACCACCGAGGCGTTCGACTCGCCGACGTTGATCGCCGGACCGATCACCCTGCGCGTGCAGGCGAGCGCCGACACCACCGAGACGCTGTGGGTCGCGCACCTCGACGACGTCGCGCCCGAGGGGGTCAACCGCCCGCTGACCCTGGGCGCGTTGCTCGGCTCGCACCGTGAGTTGGATCCGGACCGTACCTGGTACCTGCCGGATGGCACCGTGCTGCGCCCGCATCACATCAGCACCCGCGCTGCGGTGCGACCGGTGGAACCGGGGGAGTTGACCGGCTACGACATCGAGATCTTCCCGACCGCGGCGCTGATCGCGCCGGGACACCGGTTGCGACTGACGTTGACCACCTACGATTTTCCGCACCTGGTACCGACGGCGTCCACCCGCCGGGCGCTGGCTGGCGGGCTGTACCAGGTGCATCAGGGCGGTCCCACCCCGTCGTTCCTGCTGCTGCCGCTGGCCGACCCGGACAGCCTGGACTGAGCTGTTAGGGCTGCGCCGGCCCTTCCGCGATGTCGCGGACGCGCTCCAGGGTGCGCCGCATATCGCGAATGTTGTTGCGCTGCCGCAGAAAACCGCCAAACACGTAGTAGTACACGGTGGTGAGGAAGGACTTGGCCAGCTGGAACGATTCGGTGACGTCGGTGCCATCCCCAGCGGGGGTGAGCTCGTAGCGCCACCGGTTCACCGCGCGGTCACCGGCGAGCACCGCGAAGCCGAATACCCGGTTCGGTTCGCACTCGGTGACCCGGCACGTGGTCCAGTACACCGGCCCGATCCCATTGCGCCGGACATGCCCACGGAATCGTGCGCCCACCGCGGGTCCATCGGCGCCGTCGAGCCATTCGGCCTCGAAGGTCTCCGGAGAAAACTTCCCGATGTTGCGAACGTCGGCCACCAGATCCCAGATCTGCTCGGCCGGGGCCGCCATATGAACTGTCGCCGAACCCTGCATGTTCGCCATCCAACCACGTCGGCGACGCCACGGTAACCCATCGGCGGCAAAGCACTGGGCCCCATCCGGAATCGGATGGGGCCCAGTGGCAAGACCGCTGCGGGTCGGTGCAGGCTTAGCTGCCGCCGCCGCTGGCGCCCAGGTGACTCTGCAGGTCCGGCTTCATGGCCTGCAGCTGCTGGCCCCAGTACTCCCAGCTGTGGGTGCCGTAGTCCGGGAAGTTGAACACCGCGTTGTTGCCACCGGCCGCGGTGTAGAGCTCCTGGAACTTCTTGTTCTGACCGATCATGAAGTTGCCCTCGAGGAACGTCGCGGGGATGTTGTCGCCGCCCAACTCGTTCGGACGACCGTTACCGCAGTAGACCCACAGGCGGGTGTTGTTGGCCACCAGCTTGCCGACGTTGACGGTCGGGTCGTTGCGCAACCAGGCCGGGTCGTCGTCCGGGCCCCACATGTCTTCCTTCTTGTAGCCGCCGGCGTCACCCATGGCCAGACCGATCCAGCTCTTGCCATCCGAGGGGTTGATGTAACCCGACAGCGAGCCGGCGTAGGTGAACTGGTTGGGGTGGTAGATGGCCAGGGTCAGTGCCGACGCGCCGGCCATCGACAGGCCGACCGCGGCGTTGCGGCTCTGGCTCACGCCGTACTCCGAGGCCAGGTAGGACGGCAGCTCGCTGGTGAGGAAGGTCTCCCACTTGTAGGTGGAGCAGCCCGCCTTGCCGCAAGCCGGCTTGTACCAGTCGCTGTAGAAGCTGGACTGGCCGCCGACCGGCATGATCACCGAGATACCCGACTGGTAGTACCACTCGAATGCCGGGGTGTTGATGTCCCAGCCGTTGTAATCGTCCTGGGCCCGCATGCCGTCGAGCAGGTAGAGGCCGGGGGAGCCCGAGCCGCCGGGCTGGAACTGGACCTTGATGTCACGGCCCATACCTGCCGAAGGCACCTGCAGATACTCGACCGGCAGACCAGGCCGGGAGAACGCCGATGCGGTTGCCTCGCTACCTGTCAGGCCGATCAGGCCCGGCAGCGCTGCGGCAGCTACCGCGCCGACCAAAAGTCGGCGTGCCCAGCGCAATCCCTTGCTCACGTCTGTCATTCCTGCCCCTTGTCGTCTTGCTGTGGAACGTTCAATCTCTCGATCGCGACGCCACGCGCGCCACCACTTCGGCATCGGCCCTTACATGCAGCAACGGCCGCAATTTGCAAGTCACGCGGCCGTCTAGGGATCCGACTCGCATATAGCATACCCGATTTTCGCTTCGGACCCGGTTAGGACAAGCCGGACGACACGCGTAGGCTCCCCTCCGGTAAGCCGACAAGACCACACAGTCCTGAGCTGTCCCCGGTCCGTTCCGGCGCCCTGCCGATCCCGTTGACGGGCCCGGTGAAGGCCCCGAGCAGACGCGGTGACATCGCAGATCAGGACGATTGGGGCGCGCGATTTTGGACACCGTACTGGGGCTGGCGATCACGCCGTCGACCATCGGCTGGGTCATGGCTGACGCCGGGGGCTCGGGCTGCCCGACGGTTATCGGTGAAGAAATAAGTGTCGCGGCCGGCGACGCCGGAGTCGACGCGGTGGATCTTGCGGCCCAGGCGTCAGCGGTGGCGGCCGGGGTCCGCACCATGCTGGCCTCGCGCAGCGAGCGATTGCACGGCGTGGCGGTGACCTGGAGCGATGAAGCCGCAGTCGGGGCTGCACTGCTGCTCGAGTCGCTGGCGGACGCGGACTTCGAACACGTGGTTCCGGTGCGCTACAGCCAGGCCGCCGCATCGCTGGCCGGCGGAATCGGCCCGCGACACGCACGGGCCGCGGTATGTGTCGTCGAATCGGGTGTGGCCACCCTGGTCCTGCCCGACCACCCCGAATCGGGGGAACCGATCGTCACGGCGTGTCCGATCAGCGCCGTCGACGATGTGCCCGGCTGGCTGGGCAACACCTTGGCCTCGGGCGATCAGCGGCCGGAAGTGCTCATGGTGGCCGGATCGCTGCGGGGCATGGACCGGCTCGGGCGCCGGTTGGAGTCCGCGCTGTCGATGCCGGTCTTCGTCCAGGGCGGAGCGTTTCAGGCCCTGGCGCGCGGGGCGGCCCAGACGCTGGCGCCGCACGCCGAATTGACCTCGGCACGGCTGGAGGCGCCCGCGGCCGGCTTGGCGACCGGGAACGTCGGTCGACGCCGGGTGCGGTCGATGTCCTACGCCGCCGCCCTGCTGATGTTGGGGGCGGGCGCGGTGACATTGGTGGCGTCGGTGGCCGCCGCGTTGAGCCTGCAGCTCGGCCCGGGCCGGGCAGACCCGGATCTGCCGCGACCGCAGCACGCGACCGTGGCGCGCGTCGCGGTGCCCGCCGCACCACCGGCGGCCGCCCCGGCCCTGCCGCCACCTGCCGCGCCAGCGCCCCCGGCCGAGACCTCGGAGGAGCCACCCGCGGAGTTCGGTTCGCTGTGGGACGCACCGGCTGACCCGGACCTGCAGGAATCGACTCCGGATGGCGTCCCATCATTGCGGGAACGCGTCCGGGACCACATCTTCGGCCTACCCGGCCGCTGAGTCAGGCACCGCCGGAGGCGTTGGTCGGGATTATCCCCGAGAAGGACACCGTCACCTCGTCGGCGACCTGCATCGCTCCCATGAGCATCGAATAGCGCCGCACACCGAAGTCGCTGTGAAGCACCCGGCTCTCGCCGCTCACCTGCCGGTCGCCGGTCACCCGAACCTCCAGGACGTGCGGCTTGCGCCGGCCGTGGATCTCCAGCTCGCCGGTCAGCTGATACCCGTCGTCGGTCGGTGCGATGTCGCTGGACTCGAACCGGATCAGCCGATGCTTCTTGCTGTCGAGGCATTTGAGCGCATTGCTGCGGATCAGCGTCTTCTCCGGTGCGGTCAGCGGCGTCATTCCGCCGTCGCCCTGCAACACCCGCAGCGAATCCACTTCGACAACCAGCTCGACCGCCGCCGGCCGGTCGCCGGACCACGACACGGTTGCTTCCCAGCGCTCCATCACGATGGTGAGCCGATGGCCCATCTTTGCCGCTCGCCCCGCCACATCGGTGCGGACCAGTAGCTGGCCGTGCGATGCGTCGAGCTGCCACTGCGTTCCGGTCACCCGCGGCACTTTAGCGGGCCCGGCCCGCAGGGTTTCGGCGGATTCGCGATGGCGTGCGACCACCACCCGTTAGGCTCTGACGCGTCGCCGATGGGTGGCCTGGATCGACAGACTGAGGGCGAAGAATGATTCGTGAACTAGCTGCAGCTGCTTTCATCGCGGGAGCCGCGAGTGCCGTCGCTATCAGCGCCGCGCCGGATGCCGCTGCCTACCCCGGCGACGTGCCGGGCATGGTCGATGGCCAGCGCCAGGGCGACGCCTGCTTCAGCTGGGAGCGCTTTACCTATGGCCACGGCCCCAACGGCCAAGCGCTGGCATGCCACTTCATCGCCAACCAGTTCCCGGCCAAGGAAACCGGTTTCTGGCAGATCTCCTACCCGCTCTACGGGGTGCAGGAGATCGGTTCGCCGTGCCCCAATCCGCAGTCGGCCGCGCAATCACCCGATGGGCTGCCGCTGCTGTGCCTGGGCGCGCGGGGCTGGCAGCCCGGTATCTACACCGGAGGCATTGGCCCCTACTTCCCACCGGGGATCGCCCAGGTCGGGTAAGCGCACCCGGCGCATCTGCCGGTCAGGCTCTGTCCAGACTGGTGCGTTAGCTTCGAGCGGAGGACGGCCGCTCACGGTAAGGAGCAACGCAGCATGCAACTGGGGATGATCGGTCTCGGCCGAATGGGCGCCAATCTCGTTCGGCGCATGGTCGACGGTGGCCACGAGTGCGTCGTCTACGACCACAACGCCGACGCGGTCAGCGCATTGGCCACCGAGGTCAACACCACCGGGGTGTCCTCGGTGGCCGAGCTCGCGGCGGAGCTTTCCGCTCCGCGGGTGGTGTGGGTGATGGTGCCCGCCGGTGCCATCACCACGAGCGTCATCGAAGAGCTTGCCGGCACACTGGCGGCCGGCGACATCGTGATCGACGGCGGAAACTCCTATTATCGCGACGACATCGCGCACGCAAAGATCTTGGCTGACAAGGGTATTCATCTACTCGATTGCGGTACCAGTGGCGGGGTGTGGGGCCGCGAACGGGGCTACTGCCTGATGGTCGGTGGGGACCGGCCGGCGTTCGACCACGTCGAGCCGATCTTCGCGACCGTGGCGCCGGGGGTGGACGCAGCCCCTCGCACCCCGGGGCGCGAGGGTGAGATCGCGCAAGCGGAAAAGGGCTATCTGTACTGCGGCCCGTCGGGGGCCGGGCACTTCGTGAAGATGGTGCACAACGGCATCGAGTACGGAATGATGGCCTCGATCGCCGAGGGGCTGAACATCCTGCACCACGCCAATATCGGCAAACAGGATCAGCAGGGTGACGCCGAAACCGCGCCTTTGAGCAATCCGGAGTTCTATCGCTACGACATCGACATCGAGCAGGTCACCGAGGTGTGGCGGCGGGGCAGTGTGATCGGTTCCTGGCTGCTGGATCTGACTGCCAGTGCGCTGCAGAAGTCACCGCAATTGGAGGAATTCGCCGGTCGGGTCTCTGATTCCGGCGAGGGCCGGTGGACTGTCATCGCCGCCATCGATGAGGGCGTACCCGCCCCGGTGCTCACCACCGCGTTATACGCGCGATTCGCCTCGCGCCAGCTGTTCGAGTTCGGCGCGAAGGTGCTCTCGGCCATGCGCAAGCAGTTCGGCGGACACGACGAGAAGTCCGAGTGACCGGACCGGCCTGAACCGACACCGGGTCTTTCCGGCGAGTCGCCCTCGGCTCGATCCTGGCCGCTGCCAGCCCGCGCATGCCAGTATGGGGAATGCCGCGGCCACGGCGGGAAACCCAGATGACTGGTGTTCCGGTGAGAGCCGGTAGCGACAGCACGACCGTGCGGGTGATCGCCCCGATCGTGCTGCTGCTCGCGGCCGGTGCCGCGACGCGCGGATATCTGCCCGGCGCGCCGCCCGAGCCGCGCCGAGCGACTGCCGCAAGCACGGTCGAACCGATCGTGATGGCGGTCCTGCTGGCGGTGTCGGGCACCATCATCGCGGTCGCTGTCGTGCACCGGGCCCGTCATCAGCGTGCGCGGGTCGGCAGCATCGGCCAACTGTCGTCAACCGCCGGAGCGAGCCGCGGTCCGGTCTGGCGATCGGTGCTGATCGTGCTGGCGGCGCTGGCGTTTTGGCTGCTGACCGTCCTGGTGCTGGCGAAGTTCGGCATCGGGCGCCGTATCGAGCTCCCGGCCCAGGTCCCCGGCACGGGTGAGACGCCGCCGGGCACATCGGGCGCACCGGCCCCGCCCTCGCCGGCGGTGCCCGGCGGGCCGGCCACTGGCATGTCCGGTTATCTACTGGCCGTTGCCACCCTGCTGCTGGCGGTGATCGTCACGGTCATCGTCGCCGCGCGCGCCCGGCGACCCGATCCCGCACCACCGGTGACCCCCGGGATTCCGCCGACGGCGGACGTAACGAGCGCCGACGAGAACCTGGCGCGGGCGGCGGAGCTCGGCCCGGCCCGGATCGTCGATCGCAGCCGCGAGCCGCGGGCCGCGATCATCGCCTGCTACGCGGTGATGGAACAACACCTCGGCACGGTTCCTGATATCGCGCCGCGCGCCTTCGACACACCTACCGAAGTGCTGGCGCGGGCCGTGGAACACCATGCCCTGCCGGCGCACAACGCGACCCGGCTGGTGGAGCTGTTCACCGAGGCACGCTTCAGCGTCCACCTGATGACCGAGAGCGATCGTGCTGACGCGGTTGCAGCGCTGCGGCTGGTTCTCAACGAACTGCGAACTGAACGATGAAAACGCTTGCCCTGCAAGGCATCATCTTGATCACCGGCGCTGAGCTGGTGACGCTGGTGATCCACCAGCGGCAATTTCTACTCTGGGCGGCGGGGGTTGCCGTCGCACTGCCGGCAGTGGGGATCCGGCGCCTGCTGACCACGGGAGGCGCGGGACCTTCCGCCGCCCCGGCGGCCACCGATGAGGCCGGTGAGGCGTTGCACCGGTGGCTGTCGGGCACCGAAGCGCGGATCCGCTGGTCGGAATCGACCAGAGCCGACTGGGACAGGCGTTGGCGGCCGATCCTGGCGCGTCGGTTCGAGGTCTCCACCGGGCAGGGGCGGACGAAGGATCCCGCGGCATTCGGTGCCACCGGGGCGCTGCTGTTCGGCGACCAGCTGTGGCAGTGGGTGGATCCGGGCAATGTCGCGCCGACCGGAGTCAGTGGGCACGGCCCGGGACGCGCTGTGCTGGAAGAGATCCTGTGCCGCCTGGAGCAACGATGAGCACCGGGCTGTCCGGTGCTGCGGCCACCACCGGGGAACGCTGCACCGCGGTGCTCGACGAGATCGAACGGGCCGTGGTGGGTAAGCGATCCGCGCTCACCCTCATTCTGACCACGGTGCTCGCCGGCGGTCATGTGCTCATCGAGGACTTGCCGGGCCTGGGCAAGACGTTGATCGCACGGTCGTTCGCGGCCGCGCTCGGACTGGACTTCATCAGGGTGCAGTTCACCCCCGACCTGCTGCCCGCCGACCTACTCGGTACCACGATCTACGACATGTCCTCGGGCCGCTTCGAGTTCCGGCGCGGGCCGATCTTCACCAACCTGGTGTTGGCCGACGAGATCAACCGGACACCACCCAAAACCCAGGCGGCCCTACTGGAGGCGATGGCCGAAGGCCAGGTCAGCATCGACGGCAACACACATCGGTTGCCGTCGCCGTTCATCGTGCTGGCCACCGACAACCCGATCGAATACGAGGGCACCTACCCGCTGCCGGAGGCCCAACTGGACCGGTTCGCGATCAGGCTGCGGCTGGGCTACCTCTCGGAGCAGGGGGAGGCGGCCATGCTGCGCCGGCGCCTGGATCGCGGTGCCGCCTTGCCGACGGTGCGCAAGGTGGTCGACGCCGACGACCTGGTGGCGATGCGCGAATCGGTGGAACAGGTCAGCGTGCACGACGACGTGCTGCGCTACGTGGTGGCGCTGGCGACCGGGACCCGGCGCCATCCGCAGGTGGCCGTGGGCGCCAGCCCGCGGTCGGAACTCGACCTGGTCCAGCTCGCCCGGGCCCGCGCCCTGCTGCTCGGCCGCGACTACGTGATCCCTGAGGACGTCAAGGCGCTGGCCACCTCGGCGATCGCGCATCGGATCACGCTGAGGCCGGAGATGTGGGTACGGCGCGTCCAGGGCTCCGATGTGGTGGAGGAGCTGCTGCGGCGGCTGCCGGTGCCGCGAACTCCGGAGGCGACGCCGACGTGACGCATGCCTCCGACTTCCATGAGGTGGATGTTGTCATGCATTGGCGGGCTTCGTCATTGGCCAAGGCGCTGGCCACCGGTGCCGCGCTGGCCTTGGTGGTGGCGGTGGGTGCATCGCGTTGGCAGCTGATCGCTTTCGCCGCGCCGCTGCTCGCAGTGCTGTGCTCGCTGAACAGTCAGCGCGGAATTCCGGCGCTGCGCGTGCAGGCCACGCCCGCGGAGCAACGTTGCTTCGAAACCGAGTCGGTCGAATTGACCGTCGGCGCAACGGCATCGGACCCCGATCTGATCGACCTGGGTCTGGCGGTGACGGCGCATCCGGCGCTCACACTCGAGATCGCCGAGACATCCACCGCGGCTGAGTGCCGAAAATCGGTGACTGCCACGGCCGAACGCTGGGGCCGCTATCCGATTCGCGCCGCCGTGGATGCCGTGGGCCGGGGCGGTCTGTTGATCGGGAGGGGAGCCGTCGACGTCGCCGAGGTCACCGTGTTCCCACCGGCGCCGCCACAGGCCACGCCGATCCCGCACAGCGACCTGCTCGATCGGGTCGGAACCCACCTGACCCGGCACCCGGGCCGCGGTGTGGAATACGCCGACATCCGCGCCTACGTACCCGGCGACCCGTTGCGCTCGGTGAATTGGCCGGTCAGCGCGCGACGCGGGAGCCTGCACGTGACCCGGCGGCTGACCGATCGTGGCGCCGACGTCGTGGTGCTGATCGACGCGTATCCGCAGCCCGCCGGCCCGGCGACCGAGGCGACCGAACGGTCGGTACTCGGTGCGGCGCAGGTGGTGCAGACCGCGTTGCGCAACGGCGATCGTGCCGGAGTCGTCATTCTCGGTGGCCGCCACCCGCGCTGGGTCGGCGCGGAGATCGGGCAGCGCCAGTTCTATCGCATCGTCGATGCAGTACTGGGCGCCGCTGACGGCATCGAGTCGACAACCGGAACGTTGGCACCCCGGGCCGCGGTGCCGGCGGGCGCCCTGATCATCGCGTTCTCCACGCTGCTCGACACCGAATTCGCGTTGGCGCTGACCGATCTGCGCAAGCGGGGGCACGTGGTCCTCGCCGTCGACGTGCTGGCCGGCTCGCCCTTCGAGATCGAGCTGGATCCGTTGGTGGCCCGGATCTGGATGTTGCAGCGCAGCGCCATGTATCGCGACATGGCCACAGTCGGCGTTGACGTCGCCTCATGGCCGCACGAACAGCCGCTGGAGCAGGCGATGCGCGTGGTGACGCAGCGGCGCAGGCCCGCGGCGGTGCGGTGATGACGCTTTCGTCCGGAGTCGACAGGCCCCTGCCGCTGGTGCTGTCGGGCCTGTGCGGTCTGGCGATGGTTGCAGTCGCCGGTTGGGGTGCCTCGGGTATGGCAGCGACCGCGGCGTTGCTGGCCGGTGGCGCGGTGCTACTCGGGCTGCGGTGGCGCGTGGCGGCGACGACGGCGGTGCTGCTCCTCGTCGTCGCGATCGGCCTGGCCGATTCGCCCAACGTTTCCGCAGCGGCTGCCGGACTGGCCGCGGTCGGCTACCTCGCGTTGCGGCACACCGGCACGGTGTCCCTACCGACAGCGATCTTCGCCCTCGGGTTCACCGCCGCGGGGTTGGTCGCGACGGTGTTCCCATGGCGGCTTCCTTGGCTACCGCTGTTGGCGCCTTTCGCGGTGTTCGGCCTCTACTGCGTTGCCGCACATCCGCTTATACGCGCCGAGCGGTAGCCGATCAGACGCCCGATGCTTCGTTGAGGGCTTCCAGGGTGCTGGTGGACTCGAGGTATTCCTGAATCCACCGCTCGATGACGGTCGCGGTCTTCTCCACCTTGGTGAACTGTCCGACGACCTGGCCGACCGGGTTGAACGCGACGTCGACGCTCTCGTTCGGGTACTTGTTCGTGGCACGCACGGCCATACCGGAGACCATGTACTGCAGCGGCATGCCCAGCGGCTTCGGGTTCTCCGGAGCTTCCCACGCCTCGGTCCAGTCGTTGCGCAGCATCCGTGCCGGCTTGCCCGTGAAGGAGCGGCTGCGGACGGTGTCGCGACTGCCGGCCTTGATGTAGGCCGCGTGCTGGGCCTCGGTGTTCGAGGACTCCTCGACCATCAGCCACTGCGAACCGGTCCAGGCGCCCTGTGCGCCCAGCGCCAGCGCCGCGGCGATCTGCTGGCCGCTACCGATGCCGCCCGCCGCCAGCACCGGCACCGGTGCGACCGCCTTGACCACCTCGGGCCACAGCACGATCGAGCCCACGTCGCCGCAGTGTCCGCCGGCTTCGCCGCCCTGGGCGATGATGATGTCCACGCCGGCCGCGGCGTGCTTCTGGGCCTGTCGCGCGGAGCCGCACAGCGCGGCGACCTTGCGACCCGCGTCGTGGATGTGCTTGATCATGTCGGCCGGGGGCGTCCCGAGCGCGTTGGCGATCATCGTGACCTTCGGGTGCTGCAGCGCCACCTCGACCTGCGGGGTTGCGGTCGCCTCGGTCCAGCCGAGCAGCTGCAGGCTGTCCGCGTCGGCGCCCTCGACGGGCACGCCGTGGTCGGCGAGGAGCTTCTTGCCGAAGTCGAGGTGCTGCTGGGGAACCATCTTGCGCAGCGATTCCGCCAGTTCCTCGGCGGACTGTCCGGAGTCCATGCCCTCGTACTTGTTCGGGATGACGATGTCGACACCGTACGGGTGGTCGCCGATGTTCTCGTCGATCCACTTCAGCTCGATCTCGAGCTGCTCCGGGGTGAAGCCCACCGCGCCCAGCACCCCGAAACCGCCGGCCTTACTCACCGCGACGACCACGTCGCGACAGTGGGTAAAAGCGAAGATCGGGAACTCGATGCCGAGTTCGTCGCAGAGGGGAGTGTGCATGACGGACTCCTTCACGGGGCGTGGGATCGAAGTGAAACGTGTTCTAATTAAGTACCAGATGCGGCATCACGAGGCCAGTCGGGCCTAGGTGTGCTGGTGAAACCTAACACTACCGGCAATCGTGTCTTGGGGCATCGGGTAGGTCAGCGAGTGGAGAATGCGCGCAGCACCGCCACCCCGAAATCGGCCGCGCGGCGCCAGGACCGCCCGCCGGTGCGACCGGGGCCGGTGATGCGCAGTACCGGCCAGCCGTGCTGGGCGGCCAGCGCCGCCAGCCGGGGCCGGGGGTTGACCGGCCGAGGTCGGCCGACCAGCGCCATCAGAGCGGCGTCCTCGTCGCCATCGGCGTAGAAGAAGCTCTGGTCCAGGTCGACCCCGTTGGCAGTGCAGAACTCCTGCACGGTGGCCGCCTTCTGCGCCCCCCACACCACGGGCTTGACGATGTCACCGGTGAGGATGCCCCGGTCGTCGAGCTCGAAGCGATTGCACAGCACCTGCGCGATCCCCAGGAAGCGGGCCACCGGTTCGGCATGGATGGTCAGTGCCGAGGAACTCAGCACGACGGTGTGGCCACGCTGCTGATGCGCCCGCACGATCTCGCGCATGTGGGGATAGATCCGGCTGGTGATGTGGTCGGAGAACAGCCGCGCGCCGACGTCGTCGAGTTCACTGATGGACTCGCCGCGCAGATAACCCGCCGCGCGCACCAGCAATCGTTCGAATTGCATGCGTCCAAGGCGATACCGCACGGCAGCCTCGACGACGCCGAACACTTCACCGGCACGGGCTTGGCGTCGGCGGATCCGGTCGCCGGCATGTGCGGTGGCAGTGAACCCGGACACCAACGTGCCGTCCAGGTCGAAGAACGCCCCGATCCGGGCGCCTGGTTCGGTTCGGGCGACATCGGCGATCGGATCGCTCGGTACTGCGGTCATCGCCGTCGATGTTACGTCGGTGCCTCGTCGACCGGGCTGGTGTCGCGCCGCGCCACAGGGGGAGGCATCTGGGCAGCTGATAGCGTGTTTGGCCTATGCGAAAAGAGGGTCGGCTTCATGACCAGTGAGACCACCGCGACCGACGCGCGGGAAACTTTGTCGGAAAAGGCAGAGCAGCAAGGCTGGCGGCGTACCCAGCGTGAGCGTGTCGATATCTACAGCCGCGGGATCTACCAGGTTCACGCGATTTGGCGCGACAGCACCACCATCAATGGCGGGGCCCACTACGAGGACGGCATCCTGCTGGCCTACACCACCGAACTCGCGAAGACGGCGAGCTGGTTGGCCCGCTGACGCCGGCTCGGTAACTGCCGCGGCTCCGGTTCGCAACGGTTGCATAAACGCCCCTCGTGTCACACAGGCATCAGTTTTCACACGGCTAACTTCGGTCCCGACCTTGTAGTTGTTGGGATTGGGGAAAAGCCATGTCACGAATCCGTAAGTACCTGACCGCCGCGGCCGGCGCCGCGGCGGGACTGTTCATTGCCGCGCTGGCGTCCAGCGCCACCGCCAACGCCGACACGGTGCCGATCAACCCGGGGCTGCCCGGCGTGGTCGAGCAGATGGTCGCGTCCTCGACGAGCCTCCCGCAGCAATTGCTGCAGACCACTACGTCGGCCTTGAGCGGCACCACCTTCGCTCCGCCCGCGACGCCGGGCCAAGCACCGCTGGCGACCGCGACCTTCAACGTGCCGCCGTCGCCGAGTGCGATGCCGCAGCAGCAGGCCTCGGCCACCGGCCTGCCCGGTTTGGGGAACCTTCCGGCGAGCCTGAGCTCGGTCCTGCCGTTCCCGATGCCGAACTTCGGCGGTCCGGCGCCGGTGGCGGCGGCGCCGACGGCGTTCGCACCCACCGGGTATCTGCCGACCGTTCCGGTTGCTCCGGCGTCGCCGATGGAGGTCATGCTGATTCCGGGCTTGCCCTGACGCTGACTGCGTAATCTCGGACCGGTGAGCGCACGCGCAGGAATCGTCGTCACCGGTACCGAGGTACTCACCGGACGTGTGACCGACCGGAACGGACCGTGGTTGGCTGATCGGCTCCTGGAACTGGGAGTCGAGTTGGCGCACATCACGATCTGTGGCGACCGGCCCAGGGACATCGAGAGTCAGCTGCGGTTCCTGGCCGCCGAGGGTGTGGACTTGATCATCACCAGCGGCGGCCTGGGGCCGACGGCCGACGATCTGACGGTCGAGACCGTCGCCAGGTTCTGCGGTCGTGACGTCGTGCTCGACGACGAGCTGGAAGCCCGGATCGCCGACATCATCAAACCCATGATGGCGCGCTACACGGGTCCGGGCGCTCCGGATTTCGCGACGGTCCGGGCAGCCAATCGCAAACAGGCGATGGTCCCGGCCGGCGCGACGATCCTGGACCCGGTAGGCACCGCGCCCGGCGTGGTGGTGCCCGGCACGCCGACAGTTGTGGTGCTGCCGGGACCACCTCGCGAGCTGCAGCCGATGTGGCACAAGGCGATACAGACGGCGGCGGTGAAGGAGGCGCTGGCCGGGCGGACGCATTACGAGCAGCAGATGATCCGGATGTTCGGCTTGCCCGAATCCGGCCTGGCTGACACGCTGCGCCACGCGCAGGATGTCATCGGTGATTTCCACCGGCTGGAGATCACCACCTGCCTGCGCCGCGGTGAACTGGAGATCGTCACGCGCTACGAACCGGACGCCGCCGGCGCCTACGACCAGTTGCTCGCATTGCTCCGTGAGCGGCATTCGCGCGCGATCTTTTCCGAAGACGGTTCGCAGATCGACGATCTGGTGGCGGCGTTGTTGTCCGGTCGACAGATCGCGACCGCCGAATCCTGCACCGCGGGCCTGCTGGCGGGTCGGCTGGCCGACCCACCGGGCGCCTCGAATTACTTGGCCGGCGGGGTGGTGTCCTATTCCAATGAGGCGAAGATCGAACTGCTCGGCGTCGACGCCGCATTGATCGCCGAACACGGTGCGGTGTCCGAGCCGGTGGCCGAGGCCATGGCCGCCGGTGCGCTGCGCCGCTTCGGTGCCGACACCGCCGTGGCGATCACCGGCATTGCCGGGCCCGGCGGCGGAACGCCGGACAAACCGGTGGGCACGGTGTGCTTCTGTGTGGCGCTCGGTGACGGCCGGATGACCACGCGGACCACCAGGTTGCCTGGGGACCGGGCCGACGTCCGGGAACGCTCGACGACGGTGGCCATGCATCTGCTGTACCGCGCACTGTCAACCGGCTGATTCCTGCCCCGACCGGTGGTATGAACATCACACCGAGGAGTTGCAGGTGTGAGCACACAGTGGGCGTGGTTGAGCGGTTCCGGGTACTGGCTGGGACGGCTGGTCCTCGAACGCGGGATCGCGGCCATCTACGTCATCGCCTTTGTGGCCGCCGCACGGCAGTTCCGCGCCCTGATCGGCGAACACGGCATGACGCCGGTACCGCAGCATCTGCGACGCCGCCCGTTTCGACTGACACCCAGCATCTTTCATCTGCATTACTCGGATCGGTTCTTTGCTTTCGTGTGCTGGCTGGGTGCGGGACTGGCCGCGGCTCTGGTGGTGGGCGCTGGAGAACTGGTTCCGCTGTGGGCGGTGATGGCCCTCTGGCTGCTGTTGTGGGGGCTGTATCTGTCGATCGTCAACGTCGGCCAGACGTGGTACGCGTTCGGCTGGGAGTCGATTCTGCTGGAAAGCGGGTTGCTGGCCGTCTTCCTGGGCAACGACCGCGTTGCACCGCCAGTGCTCATCATGTGGCTGTCCCGTTGGCTGCTGTTCCGCATCGAGTTCGGCGCTGGCCTGATCAAGCTGCGGGGCGATTCTTGCTGGCGCGACCTGACCTGCCTTTACTACCACCACGAGACCCAGCCGATGCCCGGCCCGTTGAGCTGGCTCTTCCACCAGCTGCCCAAACCGTTGCACCGCATAGAGGCCGCGGGTAACCACGTCGCTCAACTGGCGGTGCCGTTCGGGTTGTTCGCTCCGCAGCCCATTGCAGGCGTGGCCGCCGCGATCATCATCGTCACCCAGTTGTGGCTGGTGGCCTCGGGCAACTTCGCCTGGCTGAACTGGATCACGATCGTTTTGGCCGCCGGGGCTCTCGACGAATCGTGGTTCACTGGAACGATTTCGGGACTGAAGCCCCCGGAGATGCCTAATGCCCCGACGTGGTTCGCCGCGCTGGTGATGGTGTACGCGGCAGCGGTCGTGGTACTGAGCTACTGGCCAGTGCGCAACATGGCATCGCGCAATCAGCGCATGAATGCCAGCTTCAACCCGCTTCATCTGGTCAACAGCTACGGCGCGTTCGGGACTGTTGGCCGCTCCCGTCGGGAGCTGGTGATCGAGGGAACGGCGGAGGCGGATCCCACCGAGGGAACCGTCTGGCAGGAGTACGAGTTCAAGGGAAAACCCGGTGCAGTGGACCGACTTCCGCATCAATGGGCGCCCTACCATCTTCGCCTGGACTGGCTGATGTGGTTCGCCGCGCTCTCGCCCCGGTACGGGTTGGCGTGGCGTGATGCGCTGCTGCAGCGGTTACTGCGCAACGACCGGGACACGTTACGTCTGTTGCGCTACAACCCATTTCCGGATAGTCCACCATATTTCGTCCGGATTCTGCTCTACGAGTACCGCTTCACCACGTGGGCCGAGCGGCGACGGGACGGGGCCTGGTGGCATCGCACTCTTATAGGCGTCTATCTGTCCCCGGTCTCGGCGAGCGTGCCAGCGCCGCCGAGCCCCCGTTAGTGCTGCGGCAGTCACCCAGCTGCGGGCCAATCGTCGATGCGCGGTGGCTGTTCCTCGGGCAGATCGCCATCATTGTCAGGCTTTGGGTTGGCCCGGGTGTGGTAGTCGATGACGGCTTCGATGAAATGAAAGGGATTGGTTCGGGGTTGGCCGCGTTCAAGTTTCGGTGGGGGAATCCATGCGACGCGCCCGTCGTCTCCGAGGGTGGTGGTCCAGCCTTGCTCGGTCGCCATCCGGTTATCGGGTGCACACGCCAACGCGAGGGCGTCGACGTCGGTTTGTCCGTTGTGGGCCCAGTCCTGTTCGAGATGATGCGCCTGGGATAAATACCCCGATACGGTGCAACCGGGTCGCGTGCAGCCGCGATCTCGGGCATGCAGCACGATGCGCTGATCCGCTGAGGCGAGCCGCTTGCTACGCCCCAGCCAGAGCGCCCGGCCCTTGCCGTCGAACACGCTCAAGTAGTGGTAACTGTGCCCGGCCATCCGCAACAGATCGGTCATCGGCAACAGTGACCCTCCGGCGGTGTGGGCCTTGCCGGTGGCGGCGGAGTCGATCACCGGTGCGTGGCCGGCTGCGGCGTGTAGCTCGGCCAGGGTGGTCGAGATGATGACGGTCACCGGCAGCCCGTTGAGTTGGCCGAGGTCCCCGCAGGCGAGCACTGCGCGGCAAGCGGCGAGTAGGGCGTCGTGGGTTCGTTGATCGGGTCGGCGATCATCACGCTGGATCTGCTGCTGGGATGGGGCGCCGCTGACACAGGGCTGTTCGTCGGCGGCATTGCACATACCGGGGGCGGCGAGTTTGGCCAGGATCGGTTCCAGGGTGGCGCGCAGCTCCGGGGTGATGCGCCCCGACAGTGAACTCATCCCATCGATGCTTTGCCGGCCGAGTCGCAGCCCGCGCCGGGCCAGGCGTTCCCGGTCGGTGAAATCCCCATCCGGGTCCAGGACGGCCACCAGATGCTCGGCTAGGCGCTGGAAGGTTTCCGGCCCGAATTGGCCCGCCAGCACTGCGAGGTCACGCTCGGCCCGCTGGCGATAGGTAGCGCTGACCGTGGCCGGTATTTTCGCCAACGCCTTGCGGGCGATCACCACATGCTCCGGCCCGATCCGACCCATAGCCTGTGCGGCGGCCAGTTCCGGCAAGGCCGGCTCCAAGGGTTCCCCGGTCACCGCGGCGCGTGGACCCAACTCAGCGGCCTCCGCTAATCGACGCCGCGCGCTCGCGCTGCTGATCCGCAACCGCTCGGCCAATGCCTTGGTCAGCGAGCATGCCCCCAAAGCGCCGGGATCGCCGTCGGTGACCAGCCGGGCCAGGATCCGGTGATCGACCACCGGTGCCCGCCACGCCAACGCTTCCCGGCGGGCCAGCACCGCGACCAACTCCTCGGCATTCAAGGCATCCAGCGAGCACTGTTCGAGCTGGGCATAGGCGGCCTCGATCGCGTCCAGGCACCCCAGAAGGGTGTCCCGATCCGCGATCGCATTCCTACCCATGTATCGAACAATAGTTCGATGGTCTGACAGGGGAGCCGGCTGATCAAGGTCTGTTGACAGGATCGCCAACTGTGGATAGCCGTGGCCACTGCGGAACGCCGACCGTCGCGGCCCTACCGCGTATCGACCCACAGGGTGAAGCCAGCCAACACCAGCCCGACCACGGCCAGCAGCGCGATGTCGACGGCACCCAGTCGCGCCGACGCCGCGCCTTCGGCGGCCAGCCGACGTTCGCGGGCGATCAGAAACAACGGGAACGTGAAACTGATGGCAGTGAGGAAGCCGCCGAAGATATAGGCCCAGACGAACCGCACGTTGTGCTTGCGGGCTTCGGCGACCATCAACACCGCCGCCGACAGAAACAGCATCAGGATGTCAGCGGTGATCGAGCGCGACGCCGGTGTCACGGCGGTGTCCGGCAGGAACCGGGAAAGGAAGGCTGATCCGTCGTAGGCCAGATTCTGGCTCCAGGTGGCGACGAGCGCAGCGACGGCGATCGCGGCGTACACACCACAACGGACCTTGGCGGCTGTATTCATCGGGCCACGTTAACGTCCACGGCACCGGGCGTAGAGCGGTTTCGCGTCAGAGCTCGAGCAGCACCGTCACCGGTCCGTCGTTGACCAGTTCCACCTGCATATGCGCCCCGAACTGCCCGGTCGCCACCTGCGCGCCCAAGCCTCGCAGTGCCTCGGCGAACTCGGCGACCAGAGGTTCGGCGACCGGGCCCGGGGCCGCGGCATTCCACGATGGCCGCCGCCCCTTGGCGGTGTCGGCGTAGAGCGTGAACTGGCTGACCACCAGAATCGGCGCACCCACATCGGCTGCCGACTTCTGATCGTCGAGAATGCGCAACTGCCAAAGCTTTTCGGCGAGCCGCCGCGCCGTGGCGGAATCGTCGGCGTGGGTCACGCCGACCAGAGCGAGCAGACCCTGGCCCTCCGGCTCGATCGCGCCGACCGTCTGACCGTCGACCTTGACGCGGGCCGATGAGACACGCTGGACCAGAACTCGCACGGCCTCGATGCTAAGTAGGCTTGCGGTGGTGCCTTCCGGGAGGGGTGAGTCGCGTGTCGGTCTTGGTTGCGTTCTCGGTTACGCCGCTCGGTGTGGGGGAGGGAGTCGGCGAGATCGTCGCGGAAGCGGTGCGCGTCGTTCGGGAGTCGGGACTGCCCAATCGCACCGATTCCATGTTCACCGTGATCGAAAGCGACACCTGGGCCGAAGCGATGGCTGTGGTGCAACGGGCGGTGGAAGCGGTGGCGGCCCGCTCACCGCGGGTCAGTACCGTGATCAAAGCCGACTGGCGAGATGGCGCGGTCGACGCGATGAACAGCAAGGTCGAATCGGTGGAACGGCACCTGGCGGCGCCGCCACCTAATTGACCGGCACGTCGAGGATCGGGCGCCCCACGTCGGCGCCGGGGCCGTTGAAATGCCACCACTCGCCCGAATACACAGCCAGACCACCGGCACTCATCGCGTCACGCAGGGCGGCCCGCTCGGCCGCGGCGCGAGCGCTGATCCCGTCGGCGAATGCCGTTGCGGCCGGCGAGAAGTCATCGAATCCGGTGCCCATCTCCGACAGCCGCCCATACGCGTCGGCGGTGGTCACGTCGACCGACCGCCCGGTCTCGTGGCTGCGGGCCAGCGATCCCGGCCGGGCCACCCAGTTCGGGTTCGGCACCACTTCGAACATCCGCACCTGCACGTTGTGTGGCCGGTAGCAGTCCCAGAACACCAGAATTCGGCCTCGGCTGCGCAGCGCGGCGGCCGCCGTGGCCAACCCCGGCGCCATCGACTCGTGCACCAGACACCGAGCGTTGGACGGGTAGAGCTGTTCGCCCACAAAGTTGTTCGCGGTGGCATATCGCAGATCGATGATCGCGTCCGGCACCGCGGTGCGGACATCCACGAACCCGGCGGCGCCGGCCTTCGGGCTGACCGGCGGCACCGCCGGGGCGGCGGATGCCAGGCCGGTAGTCGATCCCGCCATGATCAGCGCGATCGCGGCCAGCCTCCCGATCATGCGGCCACCACGATCGTCAGCCGATGATCGTCGCGTTCCACCCGCATCCCGGCCCGCCGAGCTATGGCGGCCACCGCGGCGGCATCATCGGGTTCGGTCCTGGTGGTGGCTATGACCCGCGCCAATTGGCCCTTGTGCGCTTTGTTGAAGTGACTCACCGAGACTCGTCGCCCATCGGGGTGCTCGGCGACCACGTCGACGCGAACGGAGCCCGGAACGGCGGCCAGTGCCGCATAGGAACCGGACCTCAGATCGACGACCAGCTCGGCCGCGGCGATCTCGGCCAGCACCGGTTCCAGAACCGGCCGCCAGCGCTTGACCAATCCCGGTTGGCCGGGCAGCTTCGAGGACGCCGAGAGGCGGTAGGCGGGCACCGGATCCGTGGCCCGCAACAGCCCGAACAAAGCGGAACCCACGGCCAACCGGGCGCCGGCCCGGGCGGCAGCGGCGCCGCGCAGCGAGTCGATGTCCAGTGCCTCGTACAAGACACCCGTATAGCGGTTGATCGCCGGCGCGGTGGGAGCGGTACGCAGCGCGGCGTTGCGCTCGATCTCGGCGTCTTGCGACGCCGACAACCCCAGTGCGCTGCGGCTGGCCGCGCGATCAGCGGCCAAACCCACCAGCTCATCGACCAGTTCCGCCCTCAGGCCGGTGAGTTCCGGGGATGCCAATGCATCGAGGCGCAGCGGTGGTCCGTCGCCGCCGGCGCGTTTGGTCTCCGACGGGGGCAGCAGCACGATCACAGCGCAGACGTTAACCGAGCCGTTCCACAGACCAGCGCGGTGGCGAGCATCGCCGCACCCACGGTGTCGGTGAAGAAGTGGTAGCCGCAGGCCACCAACCCGAGCATGCCCAGCAGGCTGACCAGCGCGGCTGCGGTCAGGGCCCACGGCCGGGCCACCTTCGAACCGGCCACCACGACCATCATGCCCAGCACCGCCACCAACAGCGCGGTGTGGCCGCTGGGGTATTCGAGGTAGGGCCCATTACGCCGGTCGAAGAGGTGCTTGAGTGCCATGGTGGCGACGGTGACCGCGAACGGGCAGGCCAGCACCGCGGCCGCCAAAGCCCACTGCCTGCGCGATAAGGCCACCGCCAGGCACGCCACCGTCACCCCCAACACCAACCAGCCGCTGGTGAAGATCAGCAGCCACCGGGGCTGCTCGCCGATCAGGGTGAAGGTGGCGTGACTGAACCAGTTATCGATGGGTGTCGAGCCGCGGCCCACCGCCCAGCCGAGGGCCAATGTCGCCAGCACGCCGACCGGCGGCCACCAGCGCAGGGCGGTGGCGAGGCTCCGACCTATCTCAGGCCGACTTCTGGAACAGCGGCAGCAGCATCTGGCGGCGCTGGTCGTTGCCGTCGGCAAGGGCGTGCAGCGCCTGGTCCACCGAGCGTGACGTCGGGAACATGGCGTCCTCGTCGAAGTCGCCGAGCAGTTCCCGGACCGGCGAGCTCTCGATGAGGGTCCACTCCACGCCCGCGGCACGGCAGTCGCCGTCCAGGACGCACAGCAGCCAGATGCCGGCGGCGGCGAACGAGGTGACCCCGCTCAGGTCGAGCACCAGCGGCTCCTTCGCAAGGACGAAGCGCCGGGCGTGTTCGCTGAGCTGGTCCACGTTGCTGGCATCGATCCGGCCCCGGATCGCGATCACCGTCGCGAGGTGACGGTAGTGCGCCCGAATCTGCGCCTCGCCGCACTCGACGACCGGGTTGATCCGAGCAGTGCCTCGTGTGGTGATCTCGATTGCCATGCCAGCCCCCGCCTTCCATGTCGATCGTTGTCGGCAGCTGTGCCGACCTCGATGTTTCCCGACGTTATGCGGCGAAGTTAAGGCCTCTTGGGCGGCCGATTAACGCTTTGGTGAGATCTCGAACGGCTCGGTGGCCCCGGTGAACGCACTGATACGCCCGTCTCGGTCCAACGCGTCGCCGTCATAGCGAAGCCGGTACCGCCCAGCAGCGGTGTCGTCGGGAACCGTCCAGGTCACGGCGATGGTCGACCCGCGCCGGCCGGCGCGTCGCCAGCGGAAGGTCGTCGACCAGTCGCTGTCGTCGGCGACGGTGGTCCACCCGTCGCCGCTCTGCTGCTCCACCCGCACATAGGTGCCGCCGCGGTGCAGATCATTGTTCGGGTACGCGCCGGCGAACACCGCCGAGACCGTGGCACCCGGAAGGTACGCCGGCTGTGGAGCTTCCAAGACATCGCCGAACCGCTGACCGGCGGCCAGTGCATCCGGTTTTGCCCGGCGACGTGACCGCCGCCGGCGGGACGGCTCGGCGGGGCGCCGGCCTTCGGGCGCCGGCCGCTGCTCCCGCATCGCCGTGGCCAGCTCGGCCACCACCTGCTGCAGTGCGGGCAGCTCCCAGCGCCCGAACAGCGTGCTGCCACCCTCGTAGCGCTGCTCGTCGTATTCCTCCGGCGTCGTGACGTAGTGCAGATAGCCGTTGCTGTAGCCCGCCACCAGCACGTCTCGCAGTTCGGCGCCGACGATCTCGGCCACCGTGCGGCGCAACCGCAGACCTGCCACGATGGTCACTTCGGCCGGAATGCCGATCAGGTACAGCTGCCCGATGCGCAGCAGCTGCACCGGTCCGCCCTCGGGCATCAGCATCGACAGCGCCTTGTTGAGCCGGGTTCCCGGCCCTACCGCGCCCTTCGGCGCCTGCGCGTCGCGCAGTCGGGGGGAGAGCCGGAAGACCGTGTTGGCGACCAGGCCGTCGAAGAAGCGGTTACGGCCCTGCTTGAACACGGGGTACAACGGGCCGGCACCCTCGTCGGTGCCGGCCAGGCACGACGCGCCCGCGATCGCGGGCCCGGTGCGGTGGGTCCGGCCGTCGCCGGTGAACTCGGGCCTAACCTCGAAATTCGTGAGGTCGACGTAGGTGGTGCGGGCGTCCAGGCCCCCGGTGACCTCGGTGCCGTGCCCCAGCGTCAGTTCGGTGGCCGCGGCGGCTTGGCGGGACCCGATGATTCGGGTGTTCTCGAACTCGTCCTCGGTGGGGCCGCTGCCGGGGCGATGGTTCAGATTCGGCGACATGTCGCCGGAGTTGGTCTGGGCGAAGGCCGCGATGAAGTCCGGTGGCGTGGCTGCCAGATAGTCGACGCCGTGGTCCAGGCGTTCGCACTGGTAGGCGGCGTAGCCCTTGTTGTCCCCGCTGATCAACGTGTTGCGGTTGGTCATGGACGTGCCGTGGGTGGCGAACCAGTTCACCGCACCGACCAGCCGGCCGTCGCGCTCGATGCGCAGCAAGGTGGTCTGCGGGTCGATCTTGTCCGGGAAGTGGGCGCGTTCGGGCTCGGGGTTGCGGGCGAACGACGACGGCGAACGGTTGCTGCTGGCGTCGTGCAGGCGGCCCACGGCAAGACTCAAGCTGGCGGGAGCCAGGTCGGCGTGCGCCCCGTCGACGGCTTCGCAGATCCCATCGACGATCGCGTTGAAGGTCTGGTGCCGGAACCCGTTGGTGTTCGAGTTGTAGAGCCGGTGGTCGGAGTAACCGCCAGGGCCGCAATGGGTGTGCGTCGCCGTCAGCATCACGTTGTGGAACGTGTACAGGTCGCCATAGGTCGCGGCCAGGCGTTCGAGCACGTCGTGGTGCACGCTTTCCAGCAGCAGCGGCACCTCGCAGACCACCAATAGCAGCCGGGTGCCGGCGGCCGCGTCGGCGATGACGAACGCCCGCGCGCGCAGCCGGTTGTGCAGTCCGTCGGTCTGCTGTGAGGCCACGCCGTAGCCGAGCATTCCGCACTCGGCCGGCTCGCCGGTGATGTCGGCGATTCCGCGCCCAACCTGGTAGTCGTCTGGCATCGCTACAGTATTCACAACCGCCCCGTCGGTATCGTCGCCGACGTGCCCGGCTGATTACTTCACCCGGGACGGTCCCGCTGCTAGTCTTCGATGGCTGCCGGCTACCGGGTTGCGGCTGCCGATCGCCGGGCCGTCTCGGCGGGCCCGCACCCGAGGCAGCCAGGACATGCGGAATCACCCGGCGAAAGAGTGTTGTGCGCAGCGGAGAGATCAAGGCCCTGACCGGGCTTCGCATCATCGCCGCGGTGTGGGTGGTGCTGTTTCACTTCCGGCCCTTGCTGCGATTGGCGTCCCCGGAGCTGAGCGATGCGCTCGCCCCGGTGCTCGACCGTGGTGCTCAGGGCGTCGACCTGTTCTTCATCCTCAGTGGTTTCGTACTGACCTGGAACTACCTGGAGCGAATGGGGGAGACGTTCTCCGCACGCGCCACGGTGCACTTCTTGTGGTTGCGCCTGGCCCGGGTCTGGCCGATTTACCTGGTCACGATGCACCTGGCGCTGCTGTGGGTCATCTTCACGTTGCACGTCGGGCATGTCCCCACCGAGGATCTCAGCCGGATCACCGCGATCAGCTATGTGCGCCAGGTCCTGCTGGTGCAGCTGTGGTTCGAGCCGTTCTTCGACGGGTCGAGTTGGGACGGTCCGGCCTGGTCGATCAGTGCCGAGTGGCTGGCCTATCTGTTGTTCGGGGTGCTGGTACTGGCGGTGTACCGGATGATGCGGGTGACCTCGGCGCGCGGGCTGGCGGCGTTGGCGATCATCGCTTCGCTCCCGCCGCTGCTGCTGTTGCTGGCGACCGGCCAGTTCTACAGCCCGTGGAGCTGGTTGCCGCGCATCGTCATGCAGTTCACCGCGGGCGCGCTGGCCTGTGCCGCGGTGCGCAAGATCAACCCGACGGACCGGTTCCGCCGTGCCGCGGGCTATTGCTCCGCACTGCTCATCGTCGCGATGGTCGGTGTCCTGTACTACTTCGACGGCCACCCGATCTCGGGGCTCTACGACAGCGGCGGCCTGGTCGATGTGCTGTTCGTGCCGCTGGTGATGGCCCTGGCGATCGGCATCGGCAGCCTTCCGGCGCTGTTGTCCACCCGCGTGATGGTCTACGGCGGGCAGATCTCGTTCTGCCTGTACATGGTCCACGAGCTGGTGCACACGTCCTGGAATTGGGCGGCACAGCAATTCGAGATTGTGCTCGACGAGGGGGCGACCGCGGCCAAGTGGATGGTGTGCGGCTTGCTGGTGGCGGCGACGCTGCTCTCGATGCTGCTGTTCCACGCTGTTGAAGAGCCCGGTCGGCACTGGATGCGCAAGATGATCGGCGCCCGGCCCGAGTCGGCCCAGGTGACACCGACCGAAGATCCCCTGGCGGTCGAACCGGTGGAGCCGGACGGCTTGGATGACCTGGACGATTCGAACGACTCGGACGACTCGGATGACCAAGTCCTTGAGGAGCCCTCGGTCGCGGTTCCGGCTAGTCTTCGCTGAAGTTGATTGGGGGAGGTAGCCGTGAGTCGGGTGATGACGTTCGCCGTCGTGATGGTGGCCGGGGTCGTCGCAGTGGTCGCAGGGACCGGCTACTTGTCGCGCGATCACGACTCGCCGCGCCACTACGAGATGGTGCCACTGAGTGCCTCCCCGAATCGGATTGCGGTGATCGGTGACTCCTACACCGCCGGGTACGAGGACACCGGCCGCGGTGCGGCGAACTGGACCGAGCGCGCATGGCAGAACCTGGCCGGCCGAGGGGTGTACGTCAGCGCCGACGTGGCCGCCGAGGGCGGTGCGGGTTACGGCGTGCGCGGCAACCGCGGTGCCCTGTACGGCGATCTGACCCGCCGTGCGGTGCGACCCGACGACGCGCTGGTGGTGTTCTTCGGCTCGCGTAATGACCAAGACGTCGAGCCGGGCGAGTTGAGCCGACTGATCGCCGACACTCTGGGCTTGGCCCGCCGGACCGCGCCGGGGGCGCGGATGTTGGTGATCGGCCCGCCGTGGCCCACCGCCGACGTCCCGGGCAACGTGTGGCGGATCCGCGATGTCCTTAGTACCGAGGCGCGCGTGGTCGGTGCGGAGTTCGTCGATCCGCTCGCCGAGCGGTGGTTCGTCGGCCTGCCCGACCTGATCGGCCCGGACGGTGTACACCCCACCGACGCCGGTCATGCGTACATGGCCGACAGGATCGCACCGCTGATCGCGGGACAGTTGCCGAAACGGACTTAGCGCAAAACCGGACGAAATCGGGCTGTCCTCAGCAGTATTGGCGAATGGACACCATGCGCGTACTGATCACCGGTGGAACCGGATTCGTCGGAGGCTGGACCGCCAAGGCGGTCGCCGATGCCGGGCACCGGGTGCGCTTCCTGGTTCGAAACCCCGCGGGTCTGCACAGCAGCGTGGAGCGGCTGGGTGTCGATGTGTCCGACTACGTCGTCGGTGACATCACCGACGCGGACTCGGTGCGCGAGGCTCTGCGCGGCTGCGATGCGGTCATACACGCTGCCGCCGTGGTGGCCACCGATCCACGCCAGACGGCGCAGATGCTGGCCACGAACTCGGCCGGCGCCCACAACGTGCTCGGCGGAGCGGTCGAGCTGGGGCTGGACCCGATCACTCACGTCTCCAGTTTCACTGCGCTGTTTCACCCGGGACTGACGATGCTGCGGGCTGACCTGCCGGTGGCCGGGGGCGCTGACGGATATGGACAGTCGAAAGCCCGTGAAGACCTCTACGCGCGCGGACTGCAGGACGCAGGTGCCCCCGTCAACATCACCTATCCGGGCATGGTGCTCGGGCCGCCGGTCGGAGACCGGCTGGGGGAGGCCGGCGAAGGTGTACGCGCCGCACTGCAGATGCATGTCATCCCCGGGCGCGGCAGTGCCTGGATGGTGATCGACGTTCGTGACCTCGCGGCAATGCATCTCGCGCTGCTGGAGCCGGGGCGGGGCCCGCGCCGCTACATGGCCGGTGGCCAGCGGGTACCGCCGGGAGAGTTGGCGAGCCTGCTGCAAGAGCTGTCGGGTTCGCCCATGGTCGCGCTGCCGATACCGGACGTCGCGCTGCGCTGGGCGGGCCGCGTCTTGGATCAAGTCGAGCAGGTGCTGCCGATCTCGACTCCGTTCACCGAGGCCGGGATGCAGTACTACACCCAGATGCCCGAATCCGATGACACCCCTGCCGAGCGTGAGCTCGGCATCGTGTTCCGAACCCCTCGGGAAACACTGGCCGACACCATTGCGGGGATCCGCGGGTAGCCGCGTTCTCGGGGCCTACTCGGGCCAGGGGTTGTTGAGGATTAGTTCGGCGAAGTTGACGGGCACGAACTCGGGGTCGAAATGAGCGAGGACATCGGCGTTCATGGTGCCGTAGGTGCTCTGCGGCCGATGCTCCATGCCGTCGTTGAAGGCCGCGAGAATCCGCCTTTTGAAGTCCGGACGTCGATGAGCAGTGGTGACTGCCGCGATGTCCTCGGCGGACAGGTCATCGAGGCCGAGGCCGATCACATCGGTTTCGACACCAGCGGTGACCAAGGCGATTTCCGGGGCGAGGAACTCGGGTACGCCCGGGGTGGTGTGCAGGGCGATGGCGAGCCACACCTTGCCGGCCTCGGCTTCGCCGACTCCACGCTGCAGCAGGAAATCTCGCGCCGCGTTGGCACCGTCGACCTCGAAGCGAAGTGCGGAGCTGCGGTAGCGCTGGGTGAGGCCCAGATCGTGAAACATCGCGCCGGCGTAGAGCAGCTCCAGGTCCGGTTGCAGCCCGCGGCGGCGGCCCTGCAGCGCGCCGAACAGAAACACCCGGCGCGAATGGTCGAAGAGCAGGTCGTCTTCGGTGTCTCGAATGAACTCGGTTATCTCCCGCGCCAACGCCGAGTCGGGAATGGTGATGTCGGCAATGGTCTCGATCGACTGGGTCATGGACGCATCTCCTTGTTTGGGCCTGTAGCCATTCTGCGTTTGGCTGGATGCCTCGGCCGTGGGCGTTCGCGCCGCCTTTCCCACAGAATGCGACATGCTCCCGGAGCCGTATCGCGCACTGAAAGCGACATAATGGCTGCGTGACTGACGCCGGTGCCAGGCCGCGGCTGGTGGTGATCGTCGTCTTCGATGACGTGACGATCCTGGATGTCGCGGGGGCCGGGGAGGTCTTCGTCGAAGCGAACAGGTTCGGCGCGAACTACGTGGTCAAGATCGCCTCGGTGGATGGCCGCGACGTGACGACGTCGATCGGAGCCCGGCTGGGTGTCACCGACAGCCTTGCCGCCATCGGTTCTGCCGACACCGTGTTGGTGGCCGGTGGCGACCATCTGCCCCGGCGCCCCATCGATCCCGCGCTTGTCGAAGCCGTCAGATCGGTGGCAAGCCGAACCCGCCGTCTGGCGTCCATCTGCACCGGGTCCTTCATCCTGGCTCAGGCCGGCGTGCTCAGCGGCCGTCGTGCCACCACGCACTGGCACGACGCCCGGTTGTTCGCGCGGGCCTTCCCCGACGTCACAGTCGAGCCGGACGCCATCTTCATTCGTGATGGCAACGTCTACACCTCAGCTGGGGTGTCATCCGGCATCGACCTCGCATTGGCGTTGGTCGAAATGGATCACGGCAGCAAGCTGGTTCGCGAGGTCGCTCGTTGGTTGGTGGTCTACCTCAAACGCGCAGGCGGACAGTCACAATTCTCCGCGCTGGTCGAGGCCGATCCGCCCCCGCAGTCTGCGCTGCGCCAGGTTGCCGATGCGATCATGGCGAACCCGGCCGACGACCACAGCGTGGACGCTCTTGCCCGGCGGGCCGCCTTGAGCAGCCGGCAACTGACCAGGCTGTTTCAGGCCGAACTCGGGACCACCCCGGCCCGCTACGTCGAAACGGTACGCATCGATGCCGCCCGTGCTGCGCTTGACGCCGGCCACAGCGTCACCGAGTCCGCACACCGTGCGGGCTTCGGCAGCCCCGAAACCCTCCGTCGGGTGTTCGTCGATCACTTAGGCGTGTCGCCGAAGGCCTACCGCGATCGGTTCCGCACGACAGTTCGCTGAGTCCCCGGGACTAGCCCTCTTTGCTGATCAGCTTGCCCAGCGCCGCCCGGTCCGATGCCAGCAGCTCGTCGATGCGCGGCTGGTTGACATCGGCGACGATGATCTCGCCGACCTCCTGGTTGACGCTGCTGAAGATGCCGTGCTCCATCATCTTCTCCGTCTGATACAGGTTGTCCTGGGTGGGCGTGACGTAGTGCACCGCCGCAGCCTTGAACCGGTGGATCAGCCACAGGTGGGCCAGGTCCATCAGCCGCTTCTGGCGGAGCTTCTCGGCGAAGGTGTTCTGGTCGCGCACCGTCAAGATGCTGCGACCGTGCCGATCCTTGATCGGGTCGACGATCACGTTGGCGAGCTTCTCGTCGCCCTCGCCGTAGATCCCCAGTTCCAGCACGTCGGATCCGGGACGGGTGGGCCGCAGTTGCGCACGCAGCTTCTCGCCGAGCTGATAGTGCTCGGCCCACAACGCCAGCCAATCCTCCAGCAGCTTCTTGGGCACCTCGGTCTGCACCAAATGCTGATGTTGGGTGGACCCGGCGCCCATCGCCTTGGTGGTGGCGGTGCGGCCCGACGACGCGGCCAGCGCAGCGTCGCTGCGCGGGCCGCCGACCAGCGTCTGCGGGGTGCGGTACGGCGACTCCACCAGCCGCATCTTGCGCTGCAGACGGGCCAGCGCCAGCATGCCGTCCTGCAACAGGGTGGCCGCGAATTCCTCGGAGGCCACGCCGTCGACCTGGTGGCCGCCGTAGGTGATGAAGTTGAAGACGAAGCCCAACTTGCCGATCTCGGCGGGGAATGCCCGCATCTGGTCGTCGGTCATGCCGGTGGTGTCCCAGTTGAACGACGGGGACAGGTTGTAGGCCAGCATCTGGTCGGGATACACCGCGTGGATCGCCTCGGCGAACTCGCGGGCCTCGGCGAGATCGGCGGTCTTGGTCTCCATCCACAGAATGTCGGCGAACGGCGCCGCGGCCAGCGACTTGGCGATCGCATACGGGATGCCGCCGCGCACCTGGAAGTAGCCTTCGGGAGTCTTGGCCCGGTCGCAGTCCCAGCCTGGGTCGGCGTTGAGCTCGGCAGCTTTCGCCCGCGCGGTGTACAGCGGTGCGCGGAAAGAGAATTCGCGCCACTGCGCGGCGGTCATCTCCTTGGGCTCACCCTCGCGCTCGGCGAAGTCCAGCATCTCGGCGACCGCATCGGCGAATGTCATCAGCCCGGCGTCGTTCTGCCAGGCCTCCACGAACTTCGACTCGATCTCGTCGAAGAGGGTGTCGACCGACTGGCTTCCGTCGCTGCTCCAGCCCTTCGCGGCCGTGGTGATCAGCTCGGTGATGCCCTGGCGTTCCAGCCAGGTGTCCGCCTCGGCGTACTCGCCCTCGGGCAGGGCGTAGAGCAGGTGGCCGTTGATCTCTTTGATGCCCGAGTCGTAGAACCGCCGCGTCATCGCTAGGAAACACGCCTTGTAGGACGGGATCTTCAGGTTGGTGGTGCCCAGGATGAACGGCTGGTCGCGCTCGTCGGAGCGGCTCTCGACCAGGTTGGCCGCCTCGGCGTCGGTGCGCGCCACGATGATGCCCGGCACGCCCATCATGTCCAGCTGGAAGCGGGCGGTGTTGAGCCGCTTGATCTGCTCGTCGGAGGGCACCAGCACCTTGCCGCCCTGGTGCCCACACTTCTTGGTGCCGGGCCGCTGGTCCTCGATGTGATAGCCGGGGACACCGGATTCGACGAAGCGCCGGATCAGGTTGCGCACGTGCGGATCACCGCCGTGGCCTGTGTCGGCGTCGGCGATGATGAACGGCCGATAATCCACGGCGGGAGTGGCGGCGCGCTGCTCCGCGGTCATCTGCAGGCGTAGGTACTGCTGGTTGCGGTCGGCGGTGAGCAGGGCACGCACCAGCCCGGCCGCCTCGTCGGGTACCTGACTGAGCGGGTAGCTGGCCAGGTCTGGGCCCGGGTCCTCGGTGATGGAGCCCTTCGCCGAGGTCGCCCAGCCGCCGAGGTAGATGCCCTCGATGCCGACCCGCTTCATCACCACCGCCTGGCCGGGCGAATACGGCCCGAAGGTGGTGATGCTCTTCTTGGCGGCGAACAGCTCACGCAGCCGGGCGTAGAACGCGGTGGCTGCCTCCCGAGCGACCGGATAGTCGGCGGGGATGGTGCCGCGCTGCTCGACGACTTGACGAGCGCTGTAGAGACGGGTGATGCCTTCGAATCGAGGGCTGTCGAAGTACTTCTGCACAGCTGCGACGTCGGCGTCGACATCGCGTTCGACCGGTGTGCTCGCCGTTGAGTTCGTCTCGATCGTCGTCATGGAAATTTCGCTCCCTTTTCACCGGATCAATGCGGCGGTCCCAGCTTGCTTCCTCCCCGTATTGTGCCGCCGTACGCTGAGCGATAGTTCGGTTTTGCCTACATCTTCAGCACGGCGCCGCTGATGCCGCAGAACTGCCGCGAAGGCATCGGATTCGTGGCCCGAAGTGGCTAAACTCAAGGTTTATGACGTACCGGTCGGACCGGTGGGCAGAACACTGGGAGCAGGCGCCGCAGCCCGTGGTGGTCGGCCGCTGGGCGGCCCGTCGGATGAGCCGGCGCTTCGCCGGCGTGGGCGTCCGCATTCCGCCCGCTCGGCTTCGTGAAATGGCGGTCGGTGCACCGCTGGCGTCGGCGGAATCGGTCGATTATGCGTTCGCGCTTGCCGCCACGGAGATGAAGCATGAGCAGCGACTGGCCCGGGCACGGCGTAATCGGCGTCGCCTGACGAACGCGCTCATCGTGGCCGGCCTGATGATCGCTTCGCTCAATCTGCTGATCTGCATGGGCTATCTCTTCATCAGTCTGGCGCTGCGCGAACCGGCTATGTGATCGGTCACTGCACCAACTCCATTGTGGTGGAGGTCCTTTGACGTTCGAAGCAGGCTTCGCCCAACGAGCTGGGACTTAGACTGCGGGCATGACGCAGATGCCGCGCCCGACGGCCCGCAAGGGATTGGTCCAGATCGAGGAGTGCCTGGACTCCGAGGGCGGCATCGTTCTGCCGCCGGGCGAAACCCTGATCTCGCTGATCGACCGCAATATCGCCAATGTGGGGGACGCGGTGGCATTCCGCTACCTCGACTATGCCGGCCAGGTCGAGGGCCAGGCGGTGGAGCTGACCTGGACACAACTCGGCGAGCGATTGCGCGCTGTCGGCGCCCGCCTGCAAGGTCTCACGGCCCCCGGTGACCGCGTCGCGATCCTGGCGCCGCAGGGACTGGACTACGTCACCGGGTTCTATGCCGCCGTCAAATGCGCAACCGTCGCGGTGCCCCTGTTCGCTCCCGAACTCCCGGGGCACGCCGAGCGACTCGACACCGCCTTGCGAGATTCCACTCCGGCCGTGGTCCTGACGACAGCTGCGGTGCGGCACATCGTCGACGAATTTCTGGGCAGGCTGCCCCAGCAGTTGCAGCCCCACGTGGTGGTCATCGACGAGATACCGGACTCGGCGGGGGAGGACTTCGTGCCCGTCGAGATCGATGTCGACGACGTCTCGCACCTGCAGTACACCTCGGGCACCACACGGCCACCGATCGGCGTGCAGGTCACCCACCGCTCGGTTGCCACCAACCTGCTGCAGATGATCCTGTCGATCGACATGCTGGATCGAAATACCCATGGGCTCAGCTGGTTACCGCTCTATCACGACATGGGTCTGTCCATGATCGGATTTCCAGCGGTCTACGGGGGCCACTCCACGCTGATCTCGCCGACGGCATTCATCCGCCGACCGCAGCGCTGGATCAACGCGCTGTCGGACGCCTCGCGGCGTGGCCGGGTGGTCACCGCCGCACCCAACTTCGCCTATGAGCTGACCGCGGCGCGGGGCCTACCAGCGCCGGGTGCCGATGTCGACCTGGCCAACGTGGTGATGATCATCGGATCCGAACCGGTGAACATGGCGGCGATCACCGCCTTCAACGAGGCGTTCGCGCCGTATGGGTTGCCGTCCACCGCCATCAAGCCGTCCTACGGGATCGCCGAGGCCACGCTGTTCGTGGCCACCATCGCTCCCGACGCTCAGGCGAGCGTGTTGTACGTGGACCGTGATCAACTCGGTGCCGGCCGCGCGGCGCCGGTGGCCGCCGATGCCCCGGCCGCGGTGGCCCAGGTCTCGTGCGGTCAGGTCGCCCGCAGCCTGTCGGCGGTGATCGTCGACGCCGAGGCCGGCGCGGAATTGCCCCACGGCCACATCGGTGAGATCTGGCTGCAGGGTGACAACGTCACCGCCGGCTACTGGGGCAGGCCCGATGAGACCCGGCACGCATTCGGTGCCCGCCTGCGGTCTCGGCTTGACCACGGCAGCCATGCCAGCTCGACACCGGCCGACGGCGGATGGCTGCGCACCGGCGACCTGGGCTTCTACTTTGGCGGTGAGCTCTACGTGACCGGCCGCACGGTGGACCTGATGACCCTTGGGGGACGCGGCCACTATCCCCAGGACATCGAGGCCACCGTCGCGGCGGCCTCACCGATGGTGCGGGGCGGCTACGTGGTCGCATTCGCTGCGCCGGCGGAGATCGCCGATCAGCTGGTGATCGTCGCCGAGCGGGCGACCGGCACCGGCCGCAAGGACCCCGGGCCGGCGATCGAGGCAATCCGCGCGGAGGTGCAGCGGGTGCACGGGGTGAAGGCCGCCGATGTCCGATTCGTCCCTGCCGGGGCAATCCCACGCACCACCAGCGGAAAACTCGGCCGCACCGCGTGCCGCGAACAGTATGTGGCGGGCACGCTCGGTGCGCGCTGAGGTGGCTGCTGCAGCACCGTGGGCGCGCACAGCGGGCGCACAGCGCAGACCTGTCGGGCGCCAAAAATAGCTAGCTAGCCTTCCTAAAGCATCTTGCCGGATCGATTGCCGGCCAAGAGATAAGGGGAGGCAATGGACTACGGAGCCCTGCCGCCGGAGATCAATTCGGCGCGCATGTACGCCGGCCCCGGCCCGGCTTCGTTGCTGGCCTCTGCGGCCGCCTGGCAGGACTTGGCCGCCGAACTGAACTCCGCCGCCGCGTCCTACGGTTCGGTGATCGCGGGTCTGACGAGTGGTTCCTGGCTGGGCGCCTCGGCGGTGACGATGGCAGCCGCGGCAAGCCCCTACGTGACCTGGCTCAGTGCCACGGGGGCACAGGCCGAACAGGCCGGCGCCCAACTGGCCGCCGCCGTCACGGCCTACGAATCCGCCCACGCGGCAACGGTTCCGCCGCCGCTGATCGCCGCCAACCGCACCCTGCAGGAGACGCTGATCGCCACCAATCTCCTGGGGCAGAACACCGCGGCGATCGCCACGACCGAGGCGCAGTACCTTCAGATGTGGGCACAGGACGCCGCGGCCATGTACGGCTACGCCGGAGCGTCGGCGGTCGCCACCCAGGTCACGCCGTTCGCCTCGCCGCCGCAGACCACCGACCCGTCCCGGCAGGCGGGCCAGGTGGCCTCCGTCGCGCAGTCGGCTGCCGCGACCACCGGTACCGACACCGAGGCATTGATGTCGCAAGGGCCGCAACTGCTCTCGACGACCCCGACGGCCCTACAAGCACTGGCCGCACCGACCGAGGAGGCTTCGACGGGTGGGTCGATGTCGTCCTCGATGTCGAGCCTGAACTCGCTGATGATGCCGATGCGCATGGCCATGATGCCGATGAGCATGCTGATGCGGATGCTGATGGGCGGCTCCAACGGGGCCAAGGGCGCCGCGGCGGGTGTGGCGGCCGCCGGTGGGGCGGCCTCGGGCCTGCTCAGCTCCGCCGGCGGCGCGGCGAACACCGTGACGCTGACCGGCTTCTCCGGCGGAACGGCGGCCACCGCGGGGTTGGGCCGAGCCGCTTCGATCGGCGCGTTGTCGGTGCCGCCGGCCTGGACCGGACTGGGTGTGGCCAGCTCTCCGGTGGCCACGACGCTGCCGTCTGTCGGCGGGGTAGCGGCCCCGGCGGCGGGGATGGGCAACGCGGCCGCGGTGCCGCCGATGGTGCCGTTCGGCAGCCTGGCGGCACGGGGTGGGATCGGCGGCGCGGCCACCCAGTACGACTTTCGGCCTACGGTGATCCCGCGGTCACCGGCAGCGGGGTAGTGGGCGCGCCGCTTTCAACGGGGGGCCGGTTCGGCGCCATCCGGATTCGCCGGGTGTTCTGGATGTTTTGCGGCCACCAGAACCACCGGCCCAGCAGCGCCGCGATCGAGGGCGTCAGGAACGAGCGCACGATCAGGGTGTCGAACAACAGACCGAGCCCTATGGTGCTGCCGGCCTGACCGATCGAATACAGGTCGCTGACCGCCATCGACATCATTGTGAAGGCGAACACCAGGCCCGCGGCGGTGACCACCGATCCGGTTCCGCCGATCGAACGGATGATCCCGGTCTTGATCCCGGCGCCGATCTCCTCAGAGAACCGGGAGACCAGCAGCAAGTTGTAGTCCGAGCCCACCGCCAGCAGGATGATCACCCCGAACACCGGCGCGATCCAGTTCAAGGGGAGCCCGAGGATGTGCTGCCACACCACCACGGTCAGGCCGAATGCCGCACCCAGCGACAGCAGCACCGTCCCGACGATCACCGCGGAGGCGACCAGCGCCCGGGTGATCAGCAGCATCACGATGAAGATCAGCGTCACCGCCGCCGCCCCGACGATAAGGATGTCGTAGGTCGAGCCGGTCTGAATGTCGTTGTACACCGCCGCGGTTCCGGTGAGGTAGAACTTGGCGCCGGTCAGCGGTGTTCCCTTCACCGCGTCGTGAGCGGCGGCCAGCATCGGCTCGACGAATGAGATGCCCTTGGGGGTGGCCGGGTCGGCGTCGTAGGTGACGATGAACCGCGCCGCCTTACCGTCCGGGGACAAGAACAGCTTGAGGCCCTTCTGGAAATCGGGGTTGTCGAAGGCCTCCGGGGGCAGATAAAAGTAGTCGTCCGCCTTGGAGGCGTCGAAGGCCCGGCCCATCTCGGTGGCCGTGTCGGTCATCCTGGACATCTGGGTCACCAACCCGGAGAAGCTCGAATGCATCGCGAGCAGGCTGCCCTGCATGGATTTCGCCACCGCGATCATCGGGTCGAACTGTCCGACCAGCTGCGGCATCACCGTGTTCACCTCGGCCATGTCGGCCAGCAGCGGCCGCATGTCCTCGCTGAACTTGTCCATGCCGTCGTAGGCGTCGAAGACCGACCGGATCGCATCACACGCCGGGATGTTGAAACAGTGCTGCTCCCAGTAGAAGTAGTTGCGGATCGGGCGCACTACATCATCGAAATCTGCGATGTGGTCGCGGATCTCGTCGACGGTCGCGGTGACCGTGGCCATGTCGACGCTCATCTTGTCGGTGGTGCTGTTCATCTGGTTGACCAGGTCGCGCAGTCGCACCATGGAGTCGACGGTGGCGCCCAGGTCGTCGCTCATCTTGACCATGTCTGACAGCCGGTCGGTCATGAACTGCAGGTTCTCCTGGATCGGGACGGCCTGCATGCTGACCTGAAACGGTATCGAGGTGTGGTCGATCGGGCTGCCCAACGGCCGGGTGATGCTCTGCACCCGTTCTACTCCGCGGGTGGCAAACATGTTCTTGGCAATGCGGTCCAAGATGATCATGTCGGCAGGATTGCGAAGATCGTGGTCGCTTTCGACCATCAGGACGTCGGGGTTCATCCGGGCGGCGCTGAAATGACGTTCGGCTGCGTCGTATCCGACGTTCGCGGGCAGGCTAGCCGGGATGTAGTGACGGTCGTTGAAGCTGATCTTCATGCTGGGCACCGCCAGTATCCCGGCCAGGGTGACCAACAGCGCCGCCACGAAAACCGCACCGGGCCAGCGGACATTGGCGGTTCCGATGCGCCGCCAGCCGCGGCCCTCGACCCGCTTGGGCTCCAGCAGACCGTGCCGGGTGGCGATCGCGACGATGGCCGGGGCCACGGTGAGCGCACCGGCGATGACCACCAGCAGACCCAGGGCCGACGGGATGCCCAGGGCTTTGAAGTAGGACAGCCGGGCGAAATGCAGACACAGTGACGCGCCCGCGATCGTCAGTCCCGAGCCCAAGATGACATGCCAGGTGCCGCGAAACATCGAGTACCAGGCGGTCTCGGGGTCTTCGCCGGCATTGCGGGCTTCGTGGTAACGCCCGATCAGGAAGATCGCGTAGTCGGTCCCGGCCGCGATCGCCAGCGACGACAGCATCGCGACCACGAACGTCGAGAAGCCCAGTAGGCCATGGTGCCCGAGGAGTGCGACGAGCCCACGCGCACTGCCCATCTCGAAGCCCACCATCGCCAGCGCGAGCGCCACGGTGGCGGCGGAACGGTAGACGATGGCCAGCATGACGATGATGACCACTCCGGTCACGCCCATCATCTTGAGCATGCTCTTGTCGGCGGCTTCGTTCATATCGGTGGTCAGAGCGGCCTGGCCGGTGACATAGGTCTTCACACCGTCCGGTGTTGGGACCGAGCCGACGATCTTGGAAACCGCGTCGACCGACTCGTTGCCCAGGGTGCTGCCCTGATCACCCGCGGTGTTGATCTGCGCGTAGGCGGCTTTGCCGTCGGTGCTTTGCACTCCGGCGGCGGTGATCGGGTCGCCCCACAGGTCCGCGATGTGCTGGACGTGTTCGTGATCGGCCGCCAGTTTGGCGATCACGGTGTCGTAATAGCGATGCGCCTCGGGACCCAGCTCGGTCTCGCCTTCGAGCACTAGCATCACCATGGCATCGGAGTCGAATTCGTCGAACGTGGCGCCGATGTGCTTGGCCGCGATCATCGACGGCGCGTCCTGGGGCGACATCGTGACCGCGTTCTCGCGCGCCACCGACTCGATCGGCGGAACCAGCACGTTGAGACCGACGGTCAGTAGCAGCCAGAAGATCACCAGCGGCCAGGCCAGCCGGCGAACCGCCCGCATATACCCCGGGCGAGGGGTGCCGTGCCCGCTCATGCGCCTTTGACCAGACAGAACACCTGGGCGTGGTGCCCGGTGGCCAGCTGCTCGTCTTTGACGGCGCCGTTGACCGTGATGCGGCAGCCGATCTGGTCGCCATCACCTTGGGCGACCAGATTGCCGATGACAGATGGACTTGTGGTGGTCATGGTGTGGCTCCAGGGCAAGCCGGTGAACGTCGCCTGCGCGGGCTGGGCCTCGGGGTTCAGATAGCTCACCGAGCCGGCCACGGTGTCAGACCCGAAAACCTCGTAGCGGACCTGCTTTTCGTTGATCGAGTTGATCACCTGCGAACCGCTGCCGTCCCAGCGGAAGATCTCGTCGGCGCCGAACGCGCCACGCAGGTTGATGACGGCCAGTGTTCCGACGACTGCCGCCGACGCGACCACGACGGGGACCCAGGCTCGGCTCACGATCGCGCGCATACCCATCACGTCTTGATTCCCTCCACTCGGCCGCTTCGTGAATACTATACCCCATAGGGTATACGAATATTCCCGAAGAACCCTAGGGGGTATGGGGAGGCGGGTCAGTCGATGGCGTGCCGCGGCTGGGCGGCGACGGCTTCGCCGAGCCAGCGGCGCAGGAATCGGCGCAGCTCATCGGGGGAGCGATCCGGATCGTTGGGGGCCACGACGAACGAGAGCATGATCCGCAGGGTGAACTCCACGAGTTCGCGCAGCGCCGCTTCGTCGTAGCCGTGTCGCTTCCAGTCGACGTCGAAGCGCTCGATCATCCGCATGCCGAAGTCGCGGGCCTCTTGCGAGGCCATCTCTCGGTTGTGCGCCGACGATGACGACAACATGGCGCCCAGGTGTGGGGAGCGGGCTACGGCATCGAGGGTGTAGACGGCGCCTTCGGCGAGCGCGTCGGCGGGGCCGTGAATGCCGTGCACGTGCTCGGTGAGCCGGTCGAGGAAGTCGTCGACGGAGGCGATGGCCACGGCGCGCATCAGCGCATCGGCGGTGGGGAAGTAGCGATACACCGTCTGGCGGATCACCCCGAGTGACGTGGCGACGTCGGCCAGCGACACCGCCGACCCGGTCTCGGCGACCAGCTCGACGGCCGCGGCGATGATTCGCCGGCCGGCTTCTTCGTCGGTGTGTGGCGGGTTGCCTCCCCAGCCCCGTCGGCGTGCCATCAGTGGCCTGCTTGACAAGCTTGGTGCATCGAACAATCATACGCGAAGATGTCCAGTTGTATGTTTTGAGCTGAGGTAGTGATGACCGACCTGATCGTGCGCAAACTGCGGTTCGCGTTCGCCGAGTACCCCGTGCCGTTTTTGTGGAACGAAGCCAACCCGGCGTTCTCGTCGATGGCCAACGCTGTCTCGCTGCTGGCGATCGGCTTCGAGAAGATGATCGGCGGCATGATCGCCGAGGCGATGCCGCTGATCACCGACCCGGTGGTCGCCGAAGAGGCCGACGCCTTCGTGCGTCAGGAGGGTCAGCACTCCATGGCCCACCGCGGCCATGCCAAGGCATTGGTCAGGGCCTACCCGGGTCTCAAGGAGACCGTCGATGAGTGCAACGCCATGTTCGACAAGATGGCCGCCGAAAAATCACTGGACTACCGGCTGGCCTACACCGCCGACCTCGAGGCCACCTTCACCCCGGTCTTCAAGCTGATGCTCGACCACGACAACACCCTGTTCGCTCCGGGCGACGACCGGGTGGCGTCACTGTTCTTGTGGCACTTCGTCGAGGAAGTCGAGCACCGCAGCTCCGCGCTGATCATCTACGACCATGTCATCAACGACCCGTGGTACCGGATGCGGATGGCGCCGTCGATCTTCAAGCACGTGATGAGCGTGATCAAGGTGGCGTGCGAGGGCTTCAATCGGCACGTTCCCTTGGCGGACCGCAAGGTTGACGCCCTGTCACTGTTCAGTACCTACCGCGCCAAGCAGGCGTGGAGGCGGCGGGTCCCGTTCGGCTGGCCCGCGGACGAGGGTCCTGTCGCCGACGCCTTCAAACATCTGCCAAAGCGCGAAATGGCCACCGCGGTAGCCGGTATCATCCGCAGCCAGCTGCCCAATCACAAACCGGCTCACGAAAAGATCCCGGTCCTGGCCAATGAGTGGTTCGCCCGCTATGACGACGGCTACGACGTGACCAAGTGGTACACCGCAGAGGAGAAGAGCGCCTGATGCCCGACTTGTGTGCCCCGACATTCGAGCGCCTCGCCGAGTCGCTGGGCTTCTCCTGCGGCGAGGCCGGGGGACTGCTGGAATTCCGCAACCCCCTGCAGCTGGAGAACTGGACGCTGCCGGTCCTGGAGATCACCGTGATCACCGGTGCCGTGCTGGCACTGATCTACGCGATCATCCGGTACCGCCGCGGCGATGCCACCAACTTGGCACTGTGGTTCGGGGCGATCGCCTATCTGCTGATCATCGAACCGCCGCTCTATTTTCCCGGGGCGTTCGGCATCGCCGATCAAGTCGACACGATGTTCGCGCACAACGTGTTCACCGTCGAATTCCTGTGGGGGCGCCTCCCGCTGTACATCGTCGCGATCTACCCGATGATGGCCACCATCTCCTTCGAGATCGTCCGGATCCTGGGCGTGTTCCGGCGCTACGGTGTCATCGTCGGCGCGATCTGCGTGGGCTTTGTCCACCACGCCTTCTATGAGATCTTCGACCACCTCGGCCCGCAGCTGCGCTGGTGGGAATGGTCGGTGGACAACCCGCTGAACCAACCCATGTTCACCTCGGTGCCGATGGGCAGCGTGGTGGTGTTCGCGGCGCTGTGGCCGGCGTCGCTGGCGTTCTGTGTCCAACTGTTGGTCGGTCGTCAGGTCGATCACGGCCGGAGATTCGGTGGGCTGCAGGTGTTGTGGCGGACGATCGTCATCGGCGTGCTGGCCTCGCTCGGCACCGGCATCCTGCCGCTGCCGGCGACCCTGCTCGGTGCCGCCACTGACGGGAGGCTGACCGGGATCGCCTATGCCGCTGAACTTCTCATCATGACCGCGGTGGCCATCCCGATCCTGATCATCCAGTGGCGCCGCTTGCGGCTGAATCTGTTTGCCGCCGGTCGCTACGACAACCCGCTGATGGTCCGCTACGCCGCGGTGTATCTGTCGGTCATGACGGTGCTGTGGCTGACGGCCCTGCCGGCCTACCTGGATGCGTCGGGCGGGCTGACCGCTAACGGCGACCCGGTGGGATGTCTCTGGTACGTGGTGCTGTGCTTTGCGGTGGCTTATTTGAGTGTGGTGGCCGCCGCGACGGTCCCGCCGATCTTGGAGCCCCACGAGAAGCCTGAGCCGGTGGCCGCCGGGCGCTGAGCGCGGCGACAGCGGCCCGCCGTGGACGCAGGTTGACGCGCTTGGCAGACTGTTGCCATGGCGCAGATCACGTTAAAGGGAAACCAGATCAACACCGTAGGCGAGTTGCCGGCCGTCGGTTCGGCAGCACCGGCGTTCAGCTTGACCGGAACCGACCTGAGCGTGGTGGACAGTGGGCAGTTCGCCGGTAAGCCGGTTCTGCTGAACATCTTCCCGTCGGTCGACACCCCGGTCTGTGCGACCAGCGTGCGGACCTTCAACGAGCGGGCGGCCGCGGGTGGGGCCGTGCTGTGTGTCTCCAACGACCTGCCGTTCGCGCAGAAGCGGTTCTGCGGTGCCGAGGACATCGAGAATGTCACCAGCGCCTCGGGCTTCCGGGACAGCTTCGGTGCCGACTACGGGATCACCATCGCCGATGGTCCGCTGGCCGGACTGCTGGGCCGGGCGATCGTGGTGATCGGCGCAGACGGCAACGTCGCCTACACCGAGCTGGTGCCGGAGATCGGCCAGGAGCCGAACTACGACGCCGCGCTGGCAGCACTGGCCGGGGCCTAGGCCCCACTGGCCGTTCGGGAGTCAGCGGCCCCGCCACTGCGGTGGCCGCTGCTCTCGCCACGCTTGTAGTCCCTCGGCGACGTCCTCGGTCGCTGCGGCCACCTTGCGCATCGTTTCGCCGAACCGCACGGCGTCGATCCAGCTCATGTCGGTGCCGCGCCACGCCACTTCCTTGGTGGCGCGCTGCGCCAGGGGAGCGGCCTTGGTGAGGGTGTGTGCCCAGGCTCGGGCGGTGTCTTGCAGCGCGTCGGGCTCGACGAGTTTCCACACCAGGCCGATGTCCTTGGCGCGTTGCGCGCTGATCGGCTCCCCGGTCAACAACAGCTCCATCGCGTTGGCCCAGCCCACCCGCTGCGGCAGCCGGATCGCCCCGACGATGGTGGGCACTCCCAGGGACACTTCGGGGAAGCGGAACACCGCATCGGTGCTGGCGATGATGAAGTCGCAGAACAACAATCCGGTGAGGCCGTAGCCCACACACGGGCCGTGCACGGCGGCGATCGTCGGCTTGAAGAGTTCCATGCCCGATTCGAACGAGTTGATCGTGGGCTTCTCCCAGAACGTGCCGGGAAAGGTGCCGACCGCGCCCGCCGAGTCCTTGAGATCGGCGCCGGCGCAGAACACGTCGCCTTCGGCCGTGAGAATCCCGACCCAGGCGTCCTCCTCGGCGCGGAACCGGTCCCAGGCGGCGTTGAGGTCCTCGCGCATCGCCCCGTTGATGGCGTTGCGGGCCTCGGGCCGGTTCAAGGTGATGGTCGCGACGTGGTCGTGGCACTCATAGTTGACCAGGCTCATGGCGCCACTCCTCCTCATCGCTTCGCTCTGCATCGTCGTGGCGCAGGCTCATGGCTGCACCGTACCGTCGGAGTGGTGCGGTGGATCGTGGACGCGATGAACGTGATCGGTGCGCGTCCTGACGGCTGGTGGAAGGACCGCCACGCCGCGATGGTGCGGTTGACCCGACAGCTCGAGGTCTGGGCAGCAGCGCACGGCCAGGAAGTCACGGTGGTCTTCGAAAAGCCGCCGTCGCCGCCCATCGACTCGGACGCCGTCACGATCACGGCGGCGCCACGACCAGGCGCCAACTCCGCCGACGACGAGATTGCGCGGCTGGTCCGGGCCGACGACCGACCGCAGGACATCACCGTGGCGACCTCGGACCTTGCCCTGGTGGAGCGAGTCACCACGGCGGGCGCGGCCACTTTCCCGGCGGCACGTTTCCGCAGGCTCATCGAGGAGGGGTGATGGAGCCGCAGCTGTTTCGGCCCCGACCGCCGCTGTCGGAGAGCATCGCTTACTTCGGGTACTGGGATCGCCGTGCGGGTGGTCCGCACCGGAGCCGCGCCTTGCCGCGCGGAGCGGCGACCATCGTCATCGATATCGGCGAGCGGCCGGAGGTGGACTTCTTCGGCGCCGATGCGTGCACCCGGGTGAGCGTGCCACCCGCGTTCTTCATCGGCGCCGGCACCGCGTCCTACGTGACACAGATCGACACGGCACAGACCGTCATCACCGTGCACTTTCGCTCCGGCGGCGCGTGGCCGTTCGTCGGCATCGCGCAGGGGGAGTTGACGGATGCCTGCGTCGGGCTGGGCGAGCTGTGGGGGCGCGCGGCGGTGACGCTGCGCCAGCGGTTGGCAGAAGCCTCCTCGGCTGCCGCACGCGTCATGCTGCTCGAAGCGTTTCTCATGAATCGGTTGCAGGACAAGCAATTCGCTCTGCACGGTGACGTGACCGCGGTGTTGGACAGCGCGGAACGCAATCCGTCGATGCGTGTCGGTGATGCGGTCGCACTCACCGGCTCGTCGCCCAAACGGCTGATCAACATGTTTCGCGCCCAGGTCGGTCTTACGCCCAAGGCCTACCTGCGGGTGCGGCGACTGCAGGCCGCCCTCACGCGCCTCGACAGTGGGGCGGCGCGGGGTGCTGCCCTGGCAGCAGAGCTGGGGTACTTCGATCAGGCGCACTTCGTGCGGGAGTTTCGCGCGTTCACCGCGACCACCCCCACCCAGTACCTGCGGCGTCGTTCGTGGTTGGCCGGGCACGTTGACCTGATCGAGGATTCGCCGACGACGCCGCGCGGGTGAGCGGCGGCAAAAATATCCAAGCCAACCGCCACCGCCGTCCCAGATGATGGGGTCATGTACCGCACCCGAGAAGCCGTCGCCAGCACCGGGATCCTCGTCGCCGCGATCCGCGCCAAGGAATCCGCCCGCGATGACGCCCTGTTCACCGATCCGTTCGCCGACAAGCTGGCGGGGGAGGATGGCCGGCGGATGCTGGACGCGGCCATCGCCAACTCGGGTGAGCAGTCGACCTGGCAGATCGTCGTCCGTACCCGCTTCTGGGACGAGGCCCTACTGAGGGCCGGCGTCACCCAGGTGGTCATCCTGGCGGCCGGCATGGACGCCCGGGCATACCGGCTGCCCTGGCCGGAACACAGCACCGTCTACGAAGTCGATCAACCAGCGGTCATCGCGGCCAAAGCCGAGCTGCTCGCCGGCGATGAGCCGCGTTGCCGGCGGGTGCCGCTCGGTATCGACCTAGCCGAGGACTGGCCTGCCGCCTTGGAGGCCGCGGGTTTCGACGCGGCCGCGCCCAGCGTCTGGCTCATCGAGGGTCTGCTGCAGTACCTCGACGAGTCCGCAGTGCGTGCCCTGTTCGCCCGTGTCGACGCGCTGTCGGCGCCCGGCTCGGTGCTGCTGTATGACGTGGTCGGCAAGACGCTGCTGGAAGCGCCGTCGATGGCGCCGTTGCTGCAGTCCATGGCACAGCAGGGTTCACCGTGGCTGTTCGGTACGGACGAGCCCGGGGAGCTCGTCGAACGACTCGGTTGGTCGGCCGTGGTGACCGATGTGGCGGGGCCGGGTAACCGGTGGAACCGCTGGTTTCCGTCGGTGACGGCAGCGGCTGGACCCGACGTGCCGCGCGGCTACTTCGTCGAGGCGCAGCGATAGCTGTCCGCGCTTGCGGCGGGGTCGTGAATCCGCGAATGCTCGGTGTACGGGCATGGTGGCGGAGTAAGTTGCTTGCACGGTAGCTGTATCGCCTGCGTAGCACTCAGCATCACATGGGGTTGGGACATGGCAGTCTGCGGATCGTCACTGATGAACCGCCGCGGTGATGCCACTCGGCGTAGATCTCGTCATGACTGATCACGCAGAATTCAGTGAACTGGATCCACCGCCGCCCGAAATATCCTGGGCGGCAAGGGTGATGTGCGCAGTGCTGGAGTTAGAGACAACCGACACCCCGCCCACCGCAACCCGGGTCAAGGAGATGGTGGGTGCCAAATTCGCGGCGTCGTTCTTGCCCGGGGACCGGCTCTATGACGGTGCCCGGCCGTCGTGGGAGCGGTGGGTCGACGAGGCCATCAAAGCGCTGACAAAGCAGAAATACCTGCGGCGACTCAAGGGCGCGGTACGTACCACCGCTGCGGGTCGTCAGCACTACGCCACCGCATGTCAGATCGGCGCTCTGGTCGCGGCGGCTCCCGCACCGACCGGAGAAGAAGCGCCTCCTCCGTCTGATCTGTTGCAACCCGGGGTCGTCACCGCACCACTGCAACGGAAGCTTCGGCCAGCTGTAGAACACGCCGCAAATCTCGATCTCTTCCGAGCGACGCATTCATTCAGGTCGTCGTTCCGGGACGCCGGGCCAGGCTTCGTCGACGATGAACAGCCGGCGGATGAACCTGAACCGATCATGATCGAGCTGAATCTGCGCTACGGGCTTGGCGCAGACCCAGCCATCGCCGGTGGCTTGGCCGGGGCGATCGCCCGAGTCCAGAACCTGTGGAAATTTGTTGGTGCGCAGGGTGAACCGACCGTGATCGCCGATCAATACCTGTCTGGTGACCTGACGCCGGCGCAGATGCAGAACATCGCGACGGCAGATTCGGCTGCCGGCGACTGGCCATACCGGGCCATCTTCCGCATCTGGCCCGACTTCGAGGTGCACCGCCAGATCGACGTCTCCACCACGACGGTCAAGGCGGTGCCCGCGCAACGTTCGTTCGCAGCCTTCGGTGACGGCATCGTGTGGGCGGTGATCGATTCCGGTATCGACGGCACCCACCCGCACTTCCAGGGTGAACACACGCTCAGTGACCCGTCGGTGGCAGACCTACATCATGACTTCGTTTCCGGCAGCAGCGATCCTGCCGCAGCTCTCGTCGATGACGACGGGCACGGAACCCATGTGGCCGGCATCATCGCCGGCGGCCTGGCCCGGTGGAAGCCTGACAGTGGCGAGCCCCACGCGATCGCCGTCGAGAGGCGACGGAACAACGGGGCAGTTGCGGGTGCCGACCCGATCCTCTCGCCGCGTCCGGTGGACCTCGAACAACTCAACGGCGTTGCACCGCACGCAAAATTGGTCAGCCTGAAGGTACTCGGCGGCCTCGGTGACCTCACGGCGCGGACTGCCAGGGTGATCAATGCGCTGGCTTACGTCCGCGAGAAGAACGGCGACACCGGCAAGCTGAGCAGAATCCACGGCGTCAATCTCAGCCTGGGCTACGACTTCCTCGCTGAGTGGTTCGCCTGCGGACAGAGCCCGCTATGCCTGGAAGTGAACCGGTTGGTGCGTACCGGCGTCGTCGTGGTAGTCGCGGCCGGAAACTCTGGCTACGTCAAACTCAATGTTCAGAAGTCCGATGTCAACCAATTCAGCGCCGCCATCACGATCAACGATCCGGGCAATGCCGACTTAGCCATCACGGTTGGCTCGACACACCGGGATTCGCCACACACCAACGGGATTTCCTACTTCTCCTCGCGCGGGCCGACCGGGGACGGCCGGCCCAAACCCGACCTGGTGGCGCCCGGCGAACTGATCACTTCGGCTGCTGCCGGCAAGAACCTCACCAGAATCCAGCAAGCCAAACTCGACGGGTTCGACGGCGCAGCGGTGTACATCCAGGACAGCGGTACGAGCATGGCCGCTCCGCACGTGTCGGGTGCCGTCGCGGCATTTCTCTCGGTACAGCGCGAATTCGTGGGGAAGCCCGACGAGGTCAAGCGAATCTTCACCTCGTCGGCGACGTCGCTCAATCGTGACCCGAGTTTCCAAGGCGCAGGTCTGGTCGATCTCATGCGCGCACTGCAAACACCGTGACATCGGCGAAGGGGCACCACCATGACCACACGCACCACCACACCCTGGGCGCTGTCATTCGATGCCAAAGGAGATGTCGACCAGGACGGTGAAAGGCAATTCCTGAAGCAACTCGAGGCCGCCAAGGTCGCTGACCTGGTGATCTTCAGCCACGGCTGGAACAACGACGAGGCGACGGCCGCCTCGCTGTACCAGCGATGGTCCGCCTTGCTCGATGACCAACTCGGCCCTGGCCGCACCATCGGCTTTCTGGGAATCCGATGGCCTTCGGCGATGTGGCGCGACGAACCCATTCCGGACTTCGATCCCACGCCCGGTGGCGCGGTACCCGGTGCTGCCGGGTTGGATGACACCGCCACGACGTTCGATGCCGACCCAAGCCTGAGCCCACAACAGTTGGCTGACCTCGTCTCCCTGTTCCCGTCGGGGGCCGCCGAGCTCCGCCACCTCACCACACTGCTGGCGACGGAGCCTGACCAGGAACAGCGCGGCGAAATGTTGACGGCCATGCGCAAATTCAGCGACAAGGTGCGGGCCGGGTTCGACGATGGCGAGGCTGAGACTGCCGACCCCACCCGGCCCGGCATGTTGGACGACGACAAACGCGCTGACGACGTCTTCGAGAGCTTCGCCGACGCGCTGACCGACGCGGGCGTCGACCTCAGCGATGGTGGCGGGGGCGGTGGCGCGGGCCTCGGCGACAGCATAAGGAAGCTGTGGATCGGCGCCAAGCAGGCGCTGCGTCAGCTGACCTACTGGCAGATGAAGAACCGCGCCGGGGTCGTCGGGGAACGTGGCGTCGGACCACTGCTGGTAGTTATCGCCGCCAGGTTCCCCACCTTGCGAATCCACTTGGTGGGCCACAGTTTCGGCGCCCGGGTGGTGTCCTTCGCGCTGGCCGGCGGACCAACTTCCACGCCGTCCCCGGTCAAGTCGGTCACGCTGCTTGAGGGCGCCTTCTCCCGATTCGCTTTTCTCGATGAGCTTCCGTTCTCGTCCCCGCACCCCAGTGGCGCGCTGGCCGGGCGCCTATCCCGCGTCGACGGACCGCTGACTGTCTGTTATTCCAGCCACGACATGGCCCTGGGCGTGATGTACCCGCTGGCCTCGGCCGCTGCCGGCGATGACAGTGCCGGCATTGACGATGATCCGCTGGGCCGGTGGCGCGCTATCGGTTCGCTGGGCGCCTACCAGGCACCGACCGAGCCCATCGGCGCAGTGCGGACCCCGTATTCCTTTGCCAAGGGCGCCATCCTCAATGTGGACTCCTCGGCGATAGTGATCAAGGGCGGTCCGCCGTCCGGCGCGCACAGCGACATCTTCTATCCGGAGCTGGCCTGGATCGTCGCTTCGGCGGCTGGGCTGACCGCCTAACTGGGTTGAGCAGCGGCGGTGGCCCCGGCGCGGCGTCCGGCAAACACGCAGTCGGCGATCGACAGTCCGCTGACGTAGGACTTCGAGGCGATGCCGATGGCGGTGCGGCCGGCACTGTAGAGCCCCGGAATCGGATTGTCGTTGGCGTCGACCACCGCGCCGGTGTCTTCGGAGACCCGGACGCCACCCAGGGTGAGCATGGGGGTGGGGCGTAAGACGTTGGGCCGCACCGAGATGTCCATCAGCGTGAATGGTCCCTGATCGATGCGCCGGCAGAAGTCGGCGGGTTTACCGGCCGGGTCGACGGTGCCGGAGTCGATCGCGTCGTTGTGGGCGGCGACTGTGGCTGCCAAGCCCTCGGCATCGATGCCTGCTGCCCGAGCCGCCTCGGCCAGCGTGGCACCGCGCACGGCGCCGGTGAAGATCAGCGCGGCGCCCTGGGCGCGTTGGAACCACAACGTCTGGGTGAGCAGTTGGCGGCGGGCCTCCGACATGAGGCGGGCGTCGGCCAGGATCCAGCCCTGGCTGCCATGGTTTTTCACCATGGCCTGTCCGACGGCGGCACCGTAGCGGGACTCGTCGATCACCCGTCGGCCGTCGGCGTCGACGATGATCGCCGAGATGAAGGCACTGGGGGGCGTGATGAACTTCCACACCGAGACGTTGTCCATGCGATCGGGTACCGCGCCGACGCTCTGGGCCAGCGCGATGCCGCTCCCGTCGTCGCCGCTGGTGCCCAGGGGCAGGCCACCGTTGAATTCCGGTGCGTAGCGCTTGCGCCATTCGGTGTTGGCGATGAAACCGCCGGCGCAGATGATCACCCCGCGGCGCGCGATGATCTCGATCGTTTTGCCGTAGCGCCGTTGCAGTTTCTCCAGGCGGCGGTCCATCGCGGCGCGGAGCGGCGGGTAGTAGACACCGGGTTTCGACGAGAGCGCAGCCAGGCGGGCGTAGCGGCGCTGGATGCGGCGGGGCGCCTGCCCCATGGTGGTGGCCCGCACGCCGACCACCCGGCCCGACGGGTCCTGCAGCAGGTCGGTGACGGTGGTGTGCGGGCGGAAGTCCACGCCGAGCTTGCGGGCCGATTCGGCCAGCGGCGCGTAGATCTTCTTGCCGGAGGTGCCCTTGCCGTAGGCGCGGTGGCCGCGCTGCACCGGCGGGGTGTGGGCGCGGAATGCTCCGGCGTTCTCACTGCCCGAGTGGTACAGGTAGTAGCGATTGTTGGGAAAAGACGTCTTGTAGGGGCACAGGCCGGAGTTGAACGGCACCCCGTGCGACTGCAACCAGTCGATCATCTCCGGGCTGCCGTCGACGAAGCGCTGCAGTGTGTCGGGCCGGACCGCGTCGCCGACCTCCAGGCGCAGGTAGTCCAGCATCTGCTCGGCGGTGTCATGCACACCGGCTTCTTTCTGGACCGATGTGCCGCCGCCCGCATAGATGATGCCCCCGGAGATCGCGGTGGCACCGCCGCCGTTGGCACGGTCGACCGCGATGACCTCGGCGCCCAGTTCGCGGGCGGTGATCGCGGCGGAGGTACCGGCCGCGCCGTACCCGACGACCAGAACGTCGGTCGTCACGCTGGTGGTGGTCATGCGCTCTCCCTTGACGACGTGAGCTGAACGGCCATCAATGTAACAGTCGCTAGTCCTCTGCTTGCGGAAGTGACCAGCGGTGATTGGTCGGTCTACGAGCAAAGCGAAACGTGTTCTAGATATCCGGGGACGCTCCGATCAGGCGCCCTGCGCGGTTCGGGACGGCTCACGGGAGAAGATGAACGGCATGGTTGCACGGTTGTGGCGTTTGGTCGCCTCCCTGGTTATCGCCGTCGGCTGCGCGATGACGGCGGCGCTCCCCGCCGGCGCGGCACCGGGCGTGGATCCCGCCGCGCTGGCCGCTGACCTGGTCGCAGCCGATCAGGCGTTGCGGAACACCTCGTCGCCGGAGCAGGTGCTGGCCGCCGCGGCCCGTCGGCAACAGGTCGCCTACCGCACCCTGGGCGCGCACCCCGAGTGGGATGCGATCGCTCGCGCGCAGATCCCGGCGGCGCTGCAAGCGGTCTACGACCGCAACATCGACGCGCGTCGTGCACTCATGGCGCTCACCGACCCGAAAGACACCATGCCGCCGTGGCGGGTGGTGCCGCCGGTGCCGGCGAACGAGTTGATGGCCAGCTACCGCGCGGCCGAGGCCGCGTCCGGGGTGCCGTGGAACTACCTGGCGGCGATCAACTTCGTCGAGACCGGCTTCGGCCGCATCAATGGCGTCAGCGATGACGCCGCCCAGGGGCCGATGCAGTTCCTGCCGTCGACGTTCGCGGCCTACGGCAACGGGGGCGACATCCACTCGCCGCGCGATGCCATCATGGCGGCCGGTCGCCTGTTGGCCGCCAACGGTTTTGCTACCAATCGCGACAAGGCGATCTGGGGATACAACCATTCCGACTACTACGTGCGGGCGGTCAACGACTACGCCGCGGTGATGGGCGGCGACCCGGCCGGGTTCGCCAGCTACTACCGCTGGGACACCTACTACCGGACCACCGCCGGTGATCTGCTGCTGCCGATCGGGTACGTCTCGTCGTCGCGGATTCCGGTGGGGGAGTATCTGGCCACGCATCCGCAGTGACCTTCAGCGCTGTTGGGCCCGCCATTTGTCCAGCACCCGCCGATCCCGTTTGGTCGGCCGTCCCGCGCCGCGGTCCCGAGTGGCCATCGCCGTGGCGGATGCCGGTGGGGGCGGTGGTGTTCGGTCCAGGTAGCAGGTCACCGCGTCGGCCGCGCCCACCCGCTTCTGAATCACCCGCAGCACTTCGACGATGCGGGTGCGATCGCCCACCAGGGCACTCACCACGTCACCGGGCGACACTGTCGTCGCCGGCTTCGCCGGGCGGTTGTTGACCCGCACGTGTCCGCCGCGGCACGCGGCGGCGGCGTCCGGCCGGGTTTTGGTGATCCGCACCGCCCACAGCCACCGATCCACCCGGCTCGATTCCATGGCGGCCCAGGCTCAGCGGGAGGCGTTGAGGATCTTGATCGCGAAGACGAGCGTGTCGCCGGGCAGGATTCCGGCGGCCGGCTGCCCGTCGGGATAACCGTCGGCCGGGACCATCGCGACCGCCACCGTCGACCCGACCTTCTGACCCGCAATGGCCTTCTGGAATCCCGGGACCACGCGGTCCAGACCGAAATCGACCGGCTTGCCTCGTTCGTAGCTGCTGTCGAACACCGACCCGTCGCGTCCGTTGACACCCATGTAGCAGACCGACACCGTTGCGTGGTCCCCGACGACGCGGCCGTCGCCGGCGTGCAACGTGTGCACCTCGGTCTGGGTGACCTTGAACGGCCCGGTCACGACGACGCTCGGTGCGGCGGAGTTCGTGGAGCCGGTCACCGCGATGCTGCCGGTGGCTCCCTTCAAGGTCCAGTCGGCCGCAACGCCTTCCGCCGGCGGCTTGGCGGGGCAGGCGGTGACGGTTTCGCCACCCGGGGGCAGGAACAGGTCGGTGACCGACGACGTTTTCGACGAAGAGGTGCTGTCCGAACCGCCACAACCGGCGAGCGCCGCCGCCAACGAGGTGACACCGACGGCGAGTGTGACGAACCGAGGCATACGCGAATTCACCTTGGCAACGCTACAGCCCGGCCCGGCCGGGTGGCCCCGGTGTCGCTATCCGGAGATCTTCACCACGAGCTTGCCGACATTCTTGCCGTCGAACAGCATGTTGATCGCGGTCGGCAGCTGCTCGAAGCCCTCGACGACGGTTTCGAGCGGGGTGAGCTTGCCGGCGGCGATCAGCTCGGAGATCTCGCTGTTGGCCTCCGGTGCCCGTAGGAAGTGATCGAGGACGATGAAGCCCTTCAGGGTGGCGCGCTGGATCAGCAGGTTGCCGAATGCGCGCGGCCCCGGCGGCGGGTTGGTCTCGTTGTAGCCCGAGATCAGCCCGCAGAGCGCGATCCGCGCACCGACGTTCACGCGCGCAAAGATCGCGTCCATGATGTCGCCGCCGACGTTCTCGAAGTCGACGTCGATGCCGTTGGGCGTCGCGGCGGCAAGCTGGCGGGCCCAGTCGTCGGCGCGGTAGTCCACCGCCGCGTCGAAACCGAGTTGATCGGTGAGCAGGGCACACTTCTCCGGTCCGCCCGCGATCCCGACCACCCGGGCGCCGGCGGCCTTGGCGAGCTGACCGGCCACCGAACCGACCGCGCCGGCTGCGGCCGAGACGACGACGGTCTCGCCCGGTTGCGGCTTGCCGATGTCGCGGATCCCGATCCAGGCGGTGAGCCCGGTCATGCCGAGCGCGCCCAGGTAAGCGCTGGGCGAGACGCCGTCCGCGACGTCGACAGGGAACAACGGCATGGTGTCGGAGACGACCACGTAGTCCTGCCAGCCGGTCAGGCCCTGCACGGTCTGGCCGACCGAATAGTTCGGGTTCTTCGACGCGACCACCACACCGAGGCCGGCGGCGCGCATCACCTCGCCGATGCCGACCGGCGGCAGGTACGACGGAGTCTCGTTGATCCACATCCGGTTGGTCGGGTCCAGCGAGATCCAGTCGACACGCACCAGCGCCTCGCCGTCGCCGATCTCCGGCACCGCCTGCTCGCTGAGTTCGAAGGTGTCCGGCCCAATGCGGCCGGATGGGCGTTCGCGGAGAAGGAAGCGACGATTGCGATCGGTCATGAGCGCACGCTACCGGATGCAGCGGACCCTGGCAATGGTCGTTAAATCAGTTGGGGGACAACGCAACAGGTCCTCATATGTTGCCTGTGAACGTTCGTAGTGCCTGCACGTGGGCTGCGGGACCGCTCAGGTCGACGTCGGCTCGCGTCTGGCGCCCGGCCAACCAGCGAACCAGGTTTGCCGGCGTTCCCTGCACCAGCACCGCCTGATCCGTCTGGGGGCCTAGGGATGCCAAAACTTGGCCGTCGTCGGTGCTGACTCTCATCGCAGCACCGGCGGGCAGTCTTGCGTGCTGATAGCGCAGCAGTGGGGCGATGGCCTGTCGCAGTGTTGCCGGCGCCGGGTGGTCGGCGCCGTCGGCAGCGGCGAGGTCATCGTGATGGGTCCAGTACTCGAACAGCGTGAGTGGCGCCACCCGCGACCGGAGCAGCAGTCGCGGCAGTGGGCGCCGCAGCCGGTCGATCAAGTCGGTGAAGCCGTAGCGATGCTCACGCCGAATCGCGAACTCCACCATTCTCGGAGGCGCCGGGACAGCGATTCCGCGCGCCACCAGCGACCGCGCGATGAACGTCGAGATGCCGCCAAAGCGTTCCTCGGCCGCCAGGTGGGCCGCCAGATCTCGCGCGGTCCATGACCCGCACCCGGCGCGCGCCGAGGCGCCGGCGGCGCTCAACGAGTTCGTGAGTTCCGCCCGCTCGGCCTCGATATCCTCGGCGAGCGCCACCGTGGATCAGCCTGAGGCGCCCAGGATCTTGATCGCGAAGATGAGGGTGTCGCCCTGCCGGATGCCGGCGCTGGGCTGGCCGTCGGGGTAGCCGTCGGCGGAGGTCATGGCCACCGCAACCGTCGATCCGACATTCTGGCCGGCGATCGCCTTCTGGAATCCGGGGATGACGCCGTCGAGCGGGAAGTCCACCGGGGCGCCGCGCTTGTAGCTGCTGTCGAACACCGACCCGTCGCGTCCGTTGACGCCCATGTAGCAGACGGACACCTTGGCCGTGTTCGAAACCACCGGGCCGCTGCCGGCCTGCAACGTGTGTACCTGGGTCGAGGTCACGCTGAACGGCGTCGACACATCCACCCGGGGCGCGGCCGTTTCGGTCGATCCGGTGACCGCGACGCTGCCGGTGGCCCCGGTCAGCGTCCATTCCGGCGCGCCGCCGGCCGGCGCGGCGGTGGGGCAGGTGTCGGCGGCCGACGCCGTGCCTGCCGCCGCGAAGGGCAGGACGATTGCCGTGAGACTGGCCGCAACAGCAACGAATGAATGCATCCGAGTGGGTTTCACCACCGCCACGTTACAGACGTAAAGATGACCCGTCAGCCGGGACTCGGCACGTAGTCTCACCCAGGTGCACATTGACGTCATGGCCCTACCGCAGCCGTTGGGGAAGGCCGGCGAACTGGCCCGCAACACCCAGGCCGCGGGTTTCTCCGGTCTGTTGTTCACCGAAGCGGGGCGTACCGCGTATCTCAACGCTGCCATCGCATCTCAGGCCGCGCCTGGTCTGGAGCTGTCGACCGGTGTCGCGGTTGCTTTTCCCCGCAGTCCGTTTGTCACGGCGGCCACCGCGTGGGAACTGCAGGAGGCCACCGGTGGCAGGTTCCGGCTCGGTCTCGGCACCCAGGTACGTACTCATGTGGTGCGGCGCTACGGCGCGACGTTCGACCAACCCGGGCCTCGGCTGCGCGACTACGTGCTCGCGGTCAAGGCGTGTTTTGCCGCCTTCCGAACGGGAAAGCTGGATCATCACGGAGACTTCTACGACCTGGATTTCATCACCCCGCAGTGGAGTGCCGGCCCGATCGATGCGCCCGATCCCAAGGTCGATGTCGCGGCGGTGAATCCATGGATGTTGCGGATGGCCGGCGAGGTGGCTGACGGTGTGCACGTTCATCCGCTCGGCGAGCCCGGCTACCTGGCGCGTCACGTGGTGCCGAAGTTGGCCGAAGGAGCCGAGAGGGCAGGCCGTTCCCCGTCGGAGGTCGCCGTCATCGTGCCCGCGATGACGATCGTCGGCGACAGCGATGCAGAGCGGCACCAGGAACGAGAGTTCGCGCGGGCCAGCCTGAGCTTCTACGGAAGCACACCCAATTACGCCTTCATCTGGGATGAGGCCGGGTTCGACGGCACCACCGCCCGAATCCGTGAGAAGCAGAAGGCGGGCGACTTCGCTGGGATGGCGGCGCAGATCAGCGACGAGCACTTGGCCGCGTTCGCCACCGAGTCGACGTGGGATGCGTTGGCAGACAATCTGATCGGCAAGTACGGGGGAGTTGCGACGCGGCTGGTCCTGTACAACGCACTCGGCGATCCCGAGCGCTTCGAGCGATACGGCGAGATCGCCCAGCGGATTTCGGCCGGGCCGCGCACGATCCAGGACCGATGAGGTCGGTGGCGTGCTGATCGGGGTGGCCGCCGCGCTGTTGGCGTGTTTCGGCTACGGGGTGGCCACGGTCCTGCAGGCCTATGGCGCGCGTAGTTCTGCTGCCGCCGGCCAGGGGGAGGAGGCGCTCATCACCGCGGACGGCCGACCGACCCTGCGCTCGACCGCCAACGCGGTGCTGACCTCGGCGTTCATCGCCGGGATGGCCCTCGACGTCATCGGTTTCGCCGGCAGCGTCGTCTCGGCACGGCTGATACCGCTGTTTCTGTCGCAGACCATCATCAGCGCCAATCTGATCGTTACCGCGGTGCTGGGCATCGCTGTGCTCGGCGTTCGTCTGCACCGCCGCGATTGGGTGGCGATCGCTACGGTGATTGTGTCGCTGTGCGTGTTGGGGCTCAGCGCTGGTGGGGCAGGTACCGACACTTCGGGATCGGGGCTGCACTGGGCGCTGGTGTTGCTGGCGGTGCTGATCGCCGCCCTGGGCGTTGGTCTCATTCGCCTGCTGGGAGCCCGTGCCGCCGTCGCAGCCGGCTTGGTCTCCGGTGGCCTCTACGGAGTGATGGCCATCGCGGTTCGGGTGATCGACGGCGTCGATCCGCTGCGATTGCCGGTGCTGCTGACGGACCCGGCGTTCTGGGCGATCGGTATCGCCGGCGCCGGTGGCTTCTACCTGTTTACCGTTGCGTTGCAGCTGGGTTCGGCCAACGGCGCCGTTGCGGCTCTGGTCGTCGGCGAGACGGTGATGCCCGGCATCGTCGGGGTGACGCTGCTCGGGGATACCGCGCGGGCCGGGCTGGGCTGGTTAGTGGCGTTGGGCTTTTGCACCGCGGTCGTGGGCGCGGTGGCCGTCGCCATGTTCGGCGCGGCCGGCCATGCCGATGCGACGAACCCGGCCGTACTCCGTTAGGTCCTGGCGGTCTTCCAGGGCTGCTCGTTGCGCCGTTGCCGCTCCCGTTCGTTGGCTTGGTCTTTCACCCAGAAGTCCTCGAAACGTTCGCCGGGATGCACGTTCGGGAGTCGATCCATCAGGTTGCTGAGTGCGCGTGGCGGCCTGGCCGGCTCCCATTGGGGCACCACAGTGCTGAGCGCGGCAAGGCTCTTGAGCACGACGAACACCGTGAACAGGGCGCCGGGAGCGTTCGTCGCGGCGATCCCGGCGAATCCGAGCAGCAGGGTCATGTGCACAACCATGACGCGGCCCAGGCCGACGTTGGCAGCGGTTTCGATATCGCGGAAGGACCAGCGGCGCAGGTCGACCAGATCGGTGAGGAATTCCATCGTCAGGAATAGCAGTACGCCCAGGCATCCCCATCCGACGCTGCGCCAGTCCAGATCGATCATCGCAAGCTCGGGGGCACGGTTGTGGATCAGCAGCGCGAGGATGGCCGCCAGGAAGAATCCATGGGCAGCGCAGAACACCAGGCTGATGAGCGCGAAGCCGCTCAAGAACGACGAATTGGAAGGGCCGCCGGTTCCAGGGCCGCGATAGCGGAAGTGCCCGTACTTGGGGTTCAGGCGCTGGTGCACGGCGATGCGGGCTATCACCAGCAGACACATCGCGACGTTCTCGAACCAGTACACGACCACGGTCGTCGCACCCGACCAATGTTGGCCGAACCAGCCGAATGCCGGGACGGCGATGACGCCGAGTACGGCGAACAGATGCAGGGGTGAGAACTTCGAGCGGCGCGGCGCATCCTGCCCGGATTCAGGCCCCGAATCGGGCAGGGTCACGTGTCGTCCATCCCACCATGGCGAACCATTGGATGATCATGGACGTTCCGAGCTCATCTGCGGGCGCGGTTCACAAACTTTCGGTTCGCGCTCGTGCTCCGTCCAGCACCGCTTCGATCTCGCCCCAGGTGCGACGAATGATCTCGGCCACCGGCAGGAGATCGACGATCCGGGATGACACTTGACCGGTGTTGGCGACGCTGGCTTCCATGTCGCCGTCGAAGTACAGCTCGGTGATCTTGCCCAGCAGCCGCGAATCCGGGTCGCGCGCGGCTACCCGGGCGGCCAGTCCGGTCCGCAAGACCCGCATCGTGGGGTTGCCGGGAACATCGAGAAGCACTGTGCCGGAATCGTTTGCGGCCACGATGGCGTCCTTGAAGTTCGCGTGCACCGCGGCCTCATGGCTAGCCAGCATCCGAGTGCCCATCTGCACGCCCTCGGCGCCCAACACCAGCGATGCCGCAGCCGACCGCGCATCGCAGATTCCACCGGCGGCGATGATCGGCAGGTCCACGTTTTCGGCGACCAGCGGCAGCAGCACCATGGTTGAGGCGCCCAGCAGTGACTTGAAACCGCCGCCTTCCACACCTTCGACCACCAGCGCATCGACACCGGCGTCGGCGGCTTTGAGCGCGCCCTTGAGTGAGCCGACGACGTGGACCACCGTCATGTCGGCGTCGTGCAGCAGTTTGGTGAACAGTGCCGGGTCACCGGCGGAGGTGAAGACATGGCGCACGCCGGCTTCGGCCAGGGTGTCGACGATCGAGGGGTCGCTCTTCCAGCCTTGGATCATGAGGTTGGCCGCCACCGGTTTGTCGGTGAGCTCGCGCACCCGCTGCAGATCGGCCCGCCCTTCGGGGGTCAGCGTCTCGATCACGCCGAGCCCGCCTGCCTCGGACACCGCCGCAGCGAGTTCGGCGCGCGCGATGTAGGTCATCGGGGCCTGGACGACGGGGTAGGCGACCCCGAGCAGGGATTGGATGCGGTTGGTCACGGCTTATTCAAGCACCGTGGCTGCCTACAGCTTTGACCAGCGGCGGCACATCGACAGAGCGCCGTCGACGACTTCGTCGATGAAGGTGTCATCAACGGGTTCGCCCGTCACGATCACCCGGTAGTGCATTCGGCCGACGAGCCACTCGGAAAGCGCGGCCACGTCGGCATCGGGCGTCAGCTCACCACGGGCGATTGCCCGAACGAACGGTTTCTGGTCGCGAACCCGCTGATCATCGAGGTAGCGAGCCCGAAAGATCTGGGCAAGCTCGGGATCGTGCTGGATCTGCCCTACCAATGCGCGATAGACGGCGCCCGCATCGTCGACGGTGAGGAAGTGGGCGGTAGCGCGCAGATGGGCGCGCAGATCGGACTCCAGGGAGCCGGTATCGGGCGGTTCGAGTTCGGCGGCCGCATCTTCGAGGAAGGCGTCCATCAGGACATCCGTTTTGGAGCTCCACCAGCGGTAGACCGTCTGCTTTGCCACCCCCGCCGCCCTGGCGATGCCCTCGACGGTGACGCCGGCGAAGCCCTTCTCCGCCAGCAGGTCGTCGGCCGCATGCAGGATGGCCTCGCGGGCCGCTTCACTGCGTCCGTGCCGGTTACCGCGGTGCGGCTGTGCGCTTGCCACAGCTCGATCTAACACCACCTCAATCTAGACAAGACGCAACGTAGCGTCTAGCGTAGAGACATGACTGCAACCTTGGACCACCCGGAATACACCTCGATCATCGACCGGCTTTTCGCTGATGCGCAGCGCGATGCCGACCGCCGACAAGGCATCTCGCCCAGCGACTACACCGTCGAGGATCGGGCAGAGGCCTTTCAGGACGTCTACCTGTCCGTGGCGCCGGACTCGGGTCGGCTGCTGTACAGCCTCGTTCGTGCGTTGAAGCCGACGACGATCGTCGAATACGGCATGTCCTATGGGATCTCGACGCTGCATCTGGCCGCGGCGGTCCGCGACAACGGCACGGGCCACATCATCACCACGGAGATGAGCTCGCGGAAGCTGGCCGCAGCCCGAGCGACGTTCGCCGAAGCTGGGGTCAGTGACCTGATCACCATCCTCGAAGGCGACGCTCGCACCACCCTCAAGACCATCAGCGAACCCGTCCAGTTCGTGCTGCTCGATGGCTGGCCCGACCTCGATCTGACGGTGATCAAGCTTCTTGAGCCGGTGTTGGAAACTGGCGCACTGATTGTCGGCGACAACGTGAACCTGGACCCGACGCACGCCTATCTCGACTACGTGCGCGCACCGGAGAACGGCTACGTGAGCAGCCCGCTGGCTCTTGACACGGGGCTGGAACTGGCTGTCCGCGTTTAGCTTTGGCTACACGCTGCTGACGGTCAGGACGCCTCGGCCTGCGTGTGGGGCGCGCTGCCCTCAAGCAGGACGCGTGCGACGAGCTCGGGATCGTCGGCCATCGGCACATGGCCGCACCCAGGCAGACGGATGTGGCGGGCCTGGGGGAGTCGCTGCTCGGCGATCTTCGCTTGGTAGGGCAGCAGGATCCGGTCATGTGCCGCCCATGCGATGGTCACCGGGATGTCCGCGGGGATCTCCCGGTCGAAGACTTCGGCGGCCGGGAAGATCTTCTTCATCGCGGGAATGGCCCGCCGCATGCCGTCGAGGTCGGCCACGAACTCCTCGGCCGGGATTCGCTCGGGGTGCGCCGAGACCACCGAGCCCATCATGTGCCGGGCCCGTGGCGAACGAGCAAGGCGCGGCACTACGGGTGCCAGCATCCGGGCGCTGGTGGTGAGCAACCGGAAGATCATCCGAACGTAGGCGAAATCGAGGGAGTTGTGCCAGTAGGCGGCGGGGGACAGCACGGTCGCGCTCGCGACCAGATTGTCGGCGGCGGCCTCCATCGCGATCCGGCCACCCAGGGAGTTGCCGCCGATGTGCGGGCGGTCAAGGCCGAGCTGGTCCAACAGCCCGACCAGTTCGTCGCGCAGCGTTCCCTGTACGTCACCGTTGCGGACCGCGAAGTCATGCGATTCGCCGTGGCCGGGCAGATCGAAGAGCACCACGGTGCGGTGATCGGTCAGGTGCTCAAGCACCGGGTACCAGGCCTGCCTGCGGTGGGTGATCCCGTGGACGAGCACCAAGGGCTCACCGGTTCCATGGATCTCGTACTTCAGCATGTGGGTGCTCCTTCGCGGACATGATCTCGCCCTTGGGCAACGGTAGCCCTGCTGGTGATCGGGCAGGGGCCGTGGGGTGGACTGATGGGCCGCCCAGGTGTAGCCCGTCTCGATACGTGGTAACCCTGCTCGATGACTACGTGGCTGGCGCAGGGACCCGGATTGACCAGCTTTCACGATGGCGCCGACTGACGTCACGTGACGGTTTCAGTTGAGCAAAGGTATTGCAGGGGAGCGGCGGTGACAGGGCCGATCTCGCGTGTTCGGTCTTAGTGTTGGCTGCTATGGCGGGGATCCACAGTTGCGTGAAACGCTGCCGTGCAGCGCTTCACGTTGCTGTCGCGGCAGTGATGGTTGTCATCCTCGGATTCGCGACCACCGCCGTAGCTCATGCGGCCGCGGCCACCGCGACGTTGTCGGTTACCTCGACCTGGCAGACCGGCTTCATCGCGCGCTTCACCATCACCAACTGGAGCAGCGTGCCGATGACCGACTGGCGCCTTGAATTCGACCTGCCGGCGAATGAATCCATCTCACACGCGTGGAACAGCAGCGTCGGCCGATCAGGCACGCACTATGTGCTGGCCCCGGCGAACTGGAATCGGATCATCGCGCCGGGCGGTTCCGCCACGGGTGGCTTCCGAGGGGTGTTGTCCGGGACCTACTCGCCACCGGTGAACTGCATGCTCAATAGGCAGCTGCTCTGCACCTAACGGGCTCGTTCAGTCCTGCGTCGCGGCGTAGCGCAGTAGCACCGTGCCGCCGGGAAATGTGCGATTCTCCAACAGTCGCAGCGAGATCCATGACGGCAGGCTCGGGAAGAACGGGGTGCCGCCGCCGACGGCGGTGGGGGCGATAACGATCCGAAACTCATCTACCAGTCCGGCCTGCACAATCGGTGCGGCCAGCGTCGCGCCGGCCACCTCCAGGTTGCCGCCGGTTTCGCCCTTCAACTTCCGCACTACGTCGACCGGGTCGCCGCGTTCCAGTCGGGAGTTCCAGCCGACCGACGCCAGGGTGCGTGAGAAGACGACCTTGGGCATGGCGCGCCAGATGCGGGCGAAGTCGACGATCAACGGGGGAGCAACCGGGTCCTCATCGGCCGTCGGCCAGTATGCCGACATCAGTTCGTAGAGCCGCCGCCCGTAGAAGGACAGCGCGGTCTCGCGCTCGAAGTCGTTCCAGTACCGGTGCAGTTCGTCGCTCGGCTCGCTCCAGTCGATGCTGCCTTTTGTGTCGGCGATGTAGCCGTCCACCGACACGGTGAAGCCATAGATGAGCTTGCCCATGGAGATCAGTGTGCACTGGACACCGCCCGGGGCAAGGGGAGAATTGGGGCATGTCGCTCGCGCTCTGGATCATCGCTGCCGTGCTCGCCGTCGGGACGATCGCCGGCGGACTGATGCGGATGCGGGTGTGGTTACAGAGGCCGGTGCCGCCAGAGGTGATCGAGGCCGCGCACCGCGATGACGCCGAGGACGAGTAGTCAGCGAGAGCGGGGCTCAGATGCTCACTGCAATGGCTCGGGCGTGAAGGTGACGTCGACTCCGCCGACGGTCATCGTCACCTGACCTTCGATCACCATCACCTGTGCCGAGACCCGTCGATCGACAGTCCGGGCCAGTTGCTGCACCGATGCGTGCGGTATCTGCACCACCGACAGATTCGGTAGCGCCGCCACTTTGGGGCCGACGGTGCGCCACCAGGTGGCCACGCCGGCGGCGAACGGGAAGAGCAGCACCTGGTCGGCCTGGCTGGCGGCCTTGCCCAAGGCGCGTTCGTCGGGCTGGCCGACGTTGATCCACTCAAGGATTCGGCCGGTGTAGTCGGTGAGCGCCAAGTCCGGTACGCCAGGGGTGGACAGGCCCGGCCCGAACGCCAACTCACCGTCGATGTCGCTGAGTCGGTGCGCGCGAAGCCCAAAAGTCAACAATCGCACGACCATCCGCTCATCGTTCTCACTGGGATGGCGGGCCACGGTCAGCGTGTGATCGGCGTAGTAACCGTGATCGATATCGGAGACGCCAAGTTCGACTTTGAAGACTGTTGCAGAAAGGGCCACGTCCATAGTGTCCACCCAGGTGGTGTCGCCCGGGGCAGTCGGGCCGCGCTAGATCTGCGTGTGGTCGCGCACCCGGATCACTGATTCAGTGCGCCCTCTCGGTGCTGTAGCTGTCGTCGATCAGAACAGCGCAGTGAAATCGGTCATCAGCTGACTAAAATCTGATGCGGCAGAGGCAGGTTCAACCGTGGGAAACTCAAACAGCGTCAAAAATGGCGGCTGCCCGTCAAAACTGAGCACGTCTTTGAAGCCCGCCGCGTCGCTGATGAAGGTGTTGGTCAGTCCGACCCCGTTGCCGAAGAACCCCTGCACGGTGAATGCGTCAGCGAACCCGACTATCGGGTCGTTCAGATAGGAATTAACGAACATCGGCTCCACACCGCTCAGCCCGAGCTGCACAGGGGTGAACGGGAATAGTGCCAACACATCTTCAGTGGTCCCGATGTGGGGGAACGTCGAGTCGTCCAGCAGTGCGGTAACTTCTGAATGACTCACGCTTCCCAGAATCGGTATGTCGTACGACGGCATATAGGAAATAGTCGCGTGGGCCGTGTACCACCCATCAGTCACCGGTACGCCAACGGGATCGAGATGGTGTGTGTATGTCGCGACGTTTCCGTTAGAGGCTGTCGGCAATATGGTTAGTTCGCCGGGGAGTGTCGCCACCGGATATGGCGTTGACGACATCGAGAGATAGGGCCAGGCGTCGTCGATGGCGTCAGCGCCGGCGACTGGACTCGCAGCCAGGGCCACACCAAGACCGGTGCCGAAAGTGATTCCGAGAAGCACGATTACGCGGCGCGAGTGCAATAGCGGATGAGTCGGCATCGCGGATTCTCCCATCGGATGTCACCGGTACAGCACTGCCGAAAATTGATACGTTTACAAACAGTACTACATGTTACAAACCGGCGCACCGGTTACTATCGGGGGTGCCATCGCAGCGTCGCAGGAGGCCCCACCCATGAAGGGGCTTGAGGTGGCGATCCGCAGTCGCTACCTCGGAATCGAGGAGGATAGGGCCAAGGGCGGTGGTGGTGTCGGTCGACATTCTCAACAACGGACCGGGTGGCTTGGTGGTCGTCGTTCCGATCACCATGGCCGGTTGCGGCCTGCGAAGCCATGTCGAACTGGAGCCTGAGTCCAGCGGGCTGGACCACACCTCGTACGCGTGCTGCGACCAACTGCGAGTCGTCTCGATCGAACGGCTGTCATCTCGCCAGGGGGTGATCGGTCCAGATCAGATGCAGGCCATCGACCAAGCTCTGTGCTTTGTCCTCGATCTGTGATGCTCGGCTATCGGCATCGCATCGTCGGACGAAAACAATTGGGGTGCAGCGCAACATGGTCCGGTTCGGCGGGGGTTTCATCTGGTGAAAACGGCCAGCTTAATCTGACATAATGTACGTTATCGGCGTTAGCGATACCTGCTGGAAGTGGGCCGGGCCGGATCTGTATCAACGTTTCCTTCGCCTGGTATGCGGAGTCGGCCCCCGGAGTGGCACCATCACCAACCATCACCCGTCTCGGGTGTGCAAACCGCGCAGGCGTTCGCGGCGCCGGCCGCGCCGGCAAGGATCCCGTGCAGGTACGTCGTCGCCTCCGGTACGCTCGCCGCTATTCACGGCGCGGCGCCGGCCGCGCCTGGCCCCGAGTCGCCCCTGCCTCACCTCGCACTGCGCAAAGGCAATACGTCACAGTGACGAAATGACTGCGCAGCCCGGATGGGCCTGTCGACGCGAAATCGCTTCTCGGAGTGGCGAATCAGCTCTGAGGTGGCATAGTGCCACTAAGGGTACGCATCGTCCGCGCCAGCCGCCGGTGACGATGAGCGAAGAAGTGCCCAAGGATGGTGCTCACCAGTGTCCTGGCTCCAGGGATGAGTCCAAGCAGCGCCCGCGGGGCTACCGTGATCTCGTCGGTGACGAGGGTCTGCTCACCAGCGGTACCGTTCGTGGGTTCCAAGGTGCGGTGATGAACCCAGATGCGCATCCCCGTCATTCGGGACTCTTCGCGGAACATCCGGCCCGGCTCGATCTTGGCGATGGTGATGTCGTCGAAACCGACCGGGATGACCCCGAAGAGCAACAGGTAACTTTTGCCGATCCGGGTGCCAGGTGTCACGTCGCCTATGGACCTGCCGCGGAACCTGCGCGGCATGGTCATCTTGAGATACGGACCCATCTCGTCGTTGATCCCGTCTTGCGAGGTGATCCCCCGCCACACCGAGTCAATCGGAGCGTCGATCACGCTGGCTTTGCGGATTACCTGTTCATCGGTACGGACCGATCTCATGTCGTTCCCTTGATTGGCTTGGTTGGCTGGTTTGATCTGGGATGCACACAGGGCTGTTGTAGACGCTTGAGCAACCCTCGCCGTTGTTAGGATCACCTCAATACTGAGGGGAATTCCTTGGTTTGACTACTCGCATTTCGGCAGGAGTTCAGCAATCGCTCCACCAGACCGGTATCGCCCCCGTAAGCAGCCGAAACAGGACCGTGCCAAGGAGACTCGGCAACGGGTGCTCGACGCTGCCGCTCAAGTTTTCTCCGAGCGGGGGTATTCGGCGAGCACGAACCGCATCGCTGAATATGCGGAGCTGTCCATCGGCTCGCTGTATCAGTACTTCCCCAACAAGGATGCGATCCTGCGGGCCCTGATGGACCAGCACGTCGAGGCCAGCATGGCGCTGTTGGTCCGACGTACCGCCGATGGTCTGCCCGACCGCCTTGAGGACACGCTCCGAATCTTCGTCCGATCGGCCATCGACAACCATCGCGAAGACCCTGGGCTGCATCGTGTGCTCTTCGAAGAAGCTCCGCGATCCCCCGAATTCCTCGACCACCTACATCAACTCGAACGCATGGCAGTTGCGTCGACCGCAAAGCTACTGGCTCAGTACCCAGAAGTGAATGTCGGCGATTCCGCGACCGCCGCACAGATCATCGTCGCGACCATCGAATCGCTCGTCCACCGACTTATCGCGACACCCACGCCGGTTGCCGCAGACGTGACCGAAGACGCGATTGTCGTGATGCTCTGCAGCTACCTGACCGGCAGCGCCGGGTGAGATGTCCCAAACGGAAATCGATCCGAAATCGGTTCTCCAAGTGGAGAATCACGCTGCGCTCTTCGCTACTCCCCTCTCGCCATCCAATAGATACGTCAGGGTGACGAATTGAGACGATCCCCCTTCCGGCCAGCGATTCGACGACGTCGGGTGACTCCAGCCGTTTGAGCGGGCTGCGGCTACGCCAGGCCGGATGAGAATGGACACCGGATGAGGGGCCGCTCGGGCACGCGCTGGCCTACTCTGATTGGCCTACCGACGTTGACGAGTTGGGCATGGCATGAGCACTTACGACCGAACTGGAGCCGCCTACTCGGTGACCCGTGTCGCCGATCCCCGTATTGCGGCAGTCATCGACGAGGCTCTGCGTGGCGCGGCATCGGTGGCGAACATCGGTGCCGGCACCGGGTCCTACGAGACGGCATCCACCGTTGTGGCCGTCGAACCCAGCCGGGTGATGATCAACCAAAGGCCCTCGTTTGGCGCTCCGGCGGTTCAGGCAGCCGCTGAAAACCTGCCTATCAGGACGGGCGCCGTCGATGCCGCGATGGCTCTGCTGACGGTTCATCACTGGACCGACCTCGCGGCCGGCCTGGCTGAGATGATTCGTATCGCGCGTCGACGCGTAGTCGTATTCACCTGGGATCATCTCATTTTTGGTCAGTTCTGGCTGTTGCGCGACTATCTTCCGGCTGCCGCGGAGACCGATGCCCGGCTGGCTGTCCCGATGGACATGTTGATCGAATGCCTTGGCGGGGAACGAGTCTCAGTGGCTCCCGTACCTGTGCCGCATGACTGTCGGGATGGGTTCGGAGGGGCCTACTGGTGCCGCCCGGAGTTGTACCTCGATGCTGCCGTGCGGAACGGAATGTCGTTGTTCACGCTGACGTCGAAGGGTCAACTGGAGGACGGCTTGTCCCGCCTGCGCGCTGATGTCGCAACTGGCGCATGGCAGCGGCGACACGCCGAGCTGCTCCGATCGACACAACTTGACCTTGGATACCGACTCCTGGTTGTCGACGTCGCCGAATAACATGCACGTGATGTATTGGCGCGACTCTGTGTCCCACTGATGTTCTGCCTGTGATTTCGCCCAACTGGTCTGTCGGCGTCGGCTTGCAGTGTCCGGGCGGGGTATGGTTCGTCGGGCTGGGGGGCCATCCCGAGAGCCGTAGAAGGGGATGCGATGCCGAGGCAGTTGACCGATCTGGAGATACTGCGCGAGTTGGAGCCCGTTGCGGCAACCAATGTAAATAGGCACGAGTTGGTGGCGGCCGAGTGGAATCCCCATGACTATGTGCCCTGGGACCGTGGCCGTGATTTCGCGCGGATCGGCGGCCTCGACTGGTCACCGGAGCAGTCGCAACTCAGTGATGTCGCGAAGGCGGCGATGATCACTAACCTGCTTACCGAGGACAATTTGCCGTCCTACCATCGTCAGGCGGCCAAGTATTTTTCCCATGATGGCGCCTGGGCGGCGTGGGTGGGCCGGTGGACCGCCGAGGAAAACCGCCATGGCATCGTGATCCGCGACTATCTCCTGGTGACCCGCGGAGTCGACCCGGTGGCGCTGGAACAAGCACGAATGCAGCACGTGAGCAACGGCTTCGGAGCCACCGCTGAGGAGGAGTCGCAACACAAGACCGACTTCCTGCTGTCGGTCGCCTATGTGACCTTTCAGGAATTGGCCACGCGTATCAGTCACCGAAACACCGGCAAGGTGTGCAATGACCCGGTTGCCGACCGGATGCTGCAGCGCGTTGCTGCCGACGAGAACCTGCACATGATCTTCTACCGCAACATGTGCGGTGCAGCATTGGATCTGGTTCCTGATCAAGCACTGGAAGCGGTCGCCGACGTCGTGGAGAATTTCCGGATGCCCGGCCAGGGCATGCCGAACTTTCGGCGCAACGGGGTGTTGATGGCTAAACACGGGATCTACGACCCGCGGCAGCATCTGGACGAAGTCGTGCGGCCGAATTTGCGTAAGTGGCGGATCTTCGAGCGCGATGACTTCACTTCGCGCGGAGAACAACGCCGGGAACAGCTTGCAAAGTACCTCGAAAGTCTTGAGCGCCAGGTGATCAGGTTCGAGGAACAACGCGACCGTCGTCTGGCCCGGGACGCCCGCAACCAGGAAGCGAAAGCCGGTTAGGCCCCGGCGTCTAGGGCCGTTGCGGCCCTGTTGGCCATACAGTGAGAGTGAGAGTCGCTTTCGAAGTGTGCGACAACGCTATCGAGCCATGGCGGCCACCGCTGGGGGCAGCTGACCGCCATGGCCGCTTGACCCGCCGCTAGCCGGGCGGTGGCGGCGCTACCGGCTGGCACGCATTGACTGCCGGATTCCACCAGTTACCGGGGCCGCAGTTCGGCGGTGCGGTGGGTTGGCACGCATTGGCGCCCGGGTTCCACCAGTTACCTGGGCCGCAATCAGGGGGCTGAGCCACGGCCACGCCAGGCGATACTGCTGCCACGTACGACATGGGCGCCAAGGCAATCGCGACGGCGCATGTCATGCGGCGTAGGAACACGTTCATCGGTCCCTCCTTCGGAAGTGCCCAGACCCTCAGGCTGGGTGTCGATCTACTAGCACTACCCCTTCCGGCGGTCTCGCAATCACAGGCGCGAAACAGTATGTCGCTGTGATGAAGTGATGCACCGGCGGTGCCCCCTGAGACCGCTTGCGGGATTCGCCGAATCGGCCAGCTGTTGATAATAGGTCAGCAACTACTGTACTGTTCAGCAAATGCTGACGTGTGAGATGCGAGAGTCGGCCCTTGCGCGGCTCGGTCGAGCGCTGGCTGATCCAACGCGATGCCGAATCCTGGTGGCTCTCCTGGACGGTGTCGCCTATCCCGGGCAGCTGGCATCGCATCTGGGGCTGACGCGGTCGAACGTCTCCAACCACCTGTCGTGTCTGCGCGGATGCGGTCTGGTGATCGCAACGTATGAAGGTCGCCAAGTTCGCTACGGGTTGGCGGACCCGCATCTGGCACGCGCGTTGGGTGAGCTGGTCCAGGTGGTTCTGGCGGTCGACACCGACGAACCCTGCATCGACGACTGCCTGACCTCCAGGGCAGTCGACGTAGCGGCTGAAACATAGCCAGACGCTCCGAGCTGTCTTGGCATAAAACAACAATGAGGAGATGTCGCAGTGGTTCCGCAGGCATTTTTGGTCAAAGCGGCCGAAACGGTGGTCACCGGTCTGGTCGGGGTGAGCGCCTTTGAATTGCTACGCAGGGCGGCGGGTGCGGCTCCGGTTCACCGCGCCGCGGTAACCGCCACGGAGTGGGGGCTGCGTGGCACCCGACGAGCCGAGGTGGCGGCCGAGGCGGCTCGGCTGAGAGTCGCTGATGTGGTCGCAGAAGCGCGTGACCGCCTCGGTGAAGAAGTTCCGCTGCCGGTCGCCACCACTGAAAGCGACGACTGCTGCTGAACTGAAAGGGCTAAGGGTGACCGCAGCTATCTGCGCCGATCGAGAACACGCACCGGTCGTCATCTCTGCTGCCGCCGGCCGAATGCGAGTTCAGGCCAGCAGCTTTCGCAATGGCCCCCTGACGGCTGTGGCGATTGAGGACGCGGTGTCTCAAGTGCCTGGGGTACGTGCGGTGCATGCCTATCCACGCACCGCATCGGTGGTGATCTGGTATTCAGTCGAGCAATGCGACCGCCCAGCAATACTGTCGGCCATCGCCACCGCCCAGCGAACCCCGGTAGCAGCTGTGCCCGCTCGGGCCCCGCATTGGACCGAAAGGCGCGAGGGCAGTCTTGGGCAGCGGGTTATTGACTGGAGCGCCCGGATCCGGTCAGGCGCTGGCAGCGACGCGTCACCCAGGCAGCTGGTGAACGACGGCTGTTGTGATCACGACGCCAATGGACCCGAACCGCACCGGCTTTGGGACGTCGTGAAGGTGCGGCGGGCAGCGCTGTCGGGAGCGCTGCTGACAGCCTCGGCGATCAGCGCCTGGGTCACTCCCCTGGGCCCGATTGCCTTCGGGCTCAAAGTCACCGCGCTGGCAGTAGGGGCCTCGACATTTGTGCCTTCCAGCCTCAAGCACCTGGCGCAGGGCCGTATCGGCGTGGGCTCGCTGATGACCATCGCCGCGGCCGGGGCAGTCGGACTGGGGCAGGTCGGCGAGGCCGCGGCGCTGGCGTTCCTGTTCTCGATCAGCGAGGGTTTGGAAGAATACGCGGTGGCTCGTACCCGCCGCGGCCTGCGCGCTCTGCTCTCGCTGGTCCCGGAGCAGGCTACCGTCGTGCGCTCCGGCACTGAAACGGTGGTGGCCGCACATGAGCTTCGTGTCGGTGATCTGATGATCGTCAAACCCGGCGAGCGACTGGCCACAGACGGCATCATCGTTGCCGGCCGCACTGCGCTCGACATGTCCGCGATTACCGGCGAGTCCGTTCCGGTCGAGGCCGGCCGTGGCGACGAGGTGTTTGCCGGATCGATCAACGGCACCGGCGTCTTGCAGATTCAGGTCACCGCGACTGCCGACAACAACTCACTGGCCCGCATCGTGCATATCGTGGAAGCCGAGCAAGCCCGCAAGGGCGCGAGTCAGCGGCTGGCCGACCGCATTGCGCGACCCTTGGTGCCCAGCATCATGATTGGTGGAGCGCTGATCGCCGGTGTAGGCAGCATCCTGGGCAGCCCGGCGGTATGGATCGAGCGCGCACTGGTTGTGCTGGTGGCGGCCTCGCCCTGTGCGCTCGCCATCGCGGTACCGGTGACCGTGGTGGCGGCTATCGGCGCGGCAGCCAAGATCGGTGTCCTGATCAAGGGCGGAGCCGCGCTCGAAGCCCTCGGCACCATCGGCGGGATTGCCCTGGACAAGACCGGGACCTTGACAGCGAACCGGCCCGCGGTCATCGAAGTTGCCACCGCCAACGGCGTTTCCCAAGGCGACGTGCTCGTGGTCGCCGCTGCACTGGAAGCGCGCAGTGAGCATCCGCTGGCGGCAGCGATTCTCGCTGCGTCGGAACCGGGCGGGCCCGTCGCCAGCGATGTGCAGGCTTTCCCTGGGGCCGGGCTGACCGGCACTCTGGATGGCCACGCCGTTCGCCTAGGCCGGCCCGGCTGGCTCGAGGCGGGCGAGCTCGGAGAACGGGTGGCACGTATGCAAAAGGGCGGGGCCACCGCGGTTCTGGTCGAACGTGACGATCAGTTACTGGGTGCTATCGCTGTGCGCGACGAACTGCGCCCTGAGGCCGCCGAGGTCATCTCCGCGCTACACGACGGCGGCTACCGGGTATCGATGCTCACCGGTGACAACCACGCCACTGCCGCGGCGCTGGCTGATCAAGCCGGAATTGGGTACGTTTTCGCCGAACTGCGACCCGAAGACAAAGCCCGCTTGATCGCACAAATGCGCGCCGACCGCCCGACGGCGATGGTCGGTGACGGCGTCAACGACGCTCCGGCCCTGGCCGCCGCGGACCTGGGAATCGCGATGGGCGCCATGGGAACCGACGTCGCGATTGAGACCGCCGATGTTGCCCTGATGGGCCAAGACCTGCGCCATCTCCCCCACGCACTGCGCCATGCCCGTCGCTCCCGGCAGATCATGCTGCAAAACGTCGGTCTGTCGCTGGGCATCATCACGGTGCTGATGCCGCTAGCAGTCTTCGGGACTCTCGGGCTGACCGCGGTGGTAGTGGTTCACGAACTTGCTGAAGTGGTCGTCATTGCCAATGGTGTGCGTGCCGGACGCATTAGTCCCGCCGCGCTGGGCACGCTTCCCTAGACGGCGTGCACCGCCGCCGGATGGCCACCACTGTCCGGCGCGGCATCCACCAAGTCGTGGTGCACCCCGTAGCGCTGCCGTTGCTCGGCCATCAGGCGCGGATAGTTGGCCAAGGCGCGTCGGGTCCGCCGTTCGTTCACGCCGGGAATGCGCGCAAGCACCTCGTTGACGCCGCCGATGGCCGGGCCGATCACCCGCGGCAGGTATTTGAACGGTGTGTCCGCCACGCCGAGCCGGCTGGCGTCGGCATCACCGAGAAATGCCCGGGTCATGCCGTTGATGATGTTCACGCCCACCCGGTGCTTCCAGGAGCCGCCGAAGGGCATCAGCTCGGCGATCTCGCGCGCCAGATAGTCGTGCGTCAACGCGCGGACGAAGTCACGGTCGCCGTCGTCGGGTTCCACCGCGGTCAGCGCATACAGCTCGGCGATGCGGATCTGATCGGCTTCGGTGGCCGGGTTCAGTTCATCCGTAACACCGTTGAGCCGGCCCACATAGCGCCAGAAGTGGTAGATGTCATCGAGTTCGGCTCGGGTATAACGAACGCCCAGTTGGTGCATCGCCGCCAGGGCGATCCGACCGAACTCGACGATGGTGAACGCCATGTAGCTCTGCGGAATGGGTGCACCCCACGCGTCGCTGTCCCAGTCGCCGTCGGTCAGCAGGTGACGCCGGACGAACGCGTGAATCATTCGGACCCGCAACGTCGTCGCCAGGCCGGCGCCGTCGCGCCGCAGCCCGCCGGGAGTCAGGATCTCCTCCAGCCACGCGCCGACCTCGATGGACCGTACCGCCGCCTGGCTGGTGTAGCGACCGGTCAGCACCAACGGCATCCCGGCGACGGCGTTCATGGCGCCGGCCGTCAACGAGGCCGCACCCAAGACGATGCCGTAGGACGCGGTGTGGCGCACGATATGACCCGCAGCACGGTCCAGGCGGTCGTGGTCGAGCCAGTCGGGCTCGTGGTCGACCTCGGCGAACAAGGCCCGCAACGACTCCGGCGGCGACTCGACAGCGTCGATGCCGTGCTGGACCGCGGTCCGCAGCATGGCCATCCCCGCGCCGCGAGGCAACGTGGCGAAGTCGGCGACGACGGCGTCGGCCAACGGATCGCCGATCTGCGTCCCGGCGATCCAGTCGCGGCCGGCTTGGCCGTATCGCGCGACGGCCAGGTCGGTATTGGGGGTAGTGGGCACATTTGCCATACAGATATGGAAACATGAGAATGCCTCACTTACTACTCACTTTCATAGGGGGTGCCATGCCCACGCAGGCACGGTCGCGGCCGCAGCAGCAGCGAGCCCGCGAGATGCGCAGCCGCCTGCTCGAGACCGCCCGTCAGCTGATCGCGCGCCGCGGTGTGGAATCGCTGACCACGCAGACCATCGCCGACGCCGCGCACGTCAGTATCGGCACTGTCTATCGGTACTTTCCGGACCGCGCCGCCATCATCGCCGAGTTGGTGGATGCCGCGACCCGCGATATCTCGTTCCAGCTGGTGCGCAGCGTCGGACAGGCCATCGACCTCGAGGTGGATCAAGCGGCCCTGTTGGTGATCGACACCCTGACGACCGCCTATGAGCAGCACGCCCCGATCCTGCTGGCAGCGCTGACATCCTCATCTTTCGACCTGCCGCCCTACCTCAACCACACTGCGATGGATGAGATCGAACGCAGCCTGCTGCCGCTGGGCAGCGTGATCCCGAGCAGATCCCGCCCGGACCTGTCGCCCGCAGAGTTGGACGATCTGGTGTTCGTGACCATGGGCGTGACGTCGAGCGCATGCCTGCGCATCGCATTGCAGCGGCCCGCCACCGCGGATCGCGACGTGATGGTCCGGCTGACCGCGACCATGCTGGCCGCCGCACTCAAGGCTCCCGGGGCCGCCTGATCGGCTTTACAAATATGCCCTGAACTGTCACGCTTGCGGCCGGACGTGGGGTGGCCGAATCCAATCGGAAGGTCCGCTACTCCCCCGCATCGACGACGAGGAGTCAGCAGGTGGCAGGCACCGAATTCTCCGGCCGCACCATGGTGGTGTCCGGCGCAAGCCGCGGTATCGGACTGGCCATCGGACTGGGTGCGGCACGACTGGGCGCCAACGTCGTACTGCTGGCCAAGACTGCCGAGCCGCATCCACGCCTGCCCGGCACCGTGCACACCGCGGCCGCCGAGATCGAGGAAGCCGGCGGTAAGGCTCTGGCAGTCGTGGGCGACGTGCGCAGCGAGGAGGACGTGCAGCGCGCCGTCGACGCCGCGGTGGACCGATTCGGCGGCATCGATATCTGCGTCAACAATGCCAGCTCCATCGCGACCGACCCGTCAGAACATTTGTCCGCCAAGAAGTTTGACCTCATGCAGGACATCAACGTGCGCGGGACGTTCCTGCTGACCAAGGCGTGCCTGCCGTACCTTCGCAAGTCCGCGGCGCCGCACGTGCTGACGATCGCTCCCCCGATCAACATGAACCCGTACTGGCTGGGCGTGCACCCGTCCTACACGCTGTCCAAATACGGGATGACGTTGTTGACGCTGGGGTGGGCCGCTGAATACGCCGACGCCGGAATCGCGTGCAACTGCCTGTGGCCGGAGACCTACATCTCGACCTCTGCGGTGGCCAACTCCCCCGATGGCGGCGAGTTACTGGAGAAGGCGCGCAGCCCGCAGATCATGGCGGATGCTGCCGTGGAGATTCTGCGGCGCCCGGCCGCCGAGGCCAGCGGTCAGTGCTACATCGACGCCGACGTATTGGCGGAGGCCGGCGTGACGGACTTCTCCAGCTACGGGGGTGGACCAGAACCGCTGATGGACTTCTTCGTCGACCGGCCGCTGGGCGCCGGGGTCGACGCGCGCTAAGGCGTTGTGCTCCAGCGGGGTGCGCGACGTTGGAGATACGCCTCGACGCCTTCGCGCGCGTCGGGGCTCCCCATCACCTGGTGATGAAGTTCGGTTTCCAGCTCGGCGACCTGCCGCGGGCCATAGCCGTTGATCACCGTGTCCCACAGCAACCGCTTGCTCAACGCCGCCGACGTGGGTGCCACATTGACGGCAATGTCGCGGGCGATCGTCAGCGCATGGTCGAGGACTTCCGCGGCCGGCAGGCAGCGGCTGGCAATGCCCATCTGAGCGGCCTCGTGCCCGTCGAACGTGCGCCCGGTCAGCAGCACGTCGGCGGCGACGGCGGTGCCCGCCAGTCGGGGCAGCGTCCAATGCGCCATGCAGTCCGGAACGACGCCTCGGCGGACCTGCGGCACAGCGTATTTTGCGTCTGTGGCCATGATCCGGATATCGGTCTGCAAAGCGATGGTCAACCCGATTCCGATTGCGTGACCATTGACTGCAGCAATGACGGGTGTGTTCAACTCAAATGCCGCCGGGCTTATCGGCGAGGCGGTGAACGCGTCCTCGTCCTCGGGTGCATCGAACGGACTTGTCGGTGATGACAGGTCGGCTCCGGCGCAGAAGGCGTCGCCGGAGCCGGTCAGCACGATCGCGCGAACTGCGTTGTCAGCGTCGCAGTCGAGGTAGGCCTGGCTCAGTAGCTGCCCCATCTGTGCGGTGTAGGCGTTGCGGGCCTGTGGCCGATTCAGCGTGAGCAGCGCGACGCCGTCCGCGACGCTGACCGTCAGGTCGGTCGTCAGCGCAGGTAAACCTCGCTGCCGCTGGGATATCCGCCACCGGTGGTGGTGACATGGACGTGGTCGTAGTGGCCGTAGCCGCCGCGCTGAGCCCCGCCGCCGGGCGTGTAGTAGACGCCGCGCCAGATGGCGTCCTGCAGGCCGAAGCGGCCGGCGTTCTCCATGACGTAGGCCACGATCGAATCGCCGAGCGCGATGCCCTCGGCGCTGCCCGGGTTGGGGACCATCACATCGAGCGCCAGCCCGTTGGGGTGCCAGCGCAGCGCGTCGGCCCGTACGCCACCGATCTGCATGATCTGAGGAAAGGCGTCGCTGATGCTGCGAGCGGCCTGGATCGTGCGAACCTGCAGGCCCCGCTCCGGGGCGACTCCCGCGGGCAGAAACCGCGGTACGGCCCTCGTTCGTGATGCCACGGCAAACCGCGCGGGCGGGCCCGCTTCCGGGTTCGCTACGGGTGCGGCTACCAGCTGCAAACCGCCTGGTGAATTGTCTTCAGCAACCACGGCAATGGATTCTTTCGGCACCGCAGGATTGGCGCTACCTCCCACAGCAAAGAACAATGCAGCTGGTGCGAGGACTGCAGCCATCAATACCGATGATCGTTTGCGCTGGCTGGCTAACTCGTGTCGGCCCACGGGGAGACACAATACGAGAAATTTGGCTAATAGTCACAAATTTATAAACCTCATAAATTCCTTATTGTCTTGCTCGTCACATCTGAATGGGCGACGGGCGCCACATTGCGCATGATTCGCGCAGGTGAGCGCGGCCTGGCGCCGGCCTCCCCCGCTTGCAAAGGAAGACCACCTAAGCAGATGGGTCTACACTGCATCTCATGAAATCGACGACCCTCGCCGCAGCGGTCTTGGGCTTGGCCGTGACCCTGGCAGCACCCGCCCACGCCGACCCCGACACCGATTTCGCCCGAGAACTGCACACCTATGGCATCTACGGCCCGCGGGACTACAACGCCTGGCTGGGCAAGATCGTCTGCGAGCGGTTGGACAAGGGCGTCGACGGCGACGCGGCCAAGTCGGTCCGCTTCATCACTCCCAACCTCCAGAAGGGGACCAACCAGGCGCAGGCCTGGCAGTTCCTCGGCGCCTCGGTCAACACCTACTGCCCGGACAAGCGGCCGGTGTTGGAGCGTGCGGCACAGCAAGGCTGATTGAGAGCCCTCTCCCCCTGGTCCCGGCGGTAATGCGGACTAGGGTCGGTGGTAACCGATCCGCCTGGTGAGAGGGGCCCACGATGGCCGCAGACCGTAACCTCGACAGCTTCGGAACCCGAGGCCGGCTGACCGTTAACGACACCGCCTATCAGATCCGGCGGCTCGATCGCGTCGATGGCTCGGCGCGACTTCCCTACAGTCTCAAGGTTCTGCTGGAGAACCTGCTGCGCAACGAAGACGGCCGGCTGGTGACGGCCGAGCAGGTCAGCGCGATGGCCGCCTGGGACCCGAGCGCCGCGCACGGCCGCGAGATCGCCTACACGCCGGCGCGGGTGTTGATGCAGGACTTCACCGGGGTGCCGTGTGTGGTCGACCTGGTCGCGATGCGCGACGCGATCGCCGAGCTGGGCGGCAAGACCACCCGTATCAACCCGCTGTGCCCCACCGAGCTGGTGATCGACCACTCGGTAATCGCCGACGTCTTCGGCCGCACCGACGCGTTCGCGATCAATGCCGAGCTGGAGTTCGAGCGCAATGCCGAGCGCTATCAGCTGCTGCGCTGGGGCCAGCAGGCGTTCGATGACTTCTCCGTGGTTCCACCCGACACCGGTATCTGCCATCAGGTGAATCTGGAGTACCTGGCGCGGGTGGTCTTCACTCGCGACAGTGCCGACGGGCCGCTGGCTTACCCGGACACCCTGGTCGGCACCGACTCGCACACCCCGATGGTCAACGGCCTTGGCGTGCTGGGTTGGGGTGTGGGCGGGATCGAGGCCGAAGCGGCCATGCTCGGCCAACCGATGAGCATGCTGATCCCACCGGTGGTCGGACTGAAACTTTCCGGGGAACTGCAGCCCGGCACCACCGCCACCGACCTGGTCTTGACGGTCGCAGAGCTGCTGCGCGCCACCGGGGTGGTCGGTAAGTTCGTCGAGTTCTTCGGCCCTGGCGTGGCCAATGTCCCGCTGGCGAATCGGGCCACGATCGGCAATATGAGCCCGGAGTACGGGGCCACCTGCGCGATCTTCCCGGTCGACCGCGTCACCTGCGATTACCTGCGCCTGACCGGCCGCTCCGAGCATCAGATCAAGCTGGTGGAGGCCTACACCAAAGAGCAGGGCATGTGGCATGACCCGGATCGCGAACCGGTCTATTCGCAGACGCTGGAACTGGATCTGAGCAGTGTTGAGCCGTCGATCGCCGGCCCCAAACGCCCACAGGACCGCATTCCGCTGCGGTTGGCCCCGCACACCGTCGCTGCGCTGCTCGACGGCGCCGAAACCACCGCTCAGGCCCTGTCCGACCTGGACAAGGCGTCGGCGGCGTCGTTCCCGGCCAGCGACCCAATCGCGTTCGGTGAATCGCAATCCGAAGGCAAGCCGCGGGAGCAGTGGGCCGGTGGCGACAAGCTCCCCTGGCGGACCGATGCCAAGCCGATCGAACTCGCCGACGGCACCCGCACCGAGATCGACAACGGTGACGTGGTGATCGCCGCGATCACCTCGTGCACCAACACCTCGAACCCCTCGGTGATGGTCGGCGCGGCACTGCTGGCGCGCAACGCCGTCGACAAGGGGCTGTCGCGTAAGCCGTGGGTGAAGACCACCCTGGCGCCCGGGTCGCGGGTGGTCACCGACTACTACGAGCGGGCGGGCCTGACCCCCTACCTGGACAAGCTCGGTTTCAACCTGGTCGGCTACGGCTGCACCACCTGCATCGGCAATTCAGGACCGCTGATCCCCGAGGTGAGTAAGGCCGTCATCGACAACGACCTGACCGTGTGCTCGGTGCTGTCGGGAAACCGCAACTTCGAGGGCCGCATCCACCCCGAGGTCCGAATGAACTTCCTGGCCTCCCCGCCCCTGGTGGTCGCCTACGCCCTGGCCGGAACACTGCGCGTCAACCTGCTGACCGATCCGCTGGGCACCGGCAGTGACGGGGAACCGGTGTACCTGCGCGACATCTGGCCCACCACCGACGAGATTGCCGCCGTGGTCGACGACAACCTGCAGGCCGAGATGTTCACCTCCAGCTACGCCGACGTTTTCACCGGCGACGAGCGCTGGCGTTCCCTGGACGTCCCCGACACCGACACCTTCTCTTGGGCACCGGATTCCACCTACGTGCGCCAGCCCCCGTACTTCGACGGCATGACCCGCGACCCGGCGCCGCTCACCGATATCACCGGCGCCCGGGTGCTGGCCAAGCTCGGTGACTCGGTCACCACCGACCACATCAGCCCGGCCGGATCCATCCGCTACGACTCGCCCGCCGGAAAATACCTGTCGGAGCATGGAATCGAACGCAAGGACTTCAACTCCTACGGCTCGCGGCGCGGCAACCACGAGGTGATGATCCGCGGCACGTTCGCCAATGTACGGCTGCGCAACGAATTGGCGCCCGGTACCGAAGGGGGCTTCACCCGCGACTTCACGCGGGCCGACGGCCCCGTCAGCACCATCTACGACGCGTCGGTGAACTACCTCGGAGCCGGCACTCCCCTGGTGATTCTGGCCGGTAAGGAATACGGATCCGGCTCCTCGCGTGACTGGGCCGCCAAGGGCACCGTGCTGCTCGGCGTGCGGGCGGTGCTGGCGGTGTCCTACGAGCGCATCCACCGATCCAACCTGATCGGGATGGGGGTGCTCCCCCTGCAGTTCCCCGACGGCGCCGACGCGGATTCGCTGGGCCTATCCGGTGAAGAGACCTTCGACATCACCGGGGTCACCGCACTGAGCGACACCATCCCCGACACCGTGCATGTCCAGGCCGGTGATATCGAATTCGATGCGACGGTGCGCATCGACACCCCCGGCGAAGCCGACTACTACCGGCACGGCGGCATCATGCAATACGTGCTGCGGCAATTGCTCGATTGACGCCGGGCTTCCACTGTTGGGCAGCGTAGAGATCGGTGTTGGTTGCCCGTAATCCGCCAACGTGGGATTGGCCCGGTGGTATACCGAGACACGATTTCGGTGGGCAACGTGAGGGACTGGGACCGGTGGCGCAGTGACGACGGGGCAGACAACCGGGACCCGTGAGGCGGTCCGCACGCTCAACCCGGGCTACTTCGCACTGGTGATGGCCAGCGGCATGGTGTCGACAGCGATGTACCACCAGAAATCCCACGGGGTTTCGGTGCTGCTGCTGTGGGTGACAGTGGCCTCCTACCTGGTGTTGATCGTGGTATCGACAGTGCGCGTCGCCTGCTTCCGTCGCGAATTCCTGGCCGATCTCTACGATTCCGGCCGCGCGTTCGGCTTCTTCACGTTCGTGTCCGCCACCAATGTGCTGGGAGCCCGGCTGGTCATCGACGGACACAGCAGTGTCGCGGTCGGCCTGCTGGTGGTCAGCACGCTGGCCTGGCTGGTGCTGGGTTATCTCATTCCGTGGACAGCGGTGCTGGGGACCGCGGAGCGGCCGGTGGTGCGCCGGGCCAACGGCACCTGGTTCATCTGGGTGGTGGCCAGCCAGTCCATCGCGGTGTTGGCCGCGGTGCTCGAGGTGGAGGTGTCCGAGCCGTGGCGCCAAAGCCTGGCGCTGCTCGCCGTGACGTCCTGGTCGGTCGGCGTATTCCTCTACGGCGCCGCCGGAATCTTTGTGGCCCTGCGACTGCTGCTCTACCCGCTGCTTCCCGAAGACCTCGTTCCGCAGTACTGGGTGGCGATGGGCGCCACCGCGATCACCGTGCTGGCCGGTGCCCACATCGTCGAGATGGCCGAGGCGCCGATGGTGCACGCCACTCGCGGTCTGATCGCTGGCACGTCCGTGGTCTTCTGGGCGTTCGGCACCTGGCTGATCCCGCCGATGATCGCCGCCGGAGTGTGGCGCCACGTCGTGCATCGGGTTCCACTGCGCTACGAAGCGCCGTGGTGGAGCGTGATCTTCCCGCTGGGCATGTACGGGGTGGGCAGCCACTACCTGGGGCAGGCGGACCATCTACCGATCGTCTACTACATCGGATCGGTCGAGAGCTGGATCGCGCTGGCCGCCTGGAGCATTACGTTCATCCTGATGCTGCACCACCTGGTGATCACCCTCGGGCCCGGTCGCGGCGTCAAGCTGATGGACGGTCGCTCACCCGAGCCGGGCGCCGTCGGTGCCGAAGAAGTGCAGATCGGTCACGTCGAAGCCCAGCGACAACCGGGCGCCTCGCCGCACCTCGGTGTTACCGGGAACCCGGGCGACCACTGATTGCGGGGATTGCGGGTCATCCGTCGCGCCGTACAGGTAGGTGTCGGCGCCCAGTTCTTCGACGAAGTCCACGTCGACGCCGATCCCGCGATCGGCGATCTGCAGGTGCTCGGGTCGAATACCGACGACCACCTGTTGTGCAGCAGAAAATATCTCCGCCGGAATGTCGATCTGACACTCGCTCAGCGACACCGCGCCGTTGACGACGGGAACGGTGAACAGGTTCATCGCGGGAGACCCGATGAATCCGGCGACGAACACGTTGGCCGGGGTCCGGTAGAGCTCACGCGGCGGCGCGCATTGCTGCAGTACCCCGTCGCGCAATACCGCGACCCGATCGCCCATCGTCATGGCCTCCACCTGATCGTGGGTGACATAGACCGTGGTGATCCCCAGCCGCCGCTGCAGCTCGGCGATTTGGTTGCGGGTCTGCACCCGCAACATGGCGTCCAGGTTCGACAGTGGCTCGTCCATCAAGAAGACCTGCGGCCGTCGCACGATCGCTCGGCCCATCGCGACTCGTTGGCGTTCGCCGCCGGAGAGGTCCTTGGGCTTGCGCCCCAAAAGTTCTGCCAGGCCCAGCAGTTGGGCGGCTTCGGCCACCCGGGCGCGGATCTCGGCCTTGGGGGTTTTGGCGACTTTGAGGGCGAAACCCATGTTCTGCGCCACAGTCATGTGCGGATACAGGGCATAGTTCTGGAACACCATGGCGATGTCGCGATGGCCAGGGTCGGTGGCGGTGACGTCGTGATCGCCGATGTAGATCTGACCGGCGTCAACGGGTTCCAGGCCGGCCAACATCCGCAGCGTCGTCGTCTTGCCGCACCCGGACGGCCCGACCAGCACCATGAACTCACCGTCTTCGACCGTGAGGCTCAACGCGTCGAGGGCGGGGCGGTCGGCACCCGGGTAGCGTCGGGTCACCGCGTCGAAGGTCACTGAAGCCAATGCGTTCTCCTGACTACCGTCCACCGAAGCCGGTGGCCGCGATCCCGCTGACGAAGGCCCGCTGGGCGATCGCGTAGATGATCACCAGCGGGGCCAGCATCAGCATGGATGCCGCCATCAGCACCGGCCATTCGGCGACATACTCCCCCTGCATCCACACCAATCCGAGGGTCAGGGTGGCGATGCCCTTGCGCTGAATCATCAGCAGCGGCCACAGGAAGTCATTCCAGACATTGATCCAGGTCAGCACCGCCAGCACCATCACCGCAGGTTTGGCGTGCGGCAACAGAATCCGCCGATAGATCGTCCACGGCGAGCAGCCGTCCAAGATCGCGGCCTCCTCCAGGTCGATGGGCAGGGTGGCGAAGAACTGCCGCATCAGGTAGGTGCCGAACGCGCTGCCGAACAGCCCGGGGATGATCATCGCCCACATCGTGTCGGTCCACCCGAACACGCGCATCAAGATGAACTGCGGAATCACCGTGACCGTCAACGGGACCATCAGCGTCGCCAGATAGAGCACGAAGAGGGTGTCACGGCCGGTGAAGGGCAGCCGGGCGAAGGCATAACCGGCCAGCGAACAGAAGAAGACCTGTCCGGCCGTCACACAACCGGCGTAGAGGATGGTGTTGAACAGCATCCGCCAGAACGGCATTCGGGTGAACACCTCGACGTAGTTCGACCACTGCGGATGGGCCGGCAACAACAGCGGCTGGCTGATCTCAGCCTGGCGCTTCAGGGAGCCCGACAACGCCCACAGGATCGGGAACAACGCGCAGGCGGTGACCGCGCCCAACCCGGCGTAGACGCCCAGCAGTCCGGCGATGCGGTGCCGCGCCGGTGGGCGGGTCACTGGTCCACCGCATTCCGTCGCGACAAGCGCAGCTGGACGACGGTCAGGACCAGCAGTACGGCAAACATCACCCAGGCCAGCGCGGACGCGTACCCGAAGTCCAGGAAGGCAAAGGCCTGCTGGAACAACATGATGGCCAACACGTAGGTGCCGGTCTCGGGCCCGCCGCTGCTGCCGGTGAGCACGTAGACCAGATCGAAGGCCTGGAATGCGTTGATCACCGAGATCACCACCACGAACCACACCGCCCCGCGGATCATCGGCACGGTGATCGACACGAAGCGCCGCACCTCCCCGGCGCCGTCAATACGCGCCGCCTCGTGCAGGGAGTCGGGCACACCTTGCATGGCCGCCAACAGGATCACCGTCGCGAACGGCACGCTCTTCCAGATGCTCACCAGACACAACGAGGCCATCGCCCAGTGCGGTTCGGTCAGCCACGGCACCGGTGCGATGCCGAACCAGCTGAGCATGATGTTGAGCAGTCCACTGTCGGTGTTGAACACGAACTGCCACACCACCGCGATCACCACAGAGGACACCGCCAACGGGAGAAAGGCGATGGCCCGAAACAGACCGATACCCTTGATCTTCCGGTTCAGCAGTCCCGCCACTGCCAGACTGATCAGCACTGTGGGAATCACGGTGCCCAGGGTGAACACCGTCGTGTTGCGCACCGCGATGCCGAACAACGGATCACCGGTGAACAGGTCGCGGTAGTTGGTGGCGCCGACAAAGCTCGGCGGAGTGAACAGATCCCAACGCTGGAAGCTCATGTAGAGCGAGAACGCCAGTGGGAACGCCATGAACACCGCCACCGCCGCGAGGTTCGGGGCGATGAACCAGCGTGCTGCGCGTGCTCGTCTGCGGGTGGGGTTCATGCGGTGGCCAGCACTTCGTCGATCTGCGGCGTAAGCCCTCGTTTCAGAGAAGTCGCGGGCCGCTTGCCGCGCAGTACCGGCCCGATGGCACGGTCCATCAGGGCGTGAACTTTCTGCCAGTCCGGGGAGATCGGCAGTCCTTCCGAATGCGCCGGGCCGCCGGTCAGCACCGCAAGGTTGCGGATTCCGGTGTGGGCGGCGGTGAATCCGGGTGAGTCGATCGCCGATCGCAGCACCGGTACGAACAGTCCGGACTCCCCGATCAGCGACTGCCCTATCGGCCCCGCCGCGAATTTGACGAATTCCCAGGCCTGTTCCCGGTGGCGGCTGTCGGCGGCGATGGCCAGACCGGTGCTGCCGATGGCGGATCGGGCCGCGATGCCCTTGGCCGCGGCAGCCGGGCCGGTCGGCAGCACCGCCACGTCGAAATCCAGGTCGTCGGCTTGCGCAAAGGTCTGGTAGCGCCAGTGTCCGCCGAGCGCCATCGCCGCGTTGCCCGCGGTGAACAGGCCCATGGTGGAGATCGACTGGGTGTCCGCGGCGGCGGGCGCCACGCGATGCACGTTGGATAAGTCTGCGTAGAACTGGATCCCGGCGAGAAAGTCATCGTTGTCGAAGTTCAGGTGGGTCGGGTTGACTCGCGGCACCGCCCACGGCACTCCGTTGTTCATGCCGAACAGCGCTGCCGAATACGGCGGCGACCAGGTGTCGACGAAGCCCCACTGGGTGACTCGGCCATTACCGGACCGTTCGGTGAGTGCGGCAGCGGTGGTCAGGAACTCGTCGAACGTCCAGGGCGTGTCCCAGCGGCCCGGCGGTGGCGGCACACCGGCCTCGGCGAAGATCCTGGTGTTGTAGAACAGGAACGCACCCGACCACTGCTCCGGGAACGCGTACTGGCCGCCGTTGAAGCCGAACGTCTCATACAGCGCGGGGATGCTGTCGGCGCGCAACGCCGCCGCGAACTGCCGATCCCGATCCAGCAGGGTGTTCAGGTCTGCCAGCACGCCGCGGTCGGCAAGTCCGGCGTAGTTGAACTCCCAGGCCATCAGCACGTCCGGGCATTTCCCACCGGCGCAGAACGTCGACATCTGTTGGGTCGGGTCGCCGCCGGCCAGGATCGTGCGCACCCGGATATCGGGGTGCTCGCGTCCGAACGCGTTGACGATCCGCATCCGGGCGTCGGCCTCTTCGGGGTTGGCCGCGAAAAAGAAGGTCAGTGCGTCGTCGTCGCTGCCGCAGGCCGACGTTGCGGGCAGCAGCGCTGCGGCCCCGATCGCTCCGGCGCCGCGCAGCAGGCTGCGTCGCGTGAGCGATCGTGCACCGGAGGGCGGCACCCGCGAAACCGTCAGACTTCGATCGGCGGGTAGAGGCGTTCGAGGGTGAACTGGCGATCTCGGCGCGCGGCCCAGGAGCTGGCAACCAGTGACACCACCAGGATCCCCGCCAGTACGGCCACCGACGTCCACAGTCGTTCGTCGATGCCGCCGACGGTCAGCTGGCGCAGCCCGTTGACGGCGTAGGTCATCGGGTCGTAGGGATGCAGTATCTGGAACGGTTTCGCCGTCGTCTCCACCGGATACACCCCGCCGGACGACACCAGCTGGAACATCAGGAAGGCCAGGGTGAACACCCGGCCCACGGCCACACCGAGTACGGCGTTGAACGCCTGGATCATCGCCAGGAATGACGCGGCGATCAACGCCAGGAAGGCGACCATGCCCAGGGCGTGCCGGGCCTGCAACCCCACCCCGAAGTGCACCACCGTGTACATCAGCAAGACCTGGCATACGCCCAGCAGCAGGGCCGGCCAGTAGGACGCGAGCACCACCCGCAGCGCTCCAAGACCGTTGACGATGGCGCGAGTCTGCAGCGGAGTCAACAACATCCACACAATCAGCGAGCCGATGAACAGCGCCAGCGGCAAGAAGAACGGGGCGAACCCGGTGCCGAACGTGGCGGCGTGATGGGTGAAGTCCATGTCCACCCCGACCGGGCTGGCCAGGATTGCCGACACCTCGACACGCTGCTGGTCGGTGATGGTGGACGCACGCTGGTCGGCCTCGCCCAGTCCCGACGCCAGCTGCCCAGCACCGTCCTTGAGCTGATTACTGCCGTCGGTCAATTGGCCCAGGCCGTCGCTGAGCTGGTTCGCACCGGCTACCAGCGCGGTGGCCCCGTCACGCAGCGCGAGCACATCCGTTTTGAGGCCGCCGTCGAGGGCGTGGGTCATGAAGGTGCGCAGTCCGCTGCTGGGATTGGCCAGATCGTTCTCCAGCTGTTGGGTATCGGCGCGGAGGTTGGCCAGGCCCTCGTCGGTGGCCGGGTCCAGGCCCTGCACGTCGAGCAGGCGCTGCGCGCCGGCAAGGGTGTCACCGAGTCCGCGCACCGCCGGGTCGGGGTTGGCGCGCAGCCCGTCCACCACCTGGTTGACGATTCCGGCGGCCTGTTGGTAGTTGACGTTGAGCGACGCGATCCGGTCACTCACCGTCTTGAGGTTGCCGCTGAGGCTGGCGGCGGCCGCGCCGGCGGCGTTCGGGTCGAAGCCCATAGCGGCCAGGTCATCGGTCATCTTGAGCAGCGGATCGGTGGCGTTGTGAACACCGCTCGACAGCTGACGGATTCCGTCGGCGAGCGCGGCCGAACCGTCACGGGCCGTTCCCATGTTGTCGGCCAACGTCTTTGAGCCGTCAGCGAGTTGGCCCGCGCCGTCGGCGGCCTTCTTGACCTCCTCGGTCACCTGGGTCAGCGCGGTACCGATCACCTGTTGGCCGACCTTGGCGCTCACCTCGTTGAGCACCTCGCGGGCGGCGTTCTGCCCCATGACCGAGGCCAGGTAGTTGTTGGCGTCGTTGAAGCGGAACTGGATCTGCGCTTTCTGCGGGTTCGGGCCCGCCGGGGACACCACCGCCGTGCTGAAGTCGGACGGCAAGGTGATCGAGAAGTAATAGGTTCCGTCGGAAACTCCTTTGACGGCCTCGCTTTCCGACACCTGATGCAGATCGAGCTGCTTGGAGTCGATCAGCGCCCGGGTGACCTCGTCACCGGCATGCAACTGTTCACCCGAGACCACGGCGCCGGTGTCCTCATTGACCAGGGCGACCGGGATCTTGTCGATGGCGGCGAACGGATTCCAGAACGCCCACAGATACATCGCGCCGTAGAGCAGCGGCAGCACAATGATGGTGATCAGGGCCAGCCGCGGCATGGTGCCGCGCGAATAGCGTTTGAGGTCGGTGCCCAATGACATTCCGGCGAGCATGGTCAGCGGTTCCCCTTCTCGTGTCGGCCGGGAACGAGCTCCGCGCGCTCCAGACGGTCGACGGTGATCTGCCCGGCGAGCCCGAACCCGTCTGGAATCGGATTGGCCGACGAGGTGATCACGGTCTGCTTCTCCCCCAGCGCGACCAGCCGCGTAAGCAGGATGGCGCGATCGCGGCTGTTTTTGATCTCATCGATGCTGCCGACCACCAGCAGTGGTGGACGTGCGGTGTTGGCCAGTGCGATGCGCAACAACAGCCCGGTCATTTCGTCGAGATGCTCGACGTAATCGTGCAGTTGGGGTACCGGCAGGTCGCCGAAGACCGGGCCGCAGATCGCGTCGCGTTCGGCATCCCCGGCACGGCGGACCAACTGATACCAGGGTGCATCCCAGCGGATCTGTTCGGTGATCAGGTCCGCGACCGTCACCGACTCGAAAATCGCGTCGAGCTGTTCGATCCCGGCCAGGGCAGCGACGTCGAAGATGTCGCGGGCTTTGCTGCGCCCGAGGACGGTGAGCGTGCCCGACGACGGTTTCATCCGGCCGGCCAGGTTCATCATCAGGGCGGTGCGACCCGACCCCGGAGGTCCGACCAGCACGGTGGTGCCGCCGGCCGGGACGTCCAAATCGAGCGGTCCGAAGACGCGCCCCCACGGCCCGGTCATCGTGATGCCGCGCGCCACTACCGCCGCGGCCGGTGGCTGCGCCGCTGCTGCTGTCTCACCCGCAGCCGTTGTCTGCCCTGCGGCCGTCGTTTCGTCTGGCACCGGACGTCCCCCTCACATCGGTTCGCGTGACCCATCAAAGCAGAACCCGCCGCCATGGGCGGCCGTCACGTGTTCTTGCAGCGGATCAGGTCTGCGGGAGTTGCAGCGTCGCGGCGCGTAACCGCTCCGGATCGCCGGCGATATCAATGGTGTGGATGCGCCCGTCGGCGCCGATTCCAATGCGCAACAGGGCCAGCAGGCGACCACCGGGCGCGATCGCGATGCCCGGAGCACCATCGATGAGCAGCACGGCACCGGCTCGTGCCCGCCGGGTGAACTGCCGGGTCTCGGTGGCGACATCCCCGGCGCCGCGCATCTCGATGGGCGCGCCGGCAGGTATCAGCACCGGGTCGACACGCCGCACGACGTCGGGCGCCAACAACTCCAACAGGGCCGGGATGTCGCCACCGCGCGAGGCGGCCAGGAAGGCGCTCACGACCTCGAGATGTTCGGTGCGGTGTCGCGGTTGCTCAGCCGGGCCGGCCTGCAATCGGGCCCGGGCACGGCTGGCCAGTTTCTTGGCGGCATCCGGTGAGCGGTCGAGTAATCCGGCGATCTGCTCGAACGGCACGTCGAACACGTCGTGCAGCACGAAGGCAACGCGCTGTGCCGGTGACAGCCGGTCCAGCACCACCAGCAGCGCGCGGCTGACCTCCTCGGCACGCAGCACCTCCTCGTCGGCGGCCGGTACGGCCAAGGCTGGGGCGCTGTCCCACTCGGGTGCATCCGACAGTGATTGCTCAATGCGGCGTGAGCGTGCCCGCAACTGGTCGATCGCGGTGCGTGCGGTGATCGTGGTGAGCCATCCAGGCAGATTGTCCACCGCGGCGAAGTCGGCACTGCTGGCCTTCAGCCAGGCGGATTGGACGGCGTCGTCGGCGTCTGCCGCCGAGCCGAGCAGATGAAACGCCACCGAATGCAGATGTCGGCGGTTGTCCTCGAACCGCAGGGCCAAAACGTCGGTGTTGCCCATGGGTCACCTTTCCCGTTCGGGAGTCGTCACAGGGATAGAGCCAGATCCACCGACGACAGGAAGAGCAACACCATGAGCGTACAGACGATCTATCTGGTGACCATCGTGGTCACCGCGGTCACCACCATCGCCATTGCCGTACCCGACTTCATTCCGGCGCAGTTCGTCCTGGCCAATTCCGCGCGGGTGGGTGTGCCGCGGTCCTGGTTGCCGCTGTTGGGCGGACTGAAACTGGCCGGCGGCGCCGGCCTGCTCGTCGGCCTGGCAGGAATCCCGCTGCTCGGTGTCGCCGCCGCGGCCGGGCTGGTCGCCTACTTCATCGGGGCCGTCGTGACCCACATTCGGGCCGGGGTGCTGTCCAACATCGGATTCCCGGCCGCCTACCTGGCGCTGTCGACGGCGTCGCTGGCGATCCTGCTGGCGTGACCTATCCGAATTCCGACGCCGGGTCGGTGTGGCTGGCCGCGCCGGCGCGTCGTGGCAGTTCGACGACGACGTTGGTGGCCTTGACCGAGGCGACGACCAGGCTGCCGGGCTGCAGCTGCAGTTCGTCGGCGGCCTCCCTGCTGACCAGCGAGACCAACCGGAACGGGCCGGCCTGAACCTCGACCTGTGCCATCACCGTGTCGCGGGTGACCTTGGTGACCAACCCGACCATCCGGTTGCGCGCCGACTGGCCGACCACGGGATTGCGTGACACCGGTTCGACGGCAGCGCGCTCCTGGGCGAACCGAGCCAGCTCGGCACCGTCGACCATGCGGGGCCCACTGCCCGTCGTCAGCGACAGGCGACCAGAGTCGATCCATCGGCGAACGGTGTCGTCGCTGACCCCGAGGAGCTCGGCGACTTCGGCAATTCGAAAGCTCGGCACGTAGGTGAGTTTATCGCCGCTGTCGCGCCTCATCAGGCTCCTGGGAAATACCGGACCTTGCTGATCGGCGCGCCGCGGCCGATGACGTCGAAGAACAGCACGGCGCGTCGCTGCGCCGAGGTGATCGACACCGCCACGGTGCTGCCGGCGGCCAGCATCTTGGTCAGGCGTGCGCCGGCGATCTGCGTGCCGAGCTCGGCCAGGTCCACAGCGGTGTCGTCACCGTAAGTGACTGTGGCACTGGGTGATAGCAGACCCCTGGCGGTAGCGGTGTTGCCCGCTGCGATCGCCGACAGGAATGTTTCTACCGACTTCTTACCCCTGCTGCCCGGACGGCGGAACCCGGAAACGAATCCGGCGGCGCCGGCCAGTCGCTGATTGCGCAGCAGCGATCGGGACAACCCGATCCCGGCGGGCAGTGCGGCGACACCGTTGCCGAGGAATTGCCCCACCATGGCCGGCAGTTCCCAGTAGGCACGCAGGCGCTGCAGCTCCCAGCCGCTGGCCGATTCGTGCAGGTCATAGCGCAGAATCGCGGGAATGTGCATGGTGACCGACGGTCCCATCGCGACTTCGAGCTGCAGATCCCGAACGACCGTCGTCCCGCGCACAATGTCCAGATCACGATGGAAGGTGATGTCGCGCGGACCGATGAACGTGTCGTAGAACCGGCCGATCTGCTCGGGGCCGACGTGCGGGCGCGAACCCACCGGATCCTCCACACGGCCGTCGGCAGTGAACAGCCCTGCCCAACCGGCCCTATCGTGGGCGGCCGCCGCGGCCGGCGATTGCTCGACTGCGGCCAGCAGCTCCGTGGCCTGGGTGTCGGTCATCAGATCGCCTCCTCCATCACAGTGACTCCGGCGCCGCGCATTGCCGCCAGCGCGGCGACGGTCGACTCGGCGGAGGTGCCCGCGGTCAGGCGCGACAACACGGAGGTGGAAAACCCCGCGCGCACAGCGTCTTTGGCGGTAGCGCCCACGCAGTGATCGGTTGCGACACCGACCACGTCGACATCTCGCACCTTGCGATGATGCAGCCAATCGCCCAGCGAGGTGCCCTGGTCATCGACACCCTCGAAGCCGCTGTATCCGGCGTCGTAAGCGCCCTTTTTGAAGACCGCTTCGATCCGGTCGGTGCTCAGTGCGGGATGAAATTGCGCACCGGGGCTGCCCGCGACGCAGTGCGGCGGCCAGGACGTCTGGCAGTCCGGATGCTCGGAGAAATGCGCTCCGGGGTCGATGTGCCAATCCTTTGTGGCCACCACGTGCGCGTAGCGGGTCTTGCCGGCGGGGCTGTCCAGGTAGCGGCTGATCTCCTGTGCGACGGCCACGGCGCCGTCCACCGGGATCGCTCCCCCATCGCAGAAATCGTTCTGCACATCGACGATGACCAGCGCCCGCATCCGTCCACAGTATCGTCGGCGCCGCAGCGCTTCTCGGCCACACAGCGCCCAGGACGCGAGGACCGTTACCAGCACCGCGACCTCGACTGCGGTGGTCCACGCCGGCGGGTAAAGCACACCGGTCAGATAGTGGGCGATGAATCCGTCCGCCGGCAGCGCGGCCATTCCGGCGGCGGCGCGAGCCCGGCGCTCCAGCCAGGTCAGCGGGCAGTCCAGATGCGCTACGACTATCAGCACCGCCCAGAATACTGCCGCTACATGCAGCCACCGGGTGCGTGGCCACCGCACGGCGAGAAAGCCGCCGACCACGACGTAGCCGACGAACGCAAGGTGCGACGCGACGATGAGCGCCACCGAGATCTGGTACATCAGCGCGCCGTTTCGCCCTCCGCAGAAACCGCTTCCGCCCCTGTTGGTCACGGTACATTGGCGAACATCCAACGTGGTCAGGAGCAAATCTGATGACAACCGGCGATTTCGGCCCGAACGGTCCCGGATATGGACCCGGATACGGTCAGCCCGGGGGCTACCCGCCGCCGCAGGGCTGGGGTCCGCAGCCCGGATGGGGACAGCAACCGGGCGGGCTGGGCAGGCGCTTTTGGGCCCGCGTGCTCGACGGTGTGCTGGTCGGCATCGTGGCGTTCTTCCTGTCGGTTTTCCTGTTCTCCGACGATTACCCGTTCCTGGTGACCGGCCTGTTCTCCGGGGCGCTGACGTTCGGCTACTTCGTGCTGTTCGAGGTGACTCAGGGGGCCACCCCGGGCAAGCGCCTACTCGGGCTGGCGGTGCACGGGCCCGACGGGGTGTCGAAGCCGACGGCTTCGCAGTCGGCCATCCGCAACTCGTTCACCTTGCTGGCCGTGGTCCCCTATCTGGGTGCGCTGCTGGCCTTCGTGGCCTACGTCGTGATCGCCGTGACGATCAGCGGCAGCCCGACCAAGCAGGGCAAGCATGACGAGCTGGCCGGCGGTACCCGGGTGACCCGCGCCTGACCGTCAGTGGGCTAGTGAGAAGCCCTGCCAGGCCTTCCGGCGCTCTGGGGCCGGGTCATACTCCAGACGGGTCTTGCGATCGAACACCATGACGGCGCGATCGTCGGCGGTGTAGGCCGGCCAGTCCTCGCCCGGGACCCCCGCCCGGCTGAACGCGCCCCAGCGGCGCTGCACCTGCTTGCTGACCTGCAACGCCGTCCGGCGGTCCGCGCCGGCGGTCAACAGCCGGCCAAACCCGCCACTGCGGTACACATCGAACACGGCGAACAATTCGGTCGCGTGGGTGGCACCCATGCCCGACCAGCGCAGCATCCGCGGCGCGTAGTCGTAGCGGTAGACGTAGGTGGGTGCATGGGTGCCGTGGGCTTCGGCGATCTGCCACACCGCAGCGTTGAAGGCGAAATCGCCGCCGAGCCGGACGCAGGCCGCCCGCTTCGGGTAGTCCGGATAGGCGGCGATGATGCGATCACGCACCCCCGCCTCGGTGCCGGCCAGTACCGCCTCCACCATCGGCTCGTCGACCGGCAGCATCCTCAAGAACCGGGTGAACAGCCGCCCCTCATCGGCGTTGCTGCCCACGATGAGCGGAACACGGTGGGCTGAGCCCTGCCGCATCGCCTCAACCGGGTCCACCGGCAGCACGTCGTCGCCGCAGACCGGGCCGATGGGGAACGCGCCCAGCATGTCCCGGTTGCCGTCGGCGATCAATCGGTCCTGGGCGGCCAGCAGCTCCGACGGCGTCACGCGCAGCAGCGTCTGGGCGCCGTCGGATGGCCGCACCCCGAGCAGCGCGGCGAATCGCTCGGCGAAGGCGGCGGCGATGTCGGTGTTGCGCACCAGCCCGGCGGCCGGGCTTTCGGCGATCGCCCGGGTGAACAGACCTTGCGCGGCGGGCACCGCCAACAGGGTGGCCACCGCGTGCGCGCCCGCGCTTTCCCCGAAGATGGTGACGTTGTCGGGGTCGCCACCGAACGTCGCGACGTTCTCCTGGACCCAGCGCAGGGCGAGCACCAGGTCGCGCAGGTACAGGTTGCTGTCCAGGGTGACGTCGGACGTCGACAGCGACGACAGGTCCAGACACCCCAGCGCACCGAGCCGGTAATTGACCGACACGTACACACAGCCGCGCCTGGCCAGCGCCGCGCCGTCATAGATGGGGGTGGCCGAGCTGCCCATGATGTAGCCGCCGCCGTGGATGAACACCATGACCGGCAGCGGGCCGGCGTCGGCGTCCTCCGGGGCCACCACGTTGAGCGTCAGGCAGTCTTCGCTGGTCGGCTGGAACCGACCGGGGCCCAGGACGGTGTAGAGCCGTTCCTGCGGCGCGCAATTGGTGAATCCGTGGCAATGGCGCACACCCGACCACGATTCGGCCGGCTGGGGCGCCCGAAACCGCAGCGGCCCGATCGGTGGTCGGGCAAAGGGAATGGATCGCCATCTGCGCACCCCGTCGCGGACGAAACCCTCCACAACGCCGGTGGCGATGCGGGCCTGCACAGGGTGGTTATGCATGAGGCGAACGGTAGCGAATTCGGCGCCGGTTAGCCTAACGGCATGCGTCTCACCGGGCTGATCGCCGTATTGCTGTTGATCGCCGGATGTTCGGGGGCCAAGGTCGAAGCGCCGGAGCCGACTTCGACTGGGTCGTCTCCCGCCAGCACGGCCCCGCCGTCGGCGTCGGTGACGTCAACGGCGGCGAAGCCGTCGGGGCCGCCCGCTCCCCCTGCTGAGGGCGCAGCGATCGCCGATGTCATTGCCTGGATAGAAGCCGGCCAACCCGTCGACGTCGCCGAGTACCACAAGGCCACCCGTGACGGCGAAGTCACCGACCTCATCGATGATGTCGCTTTCACGGTGGCGGCTGCGCCCCGCCGCGCCACCACCTGCATCAGCGATTCCAGTTCCCCCGACAGCGCCCTGGCCTGCGTGGTGGATCTGGCGAACCCGCCCGCGCAGCCCGCCGACATCTATGGCGAATGGAAGGGCGGCTGGGTCGACTTCGGCGGCAACACGCTGCGGGTGGGCTCCGCCCACGGCGATCCGGGTCGGTTTGTGCACGGCGACGGGGCGCAGCTGACGGACGGGTCTGCCTTGTCGTTCGGCGACTACCGCTGTCGGGCGGATCAAGTGGGGCTGATCTGCGTGAACTACGCCCACCGGTCGGCGGTGCTATTCAGCCCGGCGGGCATCGGGACTTTCGGCTGCCTGCACCCGGTGCCGCCGCCCGCCGACGCCGGCGAACAGTTCAGCTGCGCCAGCTGACGATCAGCGCCAGCGGTCGGCCGAATCGACGGCCTGCAGCAGCGTGTCGCACAGCTTCCGCAGCTCATCGTGGGGAGCTTCTTCGGACAGGGCGGTCGCGATGTCCTCGGCCGCACATCGCACCTGATAGACCCGGTCGGACAGGGCGGTCGCTTCGTCGGCGGAGAGCACCACGGAGTCCGGCGTCAGCGCGGTTGTCTTCCCGCTGCTGATCAGGGCGCGCTGCTCGTAGGCGCGCTGGCGGCAGGACTGCCGGCAGTATTGCCGCCGCCGACCGATCCCGGCATCGCCGACGTCACGACCGCACCATCGGCACGGTTGAGGGCGGGGACTGCGAGGCACGTCTGAACACCTTAGTCCGAGGACCGCGACGTTCCCGGTATCATGAGAGGTCGCGCCATATGCGCCGGGAACTTCAGAGGGTTCGCTCGCGTTGACACTCGCGAGGCATTTTTCACCAATAGGCATAAGGAGAGTGGGTCATGGCTGATCGTGTTCTGCGGGGCAGTCGGCTGGGAGCCGTGAGCTACGAGACCGACCGCAACCACGACCTGGCGCCGCGCCGGATGGCGCGCTACCGCACCGACAACGGTGAAGAGTTCGAGGTGCCCTTCGCCGACGACGCGGAGATCCCCGGCACCTGGATGTGCCGTAACGGCCTGGAAGGCACCCTGCTCGAGGGCGACCTGCCCGAGCCGAAGAAGGTCAAGCCGCCGCGCACCCACTGGGACATGCTGCTGGAGCGCCGTTCGGTCGAAGAGCTCGAGGAGCTGCTCAAGGAGCGCCTGGAGCTGATCAAGACGAAGCGGCGCGGCTAAACCCGCGGGCTTGTCTTCACCGCGGCGTCTCACTGGAGGCGCCGCGGTGTTTTAGCTGCGGGCGCCCCGGAGCCGGTTCACCCGGCCGCCGATCCCCCACCGCGCGACCTTGACCATCGCTTCGCGGATGTTGGAGCCGCTCATCTTCGACACGCCCAGCTCACGTTCGGTGAACGTGATCGGCACCTCGGTGATGGTGAATCCGCTGTTGACCGCCCGCCAAGTGAGGTCGACCTGGAAGCAGTATCCCTTCGAGTCGACCGCGTCCAGGCCGATCTTCTCCAGCACTCCGCGCCGGTAGGCGCGGTAGCCGGCGGTGATGTCGTGGATTCCGACGCCCAGAAGCAGGCGCGCATAGGTGTTGGCGGTCTTGGACAGCACCAGCCGGCGCACCGGCCAATTTCGCACCGTCCCGCCATCGACGTAGCGCGATCCGATCGCCAGATCGGCACCCGCGTCGATGGCATCCAGCAACCGGTAGAGCTGTTCGGGCGCGTGGCTGCCGTCGGCATCCATCTCCACGATCACCTCGTAGTTGCGCTCCAGGCCCCACGCAAAACCGGCCAGGTAGGCCGCGCCCAGTCCGGCCTTGGAGGTCCGGTGCATCACGTGAATGTGCGCGGGATCGGCAGCGGCCCGCTCGTCAGCCAGCTTTCCGGTACCGTCCGGGCTGCCGTCGTCGACGACGAGGACGTGGACTCCCGCACGGGCCTGCTGTAACCGGTCCAGGATGATCGGCAGGTTTTCCAACTCGTTGTAGGTGGGGATGACCACCAGAGTGTGCAGGCTGGGACGCTCACTCATCGGCGCCGCTCCTCCCATTCTCCGCATCGGCGCCGGTGCGGCCCCGCTTGAAATGACGTCGCGTAATCGGACCGCGCATGAAGTTTCCATTTTGCCGTATGGCGGCCAGCAGGGACGCAACGGCCGCTCCCAGCAGCACCCACTGCAGGATGGGCGCCCACCGGGTCGCCGGTGTCAGCGCGGTCTTGAGCCGTACGTGACTGTCGAGGTAGGCGGGCTCGAAGAAGGCGGTACGGGCCAGTTCACGGCCGTCGGGGGCGATCACCGCACTGATCCCGGTGGTCCCGGCGACGACGACGTAGCGGTCGTGCTCGACGGCGCGCACCTTGGCGAACGCCAGCTGCTGGTCGCTCATCGTCTGATCGAAGGTGGCGTTGTTGGTCGGCACCGCCAGCATCTGGGCGCCGGCGAGCACCGACTGGCGCGGGGCGCGGTCGAAGATCACTTCCCAGCAGGTGGTCACCCCGACCGGGACGCCGGCGACATGAACCACCCCGTTGCCGTGCCCGGGAACGAAATACCCGGCCCGGTCGGCATAACCGGACAGGTGGCGGAAGAAGTCGCGCCACGGCAGATACTCACCGAACGGTTGCACGATCCGCTTGTCGTGGCTCTCCCCCGGCCCGGTGCGCGGATCCCACACCAGCACCGAATTCGAGGCGACCGGATTGTCCCGGCTCCAGCCGGGCGCGGCGCGCACCGTGCCCACCAGGATCGGGGCGTCGACTGCTTGTGCGGCGACGGTGATCTGCTGGGCGGCATCGATGTTGGTCAACGGGTCGATGTCCGAGGCGTTCTCCGGCCAGACCACGAACAGTGGTTGCGGGACGCGTCCGGCCGCGACGTCCTCTGCCAACCGCAGGGTTTCGCGGACGTGATAGTCCAGTACCTCCCGGCGCTGGGCGTTGAAGTCGAGCCCGAGACGCGGCACATTGCCCTGGACCGCGGCCACCGTGATCGACGGTTCGTTGCCGGCGCCCACGCCGGAACGGCGCACCCCCGGCCACACCATGACCGCGGTCAACATCACCAGGCAGATACAGAGTCCGGGCACCAGCACCGCCGGCGGGCCGTCGGTTGAGTCGGAGGCAGGTGGTTTCCGCAGCCACCGCACGATCTCGATCGTCAGAGCGGTGCCGGCGAAACCGATCAGTGCGACTCCGGTCGACAACAGCGGAACACCCCCGAGTGCGACCAACGGCAGCAACGGTCCAGCGGTCTGGCCGTACCCCACCGCCCCCCAAGGGAACCCACCGAACGGGAACACCGATTTGGCCCATTCCTGGGCTGCCCACAGCAGCGCGAACCAGATCGGCCAGCCGGCCAAGGAGCGCACTGCGACCGCCGCCGACCCGAACAGGGCGGGAAACAGCGCACACATCAACGCCAGCATCAGCCAGGGCAGCGGGCCCACCAGCCCGCCCACCCACGGCAGCAGCGGGAGATAGAACGCCAGGCCGCACAGCAGGCCGTATCCGAAACCCCCGGCGACGGTGGTCTCTCGGCGAACGAGCACCCAGCCCAGCAGCGCGAACGCCACAATCGCGGCCCACCACCAGTTCAGCGGGGGGAAGCTAGAACGCAACAACATGCCCGCAGCCACCGATGCGGCCAGCTGCGCCCAGCGATCGGCCGCGGCGATGCCCAACCGTTCCAGCCGATTCGGCCCGGTGCGGGACGGGTGGGTGGGAACGTCACCCTCCGGGTCGGTGGGAACGTCACCGGCCGGTTCGGTGGGAAGGTCGCCGGCCAGGTCCGCGGGGGTCTCGGCAGCCGGTTCGTCCGTGGTCTCAGCCATGCAGGACCTCCCCACGGTGCACCGTGCGACGGCAGCGGGGGCCGGCGCCCGGCTCGAGCACCGGCAGCGCGGGCACCCGTGCCCGCGGATCGGTCGACCACCGCTGAACGGTGTCGCGCGGCGCCTCGACGGCCAGCGTGCTGGTCTCCCAGACCGCGTAGGACGCGGGGGCACCGGCCACCAGAGTCCCGGTGAGGCCGTCGTTGATACCCGCGGCTCGCCAGCCACCGCGCGTCGATGCGGCGAAAGCCGCGCGCATCGATATCGCACTGCCCGGGGTGCGGTGGTGTGCGGCTGCGCGCACGGCAGCCCACGGATCCAGTGCGGTCACCGGACTGTCGGAACCGAACGCGAGAGGCACGCCTTGGGATGCTAACAGCGCGAACGGGTTCAGCCCGGCGGCTCGCTCGGCGCCCAGGCGCTGGGCGTACATGCCGTTTTCGCCGCCCCACAGCGCATCGAAAGCCGGCTGCATGCTGGCGATCACGCCCCACGAGCCCAGCTTGGCGGCCTGTTCGGCGCTGACCATCTCCACGTGCTCCAGCCGGTGCCCGCAGCGGGCCACCGCGGGCACCCCGAACCTCTCCACCACCTGTTCCAGTGCCGCAACCACCGCAGCGACCGCGGCGTCGCCGATCACGTGGAATCCGGCGGTCACCTCCGCCTCGGTGCAGGCCCATAGGTGGGCGGTGACCGCGTCGACGTCCAAGTGGCACACCCCGGTACAGCCGGCTGCGTCGGCGTAGGGCTCGTGAAGCCAGGCGGTGTGCGAACCCAACGCCCCATCGACGAACAGATCGCCGCCGAGCCCGCGCGCGCCGGTGTCGGCGATCAACTCGCGGGCCTGGGCGGCGCTGGTGACCGCTTCGCCCCAGTAGCCGACGATCTCGACGCCGTGACCGCCTTCGCTGAGGGCTCGTAGCTCGCGCCAGTCGTCGAGGCCCCCGATGTCGGGGCCGGCGCATTCGTGGACCGCGACGATCCCGGCAGCGGCGGCGGCATCCAGCGCAGCCACCCGGGCCTCGGCGCGCTGCGCGGCGGTGAGCAGGCCGCCGGCCACGGCACGGACCCGGTGGTGGGCGTCGCCGGACAGCGGGGCGGCAGCGTCGATTCCGGCCGGTAATTCCGGCACCAGCTTGCGCAACGCGGTCGAGACCAGCGCGGAGTGGACGTCGGCGCGAGAGAGGTATGCGGGTCGATCCCCCACCACAGCGTCGATGGCCGCGGTGTCGGGGGCACGGCCGTCGGGCCAGCCGGATTCATCCCAGCCGTGTCCGCGGATCGGCTCGCCGGGATGGGCTGCGGCGTAGTCGGCGATCAGTTGCAGGCAGTGCTGCGCCGAGGTCGCCGGCCGAAGGTCCAGCCCGATGCGGCACAGCCCGGTCTCGGTGAGGTGGACATGGCTGTCCACGAATGCCGGTGTCACCAGCGCGCCGTCGAGTTCGACCACCTCGGCCTGCGGGAACTGCTCACGGCCGACGTCGTCGCTGCCCAGCCAGGCCACCACGCCGTCCCGGACCGCCATCGCGGTGGCGTCGGGATGACTCGGGCTGTGGATTCGCCCGCCGAACAGTAAGGAGGCAGGCCTGCCGGTCACAACGGTCACGTCGTAGAAAGTACGGGTTGGCGCAGACTGCGGGTCAGCCGACCGGAAGAGCGCGCTGCCCTGCGTCACCGACGTCGGTGACATCCATGAACTCGGCGTCGATGTACTCGGCTGCGCTCCCGGGCGCGCGTCGGGTGGTGTACCACTGCCGGCCGACCGACGCCGCAGCCACCAGCGGGGCATGCCTGCCCAGCGCGGTGGCCGCCACCGCCGCCAGCAGCGGGCGGGCGGCGGCCCGGGTCGGGGGCGCCAACAGCAGCAGACCCACCATCGAGGTCACCGGTCCCGGAACGAGTACCAGCACGGTGCCGGCCGTGACCAGCCCGCTGTCGGCCAGAACACCCGGGTCTGCGGGCTTGCGCAGGCGGCGGATCTGGCGCCTGATCTGTCCGCTCGCCAGCACCAGTCCGGCCAGGAAGGTGCCCAGCAGCAACAACGTCGTCCAGCCGAATCCGATCGTCCAGATCAACGCGGCAACCGCCGCCACCTCGACCAGGGCGTAGAGACCGAAGATCCGCAGCACACCGCTCACCATGCCATCTCCAACGCTCGGGCCGGTGATGTGGTTCCAGCCCGTCGCGGTGATGTGCCGAAACGGCAATACTGAGGCGATGACGACGATCCACCTCGAGGCACCCGCCGGCCCCATCGATGCGCTTCTCGATGTTCCGGCTGGACCAGGGCCGTGGCCCGGAGTGGTGGTGATTCACGACGCGATCGGCTACGGCAGGGACATGCAGGCCATCTCCGAACGTGTCGCGGGAGCGGGCTATCTGGCCCTGTCACCGAACCTGTACTCCCGGGGCGGCCGGGCGCGCTGTATCACCAGGGTGTTCCGCGAGCTGCTCACCCAGCGCGGTCGCGCTCTCGATGACATCCTGGCCGCTCGTGACCACCTGCTGGGCATGCCGGAGTGCTCGGGTGCGGTCGGTATCGCCGGCTTCTGCATGGGCGGCCAATTTGCGTTGATCCTGGCGCCCAAGGGATTCGGGGCCTCCGCGCCGTTCTACGGTGTGCCGCTGCCCCGCCACCTCGAGCAGACCCTCGACGGCGCCTGCCCGATCGTGGCCAGTTTCGGGGGCCGCGACCCGATGGGCCGCGGTGCCGCCGACCGGCTACGCCGGGTGGTCGAGGACAAGGCCATCGCACACGACATCAAGGTCTACCCCGGAGCGGGCCACAGCTTCGCCAACGAGCTGCCGGCACAGCCGCTGATCCGCATCGCCGGCTTCGGCTACAACGAGGCGGCGACCGACGATGCCTGGCAACGCGTCTTCGGCTTCTTCGGCGAGCATTTGCGCGCCGAATCGTGAAAGGTCAGCCCGGACCGCCGGCCGCCGCGAGCACCCGCGGGAACAGCACGTTGTTCTCCTTGTGCACGTGCAGATGGATGTCGGACTCCAGGTCCGCCAGGCCGGCCAGCATCGCGGTGTAGCTGGCGCAGGCGTCCGCCGGGACGGTGTAACCGTCGGTGAGCTCACGCAGTTCGGCCAGCAGATGACCGGCGTTGTCGTGCTCCTGCTGGTTCTCGGCCAGTTCGGTGCGCACCTCGTCGGGCAGCGGGCGGTCCGGGCGCCCCGCGTGCAGGCTGATCTCGGGGAACAACAGCGTCTCTTCGGTGCGCAGGTGTGGCTCCATGCCGCCGCGGAGCTGATGGAACACGTCGCGGACCCGCAGCAGCTCGGCGTGGTTGGGACCGTGCACCCGCGCCACCTTGTCCACCAACTCCGCCAACCGCGGGAACTCGTCCCACAGGAATCGGTGGTGGGTGCTGACAATGTGGGCGATCAGCGAGGTGTCGTCGTACTCGGCCCAGTCGGCCGGCCGGCCGGGTGCGGTGGCGTTGAGCGCGGCCAGCAGTTCGTCGGCGTCGACGCCGTCGGCGGCGCACGCCGCGCCCAGGGTGCGTTGACCGTGGCAGCAGAAATCGATCCCGAACCGGCTCAGGATGCGAGTGGACGACGGGTCGGCGGTGACGATGTCACCCAGGATCTGATCGGAAGTGACGGTGGCCATGGTGGCTCCTAAGAGGTCGAGGTTCCGATCCAACAATGCTCATTTCAATGAGCAAAGTCCATTATATGTGACCCAGTCGATCACACCCCGGCAGCGTCGTCGGCCGGGGTCAACGCCAGCCCGACATTGGTGCGCATGCCGCCGCGCAGCTTGCTGAAGAAGTTGAACACCGGGCCAATGAGCTTGTAGCGCTTGCCGATCGCCGCGTAGACGGCGCCGTTGTGCGACTTGTCCAACACCGTGGCGACGGCCTCGATCGCCTCGCCTTTGGGGCGTCCCCGCACATCGCAGACCGCCAGCGTCACCCGCGGGGTATTGCGAATTCGCTTGACCTTCCAGGACGACTCCTGGGTGATCACCAGCAGTCGGTCACCGTCGGCCGCGGCCCACACCGGTGTCGGCTTGGGCCGGCCATCTTTGGTGAACGTGGTCAGCAGCAAATAGTCGGACTTGGCGATCTGGGCGAAAGTGGGGGCCATGACCGCGAACCTACCCGCCCCGAGCCCCGGAGCCTGCGTACCTGCACAACGTGCGCCCGCCGAACAGCCGAACGGCTACAGCGGTGGGCGGCTCGCGATGGGATGCAAGTCGGCGAGCTTGGGCAGCTCGGATTTCGGCTGCTCGGCATCGACGAAGGCGGCCACGGCATCGACGGTGATCAGGCCGTAGCGGACCAGCAGATCAACCGCGTTCAAGCCGAAGTGGGTGGCCACCCGGATCAGGTTGTCGGCGGTGATCAAGCGTCCCTCATGTGCAGCCTTGTAATAGGCCGACTTTCGGTAGCCGAAGGCCTCGTATACCTCGGTCGCCGGAAGTGGCCTACCGACCAGGTAGGGCAGCACGACCGACGGATCCTTTTTACGATCGTCCATGGTTTTAGACTCTAGTCCTGTCGGGCGGGAAGGCGTTAGAAAACTGTACAGAAATTCTTCGGATATTCCCACAACCTGGGAATCTCCTGTTGCGTGACATCCTACGTAAGCCCCGTAGTGGCTTTGCGCCGGGCTCTGGCTTGTTAACGCGGCATCCGGCGCCAGACGGCTTGCGGCAACAGTCTCAGCGTGGCGAACAACGGGCGCAGGGCCCACGGCACCCACACCGTGCGGCTGCCCTTGCGCAGGGCCCGGGACGCCGCCAGCGCCACCTGCTGCGGGGTGCTCGCCAGCGGCGCGGGGTCCATGCCGGTGGTCATCCGGCCAACGACGAAACCGGGCCGCACGATCAGCAGACCCACACCCGTGCCGTGCAGCGCGTCGGCAAGTCCGCTGGCGAAACCCTCGAGACCGGCCTTGGCCGAACCGTAGACGTAGTTGGCCCGTCGCACCCGCACTCCAGCCACCGAGGAGAACACCACCATGTGGCCCCGGCCGGCGGTGCGCATGGCCGCCGCCAGGTGAGTGAGCAAACTGATCTGGGCGACGTAGTCGGTGTGCACGATGGCCACCGCGTGCGCCGCATCCGACTCCGCGCGGGTCTGATCGCCCAGGACGCCGAACGCCAACACGGCGATACCTATCGGGCCATGCTCGGCGATCAGTGCCGCCACCAGAGGGCCGTGGCCGGCCAAGTCGTCGGCATCGAACTCTTTCGCGTGCACCGCGACAGCGCCCGCGGCGCGCACCGCGGCGACCTCGGCGTCGAGCCGATCGGCGGAGCGTGCCGCCAGTACCACCGTCGCCCCCGGCGCGAGCTGCCGCGCCAGTTCGAGGCCGATCTCACTGCGTCCGCCGAAAATCACTACCGGCCCGTCAACCGTGTCGTTCACGGCTGAGATTATCGCCTGCGCTAGCGTGGGCGGTGATGGCGAACGCGACGACTCGACTGACCAGTGACGCGTTGGCGTTTCTCACCGAACGCCACCTGGCGATGCTGACCACGCTGCGGGCCGATAATTCGCCGCACGTGGTCGCCGTGGGTTTCACCTTCGACCCGAAGACCCATATCGCCCGCGTGATCACCACCGGCGGTTCGCAGAAGGCGGTCAACGCCGAACGAGCCGGGGTCGCCGTGCTGAGCCAAGTCGACGGGGCGCGCTGGCTCTCGCTGGAAGGCAGCGCCACCGTCAACGACACCCCCGCAGCGGTTCGTGACGCCGAGCTGCGTTACGCCCAGCGCTACCGCACACCGCGGGTGAATCCGCAGCGTGTGGTGATCGAAGTGCAGGTGGAACGCGTGCTGGGCTCTGCCGATCTGCTCGACCGCGGCAACCGGTAGTCAGCCGACCGGTACCACCACCAGGTCGTGCGGCTGGTCGTTCAGTGACTCCGCGCCGTCGGCGGTGACGATCACGATGTCTTCGATCCGGGCGCCCCACTTGCCGGGGAAGTAGATACCGGGCTCGACCGAGAACGCCATCCCCGCGCGGAGCGCCTCGTCATTGCCGGCAACGATATAGGGCTCCTCGTGCACCGACAGGCCGATGCCGTGCCCGGTGCGGTGCACAAAGTATTCGGCCAGGCCGGCCTCGGCCAGCACATCGCGCGCCGCCGCATCGACCTGTTGCGCCGTCACGCCCGGGCGAACACTGGCAACCGCGGCGCGCTGCGCCTTCTGCAGCACCGAATAATGTTGTGCTACCTCGGGATTGGGCTCCCCCAGGCTGTAGGTTCTGGTCGAGTCGGAATTGTATCCGGGCTCGACCGGGCCGCCGATGTCGACGACCACGATGTCTCCGGCTTGCAGCACTCGCTCGGAGCACTCGTGGTGCGGGTCGGCGCCGTGTGGCCCCGAACCCACGATGATGAAGGCCACCTCCGAATGTCCTTCGGCCACGATCGCTTCGGCGATATCGGCGGCGACGTCGGCTTCGGTGCGGCCCGGGATCAAGAACTCCGGCACCCGGGCGTGCACCCGGTCTATCGCGGCGCCGGCCTTGCGGAGGGCATCGATCTCGCTGGGGTCCTTGATCATTCGCAGATCACGAAGCACTCCGGTCGCCAACACGGGCGTTGTTCCGAGCACATCGACCAGCGGTAAGAGGTGCAGAGCGGGCATCGAGTCGGTGACAGCGACCGCCGACGAAGCTGCACCGCCCAGGGCCTCGCCCACCATGCGATAGGGGTCCTCGCCGTCGACCCAGTCGCGCACCGCCACCCCCAGGTCGGCCACCGCGGATTCGCGCAGCGCCGCCAGCTCCAGCCGCGGGACCACCATGGTGGGCGCACCCGTGACCGGCAGCACCAGCGCGGTGAGGCGCTCGAAAGTCTGGGCCCGCGACCCGATCAGGTAGCGCAGGTCGTAGCCGGGCGTGATCACCAGGCCGGCCAGGCCGGCATTCGCGGCGGCTGCGGCCGCGGCGCTCAATCGGTGAGAGTAGACACTGCTTTCGAACCGGGAAGTCACGCACATCAGGCTATCGGGCGGGAAATAGGCTGGCACCCATGACTGCTCCCGTGTTGCTGCTCGACGGTGCCAGTATGTGGTTTCGCTCGTACTTCGGGGTGCCGTCCTCGATCACCGCACCCGACGGCCGGCCGGTGAACGCGGTGCGCGGGTTCTTCGACTCGGTGGCCACCCTGATCACCCGTCAGAGCCCCGGACGACTGGTGGTCTGCCTGGATCTGGACTGGCGGCCGCAGTGGCGCGTGGCGCTGATCCCGTCCTACAAGGCCCACCGGGTGGCCGAAGAAGTACCCGACGACTCCGATGTCGAAGAGGTGCCCGACGAGCTGAGTCCGCAGGTCGAGATGATCGCCGAGTTGCTCGACGCGTTCGGGATCGCCACGGGCGGGGCGCCCGACTTCGAGGCCGACGACGTGCTGGGCACCTTGGCCGCCGCCGAGCGTCAGGACCCGGTGATCGTCGTCAGCGGCGACCGCGACCTGCTTCAGGTGGTCACAGACCAGCCGGTCCCGGTGTCGGTGCTTTACCTGGGCCAGGGCCTGGCCAAAGCGACGCTGTTCGGCCCGGACGAAGTGGCCGAACGCTACAGCCTGCCGCCGGAGCGGGCCGGCGCTGCCTACGCAGAAATGGCGTTGCTGCGCGGCGACCCCTCCGATGGGTTGCCCGGGGTTGCCGGCATCGGCGAGAAGACGGCGGCCGGCCTGTTGACCCAGTATGGCTCGCTGGCGGCGGCGCTGGCCGCGGCCGCTGACCCGGGATCGCCTATGGCTAAGGGAGTTCGGGCCAAACTGCAGGCCGGGCAGGACTACATCAAGGCTGCCGGTCCGGTGGTACGCGTGGCCACCGACGCACCGGTCACCCTGTCGACACCGTCGGACACCCTGCCGCGGGTGGCCGCCGACCCGGCGCGGGTCGCCGAACTGGCGCAGCGCCTGGGCGTCGGCTCTTCGATCACGCGGCTCCAGCGGGCGCTCGACGCCCTGCCGGATTAGGCCAGCCCGGCCTACTTGGGCCGGCCGACCTCGTAGGTGCCCGAGTTGTCCTGGAAGGTGACGGTCACCTGACGCTTGGTCCCGTCGATGCTGACCTCGCAGTTGAAGGTGTCGCCCTGCTTGACCACCGGGCTCTGTCCGTTGTTGCAGCGGACGTCCTTGACGTTCTTGGCGCCGTAGCCATTGGTCTGGTCGGCCAGGATCTGCTGCACGCCTTCCTGGGCCTTGTCGATGTCGAGCTTGGTGGTCACGAAGAAGCCAGGCTTCCAGAATCCCAGCACCAGCAGCACCAGGACCGCAATGCCCACGCACCCGGCGAGCACCGTACTGACCATTCCGGAAGGACGCTTGGTCGCGGTGCCCGGCGCCGGGTACTGGCCCGGCTGCTGCGGGTACTGGCCGTACTGTCCCGGCTGACCGTACTGCCCCGGCTGGCCATACTGGCCGGGCTGACCATACGGCGACGGCTGACCGTACTGGCCGGGCTGACCGTATTGGCCCGGCTGGCCGTACTGCTCGGGCTGCGGGTAGCCGGGATACTGCTGCGGCGCCGACGGATACGCGCCCTGCTGGGGGTACTGAGGGTACTGCTGCGGCGTGTAGGCCGGAGGCTGCCACTGCTGCTCAGCGCCGGTTGCGGGACCCTGTCCGGTGCCCTGGTCCTCGGGCTGTCCGGGCTGCTGAGGCTGCCACGGCTGCGTCGGGTCGTATCCCTGCGGTCCGCTCATCGTTGTTCCTCAAGTCCTCTCACGTAGCGGGTGCTGATCACCGCCGGCTCTCCACCGTAGCGCCCGGACCAGCCTACCCGGCGTCTACGGCAACGACCCCGCGCAAAACCGTGTCGATCGCCTGTTTTGCTGTGGCCCGCAACTCCGGACTGGGCGCCGCGTTGCGCAGCTGATCCAGCAGGTCGAGTACCTGTCGGCACCAGCGCACGAAATCACCCGCCGACAGCGGCGTGCCCCCGCCGGCGGCGTCCGATGCGGCCAGTGCCGAAGCCAGGTCGCCGCTGCGGGCCCATCGGTAGACCGCGGCGACGAACCCATCGTCGGGTTCCCGGGTCGGGTTGATGCCATGCCGGCGCTCGTCGGCCCGCAATGCCGCCGAGAGTTTGCGGGTCTGTTGCAGTGCCCGGCGCACCGCCTCAGTGGGCGCCTGCAGGGTCGGCGGTCCGCCGGGGCCGTCAGCACCGCGCGTCTCGTAGAGCACCGCGGAGACCACCGCAGCCAGTTCCGGAGGCTTGAGGTTCTGCCACGCCCCAGTACGCAGGCACTCGGCAACCAAAAGGTCGCTCTCGCTGTAGATCCGGGCCAACATCCGGCCGTCGTCGGTGACCTTGGGATCGCCCTCGCCCGCGGCGTCTGCGATGAAGCCGCGTTCAGACAGCAGCCCGACGATCCGGTCGAAGGTACGCGCCAGCGAATTGGTGGCGGCCTCGACCTTTCTGCGCAACAGTGCGTTGTCGTTCTCCACCCGCAGGTAGCGCTCGGCGACCCGCACCTGGGCTTCGCGATCCGGCGCATCGTGAACGGGGTGGTCGCGCATGTGCTGGCGCAGTGCCGCCAGCTCCGGATCCACCGGTCCGTCTTCTGCGTCGCCGCGGCGCTTGCGTGAGCTGGGTACATCGAGGCCCGCGGCGGCCGATCGCAGTGCCGAGGCCAGGTCGCGGCGCACCCGCGGCTGGCGGTGCTCCACCCGCTTGGGCAAGCTCATAGTGCCGATCGGCGGAACAGCGCCCGAGTAGTCGGCCGAGGAGATGCGGCCGGCCCAGCGATGCTCGGTGAGCACCAGCGGCCGCGGTTCATCGGAGTCCCGGTCGGCCTGCAGCACCACCGCCAATCCTCCACGGCGGCCGTGGCTGAGGTTGATGATGTCGCCTCGGCGCAGCGCAGCCAACGCATCACTGGCCGCCCGCCGCCGCTGCAGGCGCGAGGCTCGGGCCTGGGCGCGTTCGCGTTCGGAGATCTTCGCCCGCAGCCTGGCGTAGTCGAGCACCGCCGAGTCGCGTCCGCCGAAGTCGGCAGCGATCTCATCGAGGGTGCGCTCACCGCGCTCGGCGCTGCGCACCAGGCCGACGACGGACCGGTCGGCCTGGAACTGGGCGAATGACTGCTCCAGCAGCTGGTGGGCCTGCTCGGGCCCCATGTGCTGAACCAGGTTGATCGTCATGTTGTACGAGGGCGCGAAGGAACTGCGCAACGGGAACGTACGGGTGGATGCCAGCCCGGCTACCTGGTCGGGGTCGGCGGTGCTCTCTCCGGGGTGCCACAGCACCACTGCGTGGCCCTCGACGTCGATGCCGCGCCGGCCGGCCCGGCCGGTCAGCTGGGTGTACTCCCCCGGTGTCAGCGCGGCGTGCTGCTCACCGTTGAACTTCACCAGCCGTTCGAGCACCACCGTGCGGGCCGGCATGTTGATGCCCAGCGCCAGGGTTTCAGTGGCGAACACCGCCTTGACCAAACCCGCGGCGAACAGCTCTTCGACGGTGTGGCGAAACACCGGCAGCATTCCGGCGTGATGGCCGGCCAGGCCACGCAGCAGCCCCTCGCGCCATTCGTAGTAACCCAGCACGTCCAGATCGTCGTCGGCCAGGTCGCCGCAGCGATGGTCGATCACCTCGGCGATGCGGGCCCGTTCGGATTCGGTGGTCAGCCGCAGCGGGGAGCGCAGACACTGCTTGACCGCGGCGTCGCAGCCGGCCCGGGAGAACACGAAGGTGATCACCGGCAGCAGACCCGCGGAGTTCAGGACCGCGATCACGTCCGGACGCATCGGCGGTCGGTACGTCGGCCGGTCTGTCCGGCCGGAGCCACCGTGCCGTGGTCGCCGGGTGCTGCCCCAGTCAGTAAGCCGGTCTGCTTCTCGGCGATGGGCGATGTGGCGCAGCAACTCGGGGGCGACGCGCGGCCGGCCCCCGGCGGCGCGGGCGTCGGAATCTGGTCGGGATTCGAACAGATCGAAGAGCCGTTTGCCGACCATCATGTGCTGCCACAACGGCACCGGGCGATGTTCGTCGACCACGACGGAGGTGTCGCCGCGCACCGTCTGAATCCAGCCGCCGAATTCCTCGGCGTTGCTGACCGTCGCCGACAGGCTGACCAGCCGCACCTCCTCGGGCAGGTGCAGGATGACCTCCTCCCACACCGCGCCGCGCATCCGGTCCGCCAGGAAGTGCACCTCGTCCATGACGACGTGGGAAAGGCCGTGCAGTGCAGGAGAATTCGCGTACAACATGTTGCGCAGCACCTCGGTGGTCATCACCACCACCGGCGCATTCGAATTGATGGACAGGTCGCCGGTCAACAGTCCCACCCGGTCCTTGCCGTAGCGGGCCACCAGATCGGTGTGCTTCTGGTTGCTCAGCGCCTTGATCGGCGTGGTGTAGAAGCATTTTCCGCCGCCGGCCAGCGCCAGGTGGACCGCGAACTCGCCGACGACGGTCTTGCCGGCGCCGGTGGGAGCACACACCAGCACTCCCCGGCCGTCCTGCAGGGCCTCGCAAGCCCGACGCTGAAAGCCGTCCAGCCCGAAGGGCAGTTCCGCGGTGAACCGACTCAGCTCAGTCATGCCGGCGAGCCGTCGAGGTTGCGTGCCGAGGTCCGGTGAGCGTGCACAGTTGTACAGCCACACCGGTGTGTCGCCGTACAAACACGCTCCCTCGCGGGAAAACGGGGGGCGCCCCAACCACGCGGGAAGACGGGACTAATCATGCGGCGCGGTAACCGGTGTGGGCGCTTCGATGGGCGAGGCTTCGTCGTCGCCGAGCGCGGTGGCCGCCTCCCGCTTGGCCTTGCGCCTGTCATGCAGCCGGGCGATCTGGATGGCGAACTCCTGCAACAGCGTCAGCGTGCTACCCAGCACGATCATCGAGAACGGGTCCGAGCCCGGGGTGAAGAACGCGGCGAACACGAACATCGCGAAGATCAGCCCACGCCGCCATTCCTTGAGCCGGGCGTAACTGATCACGCCAACCATGTTGAGCATCACGATCAGCAGCGGGAACTCGAAGCTGATCCCGAACACCACCAGCAGGTTCAACAGGAACCCGAAATAGCGATCGCCGGACAAGGCGGTCACCTGGACGTCGCTGCCGACTGTCAGCAGAAATCCGAGCGCCTTGGCCAACACCAAATAGGCCAGGATGGCGCCGGTGACGAACAGCACGGCCGCCGAGACGACGAACACCACCGCGAATCGCCGTTCCTTGCGGTAGAGCCCGGGAGTGATGAACGCCCACAGTTGGTAGAACCAGACCGGGCAGGCCAGCACGATTCCGGCGGCCAACCCCACCTTGAGCCGCAGCATGAACTGGTCGAACGGCGCAGTGGCCAGCAGCCGGCACTGCCCGTCGGGCGCGATCGACGCACGCGCCGAGGCCGGCAGCTCGCAGTAGGGGTGCCGCAGCCACTCGCCAAGGCTTTCCAGCCCAAAGAGCGGCTGGGTGTACCAGACGAAGCCGACGATCGTGGTCAGCACGATCGCCGCCATCGAGATCAGCAGCCGGGTACGTAACTCCCGCAGGTGATCGACAAGAGACATCGTCCCGTCGGGATTGGTGCGGCTGCGCCGCTGACGGGGATCCAGCCGCCGCAGAACTCCGAACGTGCGCACAGTCGAATGGGGCGCGGTCGCCGCGACGGCGGGACCGGGTTACGCCGACTGGCCGCCGGCCGCCGGCGGATCGACCCGCTCGGACTGGACGGTGGTCGAGGTGGCAGTCGAATCCGGCTTGCTCTCGCTCTGCAGCTCGCGGACCTCGGACTTGAAGATGCGCAGCGACTTACCGAGCGAGCGTGCTGCATCGGGCAGTCGCTTGGCGCCGAAGAGAATGATCACGGCGACGGCGAGGATCGCCAGGTGCGACGGTCCTAAAGCGTTCACTTTGGTTACCTCCAGACGTCGCCACGATGCTACCGCAGCTCCTTAGCCCGGCGGTTCAGCGAGGCTCGACGAAGGAGAGGCGAAGCTGGAACCGCCGCATCAACCCGGCGGTTCATCCCGTGGCCGGGTGGCCCCCGTCCAGCTGTGCCCATCGAAATAGCGCAGCCGCTCCGGGTCAGCCGGGTCGGGATACCAGTTCGGCGCGATCGGTGATTGACCAGCGGACTTCGCCTTGGCCTTGAGCAGGAAAACGATACCCACCACCACTCCTGCCATCAGGGCCAGGAAGGCGATGTCGGCGACCAGGGCTCCGACGCTGTACAGCGTCAAGGGCGTACCTGCTCATACATCGCCAGCGCGGCTATCGAGGCCTGGCGTACCCCGGCCACCACCGATTCGGGCGCCATGACCTGCACCTCGTCGCCCATGCCCAGCAGCAGTCGGATCAGCCACTCCTCCGAGGCGTACGTCAACTGGGCTTCACGCCAGCCGTCGGCCAGCTCGCCGAGGGCCTGCATCGGGTAGTACTCGAACATCCACGCCGCCGAGGGCGCCACCCGCACGATGGCGACCGGCAGCGACGGGTCGGCGTCGAACAGCGAGGTGTCGGTTTCGGCCTGGCGTGCCGGCTCCGGCGGCGCCGACGGCTCGTCGAGCAGCTGGGCGCCGTCGATGCGGTCGAACCGGAACAGTCGCACCCCCTCGGACTCGCGGCTCCACGCCTCCAGGTAGCTGTGCGCGCCGATCAACACCACCCGGATCGGATCGACGATCCGCTGCGACACGCTGTCCCGCGAAGCGGCGTAGTAGTCGATGGCCAGCGCGCGGTGTCGCTGGACGCCGTCGCGGACCACGTCGGCGGCCGACTCGTCGTGCGTGGCGGAGGCGGGCGCCGCCGGTGCCGCGGCTCCGGCGGCCTCCTCGACCTTGGCGATCGCGCTGCGGGCGGCCCGCGGGTCGACGATGCCGGGCATATCGACCAGGGTGCGCAACGCCATCAGCATGGCCGTGGCCTCCCGCGACGTCAGGCGCAGCGGCCGATCCACTCCGGCGGACTCGAACACGTCCAGGCGGTCTTCGTAGAACGTCACGTCGATCAGCTCGCCGGGCCCGTAGCCCGGCAGGCCGCACATCACCAGCTGTTCCAGATCGTTCTGCAACTGGCTCAGGCTCACGCCGAGCTCGGCGGCGGCCTGTTCCTTGCTGATCCCGGGCCGGGCCTTCAGATACGGCACCATGTTCAGCAGCCGGACCAGGCGTTTCGACAGCTGCGTCACACCGGCACCTCCCCCACACGAGCACTCAGCCGCGCCACCACGTCGTCGCGCAGCGACGGCGGGTCTACGACGACGGCATCGGCCCCGTAGCCGGCGATCTCGCGGGCCAGCCGGTCATGAGTTCCCATGTCGACGCCGATGATGTCGCCGTCACGGCCGGCCAGGGTCTCTCGGCTCAGTACCGTGCCGGCCCGGCGCAGCGCCACCGCGCGGCCGTCGGCGACCCAGATGCGGGCCTGCACTCCGCTGGGCGCATCGCCGACGGCGTCGGCGACGATCGCGCGCAGATCGGCGGTGTCGGGGCGGGTGACGGCGTCGGTCGGGCCGATCGGACGAACCTGCGGCGCGATCCTCGATATCCGGAAGGTGCGTACCGCGTTGCGGTCGCGATCGTGGCCCACCACATACCAGCGTCCGGCGTGCGTGACCACTCCCCATGGCTCGATGGTGCGGGTGACATACGGCTCGACCGGCGAGGGGCGGTGCTCGAATTGCACGGCCTGCCCCGCCTGCACGGCATCCATCAAGGCACCCAGCGCCGGTTCGGCGCGGTGCATGCCCGGCAGCGCCGTCGGCGGCGCCACCAGGACATCGGCCTGATTCGGGTCTACCTCGACACCGGCGGCATGCAGTTTGGCGACCGCGCCCTCGGCGTTGGCGCGCAATTCCGGGGACTGCCACAGCTGGACCGCCACCGCGACCGCGGCGGCCTCTTCGCGGGTCAGGTCGATGGCCGGCAGGGCGTAGGTGTCGGGATTGATCCGGTAGCCCTCCACCGTGTCGAACCCCGATACTTTGCCGGTCTCCAGCGGAATGCCCAGGTCACGGAGCTCGTTCTTGTCGCGCTCGAACATCCGCGAGAACGCGTCGTCACTGGGGCTGTCGCCGTAGCCGACAACGGTGGTCCGGATCTTCTCGGCGGTGAGGTAGCTGCGGGTGGCCAGCAACGCGATGACGAGATTGAGTAGTCGCTCGACTTTCGCGGTCGCCATGACAAGACAGGATAAGGCTCGCAGGTTGCGGGTTTGTTCAGATGTGGGTCGCCGGCGCGCATGTCATCCCCGGGAAGTCCCAGGTGCTGCACTGGTAGTCCGAGAATTCCGGGTCTTCGGCGCGTGGCTGGCCCGAAAGATCGGTGCGCGCCGACATCTTCGCGCCGTAGACGCCCGGGTACAGCGGCATCAGCCGGTCGTCGTTGGGAAACGCGACTGAGAAGCTGTCCTCGGTGTGCACCGCACGAGTCTCGGTGTAGGTGAGGGTGTGCGACGGGCCGGCCAGCTCCAGCGGCGCGCCAGAGGCGGTCAGGTGCATCTGCAGGGTCAATGGCGTGCCGGGAAGATCGGTCCGGCAATCGCTGACGTCGACGCGGCTGCCCATGTAGTCGGCCCCGTTGACCGAGTAGACGAACGGCTTGGCCACGCTGAACTGGCAGATGACGACGGTGTCTGCGTGCGCGGCCGGTGCCCCGGCCAGCGCGATGCCTAGTCCGATAAGCGCGGCCAAGCCACTGAGCCGAGTCATCGCCGGTGCGCTACATGCTGGCGATCAGGCGCTTGACCCGCTCGTCGACCGACCGGAAGGGGTCCTTGCACAGCACGGTGCGCTGGGCCTGGTCGTTGAGCTTGAGGTGCACCCAGTCGACGGTGAAGTCACGGCCGGCTGCCTGTGCGGCACTGATGAATTCGCCGCGCAGTTTGGCGCGGGTGGTCTGCGGCGGGGTGTCGACGGCTTCGTCGACGTCCTCGTCGGTGGTGATGCGGGTGGCCAAGCCTTTACGTTGCAGCAGATCGAACACCCCGCGCCCGCGCTTGATGTCGTGATAGGCCAGGTCCAACTGGGCAATCTTGGGATCGGACAGCTCCATGTTGTAGCGATCCTGGTAGCGCTGGAACAGCTTTCGCTTGATCACCCAGTCGATCTCGGTGTCCACCTTGGCGAAGTCCTGGGTTTCGACGGCGTCGAGTTGGCGGCCCCACAAATCGATGACCTGCTCGAGTTGCGGATTGCTGGCCCGGGTCTGCACGTACTCCACGGCCCGCCCGTAGTACTCGCGCTGGATGTCCAGGGCACCGGCCTGCCGGCCGCCGGCCAGGCGCACCGGCCGCCGACCGGTGACGTCGTGGCTGACCTCGCGGATCGCCCGGATCGGATTGTCCAGCGAGAAGTCCCGGAAGGACACCCCGGCCTCGATCATCTCCAGCACCAGCGCCGCGCTGCCCACCTTGAGCAGGGTCGAGGTCTCGGACATGTTGGAGTCGCCGACGATGACGTGCAGGCGCCGGTACTTCTCGGCGTCGGCGTGCGGTTCGTCGCGGGTGTTGATGATCGGCCGGGACCGGGTGGTGGCGCTCGAGACGCCTTCCCAGATGTGCTCGGCGCGCTGGGACAGGCAGAACGTGGCGGCCTTGGGGGTCTGCAGCACCTTGCCGGCGCCGCAGATCAGCTGGCGGGTGACCAGGAACGGCAGCAGCACGTCGGAGATCCGGGAGAATTCCCCGGCGCGCACGATCAGGTAGTTCTCGTGGCAGCCGTAGGAGTTGCCGGCCGAATCGGTGTTGTTCTTGAACAAGTAGATGTCGCCGCCGATGCCCTCATCGGCCAGCCGCTGCTCGGCGTCGATCAGCAGGTCTTCGAGTACGCGTTCACCGGCCCGGTCGTGGGTGACCAGCTGAATCAGGTTGTCGCACTCGGCGGTGGCGTACTCGGGATGGCTGCCGACATCGAGATACAACCGAGCGCCGTTGCGCAGGAACACATTCGAGCTACGCCCCCACGACACCACCCGGCGAAACAGATAGCGCGCCACCTCGTCGGGCGACAGCCTCCGATGGCCGTGGAAGGTGCAGGTGACACCGAACTCAGTCTCAATGCCCATGATTCTGCGCTGCACGTCATCGAGCGTACTGGTTGAACCAGCGCAACGGGGCTCAGCTGCGCTGGTGGCGCGGCGGTCAGGCCGGTGGGTTGACCGGGGCCTCGACGTTTTCCAGCACCACTTCGGCCACCTGCCGCATGGTGGTCCGCTTATCCATCGCCGCGCGCTGAATCCACTTGAAGGCCTCGGGCTCGGTGAAGCCGTGCGCGGTCTGCAGCACGCCCTTGGCCCGCTCGACGAGCTTGCGGGTTTCCAGCTGGTCGGACAGGTTGCTGACCTCGCGCTCCAGGGCGGTGATCTCGTCGGCCCGGCTGAGCGCCAGCTCGATCGCTGGGACCAGGTCACCGGCGGTGAACGGCTTGACCAGGTAGGCCATCGCCCCGGCGTCGCGGGCGCGTTCCACCAGATCGCGCTGGCTGAACGCGGTCAGGATGACGATCGGTGCGATCCGCTTGGCGGCAATCTCCGAGGCCGCGTCGATGCCGTCGCGGCGCGGCATCTTCACATCCAGGATCACCAGGTCCGGTCGCAGCAGCTCGGCCAGCTCGACGGCTTCTTGTCCGTCGCCGGCCTCGCCCACCACTTCATAGCCCTCTTCGCGCAGCATCTCGGCGAGATCCAGGCGGATCAGCGCCTCATCCTCGGCGATCAGCACCCGTCGGGCTGGGCGTGGGCTGCTGTCGGACGTGGGCTCGGTCATCCCCCTATTCTGTCGTGGCTGCCGGCTGGGGCAACCCCGAGGGGCATCGTCTAAGGTAGGAAGCCGCGCGTCAGCGCTGGGCCCTCGTATCCCAACTGGCAGAGGAAACGGATTCAAAACCCGTGCAGTGTGAGTTCGAATCTCACCGAGGGCACCACCAGTAGCAGGTCAGATTGATTTTGAGCTCAACTCGGCCAACCCACTCGGCGCCAAAAGTCCGCAGGAGCCTTTGCTGTGGAGGCTGGGCTCACGTAAACGCAGGGTTCGTGCAGGAATCAAGGACCGTTGGCGCCTGCCTACAAATCTGGGCAAGCGAGCTAGCCGGGCTACAGACATGAATATCGGCACGTCAGGATTGGCTCCGTTCCGCAAGGCTCACAAGCGCGGAGCGCAATTCTAGGTCGGGACGACCTTCCGCTTGAGCCTCTCGCCGCATGGCTCGCAGACAAAGGAGTGCTGCGCAACGGGAATGTCCTGCGAGTATTGGCATTTGAAACACTTCAGCAGCACTACGTTGTCATCTTCCGAGGTCATCGCGGTCGCTGATGCGCGGCTCCGGCGTCATTGGTGAGGTGGTGCGGTCGACTCGTTTCTCGTCGCGCCGGAACAGGTATATGCCGATCACTTCGCCGGTCACAACCACGTGTTGACCAGACGCAAGGAATTTGTCGCGGCTGTTCTGTCCGGTCTGGATGTAGACCCAGTCGGCGTGCAGAAGGTGCCAGCCAGTCTCTTCGATCTGACCCAGCAGGTCAGTTCGGCTCAGTTTCCGGCGAATCGTTCCCTGGGTGGCGGAGTTGAACGCCGCATTGGTGAAGCCGGTGACCGATGAGTGGGGTATCTCGATCTGGAAGAACTCATCGCCTCGCGCAAACGCTTGTGCGGCCTTGCCTTGTGGGGACGCCCAATACGCGGCCTCGGCCTTTTTTGCGGCGTCTGCTGCGCGCTGCTCGTCGGTCTTCATGCTAAACAGCGCCATGATCCAATTCCCCTCAGTTGAGACAAGGTGACTTCTCCTCCGAGCGACAACCCAATCGGCGCCGAGGCGTAACGGCGGTATGACGCGGTTGGGCCGCATTGGTCAGTCCTTGTATACCTTCATGATTACCGGCGCATTAGCGTCGACAACGCTCCCGGGTGGAGGCTCGATGCTTACAACTGTCCAGTTTGCCGCGTTGAACACGTTCTGGTATTTGGGATTCGCTGACGAGAGCGACACGTCGGTAAGGCCGAGTTGTTCGAGAGTCCTACGCGCAATCCGGGCATTCTGGCCTTGCACCTCAGGAATCGTGACCTCTATTGCGACGGGCGCGGGCCTGCTGGTAGCTGGCGTGGTTTCCGCCCAATCGGACGTGACGGGAGCCTGAGTAATGGTCACGCTTTGTGTGATCGTCGCGGTCGGGGTCGAGCTTTCTGCTTGGCTGCCGCAGCCCGCGAGGAGGGCCGCGGCGACAACAACCGCCGCAGCGCCACCGCCTTTTGTTTTCACGGACCTGGAGGCCGCTGCTGATGCTCTAGACACCAGCGGGTGACAGCGTGGCGTAGTGGACGTTGACCATTCTCGCGTGGTCGGGAATCGGGATCATCGTCCGACCGTCGACTGAGTAATTCTCGATCATTCCGCCGCCGATATCGCAGGTGTAGTCGGCACAAACCTCGACGTAGCCTCCCGTCGAGTCCGTTGGGTTTGCCCAGTAGTAGCCGGGCGTGATGTCGTCCGGAACCAGAAGTGCACCGGTTGATGGCACGGCGTTGCACGGCGCGGCGAGCAGTATCCCGATTCCTGCGCTGCTTGCGCCAATGAAACTCATGGCCGTTCGAGAGAACACTCCACCTCCAATAGAGTCGATTCGGTCATAAACATAGACATTCGTGCGGATGCACACTACCCGCTAGGGAGCACTGTTGACATCCGTAGGCAGATATTCGGGAGGAAAGCGACGCCCGCCGGACGATGTGGCCGCGCGTCGGTGCTTGCCGCTCGGGACCAGCTCGGGGCTTCCCGGCCTCCCTACGGTTGCATCGGTCAGGCGCCGTTCGTCATTGTCGCCCCCTACCGGCACTGCCGAACTTAGACTCGGGCCGCGACTGGGCAGCCGAGGAGGGCCGTTGAGGAAATCGGTGCTGAGCGTTCTGGTGCTGCTGTTGGGCGTGTCGGTCGGCTTTCTGGTGTGGACGTCGAACCATGCGCACCAGACCAAGCACGTGCCGGCCAAGGCTCGCGGGCAATTCGAAGACGCATCATCTGGCCATGACGGCGGCATCGGCGGCAACCTCCTGCAACGCGACCCCCTACAGGAGCTTGCTCGCGAGCCCAGTTATGACGACTGCGAATCGTGCCACCTGCCGTTTGTGCCGTTTTTCGGGACGCGGGCCGGGTTCAACTGCGAAATCAATTACCGGCGAGCAGAACTGCCCGATGCGGCTTACTGCATGTCGGTCAATCCGCCGCAGCACGTATCGATGGATACCGACGGGGAGTTATCGGTTTGCCGTGACAGCGTCAATTGCTTGTCCAATCCCCCGTTCGATCAGCCGATTCTCCCGTTTGGCCAGAGCGCGGGTGCCGGACCGTTCACCTGCCAATCGGAAGCCGCCGGGGTGACCTGCACCGTCAATTCATCAGGGCGCGGCTTCGTGATCTCAAGTTCGGGGATCGAAGCAGTCGGCTGAGGCCCGTCAGCGCGGCGAATACATGATCACGCCCACCCCGATCAGACAGATCAGCGCACCCAGGACGTCGGCACGGTCGGGCCGGAAACCGTCGAACGCCATGCCCCACGCCAGCGAACCGGCGACGAACACCCCGCCGTAGGCGGCCAGGATCCGGCCGAATTGGGCGTCGGGTTGCAGGGTGGCCACGAAGCCGTACAAGCCCAGGGCGATCACCCCGGCGCCGGCCCACAGCAGGCCGCGGTGCTCCCGCACTCCCTGCCACACCAGCCAGGCCCCGCCGATCTCTGCGATGGCAGCCAACACGAACAGCGCGATGGAACGCATGACCATGAGCGCTGACCCTAGACGCAGCCCTCGACCTGGTGAAACCACCAACGGCCCTGCTCCCCGGATTAGGCTGTCGCTTGTGTCCGTCAAGCGGTTCCTCGCGGTGCCGGCCGAGGCTCAAAGCCCCTACCGGCGCACACACTGCATACCGGCCCGTACCCGGCATTACGCGGCGCGGCTATCGCAACGGCTGCGGATCCTCAAGCTGTCTGCCGGACTGGCGGCGCTGATCAGCGCGGGCTGGGGACTGCTGGAGATCTGGGTTGACCCGGCCTACTGGTGGATCGGCGCGATCAATCTCGTCGCCGCCGCCGCGCTGGCCCTGACCCCGCTGCTCTACCGCTACGGCGAACTCATCGCGCCCCTGGCCTTCGTCGCCATCGCCTACTCGACGACCGCCATCGTCTGCTGGGTGGTGGGCACCGGGTCGGGCATCCAGTTCTATTTTCTGGCCTCGGCATCGATCAGCGTGCTGATTCTGGGCGTGGACCGGATCAAGCTGGCCGCCGTCGTGGCCGGCATCGGTGCGGCGCTGACCATCGCACTGCAGTTCCTGGTCCCGGCCGACAACCTGCACCAACCCGAGTGGCTGCACAACTTTTCCTACGTGCTGGTGGTGGTCTCGGCGTGCTTCATGGTGGTCGCCACGGTCTGGTTCGCGCTGCGCGAGATCTCCCAGGCCGAAGCGGCGATGGAGGCCGAATACGAACGCTCCGAAGCCCTGCTGGCCAACATCTTGCCCACCGCGGTGGCCGACCGACTCAAGAACCCGGCTGTGGACGTGATCGCCGATAGCTACACCGACGCCTCGGTGCTGTTCGCTGACATCGCCGACTTCACCCGCCGGGCCAGTCAGACCGACCCCGGCCAGCTGGTTGGGTTCCTCAACGACCTCTACAGCGACCTGGATCGGCTCGTCGATCAACACGGTCTGGAGAAGATCAAGACCAGCGGCGACTCCTACATGGTGGTCAGCGGCGTTCCCGACCCGAGACCCGATCATCTGCATGCGCTGGCGCGCCTGGCGCTCGACATCGCGGCGACCGTCGCCGACCTGCGCGACCCGCTGGGCCGGCCGGTGTCGCTGCGGATCGGCCTGGCCACCGGGCCGGTGGTGGCCGGAGTCGTGGGCAACCGCCGGTTCTTCTACGACGTGTGGGGCGACGCGGTGAACCTCGCCTCCCGGATGGAGTCGACGGGCGCGCAGGACCGCATCCAGGTGCCGCAGACGGTGCACGAGCGACTCAACGATGACTTCGTGTTCGAGGAGCGCGGCGACGTCGACGTCAAAGGCAAGGGCGTCATGCGCACCTGGTTTCTGGTCAACGCCCGTCCCCCGGCGTCGCACGGCCCGGCGCCGCGATCGCTGTCGGCGACCCCAGCGGGCTGACCCGCACAGACCGGGGTGGTTCGGCCGGCTTCGGTAGGGTGCCGAATCAGGTCGTCCCACAACGCTGAGGAGCGCAATGCGAAGGCTTTTGGCCGTGCTCGGTTCGCTGGCCGGTCTGGCCACCACCGTCAACGGGTATCGCCCGCTGACCAAGCGCGGTTATCCGTCGCTGTACGCGTTCGCGTTCGGCCTGTTCGCCTCGGAGCTGCCGTTGCAGCTGATCGCCGGTCAGTCCGCGGCGTTGGCGGCGGTGAGCCGGCGGCTCTCACCGCGGGCTCGGCGGACCAGCTGGCTGCTGTCGGCGCTCTCCTGGCTGGGCCTGTTGGGGCTGAACTATGCCGGGCGTACCGCCAATAGACCGCTGACCGAGGCACTGGACGCCGAACTCGGTGCGGGACGACGCACCGAAAGCCGGGACCTGTGGAAGCGGCCGGGCCCCGACGCGGAAATCGCCAAGGCACCCGGCGTGGTGCGGATGATGCGGGTCTACCAGGACTACGCCACCGACTCCGACATCCCCTACGGCGAATACGGCGGCCGCAACACCCTCGATGTGTGGCGGCACCGCGACCTCCCCCGCGACGGCCGCGCTCCGGTTCTGCTGCAGATACCCGGCGGCGCCTGGATGGTGGGAAGCAAACGCGGCCAAGCGCATCCGCTGATGGCCCACCTGGTGGAACGCGGTTGGGTGTGTGTATCGATCAACTACCGGCTCAGTCCACGTTCCACCTGGCCAGACCACATCATCGACGTCAAGCGGGCTTTGGCGTGGACCAAAGCGCACATCGCCGACTACGGCGGCGACCCGGACTGGGTCGCGGTGACCGGTGGCTCAGCGGGTGGTCACCTGTGCGCGTTGACCGCGCTGACCGCGAACGATCCTCGTTTTCAGCCGGGTTTCGCCGACGCCGACACCAGCGTGCGCGCAGCGGTGCCGTTCTACGGGATCTACGACTTCACCGGTGAGACCGGGCTGCACCCGCTGCTGACCCCGGCATTGGGGGCCTATGTGTTCAAGCAGAGCCGGCGGCGTTTCCCGGACACCTACCGTGACGCCTCCCCGATGACCTATCTATCCGCTGACGCCCCACCGTTTTTCGTGCTGCACGGACGCAATGATTCGTTGGTGCCGGTGGAACAGGGCCGCGCGTTCGCCGACCGGCTGCGAGAGGCCAGCACGAGCCCGGTGGTCTATGCCGAGTTGCCGGTGGCGCAGCACGCTTTCGACATCTTCGGCTCGCCCCGCGCTGCGCACACGGCGGTAGCCGTAGAACAGTTCCTTGCAGAGATCTACGCCCGGCAGACTATGCAGGTCATCACCGGTAGCTGAACGGCATCCAATACCCGGCCGGAACGCGGTATCTGTGCCAGACTGCGGCCATGGAAACATCGGTTTCAAGCCTGCTGCCGAATCTGTGGAAGTCGACACTGGTCTCTGGTGTCTTGGCCCTCGTCTTGGGCGTGCTGGTCTTGGTCTGGCCGGGCCGGTCCATCATTGCCGCTGCTGTGCTGTTCGGCGTGTACCTGGTCGTCACCGGAATCGCGCAGTTGATCTTCGCTTTCAGCCTGCCCGTCATGTCCGCCGGCGGACGGGTGTTGCTGTTCCTCAGCGGCACCGCGTCGGTGATTCTGGCGGTCCTGTGTTTCCGGCACTTCAACTCCGACGAGGAAGCCCTGGCGGTGTTGCTGCTGGCCATCTGGGTCGCGGTCGGCTTCATCTTCCGCGGAGTGGCGACCGCCGTGGCGGCCATCAGCGATCCGGCGCTGCCGGGCCGGGGTTGGCAGATCTTCATGGGCGTCGTCAGTCTGCTGGCCGGTCTGGTGACGCTGGCGTCGCCGTTCGCCTCGCTGTGGGTGCTGGCCCTGGTCGTCGGCAGCTGGCTGATCGTCATCGGCATCGTCGAGATCGTCACCGCGCTCAAGATTCGGAGCGCATCCCACGACGTCGCTGCGGCGCTGTCGGCCGGGTAGCGGCGCCAGACGGTCCGCGGCCTGTTCGCCCAGTCGCGGGTACCCTTGGGTTCTGACCTGTTTTGACACCTGCCTGAAGCTCTGATCTGGAGTCTGCTCAATGCCCGAGTCCGGCATGCCCTCGCTGTCGCCTGAGCCTCAGCAATCCTGGCCGTCGCCCGGTCCCAGCTATCCCCCGCCGCCGGGTTATCCGTACCCGTATCCGGCGCCCGGGCAGTACCCCGGCTATCCCCCACCTGCGGCGCCTCCCGCGCTCAGGAACGGTGCGGGCATCGCAGCCCTGATCGTTGCGATCGCGGGCATCGTGACCGCGTTGTCGGTGATCGGCGGCGTGGGACTGGGCCTGGCAGCCATCGTGCTCGGCATCATCGGGCGTGGCCGCGCCAAGCGCGGGGAAGCCGACAACGGCGGTGTCGCTCTCGCCGGGATCGTCTTGGGTGCGCTGGCGGTGATCGCCGGTATCGGCTGCATCTTCGTCTATGTCGGCATCTGGCGGACCGCCGGCGCCGGCGACTACGTGGCGTGCATGAGCAAAGCCGGATCGGACACGGACGCCCAGCAGCAGTGCACCGAACGGTTCCGTGAGCACTTCGAGAACACCTTTGGCAGCGGTCCCGACGCCCCCATGGTGCAGGAGGAATCGGACTCCGCGCTGATGCCGGCCTAGTGGCCTAGCAGCTTCCCGCCATCGGCCTAGCGCTTCGAGTTCGGGAAGTACTTCAGCACGCCTTCTTGCGTGACGGTGGCCAGCAGTTGCCCGGATCGGTCGAAGAAGTGTCCGGTGCCCAGCCCGCGGGAGTCCGCCGCCACCGGTGACGACGTCGCATACAGCACCCAGTCGTCGAACCGCACCGGCCGGTGAAACCACACCGTGTGGTTGGCGCTGGCCGCGAAGATCCGGTCGAAGCCCCAGGACAGCCCGTGGGTGGTGATGATGGAGTCGAGCACCGTGGTGTCCGACGAGTAGACCATCATCGCGGTGTGCAGCACCGGGTCCTCGGGGATCACCCCGCCGGCCTTGACCCAGACCCGGTTGTGGCCCAGTTGGCCACCCTTGTCCCGCATCACCCAGGCCGGGTCGTTGGTGTAGCGCCACTCGATCGGGTGCGGTGCTTTGACGAAGCCCGGGACGACTTCCTCGTAGCCGTTGAGCAGTTCGCGCAGCCGGGGCAACGTCTCGGGCTCGGCGACCGTGGGCGCCTCAATGCTGTGTTCCAGCCCGCTCCCCCCGGACAGGTACGAGACCATCGACGTGGCGATCAAGGTGTCACCCTGCAGCGCGTCGACCCGGCGATTGGCGAATCGGCGTTCGTCGCGCAGTCGGTGCACCCGGAATTCGATGTCGCGGGCCGGATCGCCACCGTTGATGAAGTGGACCGACAGCGCACCGGGCGGTAGGTGCGCGGCCACGGTGCGGCTCGCGGCGACGAACGACTGTGCCATCAGTTGGCCGCCGAAGGTGCGCAAGGGCGTCTTGCTGGGGTGCGATCCGACGAAGACATCGTCATCAACACTCTTGAGATCCAGTACGGCCAGCAGCTCCTCGAGATCCGTATTCGGCTCGGACGACACTAGATGTCGTCCTCCCCGATCCGGTGCACGTGAATCATGTTGGTGGAGCCTGTGGTTCCCGGCGGAGCCCCCGCGACGATGACCATCAGATCACCGCGCTCGTAGCGACCCAGATCGAGCAGCGCCTTGTCCACCTGGCGGATCATCCCGTCGGTCGAGTCAGCCTGCGGAACGATGAACGTCTCGGTCCCCCAGGTCATCGCCAACTGGCTACGGATCTCCGGGAGTGCGGTGAACGCCAACAGCGGCAGCGGGGTGTGCAACCGGGCCAGCCGCCGCACGGTGTCACCGGACTGGGTGAACGCCACCAGTGCCTTGGCGTCCAGGCGTTCACCGATCTCGCGTGCGGCAAACGAGATGACGCCGCGCTTGGTGCGCGGCACGTGCGTCAACGGCGGTGCCGCCGTGGAGTTCTGCTCCACCGCGCAGATGATCCGGCCCATGGTCCGTACGGCATCAAGGGCGTGCTTGCCCACCGCGGTCTCCCCGGACAGCATCAACGCGTCGGCGCCGTCGAGCACCGCGTTGGCCACGTCGGACGCCTCCGCCCGGGTGGGCCGGAAGTTCTCGATCATCGACTCCAGCATCTGAGTCGCCACGATCACCGGGCGCGCGTTCTCGCGGGCCACCTGGATGACCCGCTTCTGCACCAGCGGCACCTCTTCGAGGGCCAGTTCCACGCCCAGGTCACCGCGGGCCACCATGACCGCATCGAAGGCCAGAACCACGGCCTCGAGGTTCTCGATCGCTTCGGGCTTCTCCATCTTGGCGACCACCGGAACCCGTCGGCCGACCCGGTCCATCACTTCGTGCACCAGCTCCACGTCCGACGGTGAGCGCACGAACGACAGCGCCACGATGTCGACGCCGAGCTTCAGCGCGAACTCCAGGTCGTCGATGTCCTTCTCCGACAGCGCCGGTGCGGAGACGTTCATGCCCGGCAGTGACATGCCCTTGTGGTTGCTGACCGGGCCACCCTCGGTGACCGTGCAGACCACGTCGTCACCGTCGATGTGATCCACCACCAGCCCGACCTTGCCGTCGTCGACCAGTACCCGGTCTCCCGGGGCGGCGTCGGCGGCCAACTTCTTGTAGGTGGTGGACACCCGGTCGTGGTCGCCGGGGCAGTCGGCGACGGTGATGCGCACCGTCTCGCCGTTGGCCCAGTAGGTGGGGCCGTCGGCGAAACGCCCCAATCGGATCTTGGGGCCCTGAAGGTCGGCGAGTACCCCGACAGCCCGCCCGGTCGCATCCGAGGCGGCGCGCACCCATTCGTAGGACGCCTGGTGGTCTGCGTGCTCACCGTGACTGAAGTTCAGGCGGGCCACATCCATGCCCGCGTCAACCAGTGCCCGGACCATCTCCGCGGAGCGGGTCGCAGGACCAAGAGTGCAGACGATCTTTCCGCGTCTATTCACGGCGCCAGCATAGTCGGGCCGGCTGAGCTACCTCCCTCAGGAATGGTTGCCGGCAGCGAAAAACCATGTGACGCACGGGTGCGCCGGTTGATCAGCTGACGTCGCGCAGCGGTCGGCCCTGTTTATCGCGCACTCGGCCGCTCAGTATCAGGATCGCGTCGATGACACCCCAGACGAACGGCACGACGATCCCGAGCCCGTATGTGGTGATGGTGGCCAGTACACCGATCGCCAGTTGCACCAAGCCCAGACCGGTTTGGCCCAAGTACATGCGGCCGAAGCCGAGGAATCCGAAGAACCCCAGCAGCTGTAGCAGTGCGGCAGTGACTTTCGACTTCGGTGAGTAGGGCTGTCCCGTCCTCGGATGGCGGCCGTAGGGCGCCCACATGTCCGGATAGCCCGGCGGTGGCGGGTAGGGCTGCCACCGGCCGTACGGACCTGCTGGAGGCCACGACGGATCGGTCATGTCTGCAGCATGCCAGAAATGCCGGATACGACGGCTGGTCCGCTATCGGTCCTGGTCGGCGTCGTCCGAATCGTCGGTGTCGTCGGTGTCGTCCGGTTCGGCCTCGACGGCTTCGGGTTCCTCGGCGACCTCGTCAACGGGATCGTCGGGAAGTTCGGCGTCGTCGGCGCCGTCGTTCTCCGAATCTTCCGACTCCGCGCTCTCGGCGCTGTCCGGTTCGGAATCGGCCGCTTCGTCTTCGCCGTCGTCCGCCGCCGCTTCCGGCTCGGGCTCGGGCTCTGCTGCGTCCTCGGCGGGCTCCTCGGCTGCGTCCTCCTGGACTAGCTCTGGCTCCTCGGAGTTGTCAGTGTCCTGAGCCGGCTGGTCTTCGGTGAACTCGGCGTCATCTTCCTCAACGGCCTCGTCCTCAACGGCCTCGCCGGTTTCGTCCGCGTCCTCAGCCGGGGCTTCGTCGTCAGCGTCGGTGTCCCGCTCGGCTTCCGGCTCTTCCTCCTCGGACGCCTCGGACGTTTCCGGCTCATCCTCGTCGGACGCCTCGGATTCGTCGGCGGTCTGCGCATCTGCCGATTCGGCTTCGCCGGTAAGTCTTTTCGGCACTCGAACCACGGAGCCGACACCGTTGGAGACGCCGGCCGCCACCAGCTCGGCGTCCTCGGCCTCGTCGTGCTCTTCCTGCGGCTCCGCCTCGGCAGCGTCCGGCTCGTCGACTCCCTCGGGTTGCCATGCTCGACGGATCGCTTCGGGATCTTCCCGCCCCTTGGTCGCGAGCAGGATGTACACCACCGCGCCGATGAAGACGAACGTCGACGTGAAGGAGTTGACCCGGATCCCGGCGATATGGGTCGCGGCATCGTCGCGCAGCAACTCGATACCGAACCGGCCGATGCAGTAGCCCGCGACGTAGAGCGCGAACAGCCGTCCGTGCCCCATGCGGAACCGTCGGTCGGCGTAGATCAACACCAGGAACACCACGAGGTTCCACAACAATTCGTACAAGAACGTGGGTTGGACGATCTTGTAGAGCTCGCCGGTCGATACGCCGTCGAGCAGGTGCGGATCCCGGACCCCGGCGGCGTCCTCGCGCCAGAAGATCTCCAGGCCCCACGGCAGCGTTGTCTCCCGGCCGTAGAGCTCCTGGTTGAAGTAGTTCCCGATGCGCCCGATCGCCTGGGCCAACACGATCCCGGGCGCGACGGCGTCACCGAAGGCGGGCAGGGAGATCCCGCGGCGGCGGCAGCCGATCCACGCGCCGACCCCACCGAGCGCCACCGCGCCCCAGATCCCCAGACCGCCGTCCCAGATCCGCGGCGTCGCTTCCCATCCGACGCCGCCCTCACCGAAGTAGGTACGCCAGTCGGTCATCAGGTGATACAGCCGCCCACCGATCAGCCCGAACGGCACCGCCCACAACGCGATGTCATAGATGACGCCCGGCTCTCCGCCACGGGCCCGCCACCGGCGATCACCGAGCAGCAGGGCGGCGACGATCCCGATGATGATGCACAAGGCATAGGCCCGAATCGGCACCGGACCGAGGTGCCAGACTCCGCGCGCAGGACTGGGAAAATAGGTCAGCCAATCCAACGTCATTGCGTTGAAATCCTTTGACGCACGCCGGAAGCAAGCTCTCGCGTCAACGTCCGCAGCTCGGTCAAGCCGTCGGCGAGCGCGGTGACCAGCGCCGAACCGACGATGACACCGTCGGTGTAGGCACCGATTTCGGCGGCCTGCGCGCCCGATCGCACGCCCAGCCCCACGCCGACGGGGATGTCGGAGACTCCGCGCACCCTGGCCACCAGCTCCGGCGCCGCGTTCGACACCGTGTTGCGGGCGCCGGTGACGCCCATGGTGGAGGCGGCGTAGACGAATCCGCGGGTCGCTTTGACGGTCTCGGACAGCCGCTGCGGCGTCGACGAAGGCGCCACCAGGAAAATCCGATCCAGCGCATGCTGTTGCGACGCGGCCATCCAGTCATCGGCTTCGTCGACGATCAAGTCGGGGGTGATCAGACCCAGTCCGCCGGCTGACGCCAGGTCGCGGGCGAACGCGTCGACGCCGTAGCGCAGCACCGGATTCCAGTAGGTCATCACCACGGCACGCCCACCGGCCTTGGTGATCGCCTCGACCGCGGTCAGCGTGTCGCGCACCCGTACCCCGCCCTGCAAGGCGGTCTCGGTGGCGCGTGCAATGGTCGGGCCGTCCATTCCCGGGTCGGAATAGGGCACGCCGACTTCGATGAGGTCACAACCGGATTCGACCAGTGCGGTCAGCGCGGCGATGGAACCCGGCACATCCGGGTAGCCGGTGGGCAGATAGCCGATCAGTGCGGCGCGGCCCTCGGCTCGGCACGCGGCGAACATCGGGGCGAGCCGGTCGCCGGCGTGGTCGCTCACGACGCGTCTCCTGCCTCGTCGAACAGACCGAACCACTTGGCGGCGGTCTCCACGTCCTTGTCGCCGCGACCGGACACGTTGACCACGATGACCTTGCCGGGTCCCAGCTCGGCCGCCAGTTTGAGCGCACCGGCCACCGCGTGTGCCGATTCGATCGCCGGAATGATTCCCTCAGTGCGGCAAAGGATTCCGAAAGCGTCCATCGCTTCGGTATCGGTGATCGGCCGGTACTCGGCGCGTCCGGTCTCACGCAGCCAGGCGTGCTCCGGACCCACACCCGGGTAATCCAGGCCGGCCGAGATCGAGTGCGACTCGATGGTCTGACCGTCGTCGTCCTGCAGCAGGTAGGAGAACGATCCCTGGAACGCACCCGGTGTTCCGCCGGCGAATGTCGCGGCGTGCCGCCCGGTGTCGACGCCGTCGCCGCCGGCTTCGAAACCGATCAGGCGGACCGCGGGATCGTCGAGGAACGCGTGGAAGATGCCGATGGCGTTCGACCCGCCGCCCACACACGCCACTACTGCGTCGGGAAGCCGGCCCGCCATCTGTTGGATCTGAACGCGGGTCTCCAGGCCGACGATCCGCTGGAAGTCGCGCACCATGGTCGGGAACGGGTGCGGCCCGGCCGCGGTGCCGAAGCAGTAGTAGGTGCGGTCAGCGTTGGTGACCCAGTCCCGGAAGGCCTCGTTGATGGCGTCCTTGAGGGTCTGCGAACCCGACTCGACCGAGACCACCTCGGCGCCCAGCAGCCGCATCCGCGCCACGTTGAGCGCCTGCCGGCGCGTGTCGACGGCACCCATGTAGATCACGCATTCCAGGCCCAGCAAGGCGCAGGCGGTGGCGGTGGCGACCCCGTGCTGGCCGGCCCCGGTCTCGGCGATCACCCGGGTCTTGCCCATGTGCCGCGCCAGCAGTGCCTGGCCGAGCACGTTGTTGATCTTGTGAGAACCGGTGTGGTTCAGGTCCTCTCGCTTCAAGAAGATCCGGGCCCCGCCGGCATGTGCGGTCAGGCGCTCCGCGTCATACAGCGGCGAGGGCCGGCCGGTGTAGTGCGTCTGCAGGTTATCGAGGGTGTCGAGGAACTCCGGGTCGTTGCGCACCTTGTCGTAGGCGGCGGTGACCTCTTCGATGACCGCCATCAGTGCTTCGGCGACGTAGCGGCCGCCGAAGGCCCCGAAGTGCCCGCGGGCGTCGGGATCGTGCGGGGTCGGCTCGGCCACTCCGGCGCTGGCGCGCGGAAGACTCGGTTGCGAGGTGTCTGACATTTAGCGGGCCGACTTCGGGCAGGACGGATGCTTACCCGCACTGACCAAATCGGCAACGGCCGCCCGCGGGTCGCCACTGGTGACGAGTCCCTCGCCGACCAGGACGGCGTCCGCACCGGCACCGGCGTAGGCCAGCAGGTCCGCGGTGCCCCGCACCCCGGACTCGGCGATCTTGACCACCTCGGTGGGCAGTCCGGGCGCGATCCGCGCGAAGCAGTCGCGGTCGACCTCCAACGTGGTCAGGTCGCGCGCGTTGACGCCGATCACCTTGGCGCCGGCGGTCAGGGCGCGGTCGGCTTCTTCTTCGGTGTGCACCTCGACCAGTGCGGTCATGCCAAGCGACTCGGTGCGGTCCAGCATGGATTCCAGTGCCTGTTGTTCGAGTGCCGCCACGATCAGCAGCAGCATGTCGGCGCCGTGGGCGCGGGCCTCGTGAATCTGGTACGGCCGCACGATGAAGTCCTTGCGCAGCACCGGAACTGAGACCGCGGCGCGCACCGCGTCCAGGTCGGCCAGCGAACCGTTGAAGCGGCGCTGTTCGGTCAGCACGCTGATGGCGCGGGCCCCGCCGTCGGCGTAGGAGCTGGCCAGATCCGCCGGATCGGCGATGGGCGCCAGTTGGCCCTTGGAGGGGCTCGCGCGCTTCACCTCAGCGATGACCGCGATGCCGGGCTCACGCAGCGCCGCCATCACGTCGCGTGGCGGGGGCATGGCCTCGGCCGCTGCCTTGACTTCGGCGAGCGGGACCAGGGCCTCACGGGCGGCAAGGTCGGCGCAGACTCCCTCAATGATGGAGTCGAGAACGGATGCCGAAGTCATGACTGCCGCTTCCTCTCCCGCGTCCTGTGGACCTTCGTCGAAGACCTTTATCGAAGGGTAACGACCGTCGTTGCCCGCGGTGTCACCGGCCCTCGACGTCCGGGCCGGGGGCCCGGTCATCGGGGTCCCCGGTGGGGTCTCGCCCCTCGTCGAGCGCGTCCCACATCATGCGTTCCGACAGCGGTGAATCACCCTGGCCGGTAGGAGTGCCCGCCTTTAGATCACGCGCGACCGCGCGGCGCTCCGCGGGAGCCGAATACTTGGTGACGCGGCCGGCAGTGTGCGCGGCGACCCGCATCAACAGCACCGCCGCGGCCAGCACACCCAGGGCCGCGACCAGGCTCAAGACGGCGCCGGTAAGCCGGCGCTCGGTGCCCACCAGCGAGGTCAACGGAATCTCGGCGATGTCCAGGGCCCGCAGGGTGATGTCCCGGGCCACCCACATGCTGGTGGCCAAATATCCGCAGGCCAGACTCACTGCGGCCAACACCACCGCCAACACCCGCAGCTGCCACCCGCGCACCGCCATCGCGGCGACGGCAGCGGCCAGACACAGCAGCGCCAGGGGCAACAGCGCCGTCGACCAGGACGCGCCGGTGAGGGTGATCTCCTTGGGCTGCCCGAGCCCGTCGAACGAGCGGATCAGAACCCACGGCAGCCGTGCGGCGCCCCAGAGCCCGCCGGCGGCCGCTACCAGCAGCAGTTGTGCCCCGCGCAGCGCGCGGGCGTCGGTGCGTGCGCGTCCGTCAGCCATCGGTCCCGGGCGCCGCCAGGGTCTCGGCGGCGGCGATCGCGGCCAGTACTGCCCGGGCCTTGTTTGATGCCTCGGTGTACTCGTAGGGGCCGTTGGAGTCGGCGACCACTCCGCCGCCCGCCTGCACGTAGGCGGTGCCGTCGCGCATCAATGCCGTGCGGATCGCGATCGCGAAGTCGGCGTTGCCGGCGAAGTCCAGATAGCCGACGACGCCGCCGTAGAGGCCGCGCCGGGTCTTTTCGACCTCCTCGATGAGTTCCATCGCGCGCACTTTGGGCGCCCCGGACAAGGTGCCCGCCGGGAAGCACGCCGTCACCGCGTCCAGCGCCGTCCGATCCTCGGCGAGGTCTCCGGTGACGGTGGACACCAGGTGCATGACGTGGCTGTAGCGCTCGATGTGGCTGTAGTCGGAGACCCGCACCGTCCCCGGAACACACACCCGGCCCAGGTCGTTACGGCCCAGGTCGACCAGCATCAGATGCTCGGCGAGCTCCTTCTCGTCGTTCAGCAGATCCTTGGCCAGCAGCTGATCTTCGTCCTCCGTCGCCCCGCGCCACCGGGTCCCGGCGATCGGGTGCGTGGTAGCGCGGCCGTCTTGAACGGTCACCAGCGCCTCGGGGCTGGAGCCGACGATCGAAAAGGCCAGTCCCCCGTCGGCGTCGGGCACCTGCAGCAGGTACATGTACGGGCTCGGGTTGGACACCCGCAGCATCCGGTAGACATCGAGCGGGTCTGCCGGCGTGGTCATCTCGAAACGCTGCGACGGAACCACCTGGAACGCCTCGCCGGCCTCGATCTCGCCGACCAACCGCTCGACGATCGCCCCGTACTCCTCGGGGGTGCGCTGACCGCGGTAGACCGGGTCGGGCCGGTCGAAGGTGGCGACGCTGGACTCCAGCGGCTGACTCAACGCCGCGGTCATCACATCGAGGCGCGCGATCGCGTCGTCGTAGGCCTCGTCGACGCGCTCATCGGTGCCGTTCCAGTTGACCGCGTTGGCGATCAGCGTGATGGTGCCCTCGTGGTGGTCGACGGCGGCCATGTCGGTGGCCAGCAGCAGCAGCATGTCGGGTAGCTGAAGGTCGTCGACGGCCAGCTCGGGGAGGCGCTCCAGCCTGCGCACCAGGTCGTAGGTGAAAAAGCCCACCAGGCCGCTCGACAGCGGCGGCAGCCCGGGGATGGCGGCCGTCTCCAGCAGCGTCAGCGTCTGGCGCAGTGCCTGCAACGGGTCACCGCCGGTGGGTGCGTCCTGCGGTGCGGCACCCAGCCACACCGCTTCGCCGTCCCGCACTGTCAGCGCCGAGGTCGTACCCGCACCGATGAACGACCAGCGTGACCACGACCGGCCGTTTTCGGCCGACTCCAGCAGGAAGGTGCCAGGACGGTTGGCAGCCAGTTTGCGGTAGGCCGACAGCGGTGTTTCGGCGTCGGCCAGCACCTTGCGGGTCACCGGGACCACGCGGTGCTCAGCCGCCAGCGCCCGGAAGTCCGCCCGGGAAGTGACGCCGGCCCTAGAAGTGCTCGTGATTTGCACGCGCCCATCTTCCCAGACCCCGGCGCACCCACCACTATCGCCGCCGCCGCACTGACACCCGGAGTAGCGTGACCGCCATGAAAACCGGTGACACCGTGGCCGACTTCGAACTCCCCGACCAGACCGGCGCGCCGCGCAAACTCAGCGACCTGCTGGCCAACGGGCCGGTGGTGCTGTTCTTCTACCCGGCCGCCATGACGCCGGGGTGCACCAAGGAAGCCTGCCACTTCCGCGACCTGGCCGGCGAGTTCGCCGCCGTGGGAGCCACCCGGGTGGGCATCAGCGCTGATGCGGTGGACAAGCAAGCCAAGTTCGCCGACCAGCAGGGCTTCGACTACCCGCTGCTGTCCGACACGGCCGGGACGGTGGCCACCCAGTTCGGCGTCAAGCGCGGCATGCTGGGCAGGCTGATCCCGGTGAAGCGGACCACGTTCGTGATCGACACCGACCGCACCGTGCTGGATGTGATCGCCAGCGAATTCTCCATGGACACCCACGCCGACAAGGCGCTGGAGGTGCTGCGGGCACGCTCGTCGGCCTAGCGCTGGGCGTTGCGGGCGGAGGTCAGACGGGTTTGTGGAACGTGTAAACCTGGTACTGCAGAAGTCCGAGCTGCGACAGCCACTTCATCCATCGGGTCCCCACGATCATGGTCTTCCGGGTCTGCGCTGACTCGTGTGCGCGGAAGAATTTGAGCAGGAATGGGTACGTCGGCAGCGTTTGCTTGCGGATATTGCGCTTCGCTTCCAGTTGCAGTCCCGCGCGTGAGCCCATGGCCTTGTAGGACCGCAGGGGGACATTGCCCAGTGTTCCGTAGGATTTCGCGATCCGGCTGCGGATCGCCATCCAGATCGGGGTCTTCCCGAAGAACATCATGATCGGTACGAAGTCGGATACCGCCAGGTAGCCACCCGGCCGGAGCACCCGCGCCGCCTCCGCGATGAAACGCTCACGGGAGGGGAAGTGGAAAATGCATTCGACGGCCAGGACGCGGTCGAAAGAGTTGTCCGCGAACGGCAACTGACAGGCGTCGGCTTCGACCCAGGAGATCGAGTTGTCGTCGGCCGGCGTGCTCTGAGCCTCGGCGGCCGCGAGCTGGCGGGGGTCGATATTGAGCCCCGTGAGACCCATGGCGGAATATCGGGCGTTGACCTGGCGGATGGTTCCGCCGAATCCGCAACCCACATCCAGCAGCGTCTGCCCGTCGGCCACCTTGCCGGCATCGAGCAGCAGGCCGTTCATCTGTGCCATGGCGGCGATGTAGTCGGCCTGGGTGCCGTCGGCCACTGCCGGGTTCTCCCAGTAGCCCCAGTGCACCTGGTCGCCCCACAAATGGCCGAGTTCGCCGCGGTTCTGGCTATCGCCCATGACGAGGTCAAAATATGGCAGGTCCGGCACCCGCGGACGCTATCACGTCGTTGTTTCGCGCGCAGGAATCATTCGTCGGCGCGGTGGCGCCGAATGGCGGGCAAACATCGCCAAGCCGCGGGCTGTAACCGGGCGCAGGTCCCCCGGCTCAACTCGCCCGCGGTAACGAGCCGGTTATGCCTGCTCCGAGTCTCCGGAGCGCTTCACCACGCTCATCCGGTCTCGGCGGATGGCCGACTCAATCCGGCTCTGGATCTCGCTGAGCGCGCCGACCACGTCCCCGCGGACGTGAATCAACTGCATGACTTCGGCGTCGGTGCGCTCAATGATGAGCTTGGCTTCACGCTCAGCAGTGGCGATCAGGGCCGCGGCGTTGAGGCGGCTGTCCTTTTCCATGTTTGCGATCTGGATCTGTGCCTGCTCCCACGCCGCACTGACCTGCTTAGCCTGCTCGCGTTCGCTTTCGCGGCGGCGCCGTTCGTCCTCCTCGGCGACTCGCTGCGCCGCCTCGCGGCGGGCGCGCTCGGTCTCCTCGGTTTCGCTGATCAGGCGAGCGCATTCGGCCTGCGCGGCGCGCAGCAACTCCTCGGCCTCGGTCTTGGCGTCGGTGAGGATCTGCTCGCGACGTTGCGACGTCGATTCCTGAAGCTCAGCCAACGCGGCACCGGCCGCGGCGCGATCCTGGCGGGCTGCCTCAAGCTCGTCGCGCAGGTCGTGGGTGAGCGCTTCGGCTTCTTCCTGAGCCATCGCCTTGGTGCGCCGGGCCTCATCGGAGGCCACCCGCATCATCCGTGCGATTCGGTCCGACATCCCCTCCACCGAATCGATAGGACCGGACAACCGAGCGATGTCACCGCGCAGCGCATCGATCTCACCGCGCAGCCGGGTCCGGTCATCGTCGGTGTTGGCGAGATCGCGCCGGGCATCGGCGAGCTGAGCTTCGAGCGCTGGGATGCGCTGTTGAAGAGAGTCGAGCTCCTGGTGCAGGTTCTGGATGTACTCCAGCACCTGGCTTCGGTCGAGGCCGCGCAGTTGCGTCGTGAAGTTGGGCAGTTGCGGCTCGAGAAGAGAAATCGCTGTGCTCACCGGGGGCTCCTAGTTGAGGTGTGTGTCGTCGGAGGATTGGGGGTCAAGGGTCGGCCGCGCCAGCCGCTTCGTGGACGGAGGCTTCTGGAACAGCGCGTCCCAGTCCTCGCCCTCATCGGAGTTGCGAACCCGGTGCGAGGTGACGGTTACCGTGCGAGCCTGGTCGATGGGCTCTGCGGCCTGCTCCAGCTCATTGACCTTGGCGTAGAAATCGCGCAGCTGCTCGGTGATCATCGCGCGAACCGCCAGGAGTTCCTGCAGTTTGGCCTCTGCGGCTGCTTGTTGCGCTTCAATGTCAAGCCGGACCTGGGCCAGCAGTTCCTCTGCCGCACTCTCGGCGTCGCGCACGATGTCGGCGGCGTCCTGGCGGGCCTGCTGGCGAAGCAGTGCCAAGCCGGCGTGCAATTGGCTGGTCTGTTCTTCGAGGTTGGTGCGCACCGCGACGACCGCGTCGTGTTCCTTCTGCGCGTCGGCGATGATCTCGGCGGCGTGGTCGTGGGCGCTGGTGCGGATTCGATCGGCTTCGGCCGTGGCCGACGACAGGATCGAGGTCAACTGATCACTGAGGTTGGCGATATCGCCGGGGATTGCCCGGGCCAGTTCGGTGTACTGCGCCGAGGTGGTGGCCAGCTCGTACCGAGACTTGTCGACCTGATCTCCGAGTGCGGCGATCCGCGTCTCGCTACGGCGGATCAGTGTGTGCAGCTCCGAGAGCTCCTTGTCGTGGGCCTCGGTATGGCGGTAATTCATCCGCTCCATATCTGCAGAAATGCGGGCGTAGATGGCAGCGGCTTGGACGTCGACGCGCTGACTGATGATCCTCGCCTGCTCTCCCGTCACGCGTGTCACTATATCGACTTATATTGACGCCTGCGCAAGCCTAATTTTGTTAATCAGTATTTCCTCGCGATGTTGCAGGTGGCTCGTGATGCACCGCCAATCCCCAGGTCGGGATGCTTTTGTTAACCATTATTTGGGAGCGGAACCGAGGATAGCCCGGTGGGGCAGCCCGCCATTTATCGAGGTGCGATTCCATTTGTTAATCGCCATTGGCGGTTGTTAATCACCATTTCTCGGTGACCGTGCAAACAATGGATAGGTAGAAGAACTTTATAGATCAGTCGGTGAGGGCGCACATACCGCCCGTCACCGTCGGTCACTCAATCCGCGGCTTCCAACAGCACGTCGTTGTCGAAGCAGGTACGGGCCCCGGTATGGCAAGCTGCCCCGGACTGATCGACCTCCAGCAGGACGGTGTCACCGTCGCAGTCCAACCGCACCGAATGCACGTACTGAGTGTGGCCGGTAGTGGCCCCCTTGATCCATTGCTGATTCCGGGAGCGGGAAAAATAGGTGGCCTCACGAGTTGCCAACGTGCGGGCCAATGCATCGTCGTCCATCCAAGCGACCATCAGCACCTCTCCGGTGCCCCGCGCCTGTGCAACCGCCGCGATCAGTCCCTCGGCATTGCGCTTGAGCCGGGCTGCGATCGCTGGATCCAGCTGGTTTGTCGTCATCGAACCACGATCCCCTCGGCGGCCATCGCGGCCTTGACCTGGCCGATGGTCAGTTCCCGGAAGTGAAACACGCTGGCCGCCAGGACCGCGTCGGCGCCGGCGGCCACAGCCGGGGCGAAATGCTCTGCCGCGCCGGCTCCCCCGCTGGCGATCACCGGCACGCTCACCGCGGCCCGAACGGCACGCAGCATCGACAGGTCGAATCCGGCCTTGGTGCCGTCGGCATCCATCGAGTTCAGCAGGATCTCCCCGACCCCCAGCTCCACACCGCGGACCGCCCATTCGACCGCGTCGATACCGGTGCCCTGCCGGCCGCCGTGGGTGGTGACCTCCCATCCGGATGCGGTGGGTGGCGAACCGGCCGGGACGGTACGGGCGTCGACCGACAGCACGATGCACTGGGAGCCGAACTGGCGGGACAACTCGGCCAGCAGTTCCGGGCGGGCGATCGCGGCGGTGTTCACCGACACCTTGTCCGCGCCGGCCCGCAGCAACACGTCGACGTCGGCGACCGTGCGCACTCCGCCGCCGACGGTGAGCGGGATGAACACCTGATCGGCGGTGCGCGCGACGACCTCGAGCATGGTGGCCCGGCCCGACGACGAGGCGGTCACGTCCAGGAAGGTCAGTTCGTCGGCGCCCTCGGCGTCGTAGGCTGCGGCCAGCTCGACCGGGTCACCGGCATCGCGCAGGTTCGCGAAGTTGACGCCCTTGACGACTCGGCCGCCGTCGACGTCCAGACACGGAATGACCCGTACCGCCACATCACTGCGCTTATGCATGTCAGTAGTCCCCCGGTGGGCCAACTCGCTTGAGGATGTCCAGAATCTGATCGTGTACTCCCGGTGCGGCGACCAGCGCCGAGTTCGACTGGGCCGTCCAGGGTGCGCCGGCCAGGTCGGTGACAATGCCTCCGGCCGCGCGCACCATGGCCACACCGGCGGCGTGGTCCCAGATGTGGTCGCCGAAACTGATCGCACCGCCGAGGGTTCCATCGGCGACGTAAGCCAGATCGATTCCGGTGGCGCCGTGCATCCGCGTCCGTGAGGTCACCCGGGTCAGGCCTTCGAGCACCGCGAGCCGGTAGCGGCCGGGAAACCGGCCCCGCCACTCGACGTTGAAGGTGCCGATGCCGACCAACGAATCGGCCAAGTCGACGGGTTTCAGTGGCGGCTGCGCCACCCCGTTGCGGATCAGCGGGCCGTCGGCCACCGCGGTATAGCGCTGGTCGGCGAACGGCAGCCAGGTCAATCCCGCAACCGGCTCACCGTCGCGCAGCAGGCCCAACAGGATCGCGGACATCGGTGATCCGGCGGCGTAGTTGAACGTTCCGTCGATCGGGTCCAGCACCCACACCAGCGGCGAATCGATCGGTGGCCCGCCGAATTCCTCGCCGTGCACGCCGATTCCGGTCGCCGCCACCAACGCCTCGGTGATCTGTCGTTCCAGGGCCAGGTCAACCTCGGTGGCGAAGTCGTTGGCGCCCTTGCGGACTGCGGAATCGGCCCGGTGGCCGGCCAGGAAAGGCTCGGCGGCGACATCGAGGATCTCCGACGCCGCTGCGACCAGCGCGTCCAGATCCGCGGTGTCCAACGCCATGTCGGCCTACTCCCGCACCGTGGACAGCGCCTCGGGCAGCGTGAAGCGGCCCGCGTAGAGGGCCTTGCCCACGATGGCGCCTTCGACGCCGCGGCCGACCAGCGTGGCGATCGCCCGCAGGTCATCCAGGCTCGACACTCCCCCGGAGGCGATCACCGGAGCGTCGGTGCGGTCGGCGACTGCGCCGAGCAGCTCCAGGTTGGGGCCGCCCAGCGTTCCGTCCTTGGTCACGTCGGTGACGACGTAGCGTGAACAGCCTTCGGCGTCAAGGCGTTCCAGTACCGGCCAGAGGTCACCGCCGTCGGTCTCCCAACCGCGGCCGCGCAGCCGGTGGATGCCATCGGGGTGATTGGGGTCGATCTGCACGTCCAGCCCGACCGCGACTTTTTCGCCGTGCTCGGCGATCGCGCGCGCGCACCACTGCGGGTTCTCCAAGGCGGCCGTGCCCAGGTTCACCCGGGCGCAGCCCGTGGCCAGTGCGGCCGCCAGGGACTCATCGTCACGGATGCCACCGGACAGTTCGACCTTGACATCAAGGCGCCCAACGACATCGGCGAGCAGCTCGCGGTTCGATCCGCGGCCGAACGCGGCGTCCAGATCGACCAGGTGGATCCATTCCGCGCCGTCGCGCTGCCAACCCAGCGCGGCGTCCAGCGCTGAGCCGTACTCAGTCTCACTGCCGGCCTTGCCCTGCACCAGGCGCACCGCGCGGCCGTCGACGACGTCGACGGCCGGCAACAGAACCAGTGCCTTGTTCACAGCAGTACTCACAGTGCCTCCACCCAGTTGCTCAATAGTGTCGCCCCGGCATCCCCACTCTTTTCGGGGTGAAACTGGGTGGCGGCCAACGGCCCATCCTCGACAGCCGCCACGAACGGTACCTGATGGGTCGCCCAGGTCACCAAAGCCTCCGGACGGCCTTCCCAGCGCTGAGCGGCATAGGAGTGCACGAAATAGAAGCGGGTGTCGGCGTCCAGCCCGGCGAACAGCGTGCTGCCGGGTGCGGCATCGACGACGTTCCAGCCCATGTGCGGGATCACCGGGGCTTCCAGGCGGGTGACGGCACCGGGCCACTGGCCGCAGCCGGCGGTGTCCACCCCGAACTCGACTCCGTGCGCGAACATGATCTGCATCCCGACGCACACTCCGAGTACCGGGCGGCCGGCCTGTAGGCGTTCGGCGATGATCTTGTCGCCGTTGACCTTGCGCAGCCCGGTCATGCACGCCGCGTACGCCCCGACACCCGGCACCAGCAGACCGTCGGCATCGGCGGCGGCGTCGGCGTCGGCGGTCACCTCGACTTGGGCACCGACCCGTTGCAGGGCCCGCTGGGCCGAGCGCAGGTTCCCGGAACCGTAGTCCAAGATCACCACCCGGGCAGAGCCGCTCACAGGGCTCCCTTGGTGGACGGCACGCCGGTCACCCGGGGGTCGGGTTCCACTGCCTGGCGCAGCGCACGCGCGACCGCCTTGTACTGGGCCTCGGTGATGTGGTGCGGGTCACGACCGTAGAGCACCCGCACGTGCAGTGCGATACGCGCGTTCGACGCCAGCGTCTCGAACACGTGCCGATTGATCACCGTGTGATATGGCGCCTGCGTTCCGGCAATCGTGGTGTGCGTCATGTGATCCGGTTCCCCGGTGTGCACGCAGTAGGGCCGGCCCGACACATCGACGGCAGCGTGGGCCAGCGTCTCGTCCATCGGGATGAAGGCGTCGCCGAATCGGCGGATGCCCTTCTTGTCGCCGAGCGCCTCGCCCAGCGCCTGTCCCAGCACGATCGCGGTGTCCTCGACGGTGTGGTGGGCTTCGATCTCGACGTCGCCGCGGGCGCGCACCGTCAGATCGAAGCTGGCGTGACTGCCCAGTGCGGTCAGCATGTGATCGAAGAACGGCACACCGGTCTCGATGTCGACGATGCCGGTGCCGTCCAGGTCGAGCTCGACCGTGATGTCGGATTCGCGGGTGGCGCGTTGCACCCGGGCTCGGCGGGTCATGATTCTCCTAATGACGGTTGGGCGAGTTCGGTGGCCGCTAGCTGCTTGCTGGCGGCGAGCAATGCATCGTTCTCCTCCGGAAGTCCGGTGGTGGCCCGCAGGTAGCCGGGGATGCCGACGTCACGGATCAGGATGCCGGCGTCCAGGTAGCGCTGCCAGGTTGCGGGCGCATCGGCGAACCGGCCGAACAGCACGAAGTTGGCGTCGCTGGGAATGACCCGAAACCCCATGGCGGACAGCTCGGCTGAGACGCGGTCCCGTTCGGCGATCAGCTGGGCGACGCTGCCCAGGGTGTCGTCGGCATGGCGGAGCGCGGCGCGGGCGGCCGCCTGGGTGACCACCGACAGGTGATACGGCAGGCGAACCAGCAACATCGCGTCGATCACCGCCGGGGCCGCGATCAGGTAGCCGAGCCGGCCTCCGGCGAACGCGAACGCCTTGCTCATCGTGCGGCTGACGATCAGCTTCGCCGGGTAATCGTCGATCAGCGCGATCGCGCTGGGCTGCGACGAGAATTCGCCATAGGCCTCGTCGACGATCACGACCCCCGGTGCGGCGTCGAGCAGGCTGCGCAGATCCTTGAGCGAAATGCTCTGCCCGGACGGGTTGTTCGGGGACGCGACGAAAACCACGTCGGGGTGGTGCTCGGCGATGGCAGCGCCGGCCACATCGACGTCCAGCCCGAAGTCGGAGGTCCGGTTGGCGGCCAGCCACCGCGTTTGGGTGCCGTCGGAGATGATCGGGTGCATGGAGTAGGACGGAACGAATCCGATGGCGCTACGGCCCGGACCACCGAATGCCTGCAGCAACTGCTGCAGGATCTCATTGGAGCCGTTGGCCGCCCACACATTGTCCGGCCCCACCTCAACGCCGGTCTGGGCGGTCAGATAGGCGGCCAGGTCGGTGCGCAGCGCCACCGCATCGCGATCGGGATAGCGGTGCAGCTCCGCGGCGGCTTCGCGCACCGAACGTGCCACGTCGTCGATGAGTGCCTGGCTCGGCGGGTGCGGATTCTCATTGGTGTTGAGCCGTACCGGAACTTCCAGTTGCGGCGCACCATAGGGCGACTTGCCGCGCAGATCGTCGCGCAGCGGGAGATCCGCCAGGGTGATCTGCGCGCCCGGGCGGGCTGGTGTGCCGCTCACTGCTCGAACCTCCGTCGAACCGCTTCGCCGTGTGAGGGAAGGTCCTCGGCCGTGGCCAGTGCGATCACGTGGCCGCTGACATCCTTGAGTGCGGCCTCGGTGTAGTCGACGACGTGGATTCCGCGCAGGAACGTCTGCACCGACAGCCCGCTGGAGTGCCGCGCACTGCCCGCGGTGGGCAGCACGTGGTTGGAGCCCGCGCAGTAGTCGCCGAGGCTGACCGGCGCGTACGGTCCGACGAAAATCGCACCGGCTGAACGGATTCGGGTTGCCACCTCGGCGGCATCGGCGGTCTGGATCTCCAGGTGCTCGGCGGCGTAGGCGTTCACCACGCGGATACCGGCGTCCAGGTCGGCGACCAGCACGATCGCCGACTGCGGTCCAGACAGTGCCGTAGTCACCCGCTCGCGGTGCACGGTGGTCTGCAGCTGGGCAGTCACCTCGCGGTCGGTGGCATCGGCCAATTCCGGGCTGGTGGTGACCAGCACGCTGGCGGCCATCTCATCGTGCTCGGCCTGGCTGATCAGGTCCGCGGCCAGATTCGCCGGGTGCGCGGTGTTGTCCGCGAGGATGGCGATCTCGGTGGGGCCGGCTTCGGCGTCGATCCCCACCTGCGAGCGGCACAACCGCTTGGCGGCGGTGACGTAGATGTTGCCGGGGCCGGTGACCATGTCGACCGGCGCCAGTTCACCCCCATCGGTGTCGGTGCCGCCGTAGGCCAGCAATGCCACCGCCTGGGCACCGCCGACCGCCCAGACCTCGTCGACGCCGAGCAGCCGCGCCGCGGCCAGGATCGTCGGGTGTGGCAGACCGTCGAAGGCGGCCTGGGGCGGACTGGCGATTACCAGGGACTCGACACCGGCGATCTGGGCCGGGACGACGTTCATCACCACGCTGGACGGGTAGACCGCGTTACCGCCCGGCACGTACAGGCCCACCCGCTCTACCGGAAGCCAGCGTTCGGTGACGGTGGCGCCCGGGGCCAGCGTGGTGGTGGTGTCGGTGCGCCGCTGATCGGAGTGGACCGCCCGGGCGCGGCTGATTGCCACCTCCAGAGCGGCACGGACGGCGGGGTCCAACTCGGCCAGCGCACGCTCCAGCGCCGTATCCGGCACCCGGATCGTGGCCGGTCGGATCCGGTCGAACGATTCGCCGAACTCCAGCGCCGCGGCGGCCCCACGCTCGGCGACCGCCTCGACGATCGGGCGCACCCTCGGCAGCACCGCCTCCACGTCCACACCACCGCGTGGCAGAGCGGCACGCAGCTCGGCCTTGGATAGGTCCGACTGTTCGGTGCCGCGCAGGTCGATGCGTGCCATCAGGCCGGTGTTCACACCGCCCATTCTCCCAGAGGGGCTCAAGTCAATATCGCAGCGCCGGGATGACCCGCCGCGTAGGGGCTCGCGGCTAGGGTGGTGCGCAGTGTGACGTCGGCGAACACCGATCGCCGACATGCGCGTCACGTCCCACGAGGAACGGAGTTGCCATGGCTTCCGACAAGGGTGCCGCTGACCCGTCCACGCTGCCGGCGGTGTTCCCGGCATGGGTGGATCGGCTGCAGATCAAGTATGTGAACCCGGTGGTCAAGCCGCTGTCCAAGTTCATTCCGGGCACGTCGGTGATCACCCATCGGGGGCGCAAGTCCGGCAAGCCCTATGAGACGGTGGTGACCACCTACCGCAAAGACGGCCTGCTGGCGATCGCGCTCGGCCACGGCAAGACCGACTGGGTCAAGAACGTGCTGGCCGCCGGAGAGGCCGACGTCCGGCTGTCCCGCAGTGAACTGCATCTGGTCAATCCGAGGATCCTGCCGGCCGGCTCGGGCGATACCTCGCTGCCATTCCTGCTGCGGGTGCAGAACCGCAAGGTGGCGGTGCTCGTCACTGATATCAGCTGAGGCCTTCAGCGGCTACATGTCTTACATGTCTAAGCCGATGTCGAGCACCTGCACCGAATGGGTGAGGCCCCCCACGGCCAGGTAGTCGACACCGGTGGCGGCGTAGGCGCCCGCGCAGTCCAGGGTGAGCCCACCCGATGACTCCAGCAGCACGCCGGGTGCCCGGGAGTCGCGCCGCTGCGCCGCCATCTGGGTCTGCCAGACCTCGAAGTTGTCCAGCAACACCAGCTCGGGCCCCTCGGCGAGCACCTCGTCGAACTGCTCGAGTGAATCCACCTCGACCTCGCAGGGCACGTCGGGCGCAGCGGCTCGGACCGCCCGCAGCGCCGCAGCCACCGAACCCGCCGCGGCCACATGGTTGTCCTTGATCAGCGCGGCATCGCCCAGACCCATCCGGTGATTCACCCCGCCGCCGACCCGTACCGCGTACTTCTGCAGCACCCGCAGGCCGGGCAGCGTCTTGCGGGTGTCGCGGATGCGCGCCGACGTGCCGTCGACGGCGTCGACCCAGGCCGCGGTGGCGGTGGCGATCCCGGATAGGTGGCAGACCAGGTTGAGCATGGTGCGTTCGGCGGTCAGAAGGCCACGGGTGTCGGCCTTCAGGGTCAGCACCGGTGCGCCGGCCGCAAGTCGTGCACCGTCGGTGACGCGGTCCAACACCCGGTAGCCGTCGGCCCCGAGGACCTCGTCGAGCACCAGAAGAGCCAGATCGACCCCGGCGATCACCCCGGGCGCCCGAGTGACCATGGCCGCTTCGGCCATCACGCCGGCGGGAACCGTCGCAGCGGTGGTGACATCGGGCCCGTAGCGCAGATCCTCGTCGAGCGCGCGGGCGATGACCTGGCGGGCCTCGTCGAGTTCGGTCTCGGACAGCTTCACGATGCGACTCCCGCGGGTGTGTCGAGCGCGACAACCCCGTCGCGCAGCCGGATGGTGGAACTGCGGGCCTGACCGGGGTCGGCGGCCGGGTGGTCCGCCCGGTGATGGCAGCCTCGGCTCTCGGCACGGGCCGACGCCGCCGCTGCGACCACCCGGGCAGCCAGGGTCAGCGCAGCGTCCTCGACGCCGGCCCGGTCGGCGACCGGGCGTGCACTGGCGCCGGCCAGCAGCTCCTGCAGTCCGCTAAGCCCGTGCGCGTCGCGGACCACCGAGGCGTCGCGCGACATGGCCTCCTGCAGGGTCTGGCGGTCCAGTACCGCGCGGCGGACAGGCTCGGGTACCGCGGCGTCGGACTGACCCACCGCGGCGCAGTGTGCCGCAGCCGCAGTGCCCGCGCGGTCACCGACCACCAGGCCCTCCAGCAGGCTGTTGGAAGCCAATCTATTGGCACCGTGCATCCCGGTTCGCGCCACCTCGCCCGCGGCGAACAGACCGGGCAACTCGGTGCGGCCGGTGACGTCGGTGATCACTCCACCACAGCTGTAGTGCGCGCCCGGGACCACCGGAATCGGTTGGCGCACAGGGTCGATGCCGGCGTTGCGGCAGGCCGCGGTCACGGTCGGGAAGCGCTCTTCGAAGCCATCGATCCCGCGAGCATCGAGATAGGCGCAGGCGTCGCCGGTTTCGCGCAGGCGCGCGTCGATAGCGCCCGCCACCACGTCGCGCGGAGCCAAATCCCCCATCGGGTGCACCCCTGCGGTGATCGAGGCGCCGCGGGCGTCGATCAGCTTGGCGCCTTCGCCGCGCACCGCCTCGGTGATCAGCGGCCGGCGCCCACCGGTGGCACTGCCGTTGCCGGCGCCCGAGAACAGCATCGTCGGATGGAACTGGATGAATTCCAGATCGCTGACCGCGACTCCGGCCCACAGCGCCAGGGCCACCCCGTCGCCCGTCGCTCCACCGGGATTGGTGGTCGCCCGGTACAGATGACCCAGACCGCCGGTCGCCAGCACCACCGACGGGGCGTGGATCACCCCGATCCCGTCGGCATTGGCCACCAGCACCCCGGTGACGCGATCGGCGTCACGCAGGATCTGCAGCACCACCTGACCGACGCGAACGTCCAAAGCGGCCGCGGCGTGGTCCAGGGCACGCTGCACCTCTGCCCCGGTGGCGTCGCCGCCGGCATGAATGATGCGGCGCCGGGAGTGCCCGCCTTCGCGGGTGAGCGCCCAGTCCCCTTGTGCGTCCTGGTCGAACGACGCCCCCGCGGCGGCAAGGTCGGAGACCGCGCGATAGCCGTCAGCCACGATCGAGGTCACCGCGTCGCGGTCGCACAATCCGCCGCCGGCGGCCAGGGTGTCGGCGACATGGTCCGCGACCGAGTCGTCATTGCCCGGCAGCACGACTGCGATCCCGCCCTGGGCGTAGTGCGTCGCCGTTGCCGCCGAGCCCGCGGCGGATTTGCTCAGTACCACGACCGCGCGCCCGGCGCGGTGCGCGGCCCGCGCTGCCGCCAGCCCGCCGACGCCCGTGCCGATGACGACGACATCGGCTCGCTGCTGCCAGCTGGGACCAGGGGTCACTTGCTGACCGGGACGGAGTGTCCGATCGAGATCATCCGCTGCACGCTGCGGGCTGCCAGGCGCGCCGTTTCGGGGTCGACGTGGATCTCGTCGGCGCCCTCGGTCAGGCTGCGCAGCAGGGCCGCCGGGGTGATCATCTTCATGTACTTGCAGGCCGCCTTGCGGTTGACCGCCTCGAAGTCGACCTGCGGCGCCGCCTTGCGCAGCTGGTGGATCATGCCGATCTCGGTGGCGACCAGCACCTTGCGGGCTCCGGTGCGGGCGGCCTCCTCGAGCATCCCGCCGGTCGACAGGATCTTGACCTGCTCCTCGGGGAAATGGCCCTCGCCGACCAGATACAGCGACGACGTCGCGCAGCCGCATTCGGGATGCACGAACAGTTCGGCGTCGGGGTTGGCCCGGGCCTTCTCGGCGAGCTCGTCGCCGTTGATGGCGGCGTGCACGTGGCATTCGCCGGCCCAGATGTGGATGTTGTCGCGGCCGGTGACCCGTTTGACGTGCTGGCCCAGGAACTGATCGGGCAGAAACAGCACCTCACGGTCCGGGTCGATGGCATTGACCACGTCGACGGCATTCGATGAGGTGCAGCAGTAGTCGGTCAGCGCCTTGACCGCCGCCGTGGTGTTCACATAGGACACCACGACCGCGTCCGGGTATTCGTCGCGCCAGGCCCGCAGTTCCTCGGCCGTGATCGAGTCGGCCAGCGAACAGCCCGCCCGGGTGTCGGGTAGCAGCACCGTCTTGTCCGGGGAGAGGATCTTGGCGGTCTCGGCCATGAAGTGCACGCCGCAGAACACGATGGTGTCCTCGTTCGCGGTGGCGGCGATCCGCGCCAGCGCCAGCGAGTCCCCGACGTGGTCGGCGATGTCCTGGATAGCCGGCAGTTGGTAGTTGTGGGCGAGGATCGTCGCGTTGCGTTCCTTCTTGAGCCGAAGAACCTCGGCCACCCACTCCTCGTCGGGTTCGATACCGCTGTAGCCGGCCGGCGAGTTCACGATGCGGTCGGCCAGGCTGCCTGCCTGTACACCGCTGTCGGTGAGGGTGGTCATGAGTGACTCCTTCTCAAAACAGGTTTTCGACTTATAATCGAAAACGTGGTCCATACTAGCACCGAGCACGAAGTGCTCACTGTGGTCTTCCAGGTTGGCGAGCTTGACCAGCGCCGACCCCGACTGAACGTGCTGCTGTGGGAACGCGCGCGCGAACCGCAGTCGGGGCGCTGGTCGCTGCCCGGGGGCTTGCTGCGCAATGACGAGGATGTCACGGCATCAGCCCGCCGCCAGCTGGCCGAGAAGGTCGATTTGCGTGAGATCGCCCACCTTGAGCAGCTGGCTGTGTTCTCCGACCCGGGCCGGGTGCCCGGCGTGCGCACCATCGCCTCGACGTTTCTGGGCTTGGTGCCCTCCCCCGCCGACCCGGAACTTCCGGGCGACACGCATTGGCATCCCGTCGACGACTTGCCGCCGATGGCTTTCGACCATGGCCCCATGGTGGCGCACGCGCACAGCCGCCTGGTCGCCAAGATGTCCTATACGAATATTGGATTCGGTTTGGCGCCAACGGAATTCATCCTGTCGACACTGCGGGACATCTACAGTGTCGTGTTGGGTTACCAGGTCGATGCGACCAATCTGCAGCGCGTGCTGGTGCGCCGTGGGGTGATCACCCCGACCGGTACCACCGCCCGTTCCGGGCGTAGCGGGGGCCGTCCGGCGGCCCGATATCGGTTCACCGAGTCCGAACTTCGCGTCACCGACGAATTCGCTGCGTTGCGCCCGCCCGGGTGAGTCGACTGGAATCTTAACGCCTTCTTAAGCAACAATGCCGAGATGGACGTCGACAGTCTGGCCCGCGAAACTTCTGTCGAGTGGATCGGGCAGGCCCCGCACCAGCCCCTGCAATCCGGCGAACGCCCGCTGCCGGTGGCCGAGGATCCGTTCTATGAGCCACCGGCGGGCTTCCAGCACGCCGTGCCGGGCACCGTGCTGCGCTCCCGCGACGTTGAGCTGGCCTTTTTAGGTCTGATCCCGCAGCAGCTGCAGGCCACCCAGCTGCTCTACCGCAGCGTCGACCGCAACAACGTCCCGCAGGTGGCGGTGACAACCGTGGTGGTGCCCGCCGACCGGGATCGGACCCGGCCGTGTCCGATCGTGTCGTACCAGTGCGCGATCGACGCGGTGGACGGCCGGTGCTTCCCGTCCTTCGCGCTGCGCCGCCGTGCCCGCGCGCATGGGTCTTTCACCCAGCTGGAGTTCGTGCTGATCGCGGCCATCCTGTCCCAGGGCTGGGCGGTGTCGATCCCCGACCATGAGGGCCGCTTCGGCCATTGGGGGGCACCGTACGAACCCGGCTACTACGTGCTCGACGGGCTGCGCGCCGCGCTGGGCACCGAGCAGTTGGGCCTGTCCCCCGACGCCCCGGTGGGCTTGTGGGGCTATTCCGGCGGCGGCCTGTCCACGGCGTGGGCGGCCCAAGTCTGCGGCGACTACGCCCCCGACCTCAACATCGTCGGCGCCGCACTGGGCTCACCGGTGGGCGACCTGGGTAACACCCTGCAGCGGCTCAACGGCTCGTTCTGGTCCGGTCTGCCGGCCATCATGATCTCCGCGCTGGCCCGGGTGTATCCCGACCTCGACAAGGTCGTTGAGGAGCACGCCACCGTCGAAGGCCGTGCGCTGCTGCACTCGCTGGAATCGGTCACCACCGCGACCGCGGTGCTGCGCCTGCACCACCGCGCCCTGGACACCTTCATCGACCGGCCGCTGGAGCAGCTGATCGAGCACCCCGTCGTGCAGCACGTGTTCGACGACACCCGACTGGGTGGCGCGACCCCGGCCGTCCCGGTGCTGATGTTGCAGGCCATCCACGACCAGGTGATCTCCGTGGACGACATCGACACGCTCGCCGAGACCTATGCCGCCGGCGGCGTGCGGATCACCTATCACCGCGATCGGCTCAGCGAGCACGTGACGCTGCATCCGCTGTCGGCACCCATGGTGCTGGACTGGTTGCGGGACCGGTTCGCCAACCGGCCGCTGCCGCAGGCCCCGGTGAGCAGCGGATGGCCGGCGCTGCTGAACCCCAAGACCTACCTCGGATTAGTGCGCCTGGGCGTGGTCGCGAGCCGGGTCATCACCGGCGGGGCGGTGCGACGCCTTCCGCTGTGACCGCCGGCTGCGGTCGCTGCCCGGGTTCTGGCGGATAGCCGCCGAGATCGTCACGGGTGCTCCACGTGGCGCACAGGCCGTACACCAGCGCCGCGGTGGCCGCCGGCAACAGCAGTGAGGCCGCGATCTGCAGCGGGGTGTGCCCGAAGAACACCGGCGGCCCCTCGGCGACGTAGTGCACGCGGTGTTCGGGGCTCACCGGTGCGGCATCGACGTCGATGGTGCCGTATCGGCGGTGTACCAGGACGGTGCCGGTCAATACCGCCAGCGCGGCCCCGGCACTCAGACCCACCGACAGGCCCGCGATCATGCCCGGACCCCGATGCGCCCGCCACTGCCAGGCCAGGGTGGCCGCTACTACCGCCACCACGCCCAACAGGCCGAGCAGCAGGAACGGCGCGATGAAGAAGTGCTCGGCCTCATTGCCCAGATAGGCCTGCACCCGCTCCCCGCTGCGGGCGAGTGCCACCACGCCGTTGATGGGCGGGGCGACCCACGCCCACAGGGCGCCGATCGGCAGGCCGACGGCGGTCAGTCCGGCGGCGACGATCACGTACGCACGTCCCCGGGTGATCCGCGGGGCGGCGGAGGTCGTCACCGCTGCGTGTCCAGGTCGGTCGAATCCACCAGGCCGTGCCGCGAACAGGTGGCCCACCAGCCGTCCGGGCGGACTTGGACCTTCATCCGGCGCCCGCAGGAGGCGCAGAATCGCGGCGGCTCCAGGCCCAACTGGGCGGCGGTGGGCAGCGTTGCGCCGGCCGGATCATCGATCTGCACGCCGGTGTAGACGTTGTAGACGCCGGCTCCCACCGGAACGGGCAGGTCGCGGACCATCACAGGGTGGCGTTGAGTGCCTTGATCGGCATCTGCAGGTCGTCGAGCAGTTCCAGGTCGGTCTCGGCCGGCCGGCCCAGGGTGGTGAGGTAGTTGCCGACGATGATGGCGTTGATGCCGCCCAGGATGCCCTGCTTGGCGCCCAGGTCGCCCAGGGTGATCTCCCGGCCGCCGGCGAAGCGCAGCATGGTGCGCGGCAGGGCGAGGCGGAACGCGGCGACGGCCCGCAGCGCGTCGGCGGCCGGCAGCACCTCCAGATCACCGAACGGGGTGCCCGGGCGCGGGTTGAGGAAGTTCAGCGGGACTTCGTCGGGGTTCAACTCGGCCAGATCGGCGGCGAACTCCGCGCGCTGCTCCAGCGTCTCGCCCATGCCGAGGATGCCGCCGGAGCAGACCTCCATGCCGGCCTTGGCCACCATGCGCAGGGTCTCCCAGCGCTCCTCCCAGGTGTGGGTGGTGACGACGTTGGGAAAGTGCGATCGGGCGGTCTCCAAATTGTGGTTGTAGCGGTGCACGCCCATCGCGGCCAGCTTGTCCACGTGCCTCTGGGTCAGCATGCCCAGTGAACAGGCGATCTGGATGTCGACCTCGTTGCGGATGGCTTCGATACCCGCGGCGACCTGGGCGAGCAGTCGCTCGTCGGGCCCGCGTACCGCCGCGACGATGCAGAACTCGGTGGCGCCGGTCTTGGCGGTCTGCTTGGCCGCCTCGACCAGGCTGGGAATGTCCAGCCATGCGCTGCGCACGGGCGAGGAGAACAGCCCCGACTGCGAGCAGAAGTGGCAATCCTCAGGGCAGCCACCGGTTTTCAGGCTGATGATGCCCTCGACCTCGATCTCCGGGCCGCACCACCGCATCCGCACTTCGTGGGCCAACGCCAGCAGCTCATCGAGGCGCTCGTCGGGCAGCTGCAGCACCTCGAGAACCTGATCCTGACGCAACGCTTCGCCGCGCTCCAGTACCTGCTCCCGGGCCAATGCCAGGATGTCGTCGGTCATGCGCGCCGCTCCTCCTCATCGCTTCGCTCTGCATCGTCGCCGCCGCGGGTCACGCGTGCTCCCCTCAAGACTTGAACGGTGTTCAGGTTAGGCTAGCGGGGTGCAGCTGCACAAACCTGACGTGGTCGCCGCGGCCACCACCATCCTGGACGACTACGGCATCGCCGACCTGTCGATGCGCCGGCTCGCGCGCGAGCTCAACGTCAGCCCCAGCGCGCTGTACTGGCATTTCGCCAACAAGCAGCAACTATTGGGTGCGGTCGCCGACCGCGTGTTGTCTCCCGCCTGCGCCGACCCCGGTCCGGGCAGTTGGCAGTGGCGGATCCGATGCGTGGGCGAACGCCTGCGCGATGCGCTGCTGTCCCACACCGACGGCGCCGAACTGGTGTCGGCCAGCATGGCGGCAGGCCAGTCCCAGGCGGCCACCGGAATTCTGGCGCTGCTGGCAGAGTCCGCGACGGCGGCAGGCGTGCATCCCGATCAGGCCGAGCAGGTCGCCCGCACGGTCGTCTACTACGTCTTGGGGTTCACCGCCGACGAACAGTCCCGCCTGCAGTGGGACGCCGCCGGGGCCGCTGAGATCACGACCGACGCCGACCCGAGCAGCGCGTTCGCGTTCGGCCTGGGACTGCTGATCGACGGGCTGACCATGCGGGCCGGGTTAGCCATCAGCTGATCAGGTACTCGGTGCGTGCATTGCCATCCCAGCGTCGCAAGCCGATAAATCGCCCGCTGATATCGGACCGGCCGGCGATTCGCTGGGTCCGGCCCAGCTGGGCCGGACCCACCCGGCGGGCCAGCGTGGTGTGCGCCGTCCACTGGCCGGGCGCCACGTTGGGCATCGGCCCGGGTATCAGGTGGGGTGCACACAACCGATACACCTGTTCGTGCAGTTCCAGCAGTGCTGAAGTCGGCACCACCAGCCGTGCCAGCACTCCGTGCGAGCGGCCGAAGATCAGCGTCGCTCCGAGGGTGCAGTCGATCGGCAGCCGGTTGGCAACCGTGGACAGCGCGGCGTCGACCTGCGGATCGATGCGCTGGGCGACCACCAAGGTGACGTGGGGACGGGCGGCTGGGGCCTGGCTGGGCACCCCGGCGGCGGCCAGGTCGGTCCAGATCCGCCGGACCGCGGACTCGGTGTCGGCGTCGAAGACCAGCTCGATCGAGTGCACCATCGCTACCCCGCCAGGGTGCGCACCCAGTCGGTGTCGAACGCGGCGGCGCTCATAGCGGCAAACTCCGCAGCGCCCAGCCTGGCCGACCCTGCCGGTAGCACGGCGCGTACCGGCGCCTGCCGAGCCAGCGCCCCGCGATTGCTGGTGGCAGCCGGGTCGGGCTGAGCCGGCCAACTGCCGATCACCAATCCGGCGCACGACAGCCCTTGTCCGGCAAGCGATTCCAGGGTCAGCGCGGTGTGGTTGAGGGTGCCTAGGCCGGCGTCGACCACCACCAGCACAGCGGCGCCGAGGTCGACAGCCAGATCGCGCAGGGTGACGCCGTCGGCAGCGAGCTCAACCAGCAGGCCACCGGCACCTTCGACCAGGGTCAGGCGTCCCGGCCGGTCAGCGGCCCGGATCATCGCCAACAGCTCCGCCCGGGTCGGCAACGCCATTCCCGCCTGCGCGGCCGCGGCCAACGGGGCCAGCGGCGCCGGATAGCGGGCGGCGGCGAACAGTTCGGTCACACCCGACAGCCGCCCGACCTCGGCCAAGTCGTCGTCGCCGTCGGCGATGCCGGTCTGGACCGGTTTGCACACCGCCACGTCCAGGCCGGCCTGCCGGGCGGCGCCGGCCAGTGCCGCCGTGGCGATTGTTTTGCCGACCCCGGTGCCGGTGCCGGTGATGACCAGGACGGTCATGACGAGCGGGCGGGGTGCTCGCGAAGCACGTCACGCAGCACCCGTCGCGCCAGCTCCAGATCGTCGGCGGTCAGCGACGCCCGCGCGGTCAACCGCAGCCGCGACGTGCCCGCCGGCACGGTGGGCGGCCGGAAACAGCCCACCCGCACCCCGGCATCCAGGCAGTCGCTCGCCGCGGCCACCGCCACCTCGGCGTCCCCGAGAATGACCGAGACCACCGCGGATTCTGGCTGGTGGGCCAGCCCGCAGATCTGCGCCAGCACGCCGGCGTGCCGCAAGACGTCGGCGGCGCGGGACGGCTCGGCGACCAGCACATCCAGGGCGGCCGATGCGGCGCCGAGTGCCGCCGGCGCCAGACCGGTGTCGAAGATGAATGTGCGGGCGGCGTCGATGAGATGGTCGCGAACCTCGACCGGCCCCAGCACCGCGCCGCCCTGACTGCCCAGGGCCTTGGACAACGTCGTGGTGATCACCACATCGGGCGCCCCGGCCAGCCCGACCTCGTGCACCAGCCCGCGGCCCCCGTCGCCGCGCACGCCCAGCGCGTGTGCCTCATCGACGATCAGCAATGCGCCGTAGCGGCGGCACACCTCGTGCAGCTGCCGCAGCGGCGCCAGCGCCCCATCGGTACTGAACACCGACTCGGTGAGAACCACCGCGCGTTCCTCGGTTCGGCCGGCCAGTGCGGCGGCCACCGCGTCCACGTCGCGGTGCTCGGTGACGACGACCCGCGCCCGCGACAGCCGGCAGGCGTCCACCAGCGATGCGTGACAGTAGGTGTCGGACACCAGCAGTGCACCGGGCCCGGACAGGCTCACCACCGCGCCGAGGTTGGCGGTGTAGCCGGAGGAGAACACCAAACCCGCTGGCGCACCGACGAAGTCGGCCAGTTTCTGTTCGAACTGCTGATGCAGTTCGGTGTTGCCGGTCACCAGGCGCGATCCCCCGGCGCCGCCGCCCCAGGTCTGCAGCGCCTCGACACCGCCGGCGACGACAGCCGGGTGGGTGGCCAGGCCGAGGTAGTCGTTGGACGCCAGGTCCAGTTCGGTGGCCACGACGGGCCGCACCCGCAGGGAACGGCGCAGGCCGGCCTGACGGCGCCGCTGCTCCACCTCGGCCAACCAGGCCAGTGGCGACACATCGGTGCGGGTCACGCGGCGCTCCCTGTGCGGTCTCGAGTCGACTTGAACACTGTTCAGGCTAAGGCATGCACGACGCCCACCATCGCACCGCCGATCCGGTCGATCTCCTCGGGCGTGCAGACATACGGCGGCATCGCATAGACCAGGTTGCGGAACGGGCGCAGCCACACCCCGTGGTCCAGCGCGGCTTGCGTGGCAACGGCCATGTCGACCGGCCCGCGGCATTCGATCACGCCGATGGCGCCGCAGACCCGGACATCGGCGACTCCGGGCAGCTCACGCGCGGGTTCCAGTGCCGTGGTCAACCCGGCGCCGATCGCAGCGACCATCGCGCGCCAGTCCTGGCTCAGCAACAGCTCGATGCTGGCAACCGAGACCGCGCAGGCCAGCGGGTTCGCCATGAACGTCGGCCCGTGCATCAGTGCACCGGCCTCGCCGCCGCTGATCGTGTGGGCGATCTCGGAGCTGCACAGGGTGGCGGCCAGGCTGAGGTAGCCGCCGGTCAGGGCCTTGCCGACGCACATGATGTCGGGGCTCACGCCCACGTGGTCGGCGGCGAAGAGCTCACCGGTGCGGCCGAAGCCGGTGGCGATCTCGTCGAAGATCAGCAGCACGCCATGGCGGGTGCAGGACTCGCGCAGGTCCGCCAGGTAACGGGGATCGTGAAAGCGCATACCCCCGGCGCCCTGTACCACCGGCTCCACGACCACGGCCGCCACCTCATCGCGGTGTTGCCGAAGCTGCGCCTCGAATGCGGCACTGTAGGCCGGGTCGTAGTCGCGGGGCACCTGCGGGGCGAACAGCTGGGCCGCCAAGACGTCACGCCACAGCGAGTGCATGCCCCCGTCGGGGTCGCAGATGCTCATCGGGGTGAAGGTGTCGCCGTGATAGCCACCGCGCCACGTCATCAGCCGATGTTTGGCGCCGCGGCCGCGAGCGCGCCAGTACTGCAGCGCCATCTTGACCGCGACCTCCACCGACACCGAACCCGAGTCGGAGAAGAACACCGTGTCCAGGCCTGCCGGGGTGATCTCCACCAGCAGCTGCGCCAGTCGTGCGGCGGGTTCGTGGGTGAGCCCGCCGAACATGACGTGGCTCATGGTGCCCACCTGCGCCGTGAGCGCGGCGTCCAAATCGGGGTGGCCGTGCCCGTGAATCGCAGCCCACCACGAGCTCATCGCGTCCAGCACATCGACCGGCGCATCGTCGCGGGCCAGGGTCAGGTACGCACCCCGGGCGCCCAACGCAACCGTCGGCGCAAGCGAATGCCCGCCGATCGTGCTGTAGGGGTGCCACAGGTGTGCGGCGTCGATGGCGCTGATCTGGTCGGGACTCAACGCGGGCATGCCTGACGACAGTAGTGGCCGCCGGCATAACCGTTGGGTCACAGGTTGCGCAATTTCTCTTCCGCGACGGCTGACGGGGCGTAAGCGCCGGTAGTCTCTGTGACAGAAGTGACGAGTGATACTGCCGTGAATATCGGCTGAGAAGGGGGTTGTCCCAATGAAACGCGTCTGCGCTACTGCGATCGCATTGACGGCGGCCCTGGCCCCGGCGCTGAGTGCCGCGCCCGCCTACGCCGACCCGCTGTCGCAGACCGGTCAGAACCAGCTCGTCGAGCGCGTGATTCAGCGTGCGCTGTCACAGCGCGGCGTGCCCTTCGTCTACGGCGGCGGTGACGTCAACGGGCCCACCAACAGCGCGCGTGCCCGGGCCGCCACCACCCGCAGCTCGTTGACCGACATCACCGGCCGCGCCAGCCTCCCGAGCACCCCCGGCAATCCCCTGCTGCCGGGAAGCGTCACCCCGGGCCTGCCGGGCACGGCGCTGGCTCCCACCGAGGGCATCCCCGACACCACCACCGTCGGTTTCGACGCATCCGGTCTGATCCAGTACGCGTTCGCCGGTGCCGGCATCAGGATGCCGCGCACCTCCGGTGAGCAGTGCAGCGTCGGCCAGAAGGTCCCGCCCGCCCAGGCCCGTCCCGGCGACCTGCTGTGCTACGGCCCCGGCGGAACCCAGAGCGTCGCGCTGTACCTGGGCAACAACCAGATGATCGAGGGCACCAGCCCCGCGGTCTCGGTCTCACCGGCGCGCACCTCCAACATGGTCCCCTACCTGACCCGGGTGCTCAGCTCCTGACCGACTCGGTCGACGTCACAACGCGCAGAATGCGGTTTCTCCAGGCAGGTTAGGTAGATTGTCGGGCGATCATGATTGCCCTGTCCCCGCCTCGACCGGCGGTAACACCTGTTGCGGAACCCGCATCCGGGTCGGTTCCGACCTCCGGGTCGGCCACCGTGTTGGGTACCCGCAAGGAGGGCTTCTACCGCCACGACCTTGATGGCCTACGCGGGGTCGCCATCGCATTGGTGGCGGTGTTCCACGTGTGGTTCGGGCGGGTGTCCGGCGGCGTGGACGTCTTCCTGGCGCTCTCGGGTTTCTTCTTCGGCGGCAAACTGCTGCGAGTCGCGCTGAACCCGACCTCGTCGCTCTCGCCGATCCCCGACCTGGTCCGTCTGGTCCGCCGTCTGCTCCCCGCGCTGGTGGTCGTGCTGGCCGCCTGCGCGTTGCTGACCATCTGGATTCAGCCGCAGACCCGGTGGGAGACGTTCGCCGACCAGAGCCTGGCCAGCCTCGGCTACTACCAGAACTGGGAATTGGCGCGCAGTGCCGCCGATTACCTGCAGGCCGGTGAGGCAGTCAGCCCGCTGCAGCACATCTGGTCGATGTCGGTACAGGGCCAGTTCTACTTGAGCTTCCTGCTGCTGGTGTTCGGCTTCGCATTCCTGTTCCGCAAGGTGCTCGGCAAGCACCTGCGGGCCGCGTTCGTCGTGCTGCTCACGGCGCTGACGGTGGCCTCGTTCTGGTATGCGATCGTCGCGCACCAGGCCAATCAGTCGCTGGCCTACTACAACAGCTTCGCCCGCGCCTGGGAGTTGCTGATCGGCGCCCTCGTCGGCGCTCTGGTCCCCTACATCCGCTGGCCGATGTGGCTGCGAACCGCCGTTGCCACGGTGGCGCTGGCGGCGATCCTGAGTTGCGGGGCACTGATCGAGGGAGTGCGGGAGTTCCCCGGCCCGTGGGCGCTGGTCCCGGTCGGCGCCACGGTGGCGTTCATCCTGGCCGGGGCCAACCGCCAAGCCCGCTCGAGTACCAGCGCCAAACTGCCGTGGCCCAATCGGTGGCTGGCGGCGGCGCCGCTGGTGACGCTCGGCTCGATGGCCTACTCGTTGTACCTGTGGCACTGGCCGCTGCTGATCTTCTGGCTGTCCTACAGCGGGCATCGGCACGCAAGCCTGCTGGACGGGGCCGTGATCCTGTTGGTGTCGGGCGTGTTGGCCTATCTGACCACGCGGTTCGTCGAGGATCCGCTGCGCTACCGCAAGCCGGCCGGCCAGGCCGCTGCGCCGGTGGTGCGCCCGCGGTGGCGCAAGCCCGCGGCCGGCTGGTGGCGGCGCCCGACGTCGGTGCTGGGCTCGACGGTGGTGCTGCTGGGGGTGGCACTGACGGCGACGTCATTCTCCTGGCGCGAACATGTCACCGTGCAGCGTGCCAGCGGCACCGAGCTGGTCAAGCTCAGCAAGGATGACTACCCCGGCGCCCGCGCGCTGCTGAAGCACAAGCGGGTGCCCAAACTTCGGATGCGGCCCACCATCCTGGAGGCCAAGAAGGACCTGCCGCGCTCCACCCGGGACGGTTGTATCAGCACCTTCACCAATCCGGACCTGATCAACTGCACCTACGGCGACCAGGAGGCGACCCGGACCGTCGCACTGGCCGGCGGATCGCACGCCGAACACTGGCTGCCCGCGTTGGACATCCTCGGCCAGCGGCACCACTTCAAGGTGGTCACCTACCTCAAGATGGGCTGTCCGCTGTCCACCGAGAAGGTCCCGCTGATCATGGGCAACAACGCCCCCTACCCGCAGTGCTACCAGTGGGTGGGCAAGACGATGGACAAGTTGATCGCCGACCACCCGGACTTCGTGTTCACCACCGCCACCCGGCCGTGGAACATCAAACCGGGCGACGTGATGCCCGGAACCTATATCGGGATCTGGAAGCAGCTGTCGGACAACCACATTCCCATCCTGGGAGTCCGCGACACCCCGTGGCTGGTGCGCGACGGCGACCCGTTCCAGCCGGCGGACTGCCTGGCCTCCGGCGGTGACGCGGAATCCTGCGGCATCAAGCGTTCCGAAGTCCTCGTCGAGCGCAATCCCACCCTGGACTTCGTCGGCAAGTTCCCGCTGCTCAAGCCGTTGGACCTCTCCGACGCCGTCTGCGACAAAGAGATCTGCCGCGCGGTCGAAGGGAACGTGCTGGTCTACCACGACTCTCATCACCTGTCGGCGACCTACATGCGCACCATGACCGGCGAGCTCGGTCGGCAGATGGGTGCGGCCACCGGCTGGTGGTGAACCCGGCCATGCTCGACGGCGGATGCCGAGAAAGCGGATAAAGTCGAGCAGTGTCGTCGGCTGAGTCGGGGTCCGAGCCCACACCGGAGCCGTCCGCGCCCGCGGTCTGGCCCGGAAACAGCTATCCGCTGGGCGCGGTGTACGACGGAGCCGGCACCAACTTCGCGGTGTTCTCCGAGGTCGCCGAGCGCGTCGAACTCTGCCTGATCGACGAGGGCAACCACACCGAGACCCGGATCGGCCTCGATGAGGTGGACGGCTACGTCTGGCACGCCTACCTGCCCGGTATCGGCCCCGGCCAGCACTACGGCTTTCGGGTGCACGGACCGTTCAACCCCGCCGCAGGCCAGCGCTGCGACCCCAGCAAGCTGTTGCTGGACCCGTACGGGAAGGCCTTTCACGGCGCCTTCGACTTCGGTCCGCAGCTGTTCTCCTACGACCTGGCGGACCCCGACAACGGTGCCGATCCCCCGGCACTCGACTCGTTGGGCCACACCATGACCAGCGTGGTGATCAACCCCTACTTCGACTGGGCGGCCGACCGCTCACCGCGCACCCCGTATCACCGGACGATCATCTACGAGGCGCACGTCAAAGGCATGACCGCGACCCATCCGGGCATTCCGGCCGAGCTACGCGGCACCTACGCCGGGCTGGCGCATCCGGTGATCATCGAGCACCTCAAGTCGCTGAACGTCACGGCCATCGAGTTGATGCCGGTCCACCAGTTCCTGCACGACCAGCGACTGCTGGAGCTGGGGCTGCGGAACTACTGGGGGTACAACACCTTCGGGTTCTTCGCGCCGCACAACGACTACGCGGCAAATCGCCAGGCCGGCGGGGCGGTGGCCGAGTTCAAGGCGATGGTGCGGGCGTTCCACCAGGCCGGCATCGAGGTGATCCTCGACGTGGTCTACAACCACACCGCCGAAGGCAACCACCTGGGCCCCACCCTCAACTTCCGCGGCATGGACAACGCCGCCTACTACCGGCTCGACGAAGACGATCCGCGGCACTACACCGACTACACCGGCACCGGCAACAGTCTCAATGCCCGGCATCCGCACACCCTGCAGCTGATCATGGACTCGTTGCGCTACTGGGTGACCGAGATGCACGTGGACGGCTTCCGTTTCGACCTGGCCTCCACGCTGGCCCGGGAACTGCACGATGTCGACCGGCTGTCCGCGTTCTTCGATCTGGTGCAACAGGATCCGGTGGTCAGCCAGGTGAAGCTGATTGCCGAGCCCTGGGACGTCGGCGAAGGCGGCTATCAGGTGGGCAACTTCCCCGGGCTGTGGACGGAATGGAATGGCAAGTACCGCGACACGGTGCGCGACTACTGGCGTGGTGAGCCGGAGACGCTCGGCGAGTTCGCCTCCCGGCTGACCGGCTCCTCGGACCTCTACGAGGCGACCGGGCGGCGTCCCAGCGCGAGCATCAACTTCGTCACCTGCCACGATGGTTTCACGCTGGCGGACCTGGTGTCCTACAACGAGAAACACAACGAAGCCAACGGCGAGGACAACCGCGACGGCGAGAGCCACAACCGGTCGTGGAACTGCGGTGTCGAGGGCCCGACCGACGACCTCGAGATCCTGGCGTTGCGGGCCCACCAGGTCCGCAACATCATGGCCACCCTGCTGATCAGCCAGGGCACCCCGATGATCTTGAACGGCGATGAGATGGGCCGCTCCCAGCAGGGCAACAACAACGCCTACTGTCAGGACTCCGAGCTGTCCTGGATGGACTGGACGCTGGTTGAGAGCAACGCTGACCGGCTCGCCTTCACCCAGGCACTGACCACGCTGCGCACCGCGCATCCGGTGTTCCGCCGGCGCCGTTTCTTCGAGGGCCGGCCGATCCGCGGCGGCGACGAGGTGCGTGACATCGCCTGGCTCACACCGGCCGGAGACGAGATGACGCAGCAGGACTGGGACAGCGAATTCGGCAGATGTGTCATGGTTTTCCTCAACGGTGAGGCACTGCCCGAACCGGATGAGCGCGGGCAGCGGATCATCGACGACTCATTTCTGCTGTGCTTCAACGCCGGTGAGGCACCAGTGGACTTCGTCACGCCCAATACCGACTACGCGCAGGTCTGGTCCGCGGTGATCGACACCGCCCATCCGGCCGGCAGCACCGACCTGGTGGTCGACGCCGGCCAGGCCGTGACGGTGACGGGACGCTCGCTGACCATCCTGCGCAAGAGCAGCTGAGCTAGGCCGCCCGGCGCCCGAAGTAGCGGATGCCGGCCAGCTGCGGGATGCGGTACGGGCTGCGGATGCGACGCGTCGCCTGTGGGCGACCGCGCGAGTGATAGCGACTCAGTTCGCGCCGCACCGAGGGCGCCAACAGCGGCCCCAACACCGCGCCCGCACCGAGTGCCAGGGCAAGCCCGGCCGCCAGCCCGAGTGAACCTCCGGCATTCGGTTGCCCGTTGACCAGTTGCACGAAGCCCCGGAACAGAGTCAGTCCGGGGACCAGCGGGATGATGCCCGCCATGATGATCACCAGCGGCGTGACCCGCAGCCGCGGCGCGAGGAGGGTGCCCACCAGGCCGGTCGCGGCGGCGGCCACGAACGAGCTCACGATCGGATTGGCTTGCACCAGTTGCAGTCCGAAGAACAGCAGCGTGGCGGTTGCCCCGGCAAGACCAGCCGCCAGGGCCGCCTTGAGCTGCGCATAGCCCGCGATCGCGGCGGCCGCGGCGCCGGTGGCGCCCGCCAACAGGTACACCGGAACGCTGAGCACCGCGACCGGCATTTCGGGACTGACCCGAACTTGCACACCGAACGCCCCGCCGATCCGCACCGCGATCGAGACGCCGACCAGGATGCCGACCGACATGAGCAGGATGTCCATTCCCCGAGAGACGGCCGTCAGTTGGTAGCCGGTGATGGCGTCCTGCACGGAGCCGACGGTAGCCAACCCGGACAACAACACCACGATGTTGGCGGCCACCACCGGTGATACCGGGGTCCCGGCGGGCAGCCAGCCGACCGCGTGCACGCCGATCGCGACCCCGGTGGCCACCGCGGCGGCGACGACCTGCTGGAACAGCAGTGGCAGCTGCCATCCGTTGAGTACGCGGCCAATCCGGTCGATCAAGGCGGTGGTGACCGCCGAGATCAGGGCCACCAGCGGCCCGGCGCCGATCAGTACCGCGAAGCCACCTGCCATGACCGCCCAGCCGACGGTGGCCACCCAGCGGGGATAGGGATGATTGGCCCGACTCACGACGTCCAGCTGCTGTTGCACCCACTCGGGATCGGGCGTCGTGTTCACGACGCGCTGGGCGAGATCGGTGGCCAGCTGCAGCCGGGTGTAATCCAGTGAACGCGACGGCACCAGATACATCGCGGTGACCGGGGCGCCCGGAACGCCGCGGGGCACCGAGACGCGGATCGAGTTGCCCATGATGTCGACCTGGGTCTGCGGCAGCCCGTAGGCGGTGGCGATGGCGAGCATGCTCGAGGCGACGTCGGCGGTGCCCGCCTGTGAGCCCAAGAGCAGCTGCCCGAATCGCAGAGCGACATCGAGAACTCGTCGGACGTCGGTTTCATCCATGCGCAGTGTTTCCGTTGACGGCATGACCGTCGGCTACCCGTTCGGCGCCCGGAGCTCACCTGCTGTGGCGGATCCCGCGTTTCAGAGCAGGTAGCGATATGCCGGAGAGCCGGGCTCCAGGGGCTCGACGTGGATCTCCGAGGTACGCATGCGGTCCAGCAGTCCGTCGAGATCGGCAGCCGACCCCAGTTGCACGCCGACCAGGGCTTCACCGGTCTCGCGGTTGTTGCGTTTGACGTACTCGAACAGGGTGACGTCGTCGCTGGGCCCGAGGACCTCGTCGAGGAAGCGCCGCAGAGCGCCGGGCTCCTGGGGAAAGTCGACCAGGAAGTAGTGCTTGAGGCCCAGATGCACCAGCGAGCGCTCCAGGATCTCGCCGTACCGGGAGACGTCGTTGTTGCCCCCGGAGATCAGGCACACCACCGTCGAGCCCGGGGCGACTTCGGCCTCCAGCAGGGCCGCGACCGACAGGGCGCCCGCCGGCTCGGCGATGATCCCCTCGTTCTGGTACAGGTCGAGCATCGCGGTGCAGACCGCACCTTCATCGACGGTGGTCACCGACACCATGTCGCCGGCCCCGGACAGCACTTCGTACGGCAACGCCCCGGCGCGCCGCACGGCCGCACCGTCGACGAATTGGTCGACGTGATCGAGGCTGACCAGCTCCCCGGCGGCCAGCGCGGCCATCATCGAGGCGGCTCCGGCCGGCTCCACGCCCAGAACGGCGCTCTTGGTGGTCCGCTCGGCCAGGTAGGTCGTGATACCCGAGATGCAGCCGCCGCCGCCGACCGGCACCACCACCAGATCCGGTTCGGTCTCGAGCTGGTCAAGTATCTCCACCGCGATGGTGCCCTGGCCGGCCATGGTCCGCAGGTCGTCGTAGGGCGGCACCAGCGTCGCGCCGGTGCGAGCGACATCGGCCAGGGCCGCCTCCGCAGCCAGGTCGTAGGTCGCGCCGCCGACGATCAGCTCGATGAACTCGCCGCCGTGATAGCGGATGCGGTCACGCTTCTGCTTCGGGGTCTTGGCCGGCACATAGACCCGGCCGTGAACACCCAGCGACCGGCAGGCGTAGGCGAAGCCCTGTGCGTGATTACCGGCCGACGAACACACCACGCCGGCGGCCAGCTCGGATTCGCTGAGCTGGACCAGCAGGTTGTAGGCACCACGCAGCTTGTAGGAACGCACCGACTGCAGGTCTTCGCGCTTGAGGTAGACGCTCGCGCCGGTCAGCTCCGAGAGCCGGTCGCTGTACTGCAGCGGGGTGGGGGCGACCACGCCGGCGATCCGCTTGGCCGCCGCGTCAATGTCGGCCGCGGTCAACGGCCCCTTCAACGGGCCCTGCGAGGGGCCGGAATGGGAGCCACTTCGGTTCTGGCGCAGTTCGGCGGACACCGCAATATGGTGTCACCCAGTAGGGTGTTCAGCCCACCGGGGTCAGCACGAACACCGGAATCTGTCGATCGGTCTTCTCCTGATACTCGGCGTAGTACGGGAAGGCGTCGACGGCGCGTTCCCACCATTGCGCCTTCTCTTCGCCGAATACCTCGCGGGCGTCGTAATCGCCGCTGACGGGTCCGTCCTGCAGCTCGACGCGCGGGTTCGCGGCGACGTTGTAGTACCAGACCGGGTTCTGCGGGGCCCCGCCCAGCGACGCGACGATCGCGTACTCACCGTCGTGTTCCACCCGCATCAGCGGGATCTTGCGCAATTTGCCGGTTTTGGCGCCGACCGTGGTCAACAGCACGACCGGCTTGCCCTTCATCTCGATGCCCTCGGTGCCACCGGACTCCATGTACTTCTCGGCGTTCTCGCGTGACCAATCCAACGGGCTGGGTGCATATTCTCCGCTCAGAGGCATGCAGCCAGCGTAGTCCCGTGACACGACATAACAATCCGACCTGCAGATTTCGGCTGGCCTAACAATTGGTTATCGCGTACCGTTAAAGTCATGACCACCGCCGAGCTCCTCGGGCAGCAAGTGCCCATCGCCGGCGTGCCCTGGCCGGCCTACAAGTTGGTTGCGCTGGCCACGGGCTTGGTCGCCCTGCTGATCGTCGGCGCCGTGACGTCCAGCGCCGCAGCCGCGGTTCTGACCGCCGCAGGTCTCTGCTCCGCCGTGTGGCTGGTGCTGGGCGCGCAACGTCCTTCGCGCCGCTGAGCGCAGCTATTCGGGCCCGACGGCCGTGCCGTCATAGACCAGGACATCGTCGGCAACTCGGGCTTCGGCAGTCGGCCGGTGGTCGCGCAGCTTGCCGTCGTGCATCAGGTGCTGTACCTCGAATCCGCGCACCAGTGTGAGGTAGTCGGCGATCAACTTGCGATGGCATCTCCACCAAACGGTCTCGGCACACATCACCGCGACCTGTTGAGCGTCCGCTTGGGCCACGAGCTCATCGATTCCGGACTGGAAGTCCGCGGAGCGCATGTAGCCGGCGTAGGACCGAAACGATTCGTTGCGCAACCCGATGTCCGGACTCTGGCCGGCGACCCGCCGCCAGCCGCCGAGTCGCGGTTCCCACCGGTAGCCGATCCCGGCCTCCGGCAGCCAGCGCTGCATCTCCTCCCGTGCGGTCTCGGGATTGTGCCGGCTCCCCGGAGCGCTGCGTACGTCGACCAGGCCTTGCACACCGGCGCCGGAGAGCAGCGCGGTGATTTCGGCCCGGTCCGCGGTACCGTGGCCGAACGTGAAAACCGTTGGCGACGTAGCGTTCTCCTTCAGACCGCGGAGCTGGGCGCAGGCTGTTCGGCAGCTTGGGGTTGATGCACATGGGGCCCGGGCTCACTGGCGTAGAGGCGTTCGATCTCTTCGGCGTATTTCGCCGCGATCGGCCGCCTCTTGAGTTTCATGGTCAGGGTGACTTCGTCGCCACCGGGTTCCCAGAGCGCGGGCAGGACCCGGAAGCGCTTGATCTGTTCGACCCGTGACAGTTTCGTGTTGCCCGCAGCCACGCCCGCCGCAATCTGTGCGATCACCCCCGGGTCATCGGCCAGTGCCCCCGGCGTCGCCGTCGACAGGCCATGGGCAGCGGCGTAGGGCGCCACCGAGTCGGCGTCGAAGACCATCAGTGCGGTGTTGTAGGGCCGGGAATCGCCAATGGTGACCATCGCCCCGATCATTGGGCATGCCGCCAGGATCGCGTTCTCGATGTTCGCCGGCGACATGTTCTTTCCCGCGGCGTTGATGATCAGCTCTTTCTTGCGGTCGACCACTCGCAGATAGCCGTCCGCATCCTCCTCGAGGATGTCCCCGGTGTGCAGCCATCCGTCCGCGTCGACCGCCTCGGCGGTCTTGGCCGGCTCCTTGCGGTAGCCCCGCATCACCAGGGGCCCCCGGACCAGAAATTCGCCGTCGTCGGCGATGCGGCTTTCCAGGCCGGGCAACAATTTTCCGACCGTACCGAGTCGCGCGTCGCGCGGATGGGTGGTCGACGCCACGCAACTGAGCTCCGACATGCCCCAGACCTCGCAGATCGGAATCCCGAGGCCGGCGAAGAACGCGATGGTCTCCTTGGGAATCGGCGCCGCGCCGGACACCGCCCACCGCAGCTCGTCCAGGCCCAGCTTGGCCCGAAGCGCCGAGAGCACCAGCTCGTCGGCCTGTGCCCACTCCGCGGCCAGCGCGTCGGGTACACGCTCGCCGGCCAGTTGCGCCGCGGACCGTTTCGCGCCGACTGCCAGCGCCCACTGCAAAGCGGCGCGACGATTGTCGTCCGACTCCCCCGCGACAGCAAATTCTGTTGCCGCCTTGAGCTTTTCCCATACTCGCGGCACCGCGCCCCAAATCGTGGGCCGCACGTCCGGCAGCGCCGCGCCAATCTGGCGCGCGTCGGGCACCACGGTCACCTGAACTCCGGCGATCTCGGAGTTGTAGAGGCCCATCGCTCGGTCGGCGATGTGTGCCGAAGGCAGATACGAGGTGATCCGGTCCCCGAAACGCACCCCGAGCACCGCGTCGAGGGCGGCCGCCTCGAACAGCAGATTGGTGTGCGTCATCTCCACGCCCTTGGGCAGGCCGGTGGTCCCGGAGGTATAGATCAGCGTCACCACATCGTCGGGCTGCACTGCCCGCCAAGCGGTTTCGAAGTCGAAGTCGTCGTCCGCCGCGGCCAGCATCTGCGCGATCGACAAGGTGCCGTCGGGATGCCCGTCCACACAGACGATGTGTTCGATCGCCGCTCGGCTGTCCCGGATCGTCTCGACAAACGCCTGCTCGCACATCACGACTTTGGTACCGGCGTTGGCGAACAGGTAACCGAGCTGCTCGGCGGGCAGAGTGTTGTACACCGAGAACGACGTCGCGCCCACGTGCTGGGCGCCGACTTCCAGCGGGTAGAACTCGATCCGGTTCGCCATCATCAGCGACACCGTGTCGCCGCGGCGTACCCCGAGCCCGGCCAGCCCGGCCGCCACCTGGCGGACCTGCTGTGCGTAGTCGCGCCAGGTCAGCGTCTGCGTATCGCCGACGGTGCGTACCGCGACCGCGTCCGGGTCGATGGCGGCGGTGCGCTGAAACGCCTCACACAGGGTGGCCGGCGGCGATGTCTGCGTCATCTGTTCCTCCTGCTCGTGGCCGCCTCAGCGGCGACTGACCCGTTGCAGATATGCCATGGCCGATGCCTGCGACTCGGGATCGTGCACCGCGGTGACCAGCGCATCGGCGTCATTCCAGCTGCGCGCGGTCCCCACCATGCCCTCGGTGACCGCGTTGACCTGCCGTTTGGTGCCGCCCAGCGTGAGAGTGGACTTGCTGACCAGCTGGTCCACCAACTCGTCGACCTCCGCATCCAGGTCGGCCTCGGGCACCACACGGTTGAGGAACCCGATTGCCTTGGCTTCGGCGGCATCGAATGGGCGGCAGGTCATCACCAGTTCCTTGGTGAGCGCCGGTCCGATCTCACGGACCAACCGCGGGATACCGCCCCAGGCCAACGGAATACCCAAGTCCACCTCCGGAATCGAGAACCGCGTGCCCTCGGCCGCCACCCGCAGATCGCACGCTGCGGCCAGCACCACACCGCCGCCCACACAGTGACCGTGCAGCCGCGCCACCGTCACGGCCCGCATGGCTTCGACGGCGTCGGCCATCCGGCGGCCGGCGTCGGCGGCCTCGCGCAGCGCTCCGGCGCCGTCGGCGGCGGCGACGAACGCGGCCAGGTCGGCGCCGGCAGAGAACGCCCGGCCGCTGCCGGATACAACCACGACCTTGACCGCGGGCCGGGCGTCGAACCAGCGGGCCGCCGCCACCAACTCGTCGAGCGTCACCGTGCCCAGCGGGTTGAGCTTGTCGGGACGACTCAGCGTGATGGAGCCGAGCGCACCGTCGGCTGTCACCGCGATGGTGGAGGTCGACAGAATCTCCGTGGTGGTTTCCATGGCGTCGACGTTAATGGCGCCGCCCCGGCCGGGGCGCGGGATTGCCGTTACAGGCCGCTGCGGTCGACATCGCTTACGGTGAGCCCATGTCGATTGCCGTCACCGAGTTCAGCCGCCTCGAGCAGACCGCCTTCCTCACGGCGTATGCCCGCGCACTGGACTGTCGCGCTCCGATCCCGATCCTCGGTGACGAGTTCTCCGACCGCGTCGTCGGCCTGATCGATTACGACTTCCCCGCATTCCGGATCCCGGCGAGTGTGGTGCGACAGACCGCCCTGCGCGCCAAGATGCTCGATGAGCGCGTCCGCGCATACACGGCTGCGCATCCCGACGCGGTGGTGGTCGACCTCGGCGCCGGGCTCAACGAGCCGTTGGCGCGGGTGAAGCCGCCGGCCGGCGTCGATTGGTACAGCATCGATCTGCCGCACGTGATCGCGCTGCGCGAAAAGGTGGTGCCGCCACAGCGCGCCGAGCATGTGATCGCCGCCGATCTCACCGGTACGGCGTGGACCGACACCATCCCGGTCGGGCGCCCCACCATGGTGATCGCCGACGGACTGTTCGCCTTTCTCACCGAGCCGCAGGTCATTGCGCTGATCGGGCACGCCATCGACCATTTCGGGACCGGCGAGTTGGCGTTCAACGACTACGGCCGCGTCGGGCCGTTCAGCTGGCTGGGCATGAAGCTGGCACCGCGGGGAATGTTCACCGTGCTGCGCCATGTCTGGGCCAATCCCGGCTTCACCGACCCTCGCACGCCTCAGCGGTGGGAGCCGCGCCTGCGCCTGGTCGAACAGGCCTGCCTGGCGCACGCCGCCGAGGTGGATTCGTTTCCCGGCCCGGCCCGCACAATCACCCGGCTTGCCGGCCGATTCAAGTCGGTGGCCGGCAAGGCCCGGGTGCTGCGCTACAAGTTCTGACCTGCCTGGCTAGACACAACCGCCGAGGAAGTCACACGGGTCGAAGTCCAGGTTGGCGAACGGATCGTTCGGAATGAGATAGTCCGGAACCTCAGGGGTCCAGGAGTGGAACAGGCTGTTCCATATCTGCATCGGGGCGTCGTCGCCGAACTGGATCACGCCCGCGGAGGTGAAGTTGATCGGGTCGGTCACCACGGAGTAGTTGATGTCGCCGAGAGACATGACCCAGTAGTTCAGGTCGTGCGGCCCCACGCCGTTGATCGTCAGGTTGGTGAAGTCGCCGATGTTGACCTCGTAGATCGAGGATCCGGACAGATATCCGAAGTTGCCCAGGCTGCTCATGTCGAAGTCGGCGGGCAGGCTGGAGTTGGCGGTGAAGTCACCGAATTGGTAGGCCCTGGTGGAGAAGAACGAGTTCCAGTAGTCCTCGATCTTGATGTTGTACGTTCCGGCGTCGATCACGTTGTCGCCGTCGGTCACCTGGACGGTGTAGGGCTGGTCGCCCTTCCAGTCCGTGATGACCGGACGGATGCCCTCGTATTTCCAGTTCCCGTCCAGAATGTCACCCATCACCAGGCAGACCGCCCCATTGCAGGTCTCGTAGGGGCCGCCATCCAGGAACGGGTCCCCCGCCGCGTTGGCGGTCGACGCGGGTAGTACCAGCGCGGCGAATGCGGCGGCAGCGCCCATCCCGAGCAGGTTGAGAAGACGACGCGAAACCCACATGACTGCCTCCGTGTTGTTCATGCACATGCTTTTCTGTGTATCAACAGACGTTTTCCGTTACGTCTGTGTTACAACATTGATATCCTATGCTAATTCTACTCTTGGGTAAAGTTCGATTATTTGCGATAGTGCGCCGCCGAAACCGGCCCCGCACAGCCGTCAACAGTCTCCACCTCCCCCCGAGGCCACACGTGTTGTGTGAGAAGTTTCAGACGTTACACCAGTGATGCGATGTTGTAATCAGGAACGGATCTAACCGTAATGTTGAGAGTCAGACTTTCGGCGGATGGATTCCACAGGTACAGGCGTCGATAGACGGACAGGTGCACCGCATTCCCCATTCGATGACCGCGCGAGCGCGCGATAACGCCTCCAGTTGTGCATCGATCTGGGCGAGCTTGGCCTGGGCCAGCGCCTGACTCGCCGGACGCCCGGGCGCGTCATCGGCGAACAGCAACTGAATTTCGTCGAGCGCGAACCCCGCCGCCTTGCACAGGCCGATCACTTCCAGCCGAGCCAGCACTGCTTCGTCATAGCGGCGCTGGCCGCCTACCCGAGCCGGCGACGCCAGCAGGCCGACCCGCTCGTAGTAGCGCAAGGTGGTTGCGGCGACGCCGCTGCGTTGAGCCACCTCGCCGATGGTGAGCCGACCGGACACCGCCACCTCCGAAGGACTTGACTTGAAGTCAACTCTAAGTTGTTCCCTGGTGGTATGCGTCCCCAACCACTCGAAGAACTACGCGACACCCGCTACGCGCTGCTGCGCACCTATCGCCGCGACGGCACGCCGGTGGACACTCCGGTGTGGTTCGCGCTCGACGACGGCGCCGTGTTGTTTCGGACCAAGACCGGACCCAAGACTCGCAGGCTGACCCCTCGCCCGGACGTCGAGTTGACCGCCTGCGACTACCGCGGCCGGCGCCGTCACCACGCGACCGCGCTGCGCGGCCGGGCGACCATTCTGTGTGGCGACGAGGCCGAAGCCGCCAACCGCGCCTTGCACCGGCGGTACGGCTGGCAGTGGAACGTCGTGCCGATGATCCCGGTGCCCGGCGTGACCAATGTGCACCGGGATCTGCCGCTACGGGACAAGGTGCGGCGCGCCCGGACGCGCAACCTATGGCCGGACAGCGTGATCGTTCGGGTCGACCTGCTCGCGCGTTAGACCGAACTTCAGCCGGATCCGGCCTTCGTGGGTTACCCGCCCAGACAGCCGGGGCCGAGCAACGCCTTCAGATCCCCCATCAGCGCCGACGATGGCGTCACCCGCAGCGAGGGATCCAGCTCCAGCACGGTGATGCGCTCCCCGCTGATCAGCCGCAGTTGCACCTGGGCGGTGCCGGGATGGCGGGTCAGCACCTGCTTGAGCGCACTGACCTTGTCCATGGTGCATTGGCGGGTCGGAAGGCTCACGGCCAGCGGCCGATCCGGGGCGTTGGCGGAGAAGTCGGGCACCACCAGCTCGTTGGCGATCAACGAGATCCGGTCGTCGCGGATGTTGACCTTGGCGCTGACCAGCACCACGGCGTCATCGGCGACGTCGGCGCCGTACGCCGAGTAGGTCTGCGGGAAGAACATCACCTCGATGCCGCCGGTGAGATCCTCCAATTGCGCTGAGGCCCAAGGAAGTCCGTTTTTGTTGACCCGACGGTTCACCGATGCCAGGATGCCGCCGACCCGCACCTGGGTGTCGGCGGCGACGTCGCCCTCCAGGATCGCCGGGATCTGGGTGTCGACCTGGGCGGCCAGCAGGTGCGCGATGCCGTTGAGTGGGTGCCCGGACACATAGAGTCCGAGCATTTCTCGCTCCAGGGCCAGCTTGTGCTTGTCGGCCCACTCCTCGTCGGGCACCTTGATGCCGAAAACGGCATCTGTTCCAGCGCTTTCACCATCTCCCCCGCCGAAAAGGTCGAACTGACCCACCGCCTCGGCCTTCTTGGTGCCGAGCACCGAGTCCACGGCGTCGGTGTGCACCAGGAACAACCCCTTGCGTGGATGCCCCAGCGAGTCGAAGGCACCGGCCTTGATCAAGGATTCGGTGACCTTCTTGTTGCAGGCCGCGATGTCGATCTTGTTGAGGTAATCCGAGAAGTCGGTGAAGCGGCCCTTATGTGTCCGGGTGGTTATCAGGGAGCCGACAACGTTGGCGCCGACGTTGCGAACCGCTCCCAGCCCGTAGCGGATGTCTTCGCCCACCGACGCGAAGTTCAGCTCGGACTCGTTGACGTCCGGCGGCAGCACCGTGATCCCCAGCCGGCGGCAGTCAGCCAGGTATACCGCGGCCTTGTCCTTGTCGTCACCGACCGATGTCAACAGACCCGCCATGTATTCGGCCGGATAGTTCGCTTTCAGGTAGGCCGTCCAGTACGACACCAGGCCGTAGGCGGCCGCATGCGACTTGTTGAACGCGTACCCGGCAAACGGAAGAATGGTGTCCCACAACGCTTTCACGGCCTTCTCGGAGAACCCGTTGGCCGTCATCCCCTCGTAGAAGCCCTTGTACTCGGCTTCGAGCACTTCGAGCTTCTTCTTGCCCATGGCTTTACGCAGCGCATCGGCCTTGCCCATCGTGTACGAGGCGACCTTCTGCGCGATGAACATGATCTGCTCTTGGTAGACGATCAGGCCATAGGTCTCCGACAGGATGCTGCGCAGCGGGTCCTCAAGCTCGGGGTGGATGGGCTTGATGACCTGACGCTCGTTCTTACGGTCGGCGTAGTCGTTGTGGGCGTTCATGCCCATCGGGCCGGGCCGGTAGAGCGCCAGCACCGCGACGATGTCGTTGAATTCGGTGGGCTGCATGCGGCGCAGCAGGTCACGCATCGGGCCGCCGTCGAGCTGGAACACCCCCAGCGTGTCACCGCGGCCCAGCAGTTCGTAAGTGGCGGGATCATCGAACGCCACGGTGTCCAGATCCAGGTCGATGCCCCGGTTGGCCTTGATGTTCTCCAGACAGTCGCCGATGATCGTCAGGTTGCGCAGGCCCAGGAAGTCCATCTTCAGCAGGCCGATTTCTTCACACGACGGGTAGTCCCAGCCGGTGATGATGGCGCCATCCTGCGGGCGCTTCCACAACGGGATCGCGTCGATCAGCGGCTCGGAACTCATGATCACCGCGCAGGCATGCACGCCGGCGTTACGGACCAGGCCTTCCAGGCCGCGTGCCGTCTCGTAGATGGTGCGCACGTCGGGATCGGTGTCGATCAGCCCGCGGACCTCCGCGGCCTCCTTGTACCGCTCGTGGTTCGGGTCGGTGATACCCGACAGCGGAATGTCCTTGGCCATGATCGGCGGCGGCAGCGCCTTGGTGATCCGGTCGGCGATCGCATAGCCAGGCTGGCCGTAATGCACACGGGCTGAATCTTTCAGCGCCGCCTTGGTTTTAATGGTGCCGAAGGTGATCACCTGGGCCACCCGGTCACTGCCCCACCGCTCCGCGGCATAGCGCACCATCTCGCCGCGGCGGCGGTCGTCGAAGTCGATGTCGATATCGGGGGCCGACGGCCGCTCCGGGTTGAGGAAGCGCTCGAACAACAGCCCGTGCGGAATCGGGTCGATATTGGTGATGCCCAGCGCGTAAGCCACCAGTGACCCAGCGGCCGACCCTCGGCCCGGCCCCACCCAGATGTTGATCGAGCGGGCGTAGTGGATCAGGTCCGCGACGATCAGGAAGTAGGACGGGAATCCCTTGCCACAGATGACGTCGATCTCGTAGGACGCGCGGTCGGTGTACTCACTCGGTACGCCGGCGGGAAAGCGTCGTTCCAGACCTGCCTGTACCTCGTGGCGCAGCCAGGACCCCTGGTCATGGCCGTCGGGCACCGGAAACACCGGCATCCGGTCGCGCGGCGCCCACACGTCGGCATAGGACTGCACCCGCTCGGCGATCAGCAGGGTGGAGTCACAGGCGTCGGGCAGCTGGTCGTCCCAGAGCGCGCGCATCTCGGCGGCAGACTTCAGGTAGTAGCCGTCCCCGTCGAACTTGAACCGGGTGGGGTCCGACAGCGTCTTACCGGTCTGGATGCACAGCAGCGCCTCGTGGTTCTGCGAGGCGTCACGGGTGACGTAGTGACAGTCATTGGTGGCCAACGTCGGGATGCCGAGCTTGCGCCCGACCTCCAGCAGCCCCTCACGTACCCGGCGTTCGATGGACAGCCCGTGGTCCATCACCTCCAGGAAATAGTTCTCCGCGCCGAAGATCTCCCGCCACTTGGCGGCCGACTCCAGCGCCTCGCGCTCGTGGCCCAGCCGCAACCGGGTCTGCACCTCCCCGGACGGGCAGCCGGTGGTGGCGATAATGCCCTCGGCGTGCTCGGCGATGATCTCGGCGTCCATCCGCGACCATTTGCCGAGCTGGCCCTCGAAGGAAGCCAGCGAGGAGAGCTTGAACAGGTTGCGCAACCCGGTGGCGTTCTCGGCCACCATCGTCATGTGGGTGTAGGAGCCGCTGCCGGAAACGTCGTCGCTCTTCTGGCTGGGATCGCCCCAGTGCACCCGGCGGGTATCGAAACGAGACGCGGGGGCGATGTAGGCCTCGACCCCGATGATCGGCTTGATGCCGGCCTTGGTCGCCGCGTTGTAGAACTCGCTGGCGCCGAACATGTTTCCGTGGTCGGTCATCCCGATCGCGGGCATCTCCAGGCGCTGCGCCTCAGCCAGCATCGGGGCGATCTTCGCCGCTCCGTCGAGCATCGAGTACTCGGTGTGGTTATGCAGGTGCACGAAGGACCGCGACGATGAACTGTCCATAGGACCGCCAGTCTAGGACTGGGCACCGACGCTTCTCGGGCGTGTCGGCAGCCGTGTCTCTTCGGCTGTCGTTTCCCGGGACAGCGACTGCCGCTGTGCACTACGTTGAGGTTCGGCGCAAGCGAGGAGAGGCATACATGAGCGTGTACCGGGTGATCGACATCATCGGGACCAGCCCGTCGTCTTGGGAGAACGCCGCGGCCGAAGCGGTGCACCGGGCCAAGCAGACCATCGACGACATCCGCGTTGCTCAGGTCGTCGAGCAGGACCTCACCCTCGATGACAAGGGCGGGATCATCTACCGCACCAAACTGCGCATCTCCTTCAAGATCCGGCCGCCGAAGTCATCCAAGCCGGCCGACGAATCGAGCTAACCCACTCGATGTCACGTAGCTTCGACGAACTGGTGGCCGAGGCCGCCACCGCCCCCGTCGACGGTTGGGAGTTCTCCTGGCTTGACGGCCGCGCCACCGAACAGCGCCCCTCCTGGGGCTACCAGCGGCAGCTGGCCGGGCGGCTCTCGGGCGTCTCGGCCGCCGTCGACCTGAACACCGGCGGCGGCGAGGTGCTGGCGGGCATCCAGGAGTTCGGCACGTTTCCCCCGACCATGGCAGCCACGGAGTCCTGGCCGCCGAATGCCGCACGCGCCACCGAGCTGCTTCATCCGCGTGGCGTGGTGGTGGTGACGGTGCCGGACCGGCCGCCGCTGCCCTTCGGCGACGAAGCATTCGATCTGGTCAGCAGCCGGCACCCGTTGGCGACGTGGTGGGACGAGATCGCCCGCGTGTTGCGGCCCGGCGGTCACTACTTCGCCCAGCAGATCGGGCCGGCGACGATGCTCGAGCTGAGTGAGTTCTTTCTCGGGCCGATGCCGGGCAAAGGAGCCCAGTACCAGCCGGATGCGGTACGTGCCGACGCGTCGGCCGCCGGTATGGAGGTGCTCGATCTGCGGCTCGAGCGGCTACGGGCCGAATTCTTCGACGTCGGCGCCGTCATCTACTTCCTGCGCAAGGTGATCTGGACGGTGCCCGACTTTGCGGTCGAGGATCACCGTGACCGGCTGCGCGAGATGCATGAGCTGATCGAGTCTCAGGGGTGCTTCGTCGCGCACGCCACCCGGGTGTTGGTCGAGGCCCGCAAGCCCTGAGGCGCGCCGTCAGCGGTGCAGCACGTCCAAGGCGTGTTGCAGGTCGGCGGGGTACTCGCTGGTGATCTCGATGCGCCGTCCGTCGCCGGGGTGTGCGAACGCCAATGAACGGGCGTGCAACCACTGGCGTTCCAGCCCGAGCTTGCGCGCCAGGGTCGGATCGGCACCGTAGGTCAGATCACCGCAGCACGGATGCCGCAGGGCCGAGAAGTGCACCCGGATCTGGTGGGTGCGGCCGGTTTCCAGGTGTACGTCGAGCAGGCTCGCGGCGACGAACGCCTCCACCGTGTCGTAGTGCGTGATGCTGTGCCGGCCGTCGGCGGTCACGGCGAATTTCCACTCCGGTCCGTGGTGTCGCCCGATCGGTGCATCGATGGTGCCGCTGGACGGATCCGGATGGCCCTGTACCAGGGCGTGGTAACGCTTCTCCACGGTGCGCGCCTTGAACGCGCGTTTGAGTGCGGTGTAGGCGCGTTCGGAGATCGCCACCACCATCACCCCGGAGGTTCCGACATCCAGGCGGTGCACGATGCCCTGACGCTCCGGAACTCCGGACGTGGTGATCCGGTAGCCGGCAGCGGCCAGGCCGCCCAGCACCGTGGGCCCGCTCCAGCCCACCGAGGCGTGCGCGGCGACCCCGGCAGGTTTGTCGACGGCGACGATGTCGGCGTCGGAGTACAAGATCGTCATGCCCTCGACCTCGGTCGGGGTGTTTTCCAGCGGCGGCGGCGCTTCGGGCAGCCGCACCTGCAGCCACGCCCCCGCGATGAGCCGATCGGACTTGCCTGCAGCGACGCCGTCGAGTTCCACGTCGCCGTTTTCGGCCAGCGTCGCGACAACATTGCGCGACAGGCCCAACAGGCGGGCCAGCCCGGCGTCGACGCGCATGCCGGCCAGGCCCTCGGGGACCGGCATGGATCGTTCGGTCACAGCCGCATCAGGCTTGCTCGCCGTCGCCGTCGCCGTCACCGGCACTGTTGTCACGGCGCTGCTCAGCGTCGACATCGTCGTCGGCGCGGCGACGGCCCACCGCGTCGAAGTCGAAGCCGAACACCGACAACGCGACCAGCAGGATGGCGCCGCCCACCACCGCCGGGTCCGCGACGTTGAACACCGGCCACCAGCCGATCGACAGGAAGTCGACCACGTGGCCCTGCAGATGCCCGGGCGCCCGGAAGAACCGGTCCACCAGGTTGCCCAAGGCCCCGCCGAGGATCATCCCCAGCCCGATCGCCCACCAGGGCGACACCAGACGGCGCGACATCCAGATGATGCCGAGCACCACCGAGCTGGCGATCAGCGTCAACACCCAGGTGTAGCTGGTGGCCATGGAGAACGCGGCCCCGGAGTTGCGGACCAGCGTCCAGGTCACGGTGTCGCCGATGATCGGCACGGGCTGGCCGGGGGTCAGCATCTTCACCGCGAGCACCTTGGTGACGACGTCGGCCATCAGCACCACCGAGGCCACCGACAGCAGCAGTCCCAGCCGGCGGGGCGGGGCGGCCGGCGCTGTCTGCGGGGCCGGGGCCGGGTCCACCTCCGTCTCGGTCGAGTCGGTTGTCTCGTCAGTCACGCTCCCATCATCCCTTAACCCAGGTGCGGCATGATCGCGGCATGCTGTCCAAGCGCCTCACCGTCATCACCACCGGCGGGACTATCTCCTGCAGCACCCAAGGCGACGGGGCCTTGCGGCCGGCCCGCAGCGGCTCAGACCTGGTCGCCGACACAGGCGCCGCGGACCTCACCGTGGTGGACCTGATGGCGCGGGACAGCTCCGAACTGGGCCCGGCCGACTGGGCTGCGCTCCTCGCCGCGGTCAATGCCGCGGTGGACGGCGGCGCCGACGGGGTGGTCGTCACCCACGGCACCGACACCTGCGAAGAGGGTGCGCTCTGGCTGGAGCTCGGCTACACCGGGGATGCGCCGGTGGTACTTACCGGGGCTCAGCGCGGTGCGGACGCCCCCGACGCCGACGGGCCGGGCAACCTGCGCGACGCCCTGGCCGTGGCCGCGGATCCGGCCGCTCGGGGGCTGGGGGTGCTGATGTGCTTCGCCGGCCGGGTGCTGGCCCCGCTGGGTCTGCAGAAGGCCACCATCACCGGGTTGACCGGCTTCACCGGTCCGGTCCTGGGCGGCGTCGCCGATGGCCGGGTCACGCTGTCTGGCGAGAAGACTCGGCCCTACCTCGGTGCGCCGGCCGCCGCGCCGCGGGTCGATGTCGTGGCGCTCTACGGGGGCGCTGACACGGTCGCCCTGGATGCCTGCGCCGCCGCTGGTGCGCGAGGGGTGGTGCTGGCCGCTCTCGGGTCGGGCAACGCCCCGACGGCGGTGATCGACGGGGTGCGCCGACACTGCGAATCCGGGCTCGTGGTCGCGGTGTCCAGCCGAGTTCCGGACGGGCACATCGAGGCGGACTACGGCCCCGGCCGGGCCCTGGTGGATGCGGGCGCGGTGATGGTGCCGCGGCTGAGGCCGCCGCAGGCGCGGATCCTGCTGATGATGGCGCTCGCGGCCGGGCAGCCGGTCGGCGACGTCATCGACCGGTGGGGCTGACCGATGGCCAGGATCCTCGCCCTCATCGGCGCCGCTGTTCTCGCAGCCGGGACCGCCGCGGCGGCCCATGCCGAGCCGCCGCCCGGGGCGGACGCTGGCGACGACTACCCGGTCGCCACCGGCCGCTACTCGTCGCCGACCGACTTCTACTGGGTCTTCTTCAAAACGCCGGACGGCCGCTCCTGCGGCATCGGCCCCAACGGCGGGCCGATCGGCTGCGATGCGGTGCCAACGGATGCTCCCGCCGGCGCCACCCAGACTGTGCTCGAAGCCGGCGGGGTGCCCGCGGCCTACCGCCACTCCCACATCGCATCGTTCACCCGGGACGTGGATGTGCTGCCGGAGGGCTATCGGCTGGAGAACTGGGGTTCTAGCTGTGCGGTCGGCTACCAGGGCACGGTGACCTGCAAGGGCTATGGCCACCATGGTTTTACGCTCTCCAGCGTCTACGGTGTGCTGTGGTGACGAGCCCGCACCACCCCTAGCCCGTGGAGGCCGCGTGTCCACCCAACACACCTACACCGTGGATGTCAGCTGGACCGGCAATCACGGCAGCGGGACCAGTGACTATCGCGGCTACGGGCGAGAGCACGAGGTGACCGCCGAGGGGTGTCCCGCCATTCTCGGCTCCGCCGACCCGGCATTCCGTGGTGATCCGACCCGGTGGAATCCCGAACAGCTGCTGTTGGCTGCGCTGGCGCAATGCCACATGCTGTCCTACCTGTATTTGTGTTCGGTCAACGGCGTGGTGGTCGTCTCCTACCAAGACCGGCCGGTCGGCACGATGATCGAGAACACCGAGGGCGGGCACTTCACCAGTGTTGTCTTGCAGCCGCACATCGAAGTCGGCGATGCGGCGATGGTGGAGCGGGCCTTGGCATTGCATTCCGACGCTCACCGAATCTGCTTTATCGCCAACTCCGTCAACTTCCCGGTGCTGCACGATCCGGTGGTGCAGGCACTCCCGTGACGAGCTAGCTGTGTTCCTCCGGGCGGGCGACGTAGTCGGGCCAGTCCAGGCTGGCCACCGGGTCGGCGCGGCTGATTCCTGGCTCGTCGTCGGGGAATGTCCGCACTGGACCGGGGCCTGAGCTGCGCGTCTCGAAGCGCACCGTCATCACCCCGTGGCCGGCCCCCTGCACCCAGCCGTGGCCGAGGTCGGAGTGGGTGACGTCATCGCCGACGCGCCACGACGCCGCAACTGTCGGGGAAACCGATTCTCGCGCAGTAACTTCCGGCGAGACGGCGCCGATTTCTGAAAACTCCAGATCCGGGAACAGCGACTCCTGGCGGACATCGGTCAGACCGGAGAAGCCCACGCCGAGCAGCCGGATCGGACCGATCTCCTGCGGATCGAGCAGCAACCGGCCGGCCGCCGACGTGAGTGCGGCGACGTCGGTGGTCGCATAGGGCAGCGTGGCCGAGCGGGTCAGCACACTCATGTCGGCCTTCTTGAGTTTCACCGTCACGGTGCGAGCGCCGCGCCCGTCCCGCAGCAGCCTGCGGTAGGCGTGTTCGCCGATCGGACCGATCTCAGCCCGCAGCTGCTCCAAGGTGGTCAGGTCGGCGGCGAAGGTCGATTCGGCGCTGATCTGTTTGGCCTCAGCGCGTTCGGCGACCCGCCGATCATCGATCCCGCGGGCCAACCGGTGCAGCGCGGGACCGATGGTGGCGCCGAGAATGTCGGCGACCTCACGGTCGGTCAGTGCGGCGAGCTGGCCGATGGTGTCAATGCCCAGCCGGTGCAGCTTCTCCTCGGCGACCGGACCGATTCCCCACAGCCGGCGCACCGGCAGCCCGTCCAGCAACAGCCGTTCCTCGGAGCGGCTGACGACCCGTACCCCGTTCGGCTTTGCCAGATCGGAGGCGATCTTGGCGATCTGCTTGCCCGAGCCCGCCCCGACCGACGCCACCAAACCGGTCTCGTCGAGCACCCGCCGGCGAAGGTGTTCGCAGAACCGCAGGACCTCCGCAGCGGTTGCGTCCACCAGCTCGACCGGTTCCCCGAATGCCTCGTCGAAGGAGAGCTGCTCGACGACCGGGATCACCGCACGCACGGTCTCGAAAACCCGTCTGCTGGCCATGCCATACACGGCGCCACGCGGCGGCAGCACCACGGCCGGGGCCCCCACCAGCCGCCGCGCCTGGTGCATCGGCATCGCCGAGCGGGCGCCGAAAACCCGCGCCTCGTAGCTGGCCCCGGCCACCACGCCGCGGCCACCGAGCCCGCCGACCAGTACCGGCCGTCCACGCAACGTCGGGCGGGTCAATTGCTCGACGGACGCGAAGAAGGCGTCCATATCCAGGTGCAGGACCCATCGGGCGTCCACGGGGTTAAGCCTATTGGGCACTGCTCCTCGCGGCCGCATCCGACTACTGTCGTGACGATGGCGATGAATCTGCTGCACCGACTGTGTTGCAGCTCGCGGTACTGGGCGCGCAGCGTCGAACGCAAACTTCTGCCGTGGGCGCTGACGGACGTCGACCTCGGCGAGAACACCCTGGAGTTCGGGCCGGGCTACGGCGCCAACATGCGGTGCCTGGTGGATATGACGCCCCGGCTGACTGCCGTCGAGATCGACCCCCCGATGACCAGGCGCCTGCAGGCGAAATACGGCTCACGTGCCCACATCATCAACGGCGACGGCACCGATACGGGGCTGCCCTCGGACGAATTCAGTTCCGTGGTGTGTTTCACGATGCTGCACCACGTTCCGACGCCGGCGTTGCAGGACCAACTGTTCGCCGAGGCCTTTCGCGTACTGCGGCCCGGGGCAGTCTTCGCCGGCAGCGACGGGGTGCACTCGGCGATGTTCCAGCTGATGCATTTCCGCGATACTTACAACCCGGTCTCACCCGATGCGTTACCGGACCGGTTGCGCGGCATAGGTTTCCGCGATGTAGAGGTGATCACCGCGGCCGGTCAGCAGCGCTGGCTGGCCGTCAAACCCTGACCCCGGCGCTACTTCGACCCTCCGCCGCCCTTTTTGAGCTGGTGCGGGCAATAGGTTTTCGCTGCGATCGCCGCGAACCGCGCTGCGTCGGCGACGGTCAGGTCGGGGTTGGCTTCGGTGATGTCGTTGAGCAGTTCGAGACTTGATTCACCGTTTGCCGCCAACCCGCAGAGCGCTTCGGCGGCGGCCACGGCTTGGGCCGGGTCGTCGAAGACGATCCCGACCTGCCGAAGCGAGGTGATGAATTCCGTACTGTCGACCGTGCTCACCTCAACCACATTGGGATCGGCGTGCCCAGGGGCGGCAAGAACAACCGCGGCGGCGGCGACAAGCGGGACGAACAACAGCTTCATAGGGCTCCTCCTGGGGCGGCCGAAGTCGTGCGGCATCGGGGGCACGTCAGCCGAGCGCGGACTTCGTTCCGGCGAGCGCGATGTCCTCGTCGTCGAGGACGTGCACCGCGTGGATGCCTGGTTTCAGGGACAGCTTCGCGACAAGTTCATCGAGGCCGGCCTGATCGACGTTCCAATGCTGCACCACATCCGGCGTCTGCTGCAATTGCGCGATCACCTGATCGAGTGGAACCGGCGCCTCGCGATCCTTGATGTTGGTCGACACCACGCGGGCCACCGGGGCCACCGTCCGAGTGGCCGGCGCACCCAATGCACCACCGGCCGCACTGCCCAGGGCCGCCGGGGCGAGCATGCCCGGCACCGATCCTGCCGCGGGAGCAGCGCCCAGCGCCGTCTGCGGCAGCGAGGTGGAGGCCAGCTGGATCGCCGAGGTGGCACTAGCCCAGTTCGGCGGCACCGACAGCGCTCCGACGCGCATCGCGCTGCCCGCAGCGGCCCCGGCAGCCCTGGTCAGACCAGCGCCCGAAGTCAACCCGGAACTGTGCAGGCCGCCGAGCGCCGACTTCGGGATTGCCGGCACCACCGCCGTATATCCACTCCGGAATTGGGTGATGCCCATGTTGGTACTGGCATGGACGGCGTTGACCCACCCGGTCTGGCCACTGACTCCGTTCACCAGGGAGAGCTGGCTCTCCCACAAGTTATGCGTGTAGGTGGTGCCGGTGGCACCGTCGATCAGGTTCTGCCAGCCGGTGTTATAGGCCAAGGTCCACGAGTTGATCTGCTGGGTGATCTGCTGAATCAAGTCGGGTTCAGTCGTCGGGGCCGCGCCCGCTTGCGCGCTCCCCGCGTCGCCCTTGGTGGTCGGCGGGGGCGCGGTGAATGAGGAAAGATTGGTTGCCTGCGCCGAAGCGCCGGCGTAGCCGAGCATGGCGGCGACATCCTGCGCCCACATTCGGCTGTACTCCGCTTCGACAGCGGCGATCGCGGTGCTGTTCTGCCCGAGAATGTTCGTGGCCACCAACGATGCCAGCTGACTGCGGTTGGCCGCGATCGCCGGCGGTGGCACGATCCCGGCGAAGGCCGATTCATAGGCGGCAGCTGCGGCAGACGCCTGGGCGGCGGTCTGCTCAGCCTGCGCCGCCGTGGTCGTCAGCCAGGTCACGTACGGAGCGGCGGCGGACGCCATCGCCGCCGCGGCCGGCCCCTGCCAGCCGCCGCTAAGGCTTGCCAGCGCCGCCTGGTAGGAGGACGCGGCGGCATGCAACTCGGCGCCCAGCCCCGACCAGGCCGCCGCCGCGGCGAACAGCGGGTCGGCACCTGGACCCGAATACAACTGGCCGGAGATGATCTCCGGGGGCTGCGCTGCGAAGCTCTGAAATACCATGAACGCGACCTACTTCCGTTATTTCGCGATCGGCGGGATGACGATGACGGTGGCGGTGGTGGCGATATCCGGCCCCGTCTGGCTGTTGGTGACGTGGCTGATCGCACTGATCGCCCGGGTGGCGGTGGCACCCGCGGCCTGCCGTATCGGTGTCCCGATCGCGCGCCCGGCCAGGCTCGACAGCGCCATCTGGCCGGCCAGCACACCCTCACCGTTTGCGGCGAGCGCCGGAGCGGCCTCGAGCACGCTTGCCTGCAGCGCCACGGTGGCGGTCTTGACTGCCGGAACGGCGCTGGCCCAGGTGGAAGGCACCGACAGCGACCCGATCAGGCCGGCTCGGCCCACGGCCCCCGACACTGCCGCCGGGACGGAGTGCGAACCGCTGAGCAGTGGGCTGGACAGCAGGGGTGCCAAGGCGCCGACGATCGGCTTAGGGTTCAGAGTGTTGGTCAGGTTTCCGAGCGCAGTGGCCACCGACGGGATACTGATGGCCATTTGGTAGACGCTTCGTGCCGAGCTGAGGGCGTTAATACCGTAGGGTCCGTTCGCGGTGCTGATCACATTCGTCAGTGTCTTCACGATTGCCTGGTAGTCGTCCAAGATCTGGGTGACCCCTCCGGGCAGCGTCCCGGCGTTGGAGGCGGCCGCGTTCTGCACCGCATTGGTGGCTGCCGCCGGCTGGCTGATGTCCCCGGTGGAGTTGGTGGTCTCCGGCGGCTTGTTGAAGGGGCTCAGCTGGGTGGCCGTCGCCGACGAACCGGCGTAGGTGTACATCGCGGCCGCGTCCTGCGCCCACATTTCGCCGTACTGCGCTTCGGTCGCCGCGATCGCCGGTGCGTTCTGTCCGAGGAAGTTGGTTGCCACCAGCGTGGCCAACAGGGTGCGGTTGGCGGCGATCACCGGCGGCGGCACGGTGGCGGCGTAAGCGGCCTCATAGGCGCCGGCTGCTGCCGTGGCCTTCAGCGCCGTCTCCTCAGCGCCGACGGCGGTGGCCTTCAGCCACGCCGCGTACGGGCCCGCCGCTGCCGTCATCGATGCCGCCGAGGGGCCCTGCCACGCCGAGTCCGCCAGGTCGGCGATCACCGCGGCATACGACGTGGCGGTGTAGTGCAGCTCGGTCGCCATGGCCGACCAGTTCGCCGCGGCCGCCAGCAACGGTGCCGAGCCCGGACCGGCATACATTCGCGCGGAGTTGACCTCTGGCGGGAGTGCCCCGAAATCCATGAATCCCCTGCCCCTCTAGCCAAGTAATGAACCGACCCACCCGAGTTGCGTCGCGCAACGGCTTGCCAGGTTCCTGGCAATTCGGGTGGGTCAGAACCAACCGCAGACAACTGTTCGTATGGCCTGAAGGTTAATCGGGGACGAACGGCCCCTGAAGTCGCCGACGTGGCAGTTCAGGGCTGTTTCGCCGGTGTTTCACCTACCTCAGCGGTGCTACCTGCCCGCGCCCACGGACGGGTTTTTTACCACCACAAACTGCATAAATGCCGTGATCGAGCTGCCAACGACGGACGGCGTAGGCCCCGTCCGCGGGCCGCCGTCGACCATAAGAATCTGGGCGCGAGAAAGTCGGTCCTGGCCGAAACCGGAAATTTCGCCGACTGAATCCTCAGGCCTTGGCGATGGACACCCGCACACCGTCACCGATTTCCACGGGGTCGGCCGGGTCACCGAATTCGAAACTGGTCGCCAAGATTTCTCCGGCGATCAACTCGGCATGATTCTGCGCCCATTCCAGCCGCTGCTCGGGTACCGCGATCACCACACTGATCCGGTCGGAGACCTCGAGGCCACTGGTTTTACGCAGCTCCTGCAGCTCCCGGATCCGGTCCTTGGCCCAGCCCTCGGCTTCCAACTCGGGCGTCACCGCGCTGTCGAGCACCACCAGGCCGGCGCCTTCGGGCAGCGCCACGGTGTATTCCGGGTCGGCGGCCACCAGCTTGGAGGTGTACTCGCCCTCCAGCAGCACCACCGGCCCCGCGCTCAGGGTCCCGTCGGGATTGACGACGCCCTCGCCGGCCTTGACCGCTTTGATCGCGGCCTGGACATCCTTACCCACGCGGGGACCGGCCACCTTCGCGTTGACCGCCAGATCGAATCGCCCGTAGTGAGCGATGTCGTCGGTCAGCTCGACGGCCTTGACGTTGAGCTCGTCGGCGATCAGGTCTGTAAAGGGTGCCAGCCGCTGCGGCTCGTCGACGGCGACGGTGAGTTTGGGCAGCGGCAACCGGACCCGCAGCTGGTGCGCCTTGCGCACCGACGACGCCGCGGAACAGACCTCGCGGACCTGATCCATCGCCGCCACCAGTTCGGTGTCGGCGGGCAGATCGGCGGCCTCGGGCCAATCGGTCAGGTGCACCGAGCGTTCCCCGGTGACCCCGCGCCAGATCACCTCGGTGGTCAGCGGCAGCAGTGGCGCGGCCAGTCGCGCGGTGATCTCCAGCACGGTGTGCAAGGTGTCGATCGCGTCGGCGTCCTCGTCCCAGAACCGCTGCCGGGACCGGCGCACGTACCAGTTGGTCAGCGCCTCGGTGAACTGTCGCAATTGCTCACAGGCACTGGAGATGTCACACACATCCAGGGCTCGCGTCAGGTCGTCGCGCAGCGACGCCAGCTTGGCCAGGATGTAGCGGTCCAGTACGTGCTGCGAGTCGGTGCGCCAGACACCGGGTTTCGGGGCATACAGCGTCAGGAAGGTGTAGGCGTTGGTCAGCGGCAGCATCACCTGGCGTACGCCCTCGCGGATGCCCGCCTCGGTGACGATCAGGTTTCCGCCGCGCAGGATCGGCGAGGCCATCAGGAACCAGCGCATGGCGTCGGAGCCGTCGCGGTCGAACACTTCGCTCACGTCCGGGTAGTTGCGCAGCGACTTGCTCATCTTCTGCCCGTCGCTGCCCAGCACGATGCCATGCGCCACACAGGTTTTGAACGCCGGACGGTCGAACAGCGCAGTCGCCAGTACATGCATCATGTAGAACCAGCCGCGGGTCTGGCCGATGTATTCGACGATGAAATCGCCCGGGTAGTGGGCAGCCTGTCCCCCGCCGCCGTCGAACCATTCGGAGTTCTCGAAGGGGTAATGCACCTGGGCATAGGGCATCGAGCCCGAGTCGAACCACACGTCCAGCACGTCGGAGATGCGTCGCATCGTCGAACGGCCGGTCGGGTCGTCGGGGTTGGGCCGGGTCAGCTCGTCGATGTAGGGGCGATGCAGATTGTCCGGCCGCACCCCGAAGTCGCGCTCCAGCTCATCCAGACTGCCGTAGACGTCGATCCGCGGATAAGCCGGATCGTCGGATTTCCATACCGGAATCGGGGTGCCCCAGTAGCGGTTTCGGGAGATCGACCAGTCTCGCGCACCACGAAGCCAGTTGCCGAAGATCCCGTCCTTGACGTGCTCGGGGTACCAGGTGATCTGCTCGCCCAGCTCCACCATCCGGTCCCGGAACTGCGTGACGCGGACGAACCACGACGACACCGCCTTGTAGATCAGCGGGTTGCGGCATCGCCAGCAGTGCGGGTAGGGGTGCTCGTAGGTCTCGTGCCGCACCAGCACCGCGCCGTTGGCGGCAGCCGGGCCGGTGCCGTTCTTCAGATCGGCGATGATCGCCTTGTTCGCGTCGAAGACGTGCTGGCCGGCATAGTCCGGCACAGTGACATTGAAGCGGCCCTTGGCGTCCACCGGAGTGACCGGGACGATGCCGGCCGGGTCGGTGGTGTTCTTGTCGTCCTCACCGTAGGCGGGCGCCAGGTGCACGATGCCGGTGCCGTCCTCGGTGGACACGAAATCGGCGGCGAGCACCCGGAAGGCATTCGCCGAGTCCATGAAGTACGGGAACGGCGGCGCATAGCGCACATCGAGCAGCTCCGAGCCGCGGTAGCTGCCCAGCACCTGAGGCTCCTCGCCCTCGCCCAGGCCGAGCTCGCGTGCATAGGCACCCAGCCGCGCCTCGGCCATCAGGTATCGCCGCTCCCCCGCCGCGACCACTACATAGGTCACATCCGGGTTGACCGCCACCGCCTGGTTGGACGGCAGTGTCCACGGAGTGGTGGTCCACACCAACAGGTGAGCGCCCTCGAGCTCACCGGCGGGTCCCCCACCGACGATCCGGAAGCCGACAGTCAGCGCCGGGTCCTGCCGGCTCTTGTAGACGTCGTCGTCCATCCGCAGCTCGTGGTTGGACAGTGGGGTCTCGTCGCGCCAGCAGTACGGCAGCACCCGGTAGCCCTCGTAGGCCAGGCCCTTGTCCCAGAGCTGCTTGAACGCCCACAGCACCGACTCCATGAACGGCAGGTCCAGGGTCTTGTAGTCGTTGTCGAAGTCCACCCAGCGGGCCTGGCGGGTGACGTAGGCCTGCCACTCGGATGTGTAGCGCAACACCGATTCCCGGCATGCCTGGTTGAACGCGGCGATGCCCATGGCGTCGATCTGCGACTTGTCGGTGATGCCGAGCTGGCGCTCCACCTCGAGCTCGGCGGGCAGCCCGTGCGTGTCCCAGCCGAACCGGCGCTCCACCTTGTAGCCGCGCATGGTGCGGTAACGCGGCACGATGTCCTTGACGTAGCCGGTCAGCAGATGTCCGTAGTGCGGCAGGCCGTTGGCGAACGGCGGCCCGTCGTAGAACACGTACTCCTGCGCGCCGTCGCGGCGGGCGATGCTGGCCCGGAAGGTGTCATCTGCGGCCCAGTAATCCAGGACGGCGGCTTCGGCCGCCGGGAAGTCGGGGGCGCCGGCGGCCGGCTTCGGATAGCTGCGTTCGCTCACGTCTGTGTCGTCTCCCAAGGGCCCGGCCCGGGGACGACGCCGCGCGGTTGCGCGAGCGCCGCGGTACCACCCCGCTTGCCGCACTCCCGCCTGCGGGGCACGACCGCTCGATGTAGGGCTGTGACGGGCCGTCCCGTTCGGTTCTAGTGAGTCGGCCCGTGGGAATGGTCCGACTGTTCTTCCGAAGGCTCCCCGGTGATGGCCGGTTCAAAGCCGTTGAGTCAAAGTTTAAACGTTGCCAACTTGTTGACAACTTCGAGGCTCGTTGACAACTTTGAGGCTCCTAGACTGTTCGACGTGGCATTCAGCCCGTCCTACGCCCGCGACGTGGTACTGCCGCTGGCATCGGCGGCCTACGCCGTGATGTCCGGCGCTGCACCCACACTGCCTACCGGTTTCAGCCAGACCGCCCTGATCAAAGCTGACCGGGCACACTTGGCCGAGCTACCCGCGCAGCATCCTGCGACGGCGATGGCCAAGGACACCAACATCTTTGGGTTGATGGGCCGTGACACCGCCAGTGGCACCGCGTTCATCGCCTTTCGCGGCAGCTCCGATGTGGCGGACTGGATCGCCGATTTCGATTTCTTCCCGGCGCCGTATTCGCCGGTGGCGGGTTTCGGCCAGGTGCATGCCGGCTTCCAGGACGTCTACGGCTGTGTCCGTGCCTCCATCGCCGCCAACCTGCCCACCGCGACCGCCGGGTGCAGTCAGATCCTCATCACTGGGCACAGCCTCGGGGGCGCCTTGGCCATGCTGGCCGCACCCGATGTCGCGCACGGGATGCCCCCGAACACCATCGAGCCGCGGCTGACCACGTTCGGCGGCCCGCGAGTCGGCGTGGCCGACTTCAAGGCCGCGTTCGACGCCGCCATCGAATGCTGCTATCGCGTGGTGAATTTCCTCGACATCGTCCCGCTGGTGCCGCCCGCGCCCTATGTGCACGCGGGTGCCGAAATCGCCGTGGACAGCGGTGGGGCCGTCGACATCGGTTGGCGGCACAGCCTGGCCGCCTATCACGCCGGCCTCTCGGCGCTCATCGCCGCCGAAGCCTGATCGCTGGTTTCAAGCGGGTTCAGGCCGCTCCCCGCGCGCAGGTCCACCCGTCGGGCATCCGGCCGGCAGCTAGGAACTCGGTCACTTCTGCGGCCACTTCCGGCGCCAGGCCGGTGTCGGCGGCCGGGTAGATCACCGGCTCCTCCACCTTGTTGTGGTCGGCCAGCTGCTCCAGCAGCCGGCAGCAGGCGCCCCGTAGCGTCGCATGGTCCGCGCCGGCACGGGAGAGGTCGTCGAGCGCGTTCATGGTGCGCCAGATCTCGCCATGGCCTCGGATCATCCCGAAGACCGCCATCATGTGCGCGCCCCTGCTGATCGGCGGGAACAGCAGCTGTTCCTCCAGGTAGATGTGGCGGCGCAGCACAGCCAGCGTTGCGCGCAAGCCGTCAACGTCGGCGCTGCCGCCCTCGAGGCCCTCCAGGAAGGCGCCGATTCCGGCCTCGATCTGCTGATGCTCACGCTCCAAGGCGGCCGAAAGGGCTTCATCGGACATGTACGGCGCTCCCCTCAGACCGGTTCGACGACCTGACTGACACCGTCGAATCCCCACGTCAGACGCTACAAATAATTTACACAATCACGAATTGTCTAAATCTAGCCCATGCGGTGGCACGCTGACCAGGGCCGGCGCAGGGCTCAGTTGTCGGCCTCTTCCTCCGGCGGCTGAATCGTGGCCAGCACCTCGGTGGGCCGGTCTTGGTCCGCCGGCGTCGCCTGACGAGCGGACAGCTCCGGGAACGCCGTGGCGACCATGTCCTCGAAGGTCCGGTCATTCGCGTCGGGCTTGCCGTCCGTGGCAGCCGAGGGAGCGGTGGCAGCCGGGGCAGCCACCGGCACCGCACGAGCCGGGTGCTCCCGCACATTCAGCGGCCACCAGAACCACCGCCCCAGCAGTGCCGCCATCGAGGGCATCATGAACGAGCGCACCACCAGCGTGTCGAACAGCAGACCGAGCCCGATCGTGGTGCCAACCTGGCCCACCACCCGCAGATCACTGACGAGCATGGACGCCATGGTGAAGGCGAACACCAGCCCGGCAGCCGTGACGACCTTGCCGGTGCCGCCCATGGTGCGGATGATGCCGGTCTTCAGTCCGGCGCCCATCTCCTCTTTGAACCTGGCGACCAGCAGCAGGTTGTAGTCACAGCCCACCGCCAACAGAATGATCACCGACATCACCATCACCAGCCAGTGCAGGTTGATGCCGAAGATGTATTGCCACAGCAGTACCGACAGCCCGAACGACGCGCCCAGCGACGCCAACACCGTCCCGACGATCACCACCGAGGCGATGAAGCTGCGAGTGATGAGCAGCATGATGATGAAAATGATTGCCAGCGAGGTGATTCCGGCAATCAGCAGGTCGTAGTCGGCGGCGCCCTGCAAGTCGTTGAAGAGCGCGGCGGTGCCGGCCACGTACACCTTGGCGGTCGACAGCGGGGTGCCCTTCAACGACTCGGTGGCGGCCTTCTTGATCAGGTTGACCCGCGCCATGCCCTCCGGCGTCGCCGGGTAGCCGTCGTGGGTGATGAAGAAGCGCGCCGCGTGCCCGTCCGGCGACAAGAACAGCTGGATCACACGTTTGAAGTCCGGATTGTCGAAGGCTTCCCGGGGCAGGTAGAACGAGTCGTCGCTCTTCGCCGCGTCGAAGTCCTGCCCCATCGCGGCCGAGTCACCACCGACCTCCTCGATCTGCGCCATCATCCCGGACATGGTGCTGTGCAACGTCAGCATCATGGTCTGCAGGCTGCGCATCGCGGCGATCTGCGCCGGCATCATCTCCAGCAGCTGCGGCGTCACCGCGTCGATGTTGCTCATGTCGGGCGCCAGCTCGTCGAGTTTTTCGGTGAGCAGGGTGGTGCCGTCCATCGACGCATACGCCGCCCGCAGTGACAGACAAGTGGTGTCGCCGCGACAATCCTTCCCTTCGACCGATTCACGCAACGCTTTGGAGTTCTCGTTCAAATCGGCCATGTTGCCGCGCACCTGCGTGGCCAGGTCCCTCGCCTCGTCCGAGACGCCGACCGCGTGATGGGTGTTGGCGGCCATCTGCTGCATCAGCCCGTACATCCGCTGCAGCGAGGTGATGGTCCCCTCGAGATCGTTGGCCTGCTGGCGCATGTCGGCCACCCGGCTCTTGACGAAGTCCAGGTTCTGCATCTGCCCGGCGCTCTGCATGCTGAGCAGGAATGGAATCGAGGTGTGACCGAGCGGGGTGCCCTCCGGCCGGGTCACCCCCTGCACCATGGCGACGCCCTCGACCGCAAAGACGCTCTTGGCCAGCTTGTTGAGTACCAGGAAGTCCGCGGAATTGCGCATGTCGTGATCGGATTCGATCAGCAGCACTTCCGGAAGCAGGCGCGATTCCGGGAAGTGCCGCGCCGCGGCCGCCCAGCCGAGGTTGGCCGGCGTGTCCTGCGGGATGAACGACGGGTCCTTGTAGCTCACCTTGTAGCCGGGCAGGGCGAGCAGGCCGATGAGCGCGATCGCGCAGGCGGCCACGAAGATGGGGCCGGGCCAGCGCACGATCGCCGTGCCCACTTTGCGCCAGCCGCGATCGGACATCTTGCGCCGGGGTTCGAGCAGTCCGCGGCGCGTGGCGATCGCCAGCACCGCCGGAACCAGTGTCAGCGCGATCGCCACCGCGACCAGCATGCCGACCGCACACGGCACACCCATGGTCTGAAACACCGGCAACCGGGTGAAGCTCAGGCAGAACGTGGCACCGGCAATGGTCAGGCCCGAGGCCAGCACCACGTGGGCGACACCGCGATAGGTGGTGAAGTAGGCCGTCTCCGGGTCTTCGCCGGCATGGCGGGCTTCGTGGTAGCGGCCGATGAAGAAGATCCCGTAGTCGGTGCCGGCCGCGATCGCCAACGTCACCAGGATGTTGATCGCGAACGTGGACAGCCCGATCAGGCCGTAGTGCCCCAGGAACGCGACGATTCCGCGTGCCGCCGCCAGTTCGACCCCGACCACGGCCAGCAGCAACGCGACGGTGCTGAAGGATCGGTAGAGCAGCAGCAGCATCAGCGAGATCACCGAGACGGTCGCCACCAGGATCTTGAGCACCGCTCGGTCGCCGCTGGCGTTCATGTCGGTGACCATCGGCGCCGGGCCGGTGACGTAGGCCCGGACCCCGGCGGGCGCCGGCGTGCGCGCCACGACGTCGCGGACCGCCTCGACCGAGTCGTTGGCCAGCGCCTCACCCTGGTTTCCGGCGAGGTTCAGCTGCACCAATGCGGCCTTGCCGTCAGAACTCTGGGCGCCCCCCGCGGTCAGCGGGTCTCCCCAGAAGTCCTGGATGTGCTGAACGTGCTTGGTGTCGGCATTGAGCTGGGCGATCAGCTCGTTGTAGTAGTGGTGCGCGGCGTCACCGAGCGGCTCATCGCCTTCGATGACGATCATTGCCGCGCTGTCGGTGTTGGACTCGGCGAAGTCGTGCCCAAGCCGTGCCATCGCCTGAATCGACGGGGAGTCTTTGGCGCTCAACGACACCGGGTGTTCCTTGGCGACCTGCTCCAGCGGCGGCACGGCGACGCTCACCAACGCGGTGAGGGCGATCCAGCCCAGGATGATCGGCAACGCGAATCGGCGAACGAATGCGGCCGCGGACGACCGGTCGTGGCTCGGGCGGTGTGTATGTGTCACTGTCCGAGGCCCCTCACCTGACAATGTGCCCAAACGATCACTGTAACCCCCTGTTCAGGACCGTAGCGGCGGAAACTATCCGATCAGATAGTCCGAGAGTGGGAAGTGGTCCTGCTCCTTGACAGCGCTGCGCACCGAGGTCGGCCGGAACAGCGGGGCCTCCCCGGTGCTCTGGTTGAACCAATAGGAATTCGACGTCGCGCAGTTACCGAGGTGGAATACCGAGCTGTCCAGCAGGCCCATCATCCGCTCGTAGAACCGGGTGTTGGCCTCCTCGGTGACCTCGAACGTCTGCGCCTGGCGCCGCTGCACCTCGCCGAACAGCCGGTTCATGTGGCGGGTCTGGTATTCCACGGTGTTGAACCAGGACAGCCCGACCCAGGAGAACGGGCTGGCCATGTTGATGAAGTTCGGGAACTGCGGGGCGGTCATGCCCTGGTAGGCCTGGAAACGCGTCTCGCGCCACCATTTGCCCAGGTTGCGACCGCCGCGACCGATCACCTCGATCGCCGGCAGGTTGCCCTCCCAGACGTCGTATCCCGTTGCCAGCACCAGGGTGTCGATCTCACGCTTCGTGCCGTCACACGCCACGATGCCGTCGGGTTCGATCCGCTCGATCCCCTCGGTCACCAGGTGCACATTCGGCTTGGCGAATGTCGGGTAGTAGTTGTTGGAGATCGACGGACGCTTGCAGCCGAAGTCGAAATCGGGCGCCATCTTGCGCGCGAGCTCACGATCGCGCACCGAGCGCCGCCGATGGCGCGCGGACTGGGCCGCCATCGCCTTGTTGAGGAACTTGAAGCGCCGGTAGCGCCACATGGTCAGCACCATCATGAAGTCCGTGGTGTTGTCGGTGAGCCACCGGACAATACGCTGGGTGAACGGCACCCGGGCGAACATCCGTTGCACCGCCGGCGGGAACACCACGTCGGACTTGGGCGTCACCAGGATCGGGGTGCGCTGATACACCGTCAGATCGGCGACCTCGTTGGCCAGCTCGGGGATCACCTGGATCCCGGTGGACCCGGTTCCGATGACCGCCGCCCGCCGGCCTGCCATCGAGTAATCGTGGTCCCACTCGGCGGTGTGCACGACATGGCCGGCGAAGGTGTCGATGCCGGGGATGTCGGGAATCTTCGGCTGGCACAGGAAGCCGGTCGCGACGATGAGGAACTGCGAGGTCAGCGTCTCACCGCCGGCCAGCGACGTCCGCCACAGCTTTGCGTCCTCGTCCCACTGGGCGCCGTCAACCGTGGTGTTGAAGCGCATGAAGCGCGTCACGTCATATTTGTCCGCCACATGCTCGGCATAGGCTTGGACCTCGTTACCGGGGGCGAACAGCCGCGACCAGTAGGGGTTGGGTTCGAACCAGTAGGAATAAGTAGTAGAGGGCTGGTCGACGGAGAGCCCCGGATAGTGGTTGACCCGCCATGTTCCGCCGAGACCGTCCAGGCGGTCCACGATCACGATGTTCTCGTAGCCCAGCTTGGTCAGTTGGATGGCCGTACCGATGCCGCCGAAGCCCGCCCCCACGATGACGGCGTCGTATTGCTGGGTCCCCATAAGGTGAACACGCTACCCCAACGCCGCAATATATCGCCGTACGTGCAGGTCAGCCCGGTGTGAGGCGGTCCGCGGCGCAGAGATAAAGTAATGGACGCCGCCCGGTACCAAGATGATGCCGATCACACTCAAGTGAACGGTTAAACCTTACTGTTTTGCCAAACTTGACGGTAAGCTTCGGCTCGGCTACGCCCCATGGCGGTGCGGGCCTGAAATTGAGGATGGGCCCGTATGCCGACCGTTGTGATCGTCATCTGCTGGTTGCTGGCCGGCATGATTGCCGTCGCCGCGGTGCCCTATGCCCTTTTTTACTTCTTCCGGCGATTGAAGAACGCGATGTATGTCGGCGGCGACGCCGCCTACGGCGAAACGCTGGCGACGCTGTCCGAAAGCTCGGTGCGACGCAACTTCAACCCGTACGTCGACATCGACTGGAATGATCCCGAACTCGCGGTGAAGACGGATGACGCCCGCTGGGTGCTTTCGGGAGCGGACCCGCTGGGCCGCCACCCCTGGTACCGGGCGCAGCCCCTGGAAAAGAAGATCGCGATGGGCATGTGGCGCCAGGCCAACATGGCCAAGGTCGGCGTGCAGTTCGAGGGCATCCTGGTGCGCGGCCTCATGCACTACACGTTCTGGGTGCCGAACGGCTCGCCGGAGTACCGCTACTGCCTGCACGAGTGCATCGAGGAATGCAACCACACCCTGATGTTCCAGGAGTTGGTGAACCGCATCGGCGTCGATGTCCCCGGCATGCCGCGGTGGCTGCGCCTGCTCTCCCCGATCGTGCCGCTCTACGCCGGGCCGTTGCCGAACTCGTTCTTCTTCGGAGTCCTGGCGGGCGAGGTCCCGTTCGACTACCTGCAGACCCTTGCCCTGCGCGAAGAGGACAGCGTGCCGGCAATCGTGCGGAGGATGATCGGCATCCACGTCGCCGAAGAGGCGCGCCACATCTCGTTCGCCCACAAGTACCTGGAGCGACGGGTGCCTCGGCTGTGGTGGAGCAGCCGATTCATGCTCTCGCTGTACGTGCCCGTTGTCATGCGGATGCTCGGCCAAGCGATGATCGTGCCGCCCCGTAAGTTCTTCCGCGAGTTCGGTGTTCCGAAGTCCGCGCGCAAGCAGTGGTTCTTCGGCACCCCGGACGCACGCCAGACCTGGCGGGACATGTTCTCCGATGTCCGGATGGTCTGCCACGAACTCGGGCTGATGAATCCGGCCGCGCGGCTGATGTGGCGCATCTGCAAGATCGACGGAGCGCCGTCGCGGTATCGCGGCGAGCCGCAACGCGCGCAGCTGCCGGTGCAACTCACCGAGGTCTAAAGCCCGCTCTGCGCTGTGCCATACTTTCGGTATGGTGCGTTCCCCATCTGAGACCTTGGAAAAAGTCGGCGCCGATCTGGTGTACCGCATCTCGGCGATGCCGCTGTACAAGAAGGCCTTCAAATACTGGTACCCGTTCATGACCAAGCGAATGGGACACGACGACGTCGTCTTCCTCAACTGGGGTTATGAGCAGGACCCGCCGCTGGGCCTGAAGCTCGACGAGGCCGACGAAGAGAACCGGTACTCGATCCAGCTCTACCACCAGACCGCCACCCAGATCGATCTGGCCGGCAAGAACGTGCTCGAAGTCAGCTCCGGGCACGGCGGCGGCGCCTCCTTCCTGGCCCGCACCCTCAAGCCCGCCTCGTACACCGGACTGGACTTCAACCCGGACGGTGTCGTCTTCTGTCAGAAGCGCCACCAGGTGCCCGGCCTGGACTTCGTGCAGGGTGACGCACTGAACCTGCCGTTCCCGGACAATTCGTTCGACGCGGTCGTCAATGTCGAGGCCTCGCACATCTACCCCGACTTCGCGCAGTTCGTTCGCGAGGTGGGACGGGTGCTGCGTCCGGGCGGACACTTCCTGCACACCGACTTCCGCGCCAAGGAGGACATCGAGTCCTGGCAGCAGACCCTGGCCACCCCGCCGCTGCGGCTGGTCAACGAGCGCGACATCAGCCGCGAGGTCGTTCGTGGCCTGGCCGCCAACTCGCCGCGCTCCAACGACCTGATCAACGAGCGGATGCCGTTCTTCCTGCGCCGCTTCGCTCGGGAATTCGCCGTCGTGGAGGGGTCGCTGTTCTACCGCGACCTGGACCGCGGCGAGATCACCTACCGCATTTTCGACCTCGTCAAAGACTGAGGAAACTGCATCGAAGCGGCGGAGCGATCGGGACTGACGTCCCGGCGCTCCGGCGCTTCTTTGGTGACCGACGTCCCTTCAGGCGACCGAGGCAGCCGGTTAGGGTGGCGGCTAGCCTGATCGCAGGCCAACCGTGGCCCGGCACCGGGCCACAATCGCGCTCCACACCCGACAATCGTGACGAGGGGCTTGCCAGATGGATCAGAAGGAACTGACGCGTCGGCTTCGGTTTCGCGCCAGCCTGCTCAAGATCGGCACTGACGGGCTTATCGGCGTGGTCCGCGACCGGGCAACCGCTTACCGCTACGCCCTGACCCGACGCGAAACCGCACCGCTGACCGACTTCGACCCGTTCGCGCCCGAGACGATGCATGATCCCTATCCGGGCTATCGCACGCTGCTGTCCGGTCCGAAGGTCTGGTACAGCCGCAAGCGCGGCATCTGGATCATCCCGGGTTACGACGAAGTCCGGCAGGCGCTGCGCGACGACGAGGCGTTGTCCTCGGCGCAGAGCCAGGCCCGCTTCCGGGTCCGCCTGCAGACCATGAACGCCACCGATCCGCCTGTGCACACCCGGCTGCGCCGGTCGGTGTCTCGGGCATTCACGCCCCGCGCGATGAAGTCGTGGGAGATCAATATCAACCGCGCGGCCGACGAACTGGTCGCCGCGATGATCACGCGCGGACGAGTCGAGATCGTGGCCGATTTGGCCAAGCCCCTGCCGAACCGGCTGATCACCATGATGCTGGCGATTCCGCAGGAAGACCGCCACCAGTTCCTGGAATGGGCGGACACCATCAATGAAGCTGCGTTCGCACCGCTGACCCTGCGTGGGATGGCGATGAACATGCGCTCGAGTCAGGCGGTCATCGCGATGCACCGCAGTCTCGATCCGATGATCAAGGCGCGCCGCGCCGAATCCGGCGATGACCTGATCTCGATGCTTGCGGCACCGAGCGGTGAGGACACCCTCTCCGATGACGAGGTGTTCTGGACCGCCTCGATGCTCGTCGGCGCGGGCAGCGAGACCACCACGAACCTGATCTCGGGCCTGTTTCTGACACTGGCACAGCGTCCGGACGTCTACAGCCGGCTGCGCGAACACCCCGAATTGATCCCGGCAGCCATCGAAGAGCAACTGCGGCTGGTCTCCCCCGTTCAGGGCTTCTACCGAACCGCGACCCGCGATTACCGGGTCGGCGACCAGACCATCCCGGCCGGAGCCCGGGTGTTGATCCTGTACGCGGCCGCCAATCGCGATCCGCAGCACTACCCGGATCCCGACACCTTCGACCTGGACCGCAATCCGACCGACCACCTCGCGTTCGGCGGTGGCGCGCACTACTGCCTCGGCACCCACCTGACCCGCATCGAAGTCAGCCGGGTACTCACGCAGCTGATCCCCCATGTCAAGGAGATCCGGCTGGCCGGGGACTACCGCTACCTGGTCAATGCGACCATGCGCGGCCTCGAGCACCTGCCCGTCGAGTTGGTGCCCGCCGAATCCGGTGTGGACTCCGCGCCCGTGCCGTCCGGGAACACCGGCACCCGATGAGCACCCAGCCGGTAGCGCTGGTCACCGGAGCGACAAGCGGGATCGGCGAAGCGACCGCCGATCGGCTGCAGGCAGCCGGCTATCGCGTCTTTGCGGTGGGACGCAATCCCGAAGCGCTGCAACGCCTTACATCACGCGGGCTGACGGCTCGCGCCCTCGACGTCACCGATGAAGCCGCGGTGGATCGGCTCATCGCGGAGATCGACGCGGAACACGCTGGGGTTGATGTCTTGGTCAACAGCGCGGGATATCCGCTCACGTGTCCGCTTGAGCAATTGCCTCTCGATGACCTTCGCGGCCTGTTCGAGACCAATGTGGTTGCGACACTTCACTTGGCCCAGGCAGTCCTGCCGGAGATGCGTCGCCGCGGGTCCGGCGTCATCGTGAACATCGGCAGTACCGGCGGGCGCTTCGCCAGCCCGGGCGCTGGCGGCTACCACGTGATCAAGTACGGCATGGAGGCGTTGTCGCTGTCGCTGCGCGCCGAAGTCGCGCCGTTCGGAGTGCGGGTGGTGCTGCTGGACCCGACCGCGGTGCGGACTCCGTTCGTCATCTCCCAACAGGAGGCGCGACCGTCCTACACCGATGATGATCCCTACGGCGGCTTCAAGATCCGTTACGCCGAGAACACCCGCCAGCTCTCCGCCCAGCGCGGGGTGATGATCGAACCCGACGTGGTCGCCCGTGCCGTGCTCCGCGTGGTCCGGTCGAGGAATCCTCGTCCCCGCTATGTGGTCGGACTCTCCGGCAAGGCCACCGTGCTGGCGCGTGCCGTGTTGACCGATCGGATGTGGGATCGAATCCTCATGCGCGGTCTACACGACTGAGTTCGCCGCTGTCGGCGACCCGGGCAGGGCGGGGTCTCCAGAATCGTGAGATACTTTTTCGATGGTCACGATGAACCGCCTGATCTTCAATCCGGTGTCCCACCGCGTCATGACGAACCCGTTCGTCTATCACCTGCTGTTCACCTCGTTTGTGACCAAGCGGTTCTCGACCCAGACCAAGATGCTCAGCGGCGACGACTGGCTGTTCCTCAACTACGGCTACGAAGAGGATCCGCCGATGGCGGTGCCGCTGGAGGCCTCCGACGAGCCCAACCGGTTCTTCATCCAGCAGTACCACCGCACCGCCGCCCTGGCTGACATGGCCGGCAAGAAGGTGCTTGAGGTGAGCTGTGGCCACGGGGGCGGCGCGTCCTATGTGGCCCGCACCTTCAAGCCCGCCTCCTACACCGGCCTGGACCTCAACGAGACCGCTATCGAGTTCTGCCGGGAGCGCCACCAGCTGCCCGGGATGGATTTCGTGCAGGGCGACGCCGAGAACCTGCCCTTCGAGGACGGCTCGTTCGACGTGGTGTTCCAGGTGGAGGCATCACACCTGTACCCGCACCCGGCCAAGTTCTTCAACGGCGCGGCACGGGTGCTGGCGCCGGGCGGACACTTCCTCTACACCGATTTCCGCCGCCGCAGTGAGCTGGCCCGCTGGGATGCGGAGCTGGCCGACACGGGGCTGCGACTGGTGTCGCAGGAGGACATCAGCATGGACGTGTTGCGCGGAAACGAGAAGAACCTGGCCCGCAAGCAGGACATGATCGCCCACCACGGCGGTCTGGCCCGCTTCGCCAGCGCCGCGACCGACTGGACCTTCAACGGCGCCCTGAAGAACGGCGAGTTCGTCTACCGCCTGTACTGCTTCACCAAAGACTGAGCGGAGGGCCCAGTAGGCCCGCTGGCTTGCCTCTGGCGGCCTTTATAGGCCCCGGGCGCCGAGCCAGTTGTGGATGCGCTCGGCCACGGCCTCCCAGCCCGGTTCGAGCATCATGTTGTGGCCCATGCCCGGAAAGAACTCGGCCTCGGTGCCGTAGGCACTGGCAGTGGCCCGCACTTCTTTACAGGTATGCGCGCCGTCCTCTTCGGCGCCCAGCACCAGCAGCGGGGTACTCACGCGCTTCGGATGCGGCAGGTTGAGCATCAAGCAGTCGACGCTGACCCGTGCGCTGTCTTCCTGAAGCCGCGCCGCGCATTCCAGCACCGCGTGCTCCGGAGTGGTCTCGGAGAAGAACTTCTCGCGGGCCAGCTCCGGCGTGTTGATGTAGGGCAGTGACTTGCCGGTGACCGCCATTTTGATGGCATGCCACGGCCGGTTGCGCAGCCAGCGCAGACTCGACCCGTAATTGCCCTGCGGGGGAATGGAGGCCATTAAGACCCCGGCAGGCGCCGGCCGGCTCTCGAGATACTTCTGCACGATCAGCCCACCCATCGAGTGGCCGATCACCACCGGGGGCACCGGCAGCTCGTCGGCGACCGATCGGACGTCTTGGACGTAGTCCTCCACGCTGCAGGTTCGCAGCGGCTTGTCGTTGGAACTGCTGCCATGGCCGCGGAAGCTGACGGCCAGCGCGCGGTAGCCCAGATCGGCGAAGTAGCCGAGGAAATTCTCGTCCCAGCACCACGCGGCATGCCATGCGCCATGGACGAACAGCAAAGGGACAGGATGGGCGTCGCTGACGCAGCCCTTGTCGATCACCTCAAGCACGACACTGCTCCCCCTGTCCAGCGACCTGCCCCTGACTGACTTCGACGATAGCCCGGCCTTCCCCGTCCCGGCTTTGCGCGTCGACAGCGGCGTGCGCCGTGCCAGCAACGGTAGCAGTGGGCCGTGCGGCACAGCACGGTATACGTCCACCAGCAGGCGATTCGCCCACCCCGGCGTCACCCGTCCCTTACCTTTGGCCAGGCCGTCAACGGCCGCCCGGGCAACGTGGTCCACGGGCTTCCACATCACCGCGGGCAGCACCCGCCGGCGTTCGCCCGCACGGAACCCGGCAGCGACATCCAAGCCGGTGTCGACCGGCCCGGGGCACAGCATGGTGGCCGTGACGCCGGTGCCCCGCAGCTCGCTCCGCAAACTTTCGGTGTAGGACGCCACGAATGCCTTGGCGGCGCCGTAGCTGGCCTGACCGGGCAGCGGGCCGAACGCAGCCACCGAGGACACGTTGAGCACCGCGCCGCGTCCTCGCTCGACCATGCCGGGCAGGAACCGGGTGCACAGGTCGACGACGGCGGCCACGTCGACCTCGATCAGGCCCAGCTGCCGTTCCGGCTCCGTTTTCGCGACCAGCCCCACCATCGCCACGCCGGCGTTGTTGACCAGCACATCCGGCACCACACCCAGATCGGCGACGCGGCCGGGCAATGCGGCTCGCTCGGTGGGGCTGGACAGGTCCGTGGGCAACACGTGCACCGGTCCCGGTCGCAGCGTGCTCAGTTCGCCGGCCAGTGCGTGCAATCGATCGGCGCTGCGCGCGACCAGAATCACCTGGTGGCCGCGCCGCGCGAGTTCGCGGGCCACCGCCGCACCGATCCCCGACGATGCGCCGGTCACGATCGCCGCGCGGTCGTCTCCCGGACCTGGTAGAACCACGTGCTCACCCTATCCCGCGTGTCGTCGACGACCAGCGGACCCGCGCCTGTCGAGTGGCGAGTATTGGCCGTATTGGCCGCCTCTGCGCACGCTGGGCCGAACTCCTGTGTACGCTGACGCGAGCATGTGTCTGAGATAAATGGGGGATCAGATGACGCATTCCAGCTATCGATGGTTGACGGCCGGTGTCTTAGCAGGGGGCTGTGCCGGCCTGATGGGGCTGACCTCGATGTTCAACGCATCGTTCGCTTTCGGGGAGAGCAACGGCACGGCGTTGATCATGGGTTATGTGCTGACGCCCGATCCCGGTGCCGTCTACAACCAACGGGTGATGGATCTGTTCATCAACCCCGCCAACCCGTTTCCGGGCCAGTCGGTATATCCGGGTTACACCCCGGTCGTCGAGCCGCTGAATCCCTCCGATTACCAACAGAGCCTTCTCGACGCCGCCAAGACCCTGAACCAGGACATTGCCCGGCACTTGCAGGATGGACCGGTAACGGTGTTCGGCGTCTCCTCGACCACGGCGATCGCTACGCAGGCAATGATCGACCTCGCCCAGGCCGGCGCAAGTGCACCCGACCCGGCGAATCTTCATTTCGTGCTGGTCGAGGATCTGAACACGCCCAACGGCGGTATCTTCACGCGCTTTCCGCTGGACTTCGGGAGCCTTCCGCCCACCCCCGTCGATACGCCGTACACCACCGACATCTACAACTTCGAGTACAGCGGCGCCACCGACTTCCCCAAATACCCGCTGAACATGCTGGCGCTGGCGAATTCGATGGCGGGGTACGTCTATCTGCATCCGTACCTGATCACCGGCTACCCCAGCTCGTGGGACCCGAGTGCGATGGCCGACGCGGTGAAGCTGCCCATGTCCGACGGCTATGACGGCGACACCTCGATCTACCTGATCCCCACCATGAACCTGCCGTTGCTCGAGTCCCTACGACAGTTCCCGCTGTTCGGGCCGGCGATGGCCGACCTGATCCAGCCCGCGCTAAGGGTACTGATCGACTTGGGCTACGACCGCTCTGATCCCGCCGACGTCACCACACCGATGTCGTGGAGCATGCCGGGCATCGACTGGGACCTGGTGTCGCGCAACATCCAACTCGGCATGGAACAGGGTTGGACGGCCGCCCAGGTGGACTTGGGCATGCTGCCGGAGTCCGCGCTGCCGGACCTCTACCCTTACCTGCCGGACCTGTCGGGCCTGATCGGCACGTAGCACGCGATGGAGAAATCTACCGGACGAAGCTGACTGTCAATCAGCTCAAAACCGTTGGATCCCAACGCAGTTGAACACTCCACCGTCCCACGTGCCGGACGTGTCCGACACGTGGTCGCCAGCGAGTGTCTACTCCGGGGTGATGTTGAAGATGGCGTCCCACAGGCCCTGGATATCGAAGGGCCCGATGATGCCGGAGTTGTCGAAGATGTTGTACCAGTAGTCGCCGAAGAACTCCTGGAGCTGCTCCGGGGTGGGCAGGAAGCCGGAGGTGTCGATGAACGGGTCGTCCGGCAGCGGGTTCTTGATGTCGAGCAACACGGTGCCCAGGCGCCACAACCACGCCTGCGTCTCGATCATCTCCGGGTTGGAGACGTTGGCGGTGCCCTCGTCGTAGGCGTCCATCCATTCACCGATGACGGGGTTGCCCGGCCACAGGTCGTCCATGATCTTCACCAGCCAGTAGTAGCTGGGTGTGTTCCAGTCTTCGGGGTTGAAGATGTTGCCGCCGGGCTCGGGAAGCAGGCACGGCCCGGGGCACAGCGGGCTACCCGGGATGAACGGGTTGAAGGCCAGCAGGGACGAGGCGAAAAGGGATTGCAGCGCGCGCGCGAATTCGATCGGGTCCGGCAGGTTGAACTTGTCGACATCGAACGGCTGCATCAGGCTGTCGAAGAAGTTCGTGAACGGCGTGGTGAAGTCCATCGCGTAGTAGCTGCCCGCCCACGGCATCAGCGGGGCGTCCGGGTCGATGTTGGGGTAGTCCTCGGGGTTCAACCCCAGTTCCGCGAGGGTGCGAGTGCCCTCCCAGTAGTACATGTCGTTGGCGTACCCGATGTTGACCATGCCAGGCCCATTGGGGTCGAAGTAGAACTCGTTGCCGTCCATCATGTCCGAGAACGGGATCTGGAACCAGTTCTGGATCAGCGGGAAGTTCTGCAGGCCCAGGGCGATCAGCACGCTCCAGATGGACTGGTCGATCCAGGTGAAGCCGGTGATCGGGCTGGTCGGCATGACCGGCAGACAGTCCAGGCCCGCACAGCTCAGGTCGATCGGAATCTGAACATTGGCCAGCATGGACAGCTGCTGTCCGAGGCCGGGGAAGAATCGGTCCCCTTCATGGCCGGCGCCGGAGATCTCCGGGAACGGGAACATCATCTGAAGGATGCCCTCGAAGTGCCCCATGTCGCCGGGGTCCTCGCCCCAGGCGTTCGTCGGGCTTCCGGCCATCCACGGGCCGCTGTAGAACAGCGACTTCGCCAGCGTGTCCATCGCGTGGATCTCGTTCGCCGGAATGTTGACCAGCGCCTGGAACAGGTTCAGCGGAACATTCAACAGTGACTCACCGGCGCTGAGCTGCGTATCCAGGTGAACCGTGGGCAGCTCGGGAATCGCGGACGCCATCGGAGCGACGGCAATGAGTCCGGCGGTGGTGACGACCAGCCCCGCGGAGAAGTACGAACGCAAGGCTGAAACCATCCCGGGGTCCTCCAACAAGCTAAGGTAACTACTGAAAGCGGCACAGCCGCGTGCGGTTCATGAATCTACCAAAGTGTTACCTGAGCGCAAATCGAGAGTCACATGTTGGCAATCGAGATGTATGCGCTGTATTTGCTGTGAGAACCGTAGGGGCGGGAGCGCGGCGCCCCCAGAACGCACGGCAGCCCGGCCGTATGAACGGGCCGGGCTGCCGCGAGGTCGCGCAGACGCAGAGTCGATCTAGAAGGGGAACCAGCTCGCGAGTTCGCTCCACAGCGAGTCGAGATCGGTGACGAGTCCGCCGCTCGGGTCAAGGAACCGCAGGAAATCGTCCCACAGCAGCAGCGAGTTCTTGCCGCCGAAGTCGCCGATCTCCTGCTCGTCCAGCGGCAGGTCGGGGTTCCAGGTCGGCGGCATGTAGTAGCCGGTCTCGGGGTTGATCGGCCACGGCCCCAGCAGGCCCGGGTCGGTCAAGATCCCGCCGTTGACGGCCAGGGCCGGCAGGTACGGGTTGATGTCCGCGAGCATGTCGATGATCTGGTTGTGGGTGTCCGCGTCGAAGGTGAACATGCCGGTCTGCAGGGCAGAGATACCGGCCAGGATCTGCTCGTCGGTCCCGCCGTTGGCATTGCCGACGGCATTCTCCCCTTCCTGTTCGGTCAGGTCGATCCACTGCTGAATCAGTGGGTTGGGGGCGCCGATGGCCTGAATCGACTTGACGAGGTCCAGGCTGGTGACCCCCCACGGCGGAGAGACCGGCGGCATGTTGCACAGTCCCGGGCACATCGGGCTGCCGGCGACGTAGGGGTTGAAGTCGACCACCATTCCGGCGATCAGCGCCTTCATGGCCTGGAAGATCTCGTCCGGGCCGGCGAAGTGGAAGCCGGTGAGCGGGTCGTCGCCGTTGACGCTCAAGTCGACCGGCTGCATCAGGCTGTCGAACCACCGCTGGAGGGGCCCGAACGGGTCCAGCTTGAAGGTCAGACCCGCCCACGGCATCAGGTTGACCTGGTTCCCGTACTCGTCGAGGACCGGGTCGCCGTTCTCGTCGAGGAGTGGGTGGGTGCCCGGGTAGCCGAACCCGGGCTGAGCCTCACCGGACCATGGCGCCCCGCCGTACATGGGTCCGCCCGGCACCGCCCCGCCCGGGCCGACGCCGGCGTCCGGGTTGGCGATGCCGCCGGAGGTCGGGTTATCGGGGTCACTCCACGGACTGTCGGGGAACTTGTAACCGTTCAACATGTCCTGGATCGGCACCTTGAGCCAGTACTTGAACAGGTCCAGCTGATTGTCGTCGTTCGGGAAGTTGGTGAACTTCAGGAAGAAGTTCAGCGCCGCGTCCAAGCCGGTGATCCCGGTGATCGGCTCGACCGGAGACATCGGGTAGCACTGAATCGAGTCACACGACGCGCTGATCGGCAGCAGGGCCGCGGCGAACATCGCGAACTGCTGGCCCCAGCCCGCGGTGCCGTTGGCCAACGCATCCGGGTCGATCGTCGGGTCGTACAGGCCGGAGAGCTGCGGGGCGAACGGCAGCATGTAGTCCATGACGGCCATGAAGTGGCCCGGGTCGCCCGGGTCCTCACCCCAGATATTGGTGGCGCTGGGGGTGAACCAGTTGCCGGTGAAGAAGAAGGAGTTGGCCAGCACGTTGGTGGCCGACACCTCGTTGAACGGGATGTTGACGATGTCCTGGAACAGGTTGAACGGAATATTGAGCAACGACGCCTCGGCCGCCAGCTGCACCGCGCGCTCGGCCGCGGTCAGATCCGTAATCCAGGGTGCGACCGGCGAGACCGGAGTGACCGCAGCTACGGCTGTCGCGGCCGCGACGGCGGCGCCTGCTGCCGTGTACCGGCGCGGCGGCGCCACTACGCGTGTACCGGCAGTCACGGCTCGACGCTGTGGCGCTGCGCGATGCGCCCCGGCAGTCGCAGATCGACCCTGCGGGACGGCTACAGGCCCCCCGGCAATCGCGAATCGACGCTGCGGAACCGCTCTATGCGCTCCGCCTGTTGCGTATCGACGCTGACGCGTCCCCCCACCAATCACAAATCCCCCTTGTGTCCCCCACGAACCGTGACAGCATATAGGTGTCACAGCCGGGTGTCTAAGCGAGCAGTCATTAACTTACATCACGTGGGGAATGTTTTCCGCTAAGTTCCACGTAAACTTCGTCAAAGGCTGATCTTAAGCTCCCATTCAGCTATCGCGCCACGCGAGATCGCCATAGCCGTCAAGATGAGCCACCTCCCCGACCGGCTTGCGGGTGGTCGGACCGTAGCGCCCACGGGGCCAACCGAGCGGCACGATGCAACACGGCGTGACCGCATGCGGCAGGCGCAGGATGCGCCGCACGGCGCGCTGATTCCACAGCGGCAGGGTGATCAGCGACGCGCCCAAGCCCATGGCACGGGCAGCGAGCAGCAGATTCTGAACGCTGGGGTAGATCGACCCCCAGTAGGCCGACTCGGCGATGTGCGGCATGCGCACCACCGGCAAGCGGCCCTCCCGTGCGCCCAGTCGCAGGCAGGCCACCACGAGCACCGGGAGTTCGGCGAAATGGTCGATCTGCCACTCCATCGCCCGGGCAATACCGGCGATCGACTCGTCGGTTTTGATTTTTCGCCGCAACACCACACCGCGCTGAATTTTCCACGCCTGCCGATAACGCTTAGCCAATTCCTCTTTGACGCGGCGGTCCTTCACAACGATGAATTCCCAATTCTGCCCGTCATTTCCGGTCGGGGCACGCAGCGCCAGCTCGATGCACTTGAGCACGACCGCGTCATCGACCGGATCGGAGTACACCCGACGTATCGCGCGCTGCGTCATCATGGCCTCGGCCAGCGGCATGTCCAGCCGGGCCAACGCCGCGGCCGCTGTCGGCACATGAGTGTAAGTGAATTCTGATTCAGGCATTTTCACCCAGCCAAGTCGTTGTGAAGCGTTGGATCTCCGGAATGCCTTGCGCGAATTCACGGGCAAGGAAGCTCTCAATCGGGCCACCGACCAATGGCACTTTGAAACGGATCGTGCCGTTCAGCTCCAGCCTCGAGCCGGCGCCGTCGCGTTGGAGAACCGCGGCGCCTGTCCCCGATCCCGGGGCGCCGGTCACCGCGACAGTGATCTCCCCGTCGACCCGTCCGTCACCGGCCGGCGTCCACACCTCAGTGGTGACGATGTTGAGGTCACCTCGGTACACCTTGGCCAACATCCCGGGCAACGCGCCGTGGCGCAGGTCCTCAGTCACCACGACCCGGATCCGGCCGTCCGCATCGACGTCGAGGGAATCGAGGGTCTTGCTTCCGCCGAAGGCCTCCAGCCGGGCCTGCCAATAAGAGCGGTTCCCGAAGGCACCATAGACCTGCTCGACGGATGCCGGCGAGGAGAACGTCACCTCAAAGGAACGGGGCATTAACGCTGACCTCTCACTTGCCGAACAACCGGCTCACCAGGCCCGCGGCGAACTTGCGGACCCGGTCGAGCTGCTCGGGCTGGACGTTGGTGGGTGGTAGCCGCAGGCCCAGGTAGCGCTGCCGGTAGCGGCCGCTGCCCAGGTAGCTGGTCAACGCCAGCATTGAGCGCAGCGGGTCGCCGGGATAGCTGAGGTGAATCTCGTCCTGATAGCGACCGCCGCACTCCTCGGCCAGCCGGCAGACCTCGGCGTAATTCTCCTGCCAGAACTCGCGGCACACGGTGAACACCACAAACGGCTTGCCGTCCAGAAGCTTTCGCGCCTCGTCCGTCTGCAGAAACGACCTGATCGGCATGGCGGGCGCCTTCCACCAGGTCGGCGAGCCGATGCAGATCAAGTCGTACTCACCGTCGCGCACCGCGTCGGGCGTGCGGATCTCCCCCGTTTCGCCCCGCTGTTGTGCCTTGAGCACGCTGAGCATGTCCGGCCAGACCCGGCGCAGCGGGAACTGCGCGAAACGCTGCGAGTAGCGCGGGTCGGTGAACTCGATGCCGGCTTTGACCACCTCGCAGCCCCGCTGAGCGAACACCTCGCCGGCGGCCTCGAGCACCTTGAGCGACTGCCCGGAGAAGCTGTAGTACAACAACAGGATCCGCGGCGCTCGTCCGTTGCGCTCGCTGGCCTGAACCGCCATCTGTGCCTCCTGATTCATGCGGTGGTCCCAGCTTCGGCTCTCCTCCGTCGAGCCTCGCTGAACCGCCGGGTTGATACGGCGGTCCCAGCTTCGGCTCTCCTCCGTCGAGCCTCGCTGAACCGCCGGGTCCGACCGTGCGGTGCATCGACTTTCCGGCAAGCGTATTAGGCTCGCCGACGTGGCAGACAAGATCCCCGTCGACCTGCACGGCGCCGCGGCAACCATGCTGACGACGCTCTACCTCAAGGCCCTCGACGCCGATTTCGACCAGCCGGTGCTGGGCGATCGGTACGCCAGAGCGGCGGTCGAGCGTATCGACTTCGACTGGGATGGCCTCAAGGCTAACGGCCGCTGGGCGCCCCTGGTGACGGTGCGCACCGCGCAATACGACATCTGGGCGCGTCAGTTCCTGGCCGCCCACCCGGACGCGACCGTCATTCATCTCGGCTGCGGGATGGACGCCCGGGTCTTCCGGATCGATCCCGGTCCCGCGGTGGCCTGGTACGACGTCGACCAACCGCCGGTGATCGCGTTGCGCAAGCAGGTCTACCCCGACCGCCCGGGTTACCACTTGGTGGCGACGCTGGCGACGGACCCGTCGTGGCTGGACGACATTCCCACCGATCGCCCGGTCCTGCTGCTGGCCGAGGGCATCAGCATGTACCTGGCCGAAGCCGACGGTGTGGCACTGCTGCAGAGCATCGTCGACCGCTTCCCGGCCGGCGAACTGCAGATCGACTTCTACAACTGGTTCGGTATCAAGAGCCAGAAAACCCATCGGCTGCAACGACAGTCCGGCGCCACGTTGCACTGGGCGGTCAACGGCCCCAGCGACATTCTGGACAAGGTCACCGGTATTCGGCTGTTGGCTGCCGCGAATTTCTTCGACGCGGAGACCTTCGGTCGGGTCCCAGCCGGATTCCGGCGATCCAGCCGCCTGGCTCGTGCGGTGGGGCCGCTGCGCGGAATGCTGCAGTACCACCGCTACGCCTTCGGTCCGGTCAGCTGACGCCGGCGTGCTGCTCGGCGATGTCGCACAGCAGCGCGCGAATCGCCTCCACCGAGCGCTCCGGCGCCGGACCGTGTGAGTGATATTCGATATTGAGCTGCCCAGAGAAGATCTGGGTGAAGTAGATGTCGATGCCTGCGCTCACGGCGAAATACAGCTCGCCGTGTGTCGTGGTCACCTCGACGCCCGGTGGTGTCCGCACCGGCGGAACCAGACCGTTGTTGCTCAGCACGACAACGTCGGGCAGTCCCGGTGGGTTTCCGACATACTGCGGGCTGAAGTGCAGCCGGGACTGTTGAATGACGCCTTCGTCGAGGTCTTTCTGGAAGTTCGCGGCGATATCGCGCGCCATTTCGACCAGGTCGGTCTTGGCGTCGATCTCGGCGAGATAGGTGGCCAGTCCGATCGGATTGGTGCATCCGGTAGCCGAAACCGGCGGTGACAGAAAGTATCTCAAGTCGACCGTATAGACGTAGGGCACCGGGATACTCAGCTTGCCGCGCAGTTGCCATTCGGCGATCAGCACCGCCGCGGACAACACCGCGTGCAGACTCAGGTCGTGTGCCCGGCCGAACGCGACCACGCTGTCGGTCTGGCTTTCGGTCAACCGGCACGACGCCATCGGCACCAGCACCGGCGACGACGGCGTCTCTTGCCCGACAGCCCGCCGAGTGGGCGGCAGGTCGTAGGCGAACAGTGCCGGCATGAACCGCTCGATCCCGGAACGCTGCTGCTTCGCGATCCCCCGATCGGCCAGCACCGCCTCGATGGACAACGGAGCGGGCTCAACGTTGATCGCACCGATCCGGCCGATGGTGACCAAGTCGGTATAGAAGGACAGCATCTCCTCGATCAGCGCATACATGTGGTGACCGTCGGCCACGGCATGGTGCACGTACAGCGTCGGCTGGGCCTGCCCATCGCGGATGATCACCCGCATCGCCACCAGTGACTCCGTCTGATCGAAGCGCGGGGTGGGCGGCTGCGCGTCGGGCCCGTCGAGTTCGATGACCTCGATACCGTCGGGCATCAGGTCGTCGGTGACGAACTGGTGGCGTCCATCGGGCAGTCGCTCCAGCCGCCCGGTGAGGATCGGATGCGCCTCCAGCAGCGCCTCGTAGGCCTCCGAGAGCAGATCAATGTCGACCGGACCGGTGACGTGCGCGGCGAGACCCACAAAATTGTGGGTCTCGGCGAGCATCTCCTCACTGATCGCCAGCTTCCGAATGACCGACGTGGCAAACACTTTCGGTTCTCTCCTAAATCAAAGGCCTACGACAACTCGACCAAGGTCATTTCGTCCTCGCCCTGCGAGGCCATGTCCTCTTCGGCGAGGGCCGCGCGGACCAGGTCCATCACCGCCGTGGAGAAGCCGTCGGCGATCGCGCGCACCACGGACTCCTCGATCCGGCGGCTGTCGTGCCACCAATCCAGGTACAGCACACCTCCCGTGCGATAGGCCCGCAGCTCCAGTGCGTGCCCCAGCCCCGGGATCGCCTCACGCACCGGCATCGCGGTATCGGGGTCGAACTGCACGGGCGCGTCGCCGAGCGATGGCGGCTCGGGAATCGCGCCGACGTAGTCGAAATGAATATCCGCGGGAGGAATCGAGCCGAACAGTCGCGCGGTCGGTGCGTACAGGTAGCGGAGCAGGCCGTAGCCGATCCCGTAATGCGGTACGCCGTCGAGCGCTTCGTGGACCGAGTCCAGCAGCTGCCGGGCGCTTACCTGGCCCTCGGTGGAGCAGCCGAGCGCGACCGGGTAGAGCGTGGTGAACCAGCCCACGGTACGGCGCAGATCGACGTCGGGCTTGAGCACCGAACGGCCCGCACCCCCCATGTCGACGGCCACGGTGCCCTCGCCGACCACCGATGCCACCGCCCGGCTCAGGCCGGCCAACAGGATCTCGTTGATCGGCAACCGCAGCCGCCGGCGCGCGTCGTCGATCTCGCTGGTGTCGGCGGCAGGCAGCGTCGTGGTGAGCTTGGACAGGTCAGCGGCGGCCGGGGGTTCGGCGACATCCGCGGCCAGCCGCAGAGTCGCTGATTGCGTTGCCTTCAACCAGAACTCGCGGCTTTCCAGCACCGCCGGGTGGGTCGCGAGTCCGGCGCAACGCTGCGACCACTCGGTCCAGCCCACCCCGACCGGCTGCAGCTCGATGTCGTTGCCGGCCAGCTTCTGGCCGAAGCCCGTGAAGATGTCGGTCAGCAGGATGTCGCGGGACGCCTCATCACCGACTCCGGCGTGCAGGCTCAGCGCCAGGTAGCACAGATCACCCGACGCGCCCCGGATGTACAGCGCAGTCAGCGGCGGTCCGGAGAGGTCCTGGTCGCGGATGTGCTCGGCCAGCAGCGTGCGCACCGCGTCGTGTTCGGCGGTCAGCCCCTCGGGCAGCGAGTGGGTGCTGATCTCCCCGAAATCGCCGGGTTCGACGATCCGCTGCTCCCAGGTACCGGCCCGCTCGGTGATGCGCAACCGCAGCGCGTCGTGGTGGTTGACCACCGCGGTCAACACGGCGCGCACGTCATCGACCGAGACGTCCGGCCGCAACCGCAGGATCAGCGGGATACGCCAGCGACCGTGTTCGCGGACACCGTTTTCCAGGAAGTAGGTGATGTTCGGCGGCACGGGCGGGTGCTCGACCTCGCCGAGCGATTGGCGCCCCAGCCCGCCGGCGGTGTATCGGGCGGTCAGCGCCTTGGCCAGCGCCGCCACCGTCGGGTTGTCATAGAGGTCCTGCGGGGTGAGGTCCAGCCCCTCGTGGGAGGCGGCCATGGCGACGCTGATCGCCACCAGCGAGTCACCGCCGACGTCGAAGAAGTTGGCCGTGCGGTCCACTGAGCCGACACCCAGGCACAGCGCCCAGATGCGTTGCAGCGTCGCTTCGATCGAAGACCCGGCCGAGCCGCCACTGCCGCTACCGTTGCTCTGCCCGCCGGCGGCGCCGCTTCCGGCGCCCGAGCCGGACACCCAGGTGGCGCCGGAATTGTGTTCAAGCCAATGCCGTTGGCGCTCAAAGGGGTAACCGGGAACAGTTACGTGCTTGGGATGGTAATCGCCGCGCAACGCCGACCAGTCCACCTCGACACCTGCAGCCCAGAGTTGGCCGAGGGCCAGCAAGAAGGTGTCGCGGTCGTCGCGGTTCTGCGCGTGGTGACGCATCAGTCGAACCGCCCGATGCCCACCCGCGAACTTCGGGTTGCGGGCCGCCGACGCGGTCAGGGTGGCTCCCGGGCCGACCTCGAGCAGGACGCGGTGCGGGTCGTTCAGCACCGTATCGATCTCGTCGGCGAACCGTACGGTGGCCCGTACGCTGCGCGCCCACGTCGCAGGATTGGTCGCCTCGCTGGGCGCCAGCCAGGTACCGATCAGGTTCGACAGCAGCGGGATCTGCGGTTCGTGCAGCGTCTGCCGGGACAGGAACGCGGTGAACTCCGAGATCATCGAGTCCATCAGGCGCGAGTGGAATGCGTGCGAGGTCCGGACCCGGCGCGCGTTGATCCCGGCCTGCTTGAGCGCGTCGGAGAATTCACGGATGTCGGCTTCGGTTCCGGCGACCACGCAGCCGTCCGGGTCGTTGACCGCGGCCAGGTCGACACCCTCGGTCAGGTAGGCGCCGACCGCGTCGGCACTGATCGGTACGGCCACCATGACGCCCCGCGGTGCGGCATGCATCAATCGGGCGCGCATCGCCACCACCTTGATTGCGGTGTCGAGGTCGAAGACACCGGCAACGGTGGCGGCGGCGTATTCGCCGATGCTGTGGCCGACCAGCGCCGCCGGGCGCACACCGTAGCTCTCGACCAGCTTGGCCAGCGCGTATTCCACGGTGAACAGGGCCGGTTGGGTACGGTCGGTGCGCTCCAGGTCCCGCGAGGTGCCCTCGAAGATCATCGCGCGCAGGTCGTAGCCCAGCTCCGCCTCGAAGCCGGCGACGCAGCGGTCGAAGTACTCGGCGAACACCGGCTCGTTGTCGTAGAGCCCGCGGGCCATTCCGATGTGCTGGGCACCCTGGCCCGGGAACAGGAACACCACCCGGTCGGCGGCGTCGCCCACCTCTTTGAGGTCCACGCCCTCGCCGATGAAGACGTTCTCGCTCTCTTCGGCGCCCAGCACCGCCGCCGCGTCGGCGCGGTCGGCGACGACCGCGGCCAGCCGCAGGTTGTGCGGGTGCCGGTTGGCCAGCGTGTACGCAACATCCGGGAGGCTGGGCGCCTCGGCGTCGTCACCGCCGGACAGCTCAGCAGCCAGATCGATGCGTCCCTGCGCCAGTGCTTCGGCGGTACGCGCCGACAGCAACAGCACCTCGGGGCCGGGCTTGGGCGCGGCGCCGGCGGTCTCCTCTTGCGGCCACTCCTCGACGATGACGTGGGCGTTGGTGCCGCCGACGCCGAACGAGCTGACCCCGGCGCGCCGGATGCCGTCGGACTCCCAGGGCCCGTATTCGCCGCGGATCCGGAACGGCCCGTCTTCGAGGTGCAGTTCGGGGTTCGGGCTGGTGTAGTGCAGCGTGCCGGGAATAGCCCGGTGCTTGAGGCACAGGATGGTCTTGATCAGGCTGGCGATACCTGCCGCCGACTCCAGGTGGCCGATGTTGGACTTCACCGAGCCCACATAGCAGGGGCCGGACCGCTGTTCCTCGGAGACCGCGAAAGCCTGTCGCAGGCCTTCGATTTCGATCGGGTCACCCAGCGGGGTGGCGGTGCCGTGCGACTCGATGTAGCTGATGGTGGACGCGTCGACCTCGGCGACCGCGTGCGCCTCGGCGATCACGTCGGCCTGCCCGGCCGCGGTGGGCGCCGCGTAGGTCATCTTGGTTCCGCCGTCGTTGTTCAGCGCCGAACCCCGGATCACCGCGTGGATCTGGTCACCGTCATCGACGGCCGCATCCAGCGACTTGAGCACCACCACACCGACACCGCTGGCGAAGATGGTGCCGTCGGCGCGCACGTCGAACGGCCGGCAATGCCCGCTCGCCGAGACCATCGAGCCCGGCTCGTGCCAGTACCCGACGTGGTGCGGAACCCGCAGCGACGAACCACCGGCCAGCGCCATGTCGCATTCGCCGCCCAGGATGCTCTGGCAGGCCAGGTGCAGCGCGACCAACGCCGACGAGCAGGCCGTCTGCACCGACAGTGCCGGGCCGTGCAGGTTGAGCTGGTGAGCCACCCGGGTGGCCAGATAGTCCTTGTCGTTCTGCAACGACAGGTTGACCATCTCGAAGCTGACGCCCTGGCCGATGATCAGGTTCGGGTCGTAGTGCGACATCAGGTTGTGCAGCAGGTAGCCACTGGTGGTGCTGGTCCCGTAGACGCCGACCGATCCCTCGATCTCGCCGGGCCGGTAGCCGGCGTCCTCCAGGGCGTGCCAGGCGGTCTGCAGGAACAGCCGGTGCTGCGGGTCCATGGTGCGAGCAGCCAGCGGGGTGAAGCCGAAGAAGCCCGCATCGAACTCGTCGATGCCGTCCAGCAGCGCGGCCCGCCGCACATAGTTGTGGTTCGCCAGCGCCTTGTCACTCACACCGCTGGCGCGCAGCTCGTCCTCGGACAACGTGACGATGGATTCGGTGCCGTTGCGCAGGTTGTTCCAGAATCCGGTCAGCGTGCGGGCACCCGGAAAGCGCCCCGCCATGCCGACAACCGCGATCGCGTTGGGCGGCACTTCATTGTTGGTCACGAACGATCTCCTACTTTTCGCCGTGCCGCGGCCCGCTGACGCGCCGCGGCACGCTGCTGGGCCCGGCTCCGAACACCGCCGACGTCGCCCGCGCCGTCCGCCCCCTCCGGCTCGGCGAGGCCGAGTTGGCGGGCCAGGTCGGCGGCCAGGTCGGTCAGTGAGGCACCCTGCAGCAGCAGTGCCACCGGGGGCTCCGCGCCGAAGTCGCCCCGGACGGTGTTGCGGATGCGCACTGCCATCAGTGAATCCATGCCGAGCTCGGTCAACGGCCTCGCCGGGTCGATGACGCTGCCCTTGGGGTAGCCCATGATCGCCATGATCCGCGAACCCAACCGTGCGACAACGGCTTTGGTGGCCTCGGCGGCGCTGAGCTGCTTGAGCCCTTCCGGACCGGGCCAGTCGTCGTCCTCGTCGTCGAGGTCGAGTTCTTCGGCCAGGGTCGCGAAGTACCCGAGTTGCTGCAGTTCCGGGAAGGCCGCGGCCACCCGGTCCAGGCGCAGCCGGGCAACACCGATCCGGGAAAGATCGCCGCCGAGGATGGCCTCGAGGGCCTCCATGCCTTCGTCGGGGTTGATCGGGTCCAGTGCGCTGAACTTGAGTTCCTGGGCGACACCGACTCCGGACCATTGGCCCCAGTTGATGGTGATCGCCGGCAGCCCGGCGGCCCGCCGCCACGCCACCAGGCCGTCCAGCCAGGCGCTGGCCGCGGCGTAGGACGCCTGGCCGGGTGCCCCCAGCAGCGACGAGGTCGAGGAGAACCCGACCCACCAGTCCAGCTCCTTGCCGACGGTCGCGACGTGCAGGCGCAGCGCGGCCGCGGCCTTGGGCGCCCACACGCGGCCCAGCGTCTCTTTGTCGATACCGACCACGATCTGGTCATCGATGACCGCGGCGCCGTGGATGACACCGCGCAGTGTCAGCCCGGTCTGTTCCGCCGCGGCGACCAGGCTCTCGGCCACACCCGGTGCGGCGAGATCGCCCGAGACGACCGCGATCTGGGCCCGCGCCTCGAGCTCGGACAGCACGGCGCGCTGCTCCTCCGATGGCTGCGAGCGGCTGTTGAGCACGATCCGCGCGGCGCCGTGGTCGATCAGCCACCGGGCGACGACCAGCCCGATACCGCCCAGGCCGCCGGTCAGCACGTAGGCGCCGTCGGATCGCACGGTCGGGACACCGGTGGGGGTCACGTTCGCACGCTTGAGACGTTCGGCGTAGCGGTGCTCCCCGCGCCAGGCCACCACGTCGTCGGTGCTCGCCAGCCCCAGCTCGGTGATCAGGGCCGCCGCCGGGTCCGCCGAAGCGTCCAGGTCGACCACGCCGGTGTGCAGGTCCGGGTGCTCGTAGGCCAGCACCCGCACCAGCCCCTTGAGGGCGCTGATCGACGGGTCGCCGTGCTCGTCCCCCACGGTCAGGCCGTTGCGGCCCACCAGCCACAGCCGCGGCGTGGCGCCGTGCCAGCCGCCGACGATGGTGCGCACCGTGGAGGCGACCGACCAGGCCAGGTCACGACCGCGTGCCGGCGCATCGCCGACCTCGGTGCCGTCGAAGGCACCTTGAGCGGCCAACACGATCACCCCGACCGGAGGCCGGTCCGGGTCGTCGGCGGTCTGCGCGAACGCCTCCCGCACGGCGGGTTCGCTGGCCAGGTCTGCGGTGATCACCCGGCGGGTGTCCGAACCGAAGCGACCGGCGAAATCGGCTGCCAGCGCTTCGGTTTCGGCACCGTCGGTGAGCACCAGCCAGCTGCCATCGGGAGCTGCCGGCGGCTGCGCGGGGACGGACGTGTCGATCCACTCGGTGTCGAAGATCTTCTGGGTCAACGGCAGAGGCACGGTACGTCGCTGCACGCGCTGCAGATAGATCCCGGACAGCTCGGCCGTGACCGCCCCGGTGTCGTCGGTCAGGGTGACCCGGCCCAGGATCCCGCCGTCGTCATGGCTGACCAGCTCGGCGTGCCCACGGGCCCGGCGGCCGACGTCGCCGAAGATCCGGATGTTCTCGACCGCCACCGGAAGATAGGTGGCCTCGTCCATCCCGGCCGAACCCATCAACGACTCGTCGGGCAGCGCCGCGGCCAGGCATTGCAGGGCCGCGTCGAGCATCACCGGGTGAATCCGGTAACCCCGGTGCGCGGTGGCCTCGTCGGGCAGCACGATCTCGGCCTCCGAGGCGCCGCCGGGCTTGCGCACGATCCGGGTCAGCGCGGCGAACGCCGGCCCGTGCTGCAGGCCGGTACGGCGCAGCGCCGTATAGAGGTCGGCCGGTGAGAGCGCGGTGCCGCCGCCGGTGGGTGCCGGGCGTTGCGCCGCAGCGGCGGGTTGTGCCGCCGCAGCGCGGGCCACGGCATGCCGGGACCAGCTGCCGCCGGCCGGGCGGGAATGGATCTCGATGCGCAGTTCGTCGGAACCGTCGGCGTCGTGCAGCAACCGGGTGGTGACTTCGGTCCGCTCGTCGACGCGCAGCATCTGCTCGACCTCGACCCGATCCACCGCGACGGCGGACGGCGGCAGACCCAAGGCCTCACCCGCCGCCGCCAACGCCATTTCGGCGAAGCCGGTCGCGGGCATCACGACCTGGCCGTGCACCTTGTGGTGGGCCATCCACGCCACGAGGTCGGTGCCCACGTCGGCCTGCCAGACGTGGCCGTGGCCCGACGGCAGCTCGACGTGGATACCCAGCAGCGGATGTGCATCGGCGCTGTGACGGTTCGCGGCGACCGGCGCGGCCCAATAGCGGACGTGCTGCCACGGCCGCGGCGGCAGATCGGCGCGGCCGATCCCGCCGTCGGGCTGCGGTGCGTCGGCAGGCGGCGGTGCCACTGTCGCCAGATTGGTGTGGAAGCTCAGCGCCTCGGGCTGCTCGCGCAGCAGGGTGCCGGTCACCACGCTGTCGCCGGCGGGCCGCGCGGTTTCAAGGTTGCCGTTGATGGCGTGGCTGAGCAACGGATGCGGGCTGACTTCGATGAAGGTGGCGTGCCCAGCGGCGGCCGCAGTCACGGCCTGGGCGAACCGCACCGGGTTGCGCAGGTTGTGCACCCAGTAGTCCGCATCGAAAGCCGGCACGCCGGTTCCTTCTTGACCGACGGTGCTGATCAGCGGAATCTTCGGCGCGGACGGCCTCAGGTCAGCCAGCGCGCTCCGCAGGTCGCCCAGGATCGGGTCGACGGTCGGGTGATGCGACGCCACGTCCACCTCGACGCGGCGGGCCAGTTTGCCCTGGGCGTCGACGATCGCGACGACGGCGTCGACCTGGTCGGGCGGTCCGGCGATCACGGTCTGCTGCGGCGCTGCGTACACCGCCACGGTGATGTCCGGGTGCTCGGCGACCAGCTTTTCGGCGGCGTCGGCATCGAGCTCCAGCAGCGCCATCGCGCCCTGGCCGCTCAATCGGGCCATCAGTCTCGACCGGGTGGCGATCACCTTCAGGCCGTCCGCGGGGCTCAGCGCACCGGCCACCACGGCCGCGGCCACCTCCCCCATCGAATGGCCGATCACCGCGTCCGGCTCGACTCCGTGGGATCGCCACAGCGCCGTCAGTGCCAGCTGCATGCCCACCAACACCGGCTGGATGCGATCGATGCCGACCACCGGCTCGCCGGATTCGAGAACCTGGCGCAACGAGAACCCAACCTGCGCAACGAAATCGGGCTCCAGCTCGTCCACGGCGGCGGCGAACGCCGGCTCATCGATCAGCAGTTGGCGGCCCATGCCGGCCCACTGAGATCCCTGGCCCGAGTACAGGAACACGGTTCCTTTGCCGCGCAACGTGGCACGCGTGCCGACCACTCCGGGAGCCGGGTATCCGCCGGCGACCGCCCGCAACCCGGCCAGCGCCTGCTCGGTGTCGCGTGCGCAGACGGTGGCGAACTTGGCGTACCGGCTGCGGTGGTGATTGAGGGTGTTGGCGACGTCTGCCAGCGGTACGGCGGCGCCCGGGCCCGCGATCCAGTCAGCCAACGTGGCGGCCCAATCCGCCACCCGCTTTTCGGTTTTGCCCGAGATCACCAGCGTGGCGACCGGTTCGGCCGACGCCGGTGCCGGTACCGGGTCCGGTCCCTGCTCGAGCACCACGTGCGCGTTGGTTCCACCCAGCCCGAACGATGACACCGCGGCCCGGCGCGGCCCCTCGGCCGCCGGCCAAGGCGTCATCTCAGTGGGGACGAACAGCCGCGTCGGAGACGGGTCGATCGCCGGGTTCCACTTGGAGAAGTGCAGGTTCGGCGGAATCTGGCCGTGTTGCACAGACAACGCGGCCTTGATGAAGCCGGCGATGCCGGCCGCCGCCTCCAGGTGCCCGATGTTGGTCTTGACCGCACCCAAGGCGCACTTGTCGGCGCCGCGGCCGTAGACGTCTGCGAGCGCCTCGAACTCGATCGGGTCACCCAAAGCCGTTCCGGTGCCGTGCGTCTCGATGAGGTTCACCGAATTGGCCGTAACGTCGGCACTACGCAGCGCCCGGCTGATCGCGTCGATCTGAGCGATGGTGTTCGGCGCGGTCAGCCCGTTGGACTTGCCGTCGGAGTTGACCGCCGAGCCGCGCACCACCGCCAGCACCCGGTCGCCGTCACGGATGGCGTCGGTGAGGCGCTTGAGTACGACGATCCCGGCGCCCTCGCCGCGCACGAATCCGTCCGCTCCGGCGTCGAAGGTGTGGCATCGGCCGCGCGGTGACAGCATTCCCCACTTGGCCATGGCGACCTGTGTTTCCGGCCGCAGGATGAGGCTGACACCGCCGGCCAGGGCCAGGTCGCTCTCCCGCATGCGCAGGCTCTGGCAGGCCATGTGGATCGTGACCAGCGACGACGAGCATGCCGAGTCCATCGCGACCGCGGGACCGCGCAGTCCCAGCAGGTAGGCGATTCGGCCGACGGCGACGGCGTGGGCGTTACCGGTGGCCGAGTAGCCGTCGATCGCATCTGGATTGGCTGCTGAAATCCCTTGGTATTCGGTGTAATACACACCCATCATCACCGCGGACCGGATGCCCGACAGGGTTTCCGGCGACAGCCCGGCGTGTTCGAGGGCCTCCCAAGCAACCTCGAGCATCAGACGCTGTTGCGGGTCCATCGCCTCGGCTTCGCGCGGAGAGATTCCGAAGAAGTCGGCGTCGAAGCCGGCCACGTCGGAGATGAAGCCACCCCACTTCGACGACATCCGGCCCGGGGCCAGCGGATCCGGGTCGTAGTACTCGTCGGCGTCCCAACGATCCGAGGGGATTTCGGTGATGGCGTCGCGCCCGGTCTCCAACAGCTCCCAGTAGGCGTCCGGGCCCGAGGCCCCGCCCGGGAAGCGGCAGCCGATCCCGACGACCGCAATCGGTTCGGCGGCGGCGATCCGCGACGCCTTGTCGAACTGCTCGGTCAGCGCCCCCCGCTTGTCGGCGCCCATGGCCGACATCCTGTTGAAGATCGTCGTCATCAATAAATACCGCTCTCGCTACCGGTCGAAGCCGACTCGACCTGATCGAACAACTCGTCCAGCACACCGCCGGATGAGCCGAACCCCAAATCATCGTCGCCTTGCCCCGCTGTGGTGTCCGGTTCCACATAACGTGACGCCAGCAGTCCCACCAGGTGCGTTGCCAACGCTGAGATGCTGGGGTGATTCCACAGCATCGACGCCGACAAATCCACCCCTACCAGCTGTTGTGTCTCTTTCAGGACCGTCATCGCGATCATGGAATCGAGCCCCATCTCCGGGAACGGCTGATCCACATCGACCGCTGTCGCAGATGTTCGAAGTTCGCGGGCCAGAATAGCCTGCAGCCTGACCACCAATTCCCCGTGCCGCTGGTCGGCGGGGATGGTCGACCAGTCCGGAACGCCTGCTGCCGAGGTAGCGGCGCCGGACTGCTCACTGGTCGCAGTAGCACCGAGCGTCACATCTGCCTCACCGACGAGGTCCTCGAAGAAGGTCAGCTCCCGGAATTCCGGCGAGGTGGCGACCGCACGGTCGATGCGCAGGCGTCCCACCCCGATCCGGGCCCCGATCCGGCCGGCGTCGGCACCCAGCACGGCATCCAGTGCCTCGATGCCTTCGTCGGGGCTGATCGGGTCGAGGACGCTGAGCGTCATCGACCGTCCGAGACCCACATCGGACCACTGACCCCAGTTGATCGCGGTCGCGGGCAGGCCAGAGGCGTGCCGCCACGCCATCAGCGCATCCAGCCAGGCGTTGGAGGTGGCGTAGCCGAGCTGGCCGGGCAGCCCCAGCAGCGCTGCCATCGAGGAGAAACCCACCCACCAGTCAAGCTGGGTGGCTGCGGTCGCCGCATGCAGCCGGGCGGCGCCGACGGCCTTGGCGGACCAGACGCTCTCCAGGCTCTCGCGGGTCACGGCCGTCACCAGCCCGTCTCCGAGCACACCGGCGGCGTGCACGACACCGCGCAGCGGCTTGCCCGTCTCCTGCGCGGCGGCCACCAGAGCGTCGGCCACTCCCGGTGAACTGATGTCGCCGGCGACAAAGACCACGTCGGTTCCGGCGGCCAGTTCGTCCAGCACGGCGCGCTGCTGTTCGGCAGGCTCGCTGCGGCCGTTCAGCACGATTCGGCCGGCGCCGCGGGCCACCAGCCAGCGGGCCACCACGATGCCCAGACCGCCCAGACCACCGGTGAGCAGGTAGGAGCCGTCGGCGCGCACCTCGGCCTGCGGGGCCTGGATCGTCTCGGCACCGTCGAGGGTGGCTCGGGTGAGCCGTTCGGTGTAGCGCTGTCCGCCGCGCCAGGCGATCACGTCGTCGCGCAGCGGGGCGCCCAGTTCGGCCAGCAGGGCGTCGGCCAGGGCCGCGGTGTCCGCCGAGGCGTCCAGGTCGACCAGGGTGGCGCCCAGGTCGGGCTCATCGGCCAGCACCCGGGCGAGTTCGCCGGGGAAGCGCCAGGTACGGACCACACCTTTGAGCGCGCCGATAGCCGGGTCAGCCGGCTCATGCGGCTCACGATCGCCGAAGGCCAACCCGCCGCGGCTGACCAGCCACAACCGCGGCTTGTTGGCTCCGGTCGCAGCCGGCCAGCCCTGGACCGCTGCGCGAGCCGTCGATGAAGCCGTCCAGACGAGCTCGCGGGCGCGAGCCAGTGCGCCTTCCGGGTCGGACCCGTCGAATCCGCGCCGGTCCAGGAAGACCACGATGCCGGCCGGCGGATGCGCGGGGTCGGCGGCGGCACGTGCAACCGCTTCAGTCAGGGCCGGTTCGTCGGCGAACGGGCCGGTCACAACCTTGCGATTCGGGCCGCCCAGGCGTGCCCCGAACTGCGCGGCGAGTTCACCGGCCGACGGCTCGGACAGCACCAGCCAGCTGCCGTCGGCAGCCCCGGCGGCGTCGGGTGCAGGCGACAGAGCCCACTCGGTGGCAAAGAGCTTCTGATCCAGCGGCACCCGCAGGGACCGGGGATCGAGCGGGCGCAGCTCGATGCCGGTGAGCTCTGCAAGGACGGCGCCCGCCTCATCGCTCAGGACGACCCGGCCAACGGCCACCTGGTCTTCGTGACTGGTCACTTCGGCGTGGCAACCAACCTGGCGCCCAGCCGGGGCGAACACCCGTACCGCGGCCACCGCCGTCGGCACGTAGCTGATCCCCTCGGCCGAGATAGCCGCCGCCAGTTGCCGCAGCCCGGCATCGAGCAATGCGGGGTGCAGGCGGTAGGCGGGATGGGTGGCCACGCTGTCGGGCAACGTGAGCACACTGTGCGCGGAGTCCTCTTGGGACGCCGAACCGTCCCGCTCGGCCGGTGCCGGCGAGATGTCGGCGACCACATGCCGGGACCATGCTTCGCCGGCCGCGCGGGCGTGGATCTCGACCCGGGTCTGCCCCTCGCTGCCGCTGAGCTGGGTGGTGACCTGCATCCCGCGCTCCAGCACCAGCGGCTGTTCGATCTGTATGCCGGTCACCGCGATCGACTCGGTGGGTCGGCCGAGCGCCTCGCTGCCCGCTGCCACCAGCATCTCGATCAGCGCCGCCGCCGGCGCCACGGACTGTCCGTGCACCGGGTGCTCGGCCAGCCACGGCATCGTCTCGGTGCTCAGATCGTTCTGCCAGATGTGGTCGCCGCCGCTGAGCATCTCGACGTGCACACCGAGCAGTGGATGCACGTCCTGGGCCTGAGTAGCTGGTCCACGCGGGGCGAGCCAATGCCGGCTGTGCTGCCAGGGGGTGGTCGGCAGTTCGGCGAATCCGCCGGCCTGGGAGGGATTGGCAGCGTTGGTGTCGCCGGCATGCCGGCCGAGTTCGGTGAGCTGAACATGGAAGCTCAGGGTTTCGTCGTCGCCCCGGCGCAGGGTCGAGGCCACGGTCACCGGTTCGGCGGCGGCGGCTTCGGCCGTCTCGGTGATCGAGTGGGTCAGCAACGGGTGGGGGCTGATCTCGATGAACGTGTCGTGCTCCGCGACCGCCACGGTCACGGCTTGGCTGACCAACGCGGGCTTGCGCACGTTGGCCACCCAGTAGTCCGCGTCCAAACGCGGCGTGGGCCCCGCAGGATCCACCGCCGTGGATATGAACGGGATCTGCGGCATTTGTGGGGTCAGGTCGGCCAACTCGGCACGCAGCTCATCCAGGATCGGATCCATGAACGCGGTATGGGAAGCCACTTCCATATTCACCCGCCGCGCAAACCGCTCCGCAGCAGCCACCGCAGCAATCACCGCATCCACATCCGCCGGCGAACCCGCCACCACCGTCTGCCGCGGCGACAAATACCCCGCCACCTCAACACCGGGATAACCCACCAACAACTCCTGGGCCGCGGCGGCATCCAACTCCAGCAACGCCACCGCACCCTGACCGGCCTGACGCGACATCAACGCCGACCGCACCCCGATCACCTTCAAACCCTGCTCCGGCGTCAGCGCCCCGGCCACCACCGCCGCAGACACCTCCCCCATCGAATGCCCAATCACCGCATCCGGAACAACCCCATACGACCGCCACAACGCAGCCAACGCCAACTGCAACGCCATGATCACCGGCTGCACCTGCGCATCACCAGAAATCTCAACGCCCTGCTCAATCACCTCACGCAGCGAAAAACCCACCTGCCGGGCAAAAAGCGGCTCCAACTCAGCAACAGCATCGGCAAACACCGGCTCATCGGCCAACAACCGACGACCCATCCCCACCCAATGCGAACCCTGACCCGAAAACACAAACACCGGCCGAGATGTCGCCGGACGCGGCCGGGGCTCGATGACGCCGGGCGCGGACTCGCCAGCAGCCAGCGCCGTCAGGCCGGCCACCGCGGCGGCGCGGTCGCGAACGCATACACCCGCGGTGTATTTGAAGCGGCTTCGGTTCTGCTGCAGGGTCACTGCGACGTCGGCCAGGGACACACCAGCACCATCGGTCTGCATCCACTGTGCGAGTACTCCGGCGGTTGCCGCTATACGCGCCGGCGACTTCCCCGACACCACCAACGTGCTCACCGGCACAGGAGCACCTGCCGGAACAACCTCAGCATCGGGAGCCTGCTCCACAATCACATGCGCATTAGTGCCCGACACCCCAAACGAGGACACCCCCGCCCGACGCGGACGCGACACCACCGGCCAGTCCATCGCCGCACCCGCAACCTGAAACTTCGACGCCCCCACACCCGCATTCGGCGTCAACTCCGAAAAATTCAAATGCCGCGGCACAAACCCCTGCTGCACCGACAACACCGTCTTGATAAACCCCGCCACACCCGAAGCCGACTCCAAATGCCCCAGATTGGTCTTCACCGACCCCAACACCAACGGCGCCGACCCAGCACGCTCACCAAACACCGCCGAGAGCGCATCCAACTCAATCGGATCACCCAACGCCGTCCCCGTGCCATGCGCCTCGACATAATCGATATCGGCCGGCGACAACCGCGCCGACTCCAACGCCGCCCGCACCACCTTCTGCTGCGCCGGACCCGACGGCACCGTCTGACCAGACGACGGCCCATCCTGATTCACCGCCGAACCCCGCACCACCGCCAAAATCCGATCACCATCACGCTGCGCATCCGACAAACGCTTGAGCACCACCACCCCAGCGCCTTCAGAACGAACGTAACCGTCAGCAGCCGCATCGAAGGTCTTGCACTGCCCATCGGGGGCCAACATCCCCCACCGCGACGTCGCAATACTGTTCTGCGGGGTCAAAATCAGGTTCACCCCAGCCGCCAACGCCTGATCCGACTCCCGACGCCGCAAACTCGCACACGCCAAATGAATCGTCACCAACGACGACGAACACGCCGTATCCACCATCATCGCCGGACCATGCACACCCAAGAAATACGACAACCGCCCCGCCGCAAAATTCGGCGCATTGCCGAACGAGAGGTAGGGGTCGATGTCGCGCGGGCTGGTCTGCTCTGTCGCGAGAATGGTGTAGTCGTTGGTGGTGAGGCCGACGAAGACGCCGGTCGCAGTGCCCCGGATCGCCTCCTTAGTGATCCCGGCATGCTCCAACGCCTCCCAGGCCACCTCCATCAACAACCGCTGCTGAGGATCCATCGCATCGGCCTCACGCGGCGAAATACCAAAAAACTCCGCATCAAACTCAGCCGGCTGCCACGACGTCAAAAACCCGCCCTCACGAGAACAAATCGTCCCCGGAACCGAATGATCCGACGAATAGAACGCATCCGCATCCCAGCGATCCGCCGGAACCCGCACAATGCCCGAACCCTCATCACACAACAACTGCCACAACGCAGCCGGACCATCCACCCCACCAGGCAGACGACACCCCAAACCCACCACCGCAATCGGCTCAGTATCACCGGCCTCAGCCACCGCCAACCGCGCCGTCAGATCATCAATCTTGCGCAGCGCCTCAGCAACAATCGCCCGACGATCCGGCCCCCCGACCGGCGCAGCACTCTTCTCGCTCAACTCAACCTCTCCGAGAGCCGCGCGAGCAGCTCGTCATCGCTCATGTCGTCGTAGGCGTCGGCGCTGTCCTGCTCGGCGGCCTCTGCCACCTCGGGCAGGATCGTTGCCAGGTACCCCGTCAGCGCGTCGATTGTCGGGTAGTCGAACACCACTGCGGCAGGCAGTGTTTCGCCGAGACTGTCCGAAAGGGCCCGCTGCAGGGTGACGCTCATCAGCGAATCCATGCCGGATTGGAAGAATCCCGCAGTCGGATCCAGGGCGTGGCGCGACGCCAGGCCCATGGCCGCGACGACCTGATCGGTGACGTGTTCGCGCAGCAGCTCCAGGCGCTGTTCGGGTTCCGCCTCGGTCACAGCTCGGCGGAACTCGGTGCTCTGCGTCGCCGCGCCGTCAGCCGGCGTGTCGGCGACCAGCAGGTCATCGACAATGCGCAGCGCGGCCCGAGTGCGGTAGGCGGTGGCCAGCCGTGGCCAGTCCGCCGCGACGACGGTGTGCCGTACCGCGCTCCGCGCGCCGATCACCAGTGGCAACGCCCCGATCGCGACGTCGTCGGCCATCGGCTCCAGCCCGGAGTCGACGGTCACTTGGCGTTCGGCGTCGGACTGGGTGTCGGTCAACGACTTCCACAGCCCCCAGTTGATCGCGGTGGCAGGCAACCCGGCCGCCCGGCGGGCGTAGGCGAAGGTGTCCAGGAAGGTGGTGGTTGCGGTGTAGTGCGCAAGCCACCGCGATCCGGTGATACCGGAGATCGACGAGAACAACACGAAGTAGCGCACCGGCTGCCGCAGCGACAGCTTGTGCAGCACCGCGACCACGTCGAGTTTCGGGCGGAACATGGTGGTGACGTCGTCGTCGGTCATGTCGCGCAATGTCACCGGGCCGCCCGCGAAGGCGGCCACGTGGATGCCTTCCAGCGGCGGCAGGTCGGCGCCGAACCGATCGAACAACGCACTCATCGCGGTCTCGTCGGCGGCGTCGACAGGCACCGTCACCAGTGTCGTTCCGGCCAAAGCCAACTCGGCCGTCAAATCGTCGAGCCGTGAACCGGGGTGCCGGGATACGGCGATGACGGTCTTGGCCCCACTGGCCGCCAGTTGCCGCACCAGCTGTGGACCGATGTTGCCCGTCGCGCCGATCACCAGATGGCAACTGTCGGCGTCGAATTCGACCGGCGCGGCACCGGTGGGGCGGCCACCGAGCAGGCGGGGCACCCGGCGGATGCCGGCCCGGTAGACGACCTGGTCCTCGTTGTCGGCAGCGCCCGCCTCGGCGAGCAGGTACCCGGCGACCACGGCCGGGGGCACCGACTCGTCGACGTCGATGACCCTGCCCCAGATCCCGGGGTGCTCCAGGGCCAAGCTGCGGCCCAGCCCCCAGAGCACGGCATGCGCGGGGTTGGCCCGGTCCCCGTCACCGACGGGTTGGGCGTTGCGGGTCAACAGGAACAGCGTCGCCGGCTTCGATGTCTGCTCGGCCATCACGGTGGCCAGCCGCCGTGCTGCGTTGAACGCCGCGTAGGCCGGTTCTGCGCGCAGGTCCGTCGCGTCCGTCGGCGGCGCGTAGAGGACATGTGTGGCGTTGGCCAGCGCCGCAGCCAGTGCGGCAGGGTCGGCGTCGACGTCCAGCGCCGTCACGGCGCCACCGCGCTTCGCGCCGATCTCGGAACTCAGGCCGTTGTCCCCGATGACCAGCCAGGACTGCTCGGTGCCGATGTCGCCGGCCTCTGCTTCGGCAGTCGGCCAGGTCAGCTCGCACCACCAGTCCGCAGGCACCGCTCCCGGGTTGCCGGCGGCCGGTTGCGCTGCGGCACCGGCCGGGGCGCCGGCATGACGGACGGCCGTGGTCTCGATCCAATAGGTGCTGTGCTGCCACGGGGTGGCGGGCAACACCGGGTGCGGTTCGGGCGGGTGCGGAGTCTGCGGAGGCTGGGTGGTGTGCGTGCGGTTGAGGTTGGTGTGGAAGCTGACCGCGTCGTCGGCGTCGCGCACCAGGGTCCCGACGCTGTGGTGGTGACCGCCGAGGGCTTCCACGGTGTCGGCAATCGCGTGCGTGAGAATCGGGTGGGCGCTGACCTCCACGAACGTGGTGTACTCGCCGGCCGCCGCACGGACCGCCTGCGTCAGCAACGCCGGCTGGCGAACGTTGTTCACCCAGTACTCGGCGTCCAGCATCGGCATGCCGCCGGCCGGCATGGCCGCCTCGGTCACGGTCGAGAAAAACGGGATGGTGGCGACTTCGGGCGTCAGGCCCTCCAGTGCCGCGCGCAACTCCGGCAGGATCGGGTCCATCAACGCGGTGTGCGAGGCCACTTCCATGTTGACCCGCCGGGCGAACTTGTTCTGACCGCTCACCACGGCGATGACCGCATCCACGGGCGACACCGGGCCGGCCACGACGGTCTGCTTCGGCGAGAGGTAGCCCGCCACACTGACATCCGGGTAATCGGCGAGCAGCGTCTCGGTCGCTTCGGCGTCCAGGTTCAGCAACGCCACCGCGCCCTGTCCGGCCTGCTGCGACATCAGCCGCGAACGAGCCGCGATAACCGCGAACCCATCGGCCGGGCTCAGGGCGCCGGCCACCACCGCGGCGGTGACCTCACCCATGGAGTGACCGATGACGGCGTCGGGGTGCACCCCGTAGGAGCGCCACAGCTCGGTCAGTGCCAGCTGCAGCCCCATCAGGACGGGCTGTACCTGCGCATCGCCGCTGACCGGTTCGCCGCCGGAGATCACCTGCCACAACGAGAACCCGACGTGTTCGACGAACGCCGGTTCCAGCACGGCCAGCGCCCGGGCGAAAGCAGGCTCGTCGGTGAGCAGTTGACGCCCCATGCCGACCCAGTGCGAGCCCTGGCCGGAATACACGAACACGGTGCCCGGACCACACGGGCCGTCGTGCGGCCCGATGACTCCGCACTCCTGGCCATCGGCCGAGGTACCGGCCGCCAGCGCCCGCAGGCCGCTGATCGCCGCGCCCCGGTCGCGGGCGCACACGCTGCCGAACAGTGACTGCCGGGCACGGTGGTGATTGAGGGTGTGGGCGACGTCGGCCAATTCCACCCCTGCACCGTCGCCATCCAGCCAGTCGGCCAGGTCGCGGGCTGTTGCGGCGATTCGTTCCGGGGTCCGCCCGGAGACCACCAGGGTGGTCACCGCCGGGTCGGCTTCGCGCGCAGTGACCTTGGCGGGCGGCGCCTGCTCGATGACCACGTGGGCGTTGGTGCCGCCAAATCCGAACGAGGAGACCCCGGCCCGCCGCGGGTGATCCGACGAAGGCCACTCCTGGTGTTCGGCAACGACCTTCAAACGCATCTGGTCGAACGTGATGTGCGGGTTCGGGGTGTTGAAATGCAGGTTCTTCGGAATTCGCCCGCGTTGCACCGCCAGCACCGTCTTGATGAAGCCGACCATGCCTGCGGCGGCCTCGAGATGGCCGAGGTTCGACTTGGCGGCCCCGAGCAGCAGCGGTGCCTGAGCGGAACGGCCTCGGCCAAGCACCGTGCCCAGCGCCTTGGCCTCGATCGGGTCACCCAACAGGGTGCCGGTTCCATGGGTTTCGACGTAGTCGACTTCCTGCGGTGCTACTCCCGCATCGGCGTAGGCCGACCGCAGCACCGCCATTTGGGCGGCCGGGTTCGGCGCCAGCAGACCGTTGGAGTGCCCGTCCTGGTTAATCGCCGATCCGCGCACCACCGCCAGCACCCGGTCGCCGTCCCGCCGGGCGTCCGACAGGCGCTTGAGTACCACGACACCGCAGCCCTCACCGCGAACGAATCCGTCGGCGTCGGCGTCGAACGCGTGACACGCGCCGGTCGGCGACAATGCCCCGCTCTGATCGAAGCCGCGGAAAACCGCCGGAGACATCAGCAGATTCACCCCGCCGACAATCGCGGTCTCGCACTCCCCGGTACGCAGGCTGCGCGAAGCCAGGTGCAGGGCGACCAACGACGACGAGCACGCGGTGTCGACCGTCACCGACGGACCACGCAAGTCCAAGAAGTACGACAGCCGGTTGGCGATGATGCTCAGGGCACCACCGGCATTGCTCCAGGCGTCCACGTTGGGAAGATCGGCGGACGCGTGGCAGCCGTACTCGGTGATGCTGGCCCCGACATAAACGCCGGTCTGCGATCGCCGCAACGATGTCGCCGGAATTCCCGCGTGCTCCAAGGCTTCCCACGCCACTTCGAGCAGGAGTCGCTGCTGGGGGTCCATCTTGACCGCTTCGCGGCTGGAGATCTCGAAGAAATCGGCGTCGAAAGCCGCGATGTCGCGCAGGAACGAGCCCCACCGGGTGGTGCGAGCGATCGCGTTGCCGGTCTCCGTCGACCCGTCGTCGAAGGGCGCCCACCGATCGGCCGGCACTTCGGTCACCGCGTTGCCGCCGTCGATCAGGAACTGCCACAGCGCTTCCGGTGAGTTGATGTCACCGGGAAAGCGGCAACCCAGACCGATCACCGCGATGGGCTCGTCGGTGCCGAAGCGACCGGGCTCGGGTGCCGACTCTTCGTCTGCGGAATCGGGCTCGATCAAGAATCGGGCCAGTTCGGCGACCGACGGGTGCTGCCAGAGTTCGACAGGTGAGACTTTGCGGCCGAGCAGCTCCGATAGTTCGCCGCAGAGCACCACGGCGTCGCGGGACCCGACGCCCAGGTCGTTGAGGGACGCGTTGAAATCGATGTCCTCGAGGCTGCAACCGATGTTGGTGACCAGATAGTCGGCCAGCCAGTGGCGCAGTGCTTCTTCGTCAAATGCTGCGGTCATGCGGGGAACTCAATTCCCACTAGATCCCGTCCCATCCGGCCGGAGCCGATTCCACGCTGTCGAACAGCTCATTCAACACACTGTCGGCCGACTCGGGCAGCTCACCGCCGGTGGCCGCCGCGTCGTCTCCGGCATCGTCCTGCGGCAGCAGCTTGCCGGTCAGGTGCGCCGCCAGTGCCGCAGTCGTCGGGTGGTTCCACAGCATGGTGGCTGACAACTCCAAGCCGACCAGCGCTTCGATGTCGCGCCGGACCGCCATTGCCATCACCGAGTTCAGACCGAGTTCGGCGAACGGCCGGTCCAGCTGCAGTTCAGCCTCCGACATGCGAAGCTCGCGCGCCAGAATGCCGCGCAACCCGATTTCCAGCTCGCTCAGTATCTCATCGGCAGGCAGCAGCGCCCAGTCGCGGACCGGTCCGGCGGCATCGGAAGCGGACTCCCCGGGCTTTCCTTCCCTGGGCAGCGGCACCATCACGGCCTGCGCGACGTCGTAGTGCTCGACGTGATCCCAGGCTGCGAAGGCTTCCGCCGGGGTGATGGGCCGCGAACCCATCCGCTCGAGTTCGTGCAGCACGACGTGCGCTTCGGCCCCGAAACCGAGGCCCTTCCACGCCACCCAGTCCAGGCTGACGCTGTGGCAGCCACGCTGATGGCGGGCACGGGCCAGGCCGTCCAAGTAGGCGTTGGCGCTCGCGTAGGCACCCTGGCCGGGCACACCGAACACCGCGCCGGCGGCGGCGGTCATGAAGAAGAAGTCGAGGCTTGTCGGCGGGAAGAGTTCATCGAGCACCTGGGCACCCGCGACCTTGGGCCACATGGTGTCGCGCAGCCGGTCGGCGTCCACCTCGGTGAGCAGCTGGCCCTCGGTGATGCCGGCCGCGTGGATGATGCCACGGATCGGCGGGGCGCCGGCTGCGTCGCGGCGAGCCAACAGGTCGGTCACCGCGGCCCGGGATCCGATGTCGAGAGCGGCCACGTCGACGGTGACACCGCGCCGTTCGAGCGCCCGAATGGCGGCGATCTTGTGGCGGACGCTGGCCTCGATCTCTTCGGAGTCCCAATCGCGCCGAGGCGGCAGGGCGCTGCGGCCGGCCAACACCAGGCGCCGGGCACCTCGATCGGTCAGCCAGCCGGCCATCAGCAGGCCAAGCGCTCCCATACCGCCGGTGATGAGGTAGGCGCCGTCGGGCTGGCACACCATCGGCTCGCGCTGCGGTGGGCCGGAGATCGGGGTGAATCCCGGCGTCAGGAACTGGCCGTCGCGCAGAACCAGGATCGACTTGGCCGGCGTGCGCAGGATGGCCGACAGCGTCGCCGCGCAATCGGCCGCACCGGCGGTGTCATCGCTGGGCAGGTCGACCAGACCGCCGCACAACTGCGGCTGCTCGGCCCGGATCACACCGGCCAGGCCCCACAGGCAGCTTTGACGCACCGCGGCCTCGGAGGTGGCCTCGTGGACACCGTGCGTGATGATCCACAGGGCGGGCGGGTGGGTGTCGCGTTGCGCCAGCGTGGCCACCAGGTCGGCCACCTCGCCGACCAGCCGGGACGCGCAATCCAGGTCCGATTCGCCGGCAAGGCCGGGGTCGGCGACGTAGACGACGGTCTGGGCGTCGGTGATCCCGACACTGTGGTGACCGGCCGCGTTCAGTCCGTCACGCAACCGATCGGCGGCCGCACTGTCCCCGACCACCGTCAGGGTTCCCGGCTGGCCCGGGGTTTGCGGCGCACCATCCCAGGGTTGCCAGTCGATCGCGTGGGCAATGGCGCTCGGGTCATCGGCCGAGGTGGCCGAGCCCAGGGCCGTGTAGCGCAGTCCGCGGACCTCGACGCACCGGGCGCCGCCCGGTGTGGTCACGGCGATGTCGACGACGAGTTCGCCCTCACCGCCGTCGCGCCGGTGCACAGTGACTCCGGCCCGGCCGTCTGCGGGTGCTTCGCCGAAACGGACGTCGTCGACCGACGCGGGCACCATCAGCTCGGGGTTGGCCTCGTCCACCAGGCGTGCAACATGCAGAGCAGCGTCGAGCAACGCAGCCGTCCCAGACTGTGCCGATGTGACATCGGCACGCAACACCGTCGCGGTGGACCGGCCGGAGGCCAGTGACCACTCGAACGGGCGCCCCTCACTGCCCCAGGTGAGCCACAGCGAGGTCACCGCGTCGTCATCGAACTCCGTTCCACTGTGCCCGTTGGTGAACGTGGGGTCGGCGGCCGGCCAGGCGGTGTCGTCACGTGGTGCGATGCGGGCGCTCAGGTGCTTGACCCAGCGCGCGGCCGGGTCGTCGGTCACCGCTTTCGACGACACCGTCACCGACTCGGCATCGGCAAGCACCTGGATGGTCCGCGGCCGGTCGACGATGACGGGGTGTTCGAAACGGATGTCGCGGACCGTCGAGTGCCCGCTCACCTCGAAGGCGGCGTCGGACAGCGTTTGCAGCAGCACCGACGCCGGGACCAGCTCCACCCCATTGTTGCGGTGGCTGCCCGGGTACGGCTTGGTCTCCGGCGACAGCCGCGCTTGCCACAGATGGACGGCCGGTGTGCTGCCGATCTTGATATGAGTGCCCAGCAGCAGACCCGGCCGCGGCGCGGATTCCGCTGCAGTGATGGAGTTTTCGACGTCAAGCCAGTGGTGGGTGTGCCGCCACGGGGTGGTCGGCAGCACCGGGTACGGACCGCACGCGTGCGGTAGTTCGCGAGGGCTCACCGGGTGCGCGCTGTTGAGATGCTGATGGAAGACGACGGTGTCGTCACCGTCGCGCACCAGAGTGGCGACGCTGCAGTGCGGCACCGCCTCCAGGATCTCGTCGATGGTGTGGGTCAGGATCGGGTGCGGGCTGATCTCGATGAACGTGCCGTACTTGTCCCCTGCGGCGGCAACCGCCTGGTTCACCCGGGCCGGCTGACGCACGTTGTCGGCCCAGTAGCCGGCGTCGAGCACCGGGGTGGGTCCGGCCGGATCGACCACGGTGGAAATGAATGGGATCTGCGGCATTTGTGGGGTCAGGTCGGCCAACTCGGCACGCAGCTCATCCAGGATCGGATCCATGAACGCGGTATGGGAAGCCACTTCCATATTCACCCGCCGCGCAAACCGCTCCTGGGCAGCCACTGCAGCAATCACCGCATCCACATCCGCCGGCGAACCCGCCACCACCGTCTGCCGCGGCGACAAATACCCCGCCACCTCAACACCGGGATAACCCACCAACAACTCCTGGGCCGCGGCGGCATCCAACTCCAACAACGCCACCGCACCCTGACCGGCCTGACGCGACATCAACGCCGACCGCACCCCGATCACCTTCAAACCCTGCTCCGGCGTCAGCGCCCCGGCCACCACCGCCGCAGACACCTCCCCCATCGAATGCCCAATCACCGCATCCGGAACAACCCCATACGACCGCCACAACGCAGCCAACGCCAACTGCAACCCCATGATCACCGGCTGCACCTGCGCATCACCAGAAATCTCAACGCCCTGCGCAATCACCTCACGCAGCGAAAAACCCACCTGCCGAACAAAAACCGGCTCCAACTCAGCAACAGCATCGGCAAACACCGGCTCATCGGCCAACAACCGACGACCCATCCCCACCCAATGCGAACCCTGACCCGAAAACACAAACACCGTGCCAGGCCCGGGCAGCGCCGCAGCGGGCTCCACCACACCCGGCGCAGCGTCGCCGGCGGCAAGCGCCGTCAAACCCGCGATGGCGTGCTCGTGATCGCGGGCGGCGACGGTGGCGAACTTCTGATGGCGGGTGCGGTGATGGTTGAGCGCATGTGCAATATCGGGCAGGGCGATCTCGGCGCCGTCGGTGGCCATCCACTGTGCGAGTACTCCCGCGGTTGCCGCGATACGCGCCGGCGACTTCCCCGACACCACCAACGTGCTCACCGGCACCCCAGCAGCCCCCGGAACAACCTCAACATCGGGAGCCTGCTCCACAATCACATGCGCATTAGTGCCCGACACCCCAAACGAAGACACCCCCGCCCGACGCGGCCGCGACACCACCGGCCAGTCCATCGCCGCACCCGCAACCTGAAACTTCGACGCCCCCACACCCGCATTCGGCGTCAACTCCGAAAAATTCAAATGCCGCGGCACAAACCCCTGCTGCACCGACAACACCGTCTTAATAAACCCCGCAACACCCGAAGCCGACTCCAAATGCCCCAGATTGGTCTTCACCGACCCCAACACCAACGGCGCCGACCCAGCACGCTCACCAAACACCGCCGCGAGCGCATCCAACTCAATCGGATCACCCAACGCCGTCCCCGTGCCATGCGCCTCGACATAATCGATATCCGCCGGCGACAACCGCGCCGACGCCAACGCCGCCCGCACCACCTTCTGCTGCGCCGGACCCGACGGCACCGTCTGACCCGACGACGGCCCATCCTGATTCACCGCCGAACCCCGCACCACCGCCAGAACCCGATCACCATCACGCTGCGCATCCGACAAACGCTTGAGCACCACCACCCCAGCGCCTTCAGAACGAACGTAACCGTCAGCAGCCGCATCGAAGGTCTTGCACTGCCCATCGGGGGCCAACATCCCCCACCGCGACGTCGCAATACTGTTCTGCGGGGTCAAAATCAGGTTCACCCCAGCCGCCAACGCCTGATCCGACTCCCGACGCCGCAAACTCGCACACGCCAAATGAATCGTCACCAACGACGACGAACACGCCGTATCCACCATCATCGCCGGACCATGCACACCCAAGAAATACGACAACCGCCCCGCCGCAAAATTCGGCGCATTCCCAAAGGGGACGTAGGGGTCGATTTCTTCTTCGCGAATCTTGCCGATGATATTGAGCGTGTAATCGTTGGTGGTCATGCCGACGAAGACGCCGGTCGCAGTGCCCCGGATCGCCTCCTTAGTGATCCCGGCATGCTCCAACGCCTCCCAGGCCACCTCCATCAACAACCGCTGCTGAGGATCCATCGCATCGGCCTCACGCGGCGAAATACCAAAAAACTCCGCATCAAACTCAGCCGGCTGCCACGACGTCAAAAACCCGCCCTCACGAGAACAAATCGTCCCCGGAACCGAATGATCCGACGAATAGAACGCATCCGCATCCCAGCGATCCGCCGGAACCCGCACAATGCCCGAACCCTCATCACACAACAACTGCCACAACGCAGCCGGACCATCCACCCCACCAGGCAGACGACACCCCAAACCCACCACCGCAATCGGCTCAGTATCACCGGCCTCAGCCACCGCCAACCGCGCCGTCAGATCATCAATCTTGCGCAGCGCCTCAGCAACAATCGCCCGACGATCCGGCCCCCCGACCGGCGCAGCACTCTTCTCGCTCAACTCAACCTCCCCGAGAGCCGCGCGAGCAGCTCGTCATCTGTCATACAGACCGAGCAGTAGCATCCAGTCGGTCGAACCCGTCACGCTGATAGATCTCCACACAGCTGGAGCGGCGAATCTTGCCACTGGTCGTGATCGGGATGGCACCCGGCGACACCAGGACCAGGTCTCCGCTCATCAGACCGTGCGCCTTGGACAACGCGGCCGTCACTTTGCGACGTACCTCGGTCAGCCTGTCCAGGACCTCCTCATCGGACCCCCCCTTGTTCTTGAACTCAGCGATCGTAACAAGCTGCTCTGCTTGACTGTTCGGGATCGAGACCGCGGCGACACGCCCACCGGTGATTTCCTGAACGGTGGCCTCGATGTCGTCCGGGTAGTGGTTGCGCCCGTCGACGATCAGCAGATCCTTGATCCGGCCGACGATGTAGAGCTCTCCACCGGAGATGACGCCGAGGTCGCCGGTCATGAGCCAGGGCCCCTGTGGCGTGCCGGGGGTCGGGTCGACCAGCTTGCCGCCGAAGGTGGCCTCGGTGGCCTGCTGGTTGTGCCAGTAGCCCGCCGCGACGTTGGGGCCGTGCGTCCAGATCTCGCCGACTTTGCCTTCCGGGTTCTCGGTCTGGGTTTCCGGGTCCACGATACGCACGGTGCAGGCCCGGGGGACACCACAGCTGACCAGCTCGACGCCGCCTTCGGCCCCGCTCGGCTCGGCCGTGCCGGCGGCCAGTTTGGCGTAGTCGAAGCGTGCGGTCGGCGGCGGTGTGCCGGGGGTGTTCGAAGTGAGGTAAACGCTGGCCTCGGCGAGCCCGTAACCGGGCCGCAGGGCGGCCGGGTTCAGATTGAACTTGGCGAACCGGTCGACGAAGCGTCGCAGCGTCGCGGCGTGAATCCGCTCTGCGCCGAAGCAATAGGTGTGCACGTTGCCCAGGTCGAGCCCAGCCATGTCCTCATCGGATGTACGCCGCACGGCCAGCTCATAGGCGAAGTTCGGCCCACCGGTGAAGCCGATGGGAGCCTTGGCGAGTTCCTGCATCCAGCGGGCAGGCTTGGCGAGGAACGCCATCGGGCTCATGTGCACCGTGGGCACGCCCAAAACCAGCGGGTAGATGACGGTGCCGAGCAGGCCCAGGTCGTGGTAGAACGGCATCCACGACACCATGTGGAGCCCCTCCGGCGGGTTCCCGCCGGTCAGCTCGAAGGTGTCGTCGGCCATCTGCCGCATGTTCGAGACGGCGTTGGTGTGGGTGACCATGACGCCGGCAGGGGTCCGAGTAGAGCCGGACGTGTACTGCAGGAAGGCGACCTTGGTCTGCGCGGTCGCGGTGGGTGCCGAAGCCGGCTCGGAGTCCAGATCCAGGGCGTCGACCTCGATGACCACCGGCGGCTTCCCGCCCAGGCCCTTGATCGAGTTGGCGATGTCACCGACAGCCGCCGACGTCGTCAGGATCGCGGCAGGAGAGCTGTCCCGCAGCGCCGCCGACACGCGCTCGTCGTGTACGCCGAACATCGGCACCGGCAGCGGCACGGCGATCATGCCCGCCTCTAGCGTGCCGTAGAACCCGACGATGTACTCGAGGCTCTGTGGGGCCAGGATGGCCACCCGGTCTCCCGGCGAGGCGCAGGTGGCCAACTCGGCCGCCACGACCCTCACCCGGTTGCGCAACTGCGACCAGGTGACGGTCTCGCGGTAGCCGGCGGGGTCGACGTCGAAGTCGATGAACGTGTACGCAGGCTGGTCCGGCTGGTCCCGTTCCAGGTTCGCCAACAGGGTCGGGATGTGCGTTTCAGTTACCGACATTGCGTTGTTTTCTCCTTGTGCTGTCAGGTCCGTGGACCTCACCTGCTGAGTACTTCGGCCCCGTCGAGAGTCGTTGCGCTTGCTGTCCGAGCTGACGGTTTCGCTGCGCAAGGTCCCTGCACAGCGGAGGTATGCAATTGGATTAGCGACATTTGGGACGGTTCCCCCGCGGGATCAGAGCTTGCGGGCACCCCCAGCGGAGTTGCTCAGCTGAATACTTCAGCCTCAGCGCACGTCGGTTGCTCGCCGTGCCGGGTAAAGACGGGGGCGGGGACCTCCGAGCGCCGAGATCGCCCGGCCGACACGGCCGGTGCGGAGGATTCGACCAACGACACGGGTACCCCTTCTGGATGTTTGAACCTGCGCTAAAACTCCTTGGACCCCGACATCCCAGGCGTTTCCCTCCGCGGAGGCTACCACGGACGCGCTGCTGACAGGCAATTTATGGCCCGCGTACAGCGCAAACGCAGCAGATCCGCCATAGTAGCGGAGAAGTCAATTACGCGCATCACGAGTAACTTCGGCACCAAGTGCCCATTCACATTCCGGGGTGGCCAGGCGCGTCATCCTTGGCAGTGCTGCGCGATTTTCTTCTCGATATCTCCGACCAGCTCCGGCAGGTGTTCGGTGAGGTAGAAGTGGTGGCCGGGCGCAGTGAACACCCGCGCGCTGAATTCGGCGGTGGTGCGCTCCGCCCAGGGACCCACCTTTTCGTCGGTGGCGACGTCATCTTCGTCACCATGGAACGCAAAGATCGGACAGGACACCCTCGCCTCGGGCGGGCAGTCGTAGTTCGCGATGGCTTTCAGGCCGCGCAGCGTCGGCAGAATCTTGGCCGCGAACTCCTCATTCTCCAAGAATTCGGGGTTGACTCCCGTCATGCTGCTGACGGCGTCCAGCAGGCCGCGATCGGACTCGGGAATGTTGTCGTACCCGGCTCGTCCCGGTGCGCCCGCCGCCGACACGAACAGCGCGGCAATCCGATGTCCGTCCGCCTCGAACCGGCGTGCCACCTCGAAGGCCAACAGCGCACCCATGCTGTGACCGAAGAAGGCGACCGGTCCGTCGGACGGCGCCGGCGCTACGACGGTCTTGCAGACCTGGTCGGCGAGGTCTTCGATGCTGGTGAAGGCGCCGAGGTCGTGGGTTCCGCCCTTACCCGGGTATTGAACGCCGATGCGTTTGACATCGGTGGTGAAGGTCTTGGAGAACGGAACGTAGTACTGCGGCGATCCGCCGGCATGCGGGAAGATGTAGAGCTTCGGCGTACGGTCAGTCACTCGGCAACCTTAGCGGCGATCGCGAACCCGGCGGAGCCGGGTGAAGCGGGTCACCGCCATTCAGCACAGCGGCGATCGCGAACCCGGCGGAGCCGGGTGAAGCGGGTCACCGCCATCGGCACAGCGGCGCAGCAGCGCTAGCCGGCCGCGGCATCCGGCGCGGCGAACGGCTCCCCCAACTGCGGGATCGGGGTGTAGCCCTGCCGGCGTCCCCGGGCCACGCCCCGGCGGATCAGCGCGGCCGTACCGACGAAACCGGCATGGTCGAGCGCCACGAACGGGGTCAACAGGCGGTTGTGCACAAAGCCGATCGCCAGCCCGGAGGCCGGATCCGCCCAGCCCATGGAACCGCCCAGGCCGACGTGACCGAATCCGGGCAGCACCGGCCCAAATGGGATCGCGTGATAGCCCAGGTGGAACGCCAGCGGAACCCCGATGGTGCGGTCCAGTTCGAGGGTGTGCGGACCGGTCAGGCCCGCCACAAGCCGGGGCGACAGGAATTGGGTCCCGTCGATCTGCCCGTCGTTGGCCAGTGCGCCGTACAGGCGGGCCAGCCCACGAGCGGTGGCCACCCCGTTGAGGGCGGCGGCCTCGGTGTCCAGGAACGGGATGCCGCCGCGGACGGTGTCCATCACCCCCGGGAAGTAGAAGGCGCCCAGGCCCCCGTAGCGCTGCGCCGCGGCGGCCCTGGGCGCCAGGAGGTCCACTACGACGTTGCGTCGGCTGCGCTGGGGCATGATGATCTCCGCGGCGACGGTCGGCGCGTCGGCGGGCGGGCGGCCCAGGTGCAGACCATCGACACCGAGCGGCCCGGCCAGCTCCGTGCGGAACAACTCACGCATGCCGACGCCGGTGACACTTCGGGCCAGCCCAGACACCAGCCAGCCGTAGGTCAGCGCGTGATAGGCGGGTTTGCCGCGTTCGGGTCCGGGCGCCGCGGCGGCCATCCGGGCTTCCATCGTCACGTGGTCCAGCAGATCTGCCCTGCTGGCACCGTTGAGGTGGGTCAACCCTGCCCGGTGCCCCAACAATTGGCGAACGGTGATCTCGGTCTTGCCGTTCGCGCCGAACTCCGGCCAGTACTGCGCCACCGGCACGTCGTAGTCGATGAGTCCGGAGTCGACCAGCCGGTGGATGACCGTCGACGCCGCACCCTTGGTTGCCGAGAACACCATGGCCCCGGTGTCAGCCGACCACGGCACCTGCCCCGCCCGGTCGGACCACCCGGTCCACACGTCTACCACGGGCTGTCCATCGAGGTAGATCGCCAACGCCCCGCCACCAAAGCGGCGGCCCGGGAACATCGCGGCGAAAGCGCGCACAGCACACGAGAAATTCGGGTCGGCCGCGCCGTGCACGTTCGCCGGAAGCTGTGCCCGACGAACCTCGAGATGCTGTGTCATGGTGGGGAATCTACCGCGCCGACCGGCCGACATAAGTCGGATTACCGCACGCGCGTGCCATTAATTCCAAATGGCCCCGAGGATTCGCTGGGCGGCCAGCGCGGGGGTCAGTTCTCCGCTGAGTACCTGCTGTTCCACCTCGGTGCGCACCTCACGCACCGCCGGGTCCGACAGCGCGCGTTCGAGCACCGCGTCACGCACCAACTGCCGGGTCCAGTCCACCTGCTGTGCGCGTCGGCGGGCGTCGAACTCCCCGGCATCGATCAGCGTCTGCCGGTGCCGCTCGACGGTTTCCCAGAACTCCGGCAGCCCGGTGCCCTCGATCGCGCTCATCGTCAAGACCGGTGGTCGCCAAAGGGTTTCGCGCGGATAGATGAGTCGAATCGCGGTCGACAACTCCCGTGCGGCCATTCGCGCCTCGGCCAGGTGGTTGCCGTCGGCCTTGTTGACTACCACGATGTCGGCCAGTTCCAGCACACCCTTCTTGATGCCCTGCAACTGATCGCCGGTGCGGGCCAGCGTCAAGAACACGAAGGTGTCGACCATGTTGGCGACGGTGACCTCGGATTGGCCGACGCCGACGGTCTCGATCAGGATGACATCGAAGCCGGCGGCCTCCAGCAGCACCACCGTTTCGCGGGTGGCCTTGGCGACCCCGCCCAGGGTGCCCGACGTGGGCGACGGCCGGATGTAGGCGCGTTCGTGCGTGCCCAACCGTTGCATCCGGGTCTTGTCCCCCAGGATCGAACCACCGGTGCGCGTCGAGGACGGGTCGACCGCCAGTACCGCGACGCGGTGGCCCTGCTCGATGAGATGCATTCCGAGGGCTTCGATGGTGGTCGACTTGCCCACGCCGGGAACCCCCGTGATACCCACCCTGCGAGCCCCGCCGGCGTCCGGCAACAGCTCCAGCAGCAGTTCCTGCGCCTGCTGGCGGTGGTCGGCGCGGGTGGACTCGACCAGGGTGATGGCCCGCGGCAGCACGGAGCGGTCGCCGGAGCGCACCGCCGCCGCCAACTCGGCAACGGTGTCAGACACGTTGTCGGCCATCTATTTCTGGTCTGCCGCCGGTTCTGCCTGCTCGGCGAGCTCGTAACCTCGCCGCGACGCGAGGGTCTTCAGCAGGTCCACCGCAGCATCGGCGATTACCGTGCCGGGCGGGAAGATCGCGGTCGCCCCGGCGGCATAGAGCTCGTCGAAGTCGCCGGGCGGGATCACTCCCCCGACCACGATCATGATGTCGGGCCGCCCCACCGCGGCCAACGCGTCACGCAGGGCGGGTACCAACGTCAGGTGCCCGGCGGCCAGCGAGGACACCCCGACCACGTGCACGTCGTTGTCGGCGGCCTGGCGGGCCACCTCATCGGGGGTGGAGAACAGGGCGCCGACGTCCACGTCGAAGCCGATGTCGGCAAATGCGGTGGCGATCACCTTCTGGCCACGGTCGTGCCCGTCCTGGCCCATCTTGGCTACCAGGATGCGGGGCCGACGGCCGTCGGCCTCGGCGAACTTCTCGACCAGGGCGGTTGCGCTAGCGATGTTGCTGCCCTTCCCGACTTCGTCACGGTAGACGCCAGAGATCGTACGGATCTCGGCCTGATGGCGACCGTAGACCTTCTCCAGCGCGTCCGAGATCTCCCCGAGGGTGGCCTTGGCCCGGGCGGCGTCGATGGCCAGCGCCAGCAGGTTGTTGCCCAGTCCGTCGTCCCCGGCCGGTCCGGTGGCGCCGGCTGCCCGGGTCAGCTCGGCCAGCGCGGCCTGGCAGGCCGCCTCGTCGCGCTCGGCGCGCAACTGCTCGAGTTTGGCCAGCTGCTCGGCCCGCACCCGGCTGTTCTCGACCTTGAGCACCTCGATCTCTTGGTCCTCGGCGACCTGGTACTTGTTGACGCCGATCAGCGGCTGACGCCCGGAGTCGATCCGCGCCTGGGTCCGCGCGGCGGCCTCCTCGATGCGCAGCTTCGGGATCCCCTCGCTGATGGCCTGGGCCATGCCGCCGTGCGCCTCGACCTCTTCGATGTGGGCCCGGGCCCGCTGCGCCAGCTGATGGGTCAGCCACTCCACGTAGTAGGAGCCGCCCCACGGGTCGATCGGCCGGGTGGTGCCCGACTCCTGCTGCAGCAGCAGCTGGGTGTTGCGGGCGATGCGGGCGGAGAAGTCGGTGGGCAGCGCCAGCGCCTCGTCCAGGGCGTTCGTGTGCAGCGACTGGGTGTGGCCCTGGGTGGCGGCCATCGCTTCGACGCAGGTACGCGCCACGTTGTTGAAGACGTCCTGGGCGGTCAGTGACCACCCGGAGGTCTGCGAATGCGTGCGCAGCGACAGCGATTTCGCGCTCTTGGGGTCGAACTTCGCGACCAGCTCGCTCCACAGCAGCCGGCCCGCGCGCAGCTTCGCGACCTCCATGAAGAAGTTCATCCCGATGCCCCAGAAGAACGACAACCGGGGCGCGAACTTGTCGATGTCCAGGCCGGCGTCCAGGCCGGCCTTGATGTAGTCCACCCCATCGGCCAGGGTGTACGCCAACTCCAAATCGGCTGTGGCACCGGCCTCTTGGATGTGGTAGCCCGAGATCGAGATCGAGTTGAACTTGGGCATCTTGGCGCTGGTGTAGCCGAAGATGTCGGAGATGATCCGCATCGACGGCTTCGGCGGATAGATGTAGGTGTTACGCACCATGAACTCTTTGAGGATGTCGTTCTGGATGGTGCCGGCCAGCTTCTCCGGCGGCACCCCCTGCTCCTCGGCGGCCACCACGTACAGCGCCAGGATCGGCAGCACGGCACCGTTCATGGTCATCGAGACGCTGACCGCGCTCAGGTCGATCCCGTCGAACAGTTGCCGCATGTCCAAAATGGAATCGATCGCCACCCCGGCCATGCCGACATCGCCCTGCACCCGGGGGTGATCCGAGTCGTAGCCGCGGTGGGTGGCCAGATCGAACGCGACCGACAGACCCTTCTGCCCGGCGGCGAGGTTTCGGCGGTAGAACGCGTTGGAGTCTGCGGCGGTCGAGAACCCGGCGTACTGGCGAATCGTCCAGGGCTGGTTGACGTACATCGTCGGATACGGCCCACGCACGAACGGGGCCTCGCCGGGGAAGCTGTCCAGCGGGTAGCCCTCGGCAACCGCGGCGGAGCGGTCGGCGGCGGTGTACACCGGCTTGACCGCGATCCCCTCGGGGGTGTGCCATTCGAGCTGTTCGGGTGTGTAACCGTGCGCGGCCGCGGCGGTCGCGACGTGTGCGGCGACGGCGCTCTCGGTCACCGGTTCGGCGACGCGGTCGCCGTGCAGCGCCACCTCGGCGAAGCTGCCGAGTGTGCCGTGTGAGGTGCTCGTGGTCATGGCTCTCAGGCCCCCAATCGGGTCAGTAAGTCCGACAACGCCTGCACGGCATCGATTTTCATGGTCAGGTAGTCGTCCGGCTTCGGATCGGTGTCGGCGCTACCGGCTAAAGCCTTGGCTGGCCCCGCCAGGTAGACCCGGTCGAGTCCGGCGGTACGAGCCGCCCCGATGACCGCGGCCGCTTCGGCGCCATAGCGGGCATCGCTGCCACACAGCACCGCCGCACTCGGTGAGCCGGCCTCCGCGACGGCCGCTGCCACCTGCTCGGCGCCCAACGTGCCGGGGTTGATCGCCGCGATGCCACCGGAGGCCAGCAGGTTTGCGGCGAAGGTGGTCCGAACGTTGTGTTCGGCGATCGGCCCCAGCGGCAGCAGCAGCACCTGCGGCCGGGCACCGGTGCGCGCCAGGTAGGCGTCGGAGCGGTCCCGCAACGCCTCGAACTGCGCCGCGTAGCGCCGCAGGCCGGCCGGGGCAGCCTGAGTCGCGGACGGCGGTAGCGGCGACTCATCGAGGTTCGGGTACTCGTTGACCCCGGTGATTGCGCTGCGCCGATGCGCGATCTCCCCGGCCCGAGCGGCGGCCACCGCTGCGATCCGCTCACCGATGTGCTCGCGGGCGGCCTCGAATCCGCCCAGCGCCTCGATCTCCTGGAACTGCCCCCAGGCCTGCTGCGCCAACTGTTCGGTGAGGTCTTCGACGAACCAGGATCCGCCGGCCGGGTCCAGCACCTGACCCAGGTGCGACTCTTCGAGCAGCAGCAGTTGGGTGTTGCGGGCGATCCGCCGGGAGAACGTTGCCGAGGTGCCGGGCTGCCCACCGGGAATCACCGTGTCGAACGGCCACACCAGCACGGTGTCTGCCCCACCGACACCGGCGCCGAAGGCAGCCAGCGTGGTGCGCAGCATGTTCACCCACGGGTCACGCTGCGTCATCATCGCCAGCGACGTCTCGGCGTGGACGACAGCGGCGCCGGCCTCTGGTGCACCGGCGACCTCGGTGACCCGCGCCCAGAGTTGCCGCGCGGCCCGGATCTTGGCGATCGTGATGAACTGGTCATCGTCGGCGGCGATCCGGAAGCTGATCTGGCGTGCAGCGTCGGCCACCGACAGGCCGGCGTCGGTGAGCACCCGCAGGTAGGCCACGGCCGCGGCCAGCCCAGCGGCCAACTCCCCTGACGCGCCGGCGCCCAAGTTGTGCAGGGCCGGGCCGTTGACGGCGATGGCCCGCACCCCCGGGTGGCCGACGGCACGTGTCGCCACCGCGATCACCTCGTCGAGCGACGGTGCCGCACCGTCCGTCAACGGTGCGGTCAGTGGGTCGGCACCCAGATCGACCGAGAGGTTGGCGCGGTTCTCCGGGTCGAGCGCGTCCACCAGCGTCAGCATCGTCTCGGCGGCGGTGGTGTAGTCGCCGGCACCCGCGCCGTCGAGCAGCACCGGAACCAGGTCCAGGTAGACATCGTCGAACACTCGCCGCAGTTCGGCGGCCGGCACGCCCGCGTCTCCCAACCGCAGGGTGAGCGCGCTGACGCCGTCGGTCAGGGCACCGAGGACGGCGCCATTGGCGTCGGCGGCCGAACCCGGACCAGCGATGGGAAAGACCTCGGCGACCTTCCAGCCGGTGTTGACGTCACGCCGGGCGTCGGCGCCGCGCACGTAGGGCCACTGGCCCGGCAACGGCGGCTCCGGCAGCGCGTCCAACGCGGTGTAGAGCGCCCGAACGGCGAATCCGCCCTGTCCCGCCAACCCCTCCACCGGGGTGTCCAGCAGCCGCTCGGGCTCACCGTCGGTCTCGGCGGTGATATCGGCCGGCTCGCGGCGTGCGCTCTTGGCCAGCACCCCGGCCACGGCGGCACGCCAGCGGGCCCGGGCCTGCTGGATGCCGGCGGGTTCGGCGGACACGTCGATGGACACCGGCGACTCCTGTGGTTACTCGCGAGTAGCCGTTGAATCGCTACTCGATATGTGTCAACCAGGCTAAATGATGGCGATCGGCAGGCACGGTTGAGGTGTGCCGAGCGAAGCAACTCCCTCTGCGTGACGCAAAGTGTTAACCCCCGGCCCGTAGTCTTGAGTGCCGTGATGGCCGCCGCGACCCGAATTCCGCGCGTACTGCGTGGCGCCTGGTCGGCATTCATCGCCACCGCACGCCAGGTGGCCCTCCGTCGGCTGGCATTTACGACCGCGGTCGCCGGAAGCCTGATCGCGGTGGCGCTGCTGTTCCCCGTTCCCACCGCCGTACAGCTGCGGGACTGGGCGCAGACATTGGGGCCGTGGTTTCCGCTGGCCTTTCTGGTGGCGCACACCGTCGTCACGGTGTTCCCCTTCCCGCGGACCGCGTTCACGTTGGCCGCCGGCTTGCTGTTCGGCCCGTGGCTGGGAGTCCTGCTGGCAGTGGTGGCCAGTGCGCTCAGCGCCGTGGGCGTGCTGGTCCTGATGCGGGTGTTCGGCTGGCAGTTGAGCCGGGTGGTACGTCATCCGCGGCTGGACTCACTGGATGAGCGCCTGCGCCAGCGCGGATGGCCGGCGGTGATCTCGCTGCGGCTGATTCCGGCGATCCCGTTCTCGGTGATCAACTACGCCGCCGGCGCGTCGGCGGTGCGACTGGTGCCGTACACGGTGGCCACCCTGGTCGGGCTGCTGCCAGGCACGGCCGCGGTGGTAGTGCTCGGCGACGCCCTCACCGGTGAGGTGAGCCCGGTGCTGTTCGCGGTATCGGCGTGCACCGCCGCAGTCGGGGTGGCACTGCTGGCCTACGAAGTCCGCTCCCATCGGGCGCACCGGCCCGAGGCCGGTCGGCAAACCCCCGAGATCGACCCGGCCGAATCGGTGACCATCGGCTGAGCGCGGCGAATCGGCCGATGACGTACCCGGCGAATCAGGCGTACCTTTCAGGCAGTAAGCCGATCTAACGTTAGGGCGTCTGATGCGCAGGTGGCGGCGGCGATCGCCGCATCGAACCGAATCGGCGACCGTGCTCGCCGACTTGGTTCCGGGCCAGCAGGCCACCATCACCGGTGCCGCGGTGCACGCCCCGCAGGCGGTGGCAAACCGGCTGCGCCAGCTCGGATTCCGTGCGGCCGCCCGCGTTGACGTGATCCGCCGGGCGCCGCTGGGCGATCCCACCATCTACCGCGTGCAGGACACCGAACTGTGTCTGCGGCGCCGGGAGGCCCGGCTGATCGAGATCGACGGCATCGGCGGTGGTCGGCAATGACCGACTGCCACGATGGCGCCGCCACCACCGTCGACGTGACACCGGCGCGACGGGTAGCGCTGGTCGGCAGCCCGAACGCGGGAAAGACCAGCCTGTTCAATCACCTGACCGGGTTGCGTGCCAAGACCGGCAACTACCCGGGCGTCACGGTGGGGCGCAGCGTCGGGCTGATGACCGTCGGTGATGTCGATGTGGCGGTCGAAGACCTGCCCGGCACCTACAGCCTGGACCCGATCAGTCCGGACGAACAGGTTGTTGCCGACGTGTTGGCCGGCGGAATCAACGGGATCGACTGCCCTGAAGCGATCGTGTTGGTCGCCGACGCCACGACGCTGCGCCGCTCGATCACCTTGGTGGGCCAGGTCCTGCGCCTGGACCTCCCCACTGCGCTGGTACTCACTATGACCGATGAATTATGTTCGCGCCGAGGCGGAATCGATGCGGAAGCTCTCGCCAGCGCGTTGGGCGTGCCGGTCGTTGCCGTTATCGCCAACCGCGGTTCGGGCATCGAGGGCCTGCGCACGCTGTTGGGGCGCAGCGACGCCTGGTCGCGGCCTGCGGTGCTGCCGCCTGAAGAGCCCGAGGCGCTCGACGCCTGGGGCACCTCCGTGCTGACCGCCGCTGACTACGTTTCCCCGCACCCGGATCTGCGGACCGGCCGGATCGACAGGTGGGTGTTGCACCCACTCTGGGGCGTCGCCATCTTCTTCGCGGTCATGTTCGGGTTCTTCCAGATCATCTTCACCCTGGCCGCCCCACTGCAGGACCGGATCGCCACTGCCCTCGACTGGCTGGGATCGCAGGTCGACAGCCGGCTCGGCGGCACGGTGCTCGGCGGTGTGATCGGCGACGGTGTCATCGGCGGTGTCGGCACCGTGCTGCAGTTCCTTCCCCAGATTGTGTTGCTGTTCTTGCTGATCGCACTGCTGGAGAACGTCGGCTACATGTCGCGGGCCGCGTTCCTGATGGATCGGGTCATGGCCAGAACCGGGCTGGAGGGGCGCGCGTTCGTGGCGATGCTCTCCTCGTTCGCCTGCGCGGTCCCCGGCATCATGGCAACGCGCACATTGCCGTCGTCGCGGGATCGGATCGCCACCATCATCAGTGCGCCGTTGATGACGTGCTCAGCGCGACTGCCGGTCTACACCCTGCTGGTCGGGCTCCTGGTGGCACCGCAGGCCCGCTGGTGGGGCTTCAGCGCGCAGGGCATCACCATGTTCCTGCTGTATCTGGGCGGCGGCACGTCGGCGCTGCTGGCCGCCTCGTTGTTCAAGTCCACCATTCTGCGCAGCGACCTGCTGCCATTCACCATGGAACTGCCGCCGTACCGATTTCCTTCGCCCACGGCCGTTCTCGTCGCGATGTGGAATGCGGCGAAGATCTTCTTGCGCAAAGCCGGAACCGTCATCTTGGCCACGTCACTGGTGCTGTGGGTGTTGATGAATCTGCCCACCCGCGACGCCGAGACCGCAGCGCTCCCGCCACCCGACGCCAACGCCTACGTGCTGGACCACAGCTACGCCGCCGGGATCGGCAGGGCGATCGAGCCGGTTTTCGCGCCCCTGGGCTTCGACTGGCGTACCGACATTGCGTTGGTCGGGTCGCTGTCGGCGCGGGAGGTGTTCGTGTCCACGCTCGGCCAGGTGTCGGCGGCCACCAACCCCACCACCCCGCATCAGGCCCTGGTGTCGATGACCGACGACAACGGCCGGCCGGTGTTCACCGCACCGACGGTCATCGCGCTGATGGTGTATTTCATGTTCGCGCTGCAGTGCATGTCCACCGTGGCGGTGATGCGCCGGGAGACCAATTCCTGGCGATGGCCGGCCTTCGCGTTTGGCTACATGTTCGTGTTGGCCTGGGTGATGGCATTCGCCGCCCGGTCGATCGCGGCAGGCCTGGGCGCATGATCCCCATGCACGCTGTCGCGACCGAAGACCCGCAACGGGTGCGATGGGTGATCGGCCACGAGCGCATGCCCGCCGCCGGGCGGGTACGGCATGCCCCGGGGCGGCTGGGTGAGTTGCAGGACGACGGCGTGATCGACGAGCTGACGGTGGCCGGGTCGGAGATCGCGATCACGCTGAGCCCCCGCCAGAGTTGGCGAGATCGCGGCGAGGAGATCCGCGTCGCGCTCGCCGACGCGCTCCGGGAGCCGACCGGGTGGAGTATCGCCCCCATCGAACACGCCGGCGACCTGACGCGGGCGGTCCAGGAACTGCTCGACGGGCCGATCGGCGAGATCGCCGCATCCCACGGCGGGGCGATCGAGCTGGTCGAGGTGACCGGCAACCAGGTGCGGGTGCGGATGTCCGGTGCCTGCCACGGCTGCCCCGCGTCCGAATCGACGCTCTATGACCGGCTGCAATGCGAGCTTCGCCGCCGGTTCGGCGACCAGGTCTCGGTGTCGGTGGACCGCCCGTCGGCTGCCGGGTCCGTCGGCAAGGCCCTGTTGACGTTGTTCACCCGGGCGACGAGTGATCCGGCGTCCCGGCCGCGCCGCGGGTAACCTGCAGAAGATGCCGCCCTTGGCCGACACGTTCAGCCGACTGTTGCGATCGCGACGGCTGATGCGCGCCCCGATCTGGCTGTACCGCGCGCGACTTGGCGGCCTCCTCGGACCGCGCCTGTTGATGCTCGAGCACATCGGACGCAAGACGGGCGCGCGCCGCCGTGTCGTCCTGGAAGTCATCGACCACGCCGCCGGTGACAGCTATGTGGTGGCATCGGGTTTCGGCGACCGCGCCCAATGGTTTCGCAACATCACCGCCAACCCCCGGGTGCGGGTCTACGCCGGGAGCAGGGCGTCGGCTCCGGCTACCGCCAGGGTGTTGGACCAGTCCGAAGCCGACCGCGTGCTGGGCCACTACATCGAAGGCCACCCCCGCGCCTGGGCGAAGTTCAGCGCGGTGCTCGAGCAGACGCTGGGCGAACCGGTGACGCCGCCCAACACAGCACTGCCGATGGTCGAATTACGCTTGGACCGATAGCGCCGCCTCCCCGAGCTGCGCGCCCGACACCGAAACTGCGGAAAACGCATAGGCAAACAACACGACGCCCTCGTTAATCCAGCAACAATTCGGTGAAAAACGGTCCGCAAATAGCAGACCGAAGACTTCACGCCGTTACAGTATTCGTTAGTGCCATGTGCTGGCACAGCACAAATTGGACAGGTGCTCGACGGAGTGAAGGGACCGGATCAATGGCTGATCGGAATGCCGCGGTGCGCAAATATTTGACCGAAATGATCGGCACGTTCGTATTCATGTTCGCTGTGCTCGGCATCGTCTTGTCCGGCACCGAATGCGTAGCCGCCACCGCGCTGGGTATCGGCTCAGTGCTGATGGTCATGGTCTACGCCAGTGGGCACATCTCGGGCGGCCACCTGAACCCGGCCGTCTCAGTGGCCGCCTATTTGCGGGGCGCACTGCCATTGGGTGATCTCGGACCCTACATCGTTGCCCAGTTGGTCGGTGCGCTCGCCGCCTTCGGTGTGGGATTCGGGTTGTGGCACGACAAGTACGCGACCGGAACACTTGATCTGACCGGCACCGTCTGGCCTGCATTCCTGGCCGAATTGGTATTCACATTCGCGCTGTGTTATGTCGTTTTGCACACCGCGACGAGCAAAGACAGTGCCGGCAACAGCTTCTACGGCCTGGCGATCGGATTCGTGGTGACCGTCGGCGTGGTGGCGGTCGGCGCCATTTCCGGCGGCGCGTTCAACCCGGCCATCACCTTCGGCTTGATGCTGTCGGGGATCTTCGCCTGGAAGTTCCTCTGGGTCTACCTGATCGCCCAGCTGCTCGGCGCGGTCGTGGCCGCCTACGCCTACAAGGCGACCAACCTCGACGAGCACACTGCCGCCTCCTCCCGCAGGAGCTAGGAACTACGACTCCAGGGCCCGTACCCCGCCCCCGGCGGTGTGCGGGCCCTGGACCGTCATCGCGGCGAACACCATCAGCAGCAGCACCGCGGGCACGATGTTGGCGACCCGGTTGCGCACCCGCAGGTGGATGCCCAGCGCCCCGGCGAAATACAACGTCAACAACCCGGTGGTGAGCCGGGCGACGCCCGGGAAGCGGAACACCGATGCCAGGCCCAGCGCGGTAGCGGCTTTGGCCACCGGGACCGCCCAGCGGACCTCGGCGGGAATCCGCATGGCATCCATGTTCTTGGCGACATAGGGCACCGGGATCGCCGACGCCACGGCGTCCCCAGCCAGAAACGCGGCCAACGCCACGTAGGTTGGCCGTGCCGTCAGTGCGCTCACGCCAGACCGGGATCGAGCTGCGCCGGCAACACGCCCTCGACGGGCTTCCGCGCATCCGCCTCGGCCTTGGCGACCGCCTGGGCGATCGCCGGATCGGTCTGAGTGGTGAACCAGTCGGCAACTTCCTCACTGTCGTCCTCGGACCGGTGCCGGGGCTCGTCGTCGGGCGACGGCTGATAGCGGAAAACACCGTCTTCACCGGGGGCGCCGAGCAGTTTGGTGAAGCCCTGCAGTGCGGAGCCGAAATCACTGGGCACCACCCACACCTTGTTGGCCTCGCCGCGAGCCATCTCCGGCAGCACCTGCAGATACTGGTAGGCGAGCAGTTCGGGGGTGGGCCGGGCGGCCTTGATCGCCGCGAACGTCTTCTCGATGGCCTTGGCCTGCCCCTGGGCCTGTAGGTAGGCGGCGGCCCGCTCACCCTGGGCGCGCAGCATCGTGGACTGCCGGTCGGCCTCAGCGGCCAGGATCGCCGCCTGCTTGGCGCCCTCGGCGGTGAGGATCTCGGACTGTTTCTGACCCTCGGCCTGCTTGATGGCGGCCTCGCGCTGGCCCTCGGCGGTCAGGATCATGGCCCGCTTCTCGCGGTCGGCCTTCATCTGCTTCTCCATGGACGCCTGGATCGACGGCGGCGGGTCGATGCTGCGCAGCTCCACTCGGGCCACCCGCAGCCCCCACCGACCGGTCGCCTCGTCGAGTACCCCGCGCAGTTGGCTGTTGATCACCTCACGGGAGGTCAGCGTCTGCTCCAGCGTCATCCCGCCGACCACGTTGCGCAGCGTGGTGGTGGTCAGCTGCTCCACACCGACGATGTAGTTGCTGATCTCATACACCGCGGCTTTGGGGTTGGTGACCTGGAAGTAGACGACGGTGTCGATGTTGAGCGTCAGGTTGTCCTCGGTGATCACCGGTTGCGGCGGGAACGACACCACCCGCTCACGCAGATCGATGCGGGCCCGTACCCGGTCGATGAAGGGGACCAGCAGGGTCAGCTGACCGCTGACGGTGCGGCTGTAGCGGCCCAGCCGTTCGATGACCGCCGCCTCGGCCTGCGGGATCAGCGCGACCGACTTGGCGACCACGATGATCGCGAACACCACCAAAACGGCCAGCAATAGCAGCCCGGTTGTGACGCCTTCCATGACGATTCCTTTCGTTACAGGATCTTGCCGACCACCGCGGTAGCGCCGTCGATGTGCATCACGGTGACCTGCTCACCCGGTTCGAAGACGTCGCCGTCGGTGAGCGGGCGGGCGGTCCACACCTCGCCGTTCAGTTTCACTCGGCCACCGTGCTGTTCGACGCGGTCGAGCACCAGCGCGGTCTTGCCCTGCAGCGCGAGCACCCCGGTTTCGCCGCCGGTGCCGGCCCACAGCCTTCGGCGCAGCGCGGGGCGCACCAATGCCAGCAGCAGCACCGACACCACCAGGAACACCGCCCCGTCCGTCCAGAGCGGCCAACTGGTCAGAGCGCTGGTTGCCGCCGCCGACAGCGCACCACCGGAGAGCATCAGCAGGAACATGTCACCGGTGAGGGCCTCGGCTCCTGCGAGCCCGAGTGCGAAGACCAACCAGATCAGGGCAGTCGGCATGCGGCCAGGATAGCCCGAGAACCGCGCGAACCTGTGCGGTCCGGCCGGGACAGCGCGGGCAACTACACTGCCTTGCATCATGTGGTGCCCGAGTACTTCCCTGTCGGTGTGGGCCAACGCCTGGCTTGCCGGCCGGGCCGCACCCGATGACGTGCTGGACGCACTATCGGCCTGGGCGCCAGTGCAATCGGTGGCCGCCCACGATGCGGTCGTCGCGAGCAGCATCGGCCTGTCATGGCCGGACGCCTGCGACGGCGGCGCAACCGCACTGCTGCAGTTGGTGCGTGGCGCCGGGCTGGCGGCCGCTGGGGACGGCATTCGACCGGTGTTTCCGGTACCCGGCGATGTCCGCGGACTGCCGGCCGGAACGGCCTTTTCCCAGGAGGCGATCCTCGCCGGTGAGGCCGTCCTGATCGGATCGTCGAACGCCTCAGCTCCGATCGGGCTGGTTCCGGCGTACTCCGAGGACGCCAACGATGACTACGCCGCCGAGCTGTGCTGGACCGTGTTCCCGCTGACCAGCATGCCGACGAGCGAACAGCACGATCTGGGCGACGCCGAGTACTCGTTGCGGTCGGCGGTGCGAACGGCGGCCGAAGCATTGGGCTCCACCGGTTCGCGCTGGGCCGACTACGGCGTGGAGGATCCGCGGTTGCGCGTGGAGCAGATGATGGAAGCCACGCTCTTGCACCGGATTCCGGATCATGCACCCAGCCGTGCGGTGCGCGTGCTGCAGAGCGCCGCCCACGTCGAGGCGATCATCACCGTCAGCGCCGATCTGCTGACCGCGAGCGCTCAAACATCGGCCGCGGTCCGGCGCGCCGTGGATACGGTTGCGCCGTTGACGACGGTGGTGCGCTCGGCACGCAGCGCCGCCGTGACGGCGATCCTGCACTCGGCCTGGCAGAACTGACCCTCGGCAGCGAGCCGGCTTCGGCCCTATAGCGGCGACCCGCTGGCCGGCACCACGATCGCGGTGCAGTGCGACGACCCGCACGGCGCCCCGTTGACCCCGAATCCGCAGCCCAGCGCGGACGGCCCGGCGATGCGTTCGGGTGCGCTGCCGGTGCGCAGTTCCTCGATCAGGCCGCGGGCCAGACGGGCCAGCCGTCGATCGGCGTTCGGGGTGCCCGCGCGCGCGTAGGCGATCCCGGCCGCCTGCGCCGCAGAGCGGACTTCGTTGTCGAGGTCCCACACCACCTCGATGTTGTCGCTGAGAAAGCCGATCGGACAGACGATCACCGCGCGCACGCCGTTCTCAGCCAGGGCAGCCAGGTGCGCTTCGACGTCGGGCTCCAGCCAGGGCACCTGCGGGGGCCCCGAGCGCGACTGCCACACCTGGTCGTAGTCGTGGTAGCCCGCGGCTGCCGCGACCAGCCTGGTCGCGTAGGCGACCTGGCGGCTGTAAAGCTGTGGGCCGTAGCGCGCGTCGGCGCTCACCGGGATGGAATGCGCGGTGAAAACCAGCCGGGCGGTGTCCCGCAGGCCGGCCGGCAGGCTGTCGGCGGCGGTGGCGATCGCCTCGGCGAACATCGCCACGAACAACGGGTGGTCGAAGTACTGGCGCAGTTTCACCAGCTCCGGCGCCTGCTCCCCCACCGCCCGCCGCGCCCGGGCGATGTCCTCGGCGTACTGGTCGCAGCCCGAATACCCGCCCCAGGCCGAGGTCGCGAACACCGCGGCGCGTCGGACACCGTCGGCGGTCATCGCCGCGACGGCGTCCTCGGCGTAGGGCTCCCAGTTGCGGTTGCCGAAATATACCGGCAGGCCCGGCATTTCGGCACGCAAAGCGTCGGCCAGCGCACGGTTGATCCCGTTGATCGGCGATACCCCGCCGAAATGCAGGTAGTGCTCGGCGACCGCGTCGAGCCGGGCCGGCGGCACCCCACGTCCCCGGGTGACGTTCTCCAGGAACGGCCGAACCTGCTCCGGGCCTTCGGGTCCCCCGAAAGACAGCAGCAGGACGGCGTCTAGCTCCATTTAGAGCAACTGGGTGTGAGCGCCACCGTCGGCGTAGACGACCGTTCCGGTGGTGGACGGCAGCCAGTCGGACATCAGCGCGCAGACGGTCTTGGCCACCGGCGTCGGGTCCTTCATGTCCCAGCCGATCGGGGCCCGCTGGTCCCAGCCCTCCTCCAGCAGCCGGATCTGCTCGCCGGCGCCCTCGCCCAGGGCACCGCCCACGATGGCACTCATCGCCAGCGTCCGGATCGGGCCGGCCGCAACCAGATTCGACCGCACACCGACCTTGCCGGCCTCGCGCGCCACGAACCGGTTCACCGACTCCAGGGCACTCTTGGCCACCGTCATCCAGTTGTAGGCGGGCATCGCCCGCGTCGGGTCGAAGTCCATGCCGACGATGCCGCCGCCGGGGTTCATGATCGGCAGTACCGCTTTGGCCAGTGAGGCGTAGGAGTACGCCGAGATGTGGATGCCCTTGGCGACATCTTCGTAGGGGGCGTCGAAGAACGGGTTGATGCCCATGCCGGTCTGCGGCATGAAGCCGATGGAGTGCACCACGCCGTCGAGCTTGTTGCCCTCGCCGATCACCTCGGTGACACGCTCGGCCAGCGAGCCCAGGTGCTCCTCGTTCTGCACGTCGAGCTCGAGCAGCGGAGCCGGCTCCGGCAGCCGGTCGATGATGCGCTGGATCAGCCGCAGCCGGTCGAAGCCGGTGCACACCAGCTGCGCGCCGGCCTCCTGCGCCACCTTGGCGATGTGGAACGCGATCGAGGAGTCGGTGATGATCCCGGTGACCAGGATCCGCTTGCCTTCGAGAATGCCTGCCATGAAAAGTCCCCTATCTTGAACTGAACGAGTCGCTAGTGGCCCATGCCCATGCCGCCGTCGACGGGGATGACCGCGCCGGCGATGTAGCTCGCGTCCTCAGACGCCAGGAAGCTGACCGCACCGGCGACCTCTTCGGCGGTACCCACCCGCTTGGCCGGGATGAAGTCCAGGGCGCCCTCTTGGATCCGCTCGTCGAGGGCCCGGGTCATCTCGGTGTCGATGTAGCCCGGCGCAACGACGTTCGCGGTGACGCCGGCCTTGGACAGCTCGCGCGAGATCGAGCGGGCCATGCCGATCAGGCCGGCCTTGGCGGCCGCATAGTTGGCCTGGTTGCCGATGCCCCACATGCCCGAGACCGATCCGATGTAGATGATCCGGCCGAAGCGCTTGCGCTGCATGCTGCGCGACGCCCGCTGGGTGACCCGGAAGGCGCCGGTGAGGTTGGCGTTGATGACCTCTTCGAAACGCTCCTCGGTCATCCGCATCAGGAAGGCGTCTTTGGAGATACCGGCGTTGGCCACCAGCACCTCCACCGGGCCCTGGTGCTCCTCGACCTGCGTGAAGGCGCGGTCGACGGCGTCGTTGTCGGTGACATCGCACACGACCCCGAACAGTCCCTCGGGGGCACCGGATCCGCGGTGCGTCACCGCCACCTTGTGGCCGTCGGCGGCCAGTCGCTGCGCGATCGCCAGCCCGATGCCCCGGTTTCCACCGGTGACGAGGACCGAACGGGACACAAATGCGGGCTTTCCTGCGGGGGCTTCGCTGTCTGTCACCGGCATAACCTATCGAATCGACACGTTGACTCTGCGCTGAGGGCGCGGGCTACTCGCACTTTTGCGCCGTGAGCGCAGAGTCAACGGGTGGGGTGGGACCTACGCGGGTAGACGGCGGTTCAGCAGCAGCGCCGCCAACCCCGCCAGCGCCAGGATGAACGCTCCCAGCCGCAGCCAGCCGGTGCTCGCGTCGCCGCGAATGGTCTCGAAGCCGATCTGGTCCTGCAGCGTGGAGTACACCTCTTTGAGCTGCTGCAGGCTGGACGCGGTGTAGGCGCTGCCGCCGGACAGATCGGCGATCTTCTTCAGCGAATCGTCGTCGACCGGCACCGGCTGACGCTGCTCGTTGATCTCGACGTAGCCGTAGGCCGTGCCGAACGAGATCGTCGAGACCGGCACGCCCTGGTCCTTGGCGGTGCGAGCCGCGGTGAACGCCCCCTTGGGATTGTCGGGGTTGGACGGCACCGTCTCCTTACCGTCGGAGAGCAGCACAATGCGGGCGGGTGGCGGGGTGTCGCCGCCGCCGATGACGGCGCCCACGGTGGCGATCGCCTGCAATGCGGTGAAGATGCCCTCACCGGTGGCGGTGCGGTCCGCCAGTTGCAGCTTGTCGATCGCGGCCTTGGTCGCGTCGCGGTTGGTGGTCGGCGAGGTCAGCACTGTCGCGGTGCCGGCGTAGGCGATCAGGCCCAGGTTGATGCCCGCGGTCAGTTCGTCGGCGAACTGCTTGCCGGCTTCCTGCGCGGCCGCCAGCCGGCTGGGCGCCACATCGGTGGCCCGCATCGACTGGGAGACGTCGATCACCAGCATCACCACCGCGCGGTTGCGCGGGATCCGGACATCGTGGGTGGGGCCGGCCATCGCGACGGTGAACAGCAGCAACGAGGTGATCAGCAGGATCGCCGACAGGTGCCGCCAGCGCGTCGGCGATTTGGGCGCCACGCTCTCCAGCAGCTCCATATTGGCGAACCGCAGGATCCGCCGATGCCGCGCCACCTGCATGAGGATGTAGAGCGCGACCAGGCCCAGGATCACGAACAGGAACAGAAAGAACCACGGGTGCGCGAAGCCCGTCAGCGTCATCGGCCCAAGCAGCGGCAATGTCATAGCAGACCTGTCTGTTTACGGGTCGAGTTCACGGCATCCCCGCCAGCGCGCCGCGCCGGCGTGACTCGACGAATCGGACGATGTCGGCGATCCAGTCCCGGTCGGTCCGCAATCCCAGCATCGGCGCGCCGCAGCTGCGCAACGCGCGCGCGACGTCGGCGCGGTGGGCCACCGCGGCCCGGGCGAAATCGTCGCGCAGCTTGGCGTCGATGGTGAATTCGCGGGTGATCCCGGATTCGGTGTCCTGCAGCACCACGTCGCCGACGTCGGGCAACTCGACGTCACGCGGGTCGAGGATCTCGATGCCCAGCACCTCATGGCGGGCGGCGATCGCTCGCAGCGGGCGCATCCAGTTGATCGGTCCGAGGAAGTCGCTGATGATGACCGCCATCCCCCGCCGGCGTTCGGGCCTGCGCAGCGCGTCGATGGCCGCCGCCAGGTCGCCCCGCACCCCGACGGGGGCCCGCGGAATGGTGGCGATCGTGCGCAGCAGGGTCTGCTCGTGGTTGCGCCCGGAGCGGGCCGGGACCCGCACGACGCGCTCACCGTTGGCCACCAGTGCGCCCAGCCGGTTCCCGCCGCCGCTGTTGAGGTAGACGATCGCCGAGGCCGCCGCCACCGCCAGGTCACGCTTCTCGCAGGTGGCGGTGCCGAAATCCATGCTGGCCGACATGTCGACCACCAGCCAGGTCTCCAGCTCGCGGTCGGCGATCATCTGGCGGACGTGCGGATGGGTGGTGCGGGCCGTGACCGACCAGTCCATCCGGCGTACGTCATCGCCGGGCTGGTACAGCCGGGACTCGCCGGGCTCGGAGCCCGGGCCGGGGATCAAGCCGAGATGGTCCCCGTGCAGCACCCCGTCGAGCTTGCGCTTGACCGTCAGCTCCAGGGTCCGCAGCGCCGCGGCCAGCTTGGGGTCGCGGATTCCTCCGCGCAGCATCGACGGCGGTGCGGTACTGGTTCCGGGCGCCTGAGACGTTTCAGCCCCGGTGTCGGGGTCGCTCACCGACCGCCGGCCACTGCCGCCGCGGTCGGGGCACCCGGTGCCGACGAATGCTGTTGCTGCGGAACGGCGTTCACCTGGGGCAGCGGCACCGTCTGCAGCACCCGGTTGATCACGATCTCCGAGGTGATCTCGTCGGCGAGGGCATCGTAGGACAGCACCAGGCGGTGGCGCAGCACGTCCGGGATCACCTCGATGACGTCCTGCGGGATCACATAGTCGCGACCTCGCACCAGGGCCAGCGCCCGGGACGCGGAGATGATGCCCAGCGAGGCACGCGGCGACGCACCGAACGACAGCCAGTTCTTCACGTCCGGCATGCCGAACTGTTCGGGGTGGCGCGTGGCCGTGATCACCCGGACGACGTAGTCAACCAGGGCGTGGTGCACGAAGTTGTTGGCCGCCAGCGTCTGCAGTCGCACCAAGTCGCCGGTGCCGAGGATCTGCTTGGGCTCCGGCGGGGTGACGCCCATCCGGTAGATGATCTCGCGCTCTTCTTCGGGCGAGGGGTAGCTGACGTTGATCTTGAACAGGAAGCGGTCGCGCTGCGCTTCGGGCAGCGGGTAGACGCCCTCGTGCTCGATCGGGTTCTGGGTGGCCATCACCAGGAACGGGTTGGGCAGCGCGAAGCTCTTGCCACCGATGGAGACCTTGCGCTCCTGCATGACCTCCAGCAGCGCCGACTGCACCTTGGCCGGTGCACGGTTGATCTCGTCGGCCAGCAGGAAGTTGGTCATCACCGGGCCGAGCTCGGTGTCGAACTCCTCGCGGCCCTGCCGGTAGATGCGGGTACCGATGATGTCGGTCGGCACCAGGTCCGGGGTGAACTGGATGCGCGCGAAGGACCCGCCGACCACTTTGGCGAAGGTCTCCACGGCCAGGGTCTTGGCGACGCCGGGCACGCCTTCGAGCAGCACGTGGCCCTTGGCGAGCAGGCCGACCAGGATGCGCTCGACGAGCTGGTCCTGGCCGACGATGACGCGCTTGACCTCAAAGATGGCCCGCTCCAGCGCGTGTACGTCGGCGGCGAGCCCGCTACCGCCGACTGTGCCTGTCTCGGCACCGGCCGAGCCGGGGAAACCGCTGGCGCCCGCGGGCGTCCCATCCGATGACGTCATCGACAAATCCTCCACAAAGGTCGGTCAGACACAACTGCTTGCACGGCGCACGGCCGAGGGGCAGCGTTGTGCCCTCGTTTCACTATTCCAGGGTTAGCAGCATCCGTCGACGTAAGGCCCGTCCCGAATGCGTCAGTACTCAATGATCCGGGTCAGATACGGCGTCATCCCCGACGTCCGCACCGGGCTGACGACCACCTTCCCGGCGCTGCCCGAGGCCTCCAGCATCTTGCCGCCCCCCAGGTACATGGTGACGTGCTGGCCACCGCCGGGGCCGTAGAACATCAGGTCGCCGCGGCGGGCCTGATTGGGCGGAATATGCCGACCGGCGTTGTACTGGTCACCGGAGAATCGCGGGATCAGCACGCCGACGCCGGCGAAGGCGTAACGCATCAGGCCCGAGCAGTCGAAACCGACCGTGCCCGCGCCGGAGTCGACACCCTTGCTGGGACCGGTCAGCGAACCGCCGCCCCAGGAGTAGGGCACACCCATCTGCGCACCACCGCGACGGATCACGTACTCGATGGCCTGCTTGCCGTGCACCCGCTGGCCGGGTGACACGTTGCCGGCGGCTTCATCGCCCACGTTGAAACCGAGGCCGGAGAGGAACTTGCGGCCCAGGTCCATCGTGGTCTGGGTGGCATTGGCGGTGGCCTGCAGCGACGCGTTGGCGATCGCCAACGGGTCACCGGGCGCCCCGGCGCTGATCGTCGCCGGCAGGGTGGGGTCCCACCCCGGGTCCGCCTCGGCCGGTCCGGCCAGGCCCACCATCACCGGGATCGCCACCAGCAGCGACCCGATGAGGCGCGAAAGACGTAATGAACTCAGTTGCATTGCACCGCCGTCAGTACTCGATGTATCGGACTACGTAAGGCGTCATGCCGCTCTTGCGTACCGGTGACACCTTCACCGTTTGGCCCACGTCCGGGGCCTCCAGCATCAGACCGTTGCCGAGGTAGAGCGTCACGTGCTGGCTACCACCGGGTCCGTAGAAGATGACGTCGCCGCGACGCGCCATTGCCGACGGGATCTGGCGCCCCATCTTGTACTGCGAACCCGAGTAGTGCGGCAGCTTGATGCCGACCCCGGCGAAGGCGTAGAGGATCAGCCCGGAGCAGTCGAATCCGACGGTGCCCGAACCGGAGCCGATCCCGCGGCCGGGCCCCGCAGCGGTGCCCCCACCCCAGGAGTAGGGCACGCCGCGCTGCGAAAGGGCACGCCGGATCACGTATTCGGAGGCCTGCCTGCCGTAGACCCGCGGAATCTTGCCGTTGTTGATGCCGGTGTCGTCGGGGCGGGCCAGCCCGATCGACTGCAGGAACTTCTGGCCGAGATTCGCCGTCACCTGCGCCGAGGTCTGGGAAATCCCGAGCACCTGGTTGATGACGGCGATCGGGTCACCGGGCACGTCGGCGCTGGGGATCATCGGCAGGGTCGGGTCCCAGGGACCGTCCCACTTCGCGGGCTCCTTGGCGGCCACCGGACCGGCGGCGGGTCCGGTGGGGTTCCCCCACCGATCACCGCCTGCGGGACCGGCCGGCGCTGGCCCCTGCTGGGGCTGATCGTGGCCGCGGGCGGCGGCGAGTTTGGCCTGCGCCTCGTTGCGTCGTGCGGCCAGCCTGTCGATCTCGCCCTGCTGTTCGCCGAACTTGCGCTGGGTATCGGTGAGCGCGGCCACCGCGGCGTCCTGGCTGGACTGTGCGTCGGCGACGGCCTGGTCGGCCTTCTGCTTGGCCCACCGGGCGGCCGACTCCTTGTTCAGCTGTTCGGTGCGGGCTCGCTTGAGGCCGTCCAGCGCCTGCTGGGAGGAGAGCGCCAAGGTTTGCCCGGCCGCAGCCGTGGCGATCATGTCCGAGGGGTTTGCCGCGGTCAGGTAACTGTCCGAGGGCCCGTTGACGTAGGTCGACGCGGCGAACGTGTTGAACCGGCGCTGCGCGACGGCGATCGCGGCATCGGCGTCGACGATCGCCTGCCGACCGGCCTCCACCTCGTGCTGGGCGGCGGCCGCGTCCTCGCGGGCAGTCTGCAGATCCACCAGGGCCTTGTTGACCCCTTCCTTCTCCTCGGCGATCTGCGCGCCCAGGTTCTGCAGCTGCTGGTTGGCGTCGGCGACGTCGGCGATCAGCGCGGCGATGCCGTCGGGGTCCTGCCCGGGTAGGGCCGTCGCCAGTCCCGGGGTGCCCAGCAGCATCGCGGCGCTGAGCACCGACACCGTCGCGGGTTGGGCCAACCGGGTCGCCAGTCGGGAAACAGAGCCATCGGAGCCACAGCGCATGCGTCTCATTCGGCTTGGATCTCCTCGGACTCTCAGCAGGCGGCGCCGCGCTTCGGCCGGTGGCAAAAGCACAGAAACAACAGTTACAACAGCTGCGCCTTTTGAGACCATACGTCACATCAGTCACTGGAGAAACGTTCGTAACAAACTACGTTTGTGTAATTAAGCCGCTTGTGACCATTCGGTGACCTAATTATTTGCGGCAGCCCACAACTGGGCGACAATTGATCGCCCAATTTCCGGGTTTTCGGAGGTAAGGCCGCTAGTTCGCGACGTCGGAGCGCTCGGCAGCCCGTTTGCTGCGTCGCTGCAGGAAGCGGGTGCCGACAGCCGCCGCCGCCACCCCGACCAGCAGCACCACCGTCAGGCCCGTCCAGGGCAGATCCGGAGTGGTCAATTCATGCAGGAAATTCTGCGCCGAGGTCACCGGGTCGCCGGTTTTGGCGTGGTCCTCGGCGGCCTCCAGCTTGGACCGGTGAAACTGGCCGCTATAGCTGCCGACATAGTTCGTACTGACGACCAGCACGGTCGAATCCGGATAGTCGTAGCCGACCACGGTGGCGACGTCACGCAGCGCGGTGTCCATCCCGGGGTTTCGGGCGACCTCGACGATCTTGAGGTCGATGCCGTCGCGGCCCGCCTGGGCCACCACCTCGCGCAGCGCCGGCACATCGGCCGCCGGTGCGCTCACCCCGTCGGCGGCGACGGCAACCTTGACCAGCGCCATGCAGTCGTCGGGCGGAGTGGCCGGGTCGAGGCCGACGGTGATGCAGAGCTCGCCAGGAATGTAGGCCGGCGGGTGCTGGATCGTCACGGTTGATGACGGTATCAACCCCGGCCAAGTGAGGTGAACCTTACTTTATACAGGACAATCGTACTGTTAGGGTTATGTCGCCCGTCGGCGCGGACCCGTCGATGGATGAGAACTCGATCTCGGGAGTTGAAGTGACCAGCACAGATTCGGTGAATTCGTTCGGAGCCCGCGACACCCTGACCGTGGGTGACACGAACTATGAGATCTTCCGCCTCGATGCCGTCCCCGGCACCGAGAAACTCCCCTACAGCCTCAAGGTGCTGGCCGAGAACCTGCTGCGCACCGAGGACGGCGCGAACATCACCAAAGATCACATCAACGCGATCGCCAACTGGGACCCGTCCGCCGAGCCGAGCATCGAGATCCAGTTCACCCCGGCGCGGGTGATCATGCAGGACTTCACCGGTGTGCCCTGCGTCGTCGACCTGGCCACCATGCGTGAGGCCGTCACCGCCCTGGGCGGCGACCCCAACAAGGTCAACCCGCTCTCGCCCGCCGAGATGGTCATCGACCACTCCGTGATCCTCGACGTTTTCGGCACCGCCGACGCCTTCGAGCGCAACGTCGAGCTGGAGTACCAGCGCAACGCCGAGCGCTACCAGTTCCTGCGTTGGGGCCAAGGCGCTTTCGACGACTTCAAGGTCGTCCCGCCGGGCACCGGCATCGTGCACCAGGTCAACATCGAGTACCTGGCCCGCACCGTGATGGTGCGCAACGGCCAGGCCTACCCCGACACCTGTGTGGGCACCGACAGTCACACCACCATGCAGAACGGCCTGGGTGTGCTGGGCTGGGGCGTCGGCGGTATCGAGGCCGAGGCGGCCATGCTGGGCCAGCCGGTGTCGATGCTGATCCCCCGGGTCGTCGGCTTCAAGCTGACCGGCGAGATCCAGCCGGGCGTCACCGCCACCGACGTGGTGCTCACCGTCACCGACATGCTGCGCAAGCACGGCGTGGTCGGCAAGTTCGTCGAGTTCTACGGCAAGGGCGTGGCCGAGGTGCCGCTGGCCAACCGCGCCACCCTGGGCAACATGAGCCCCGAGTTCGGCTCGACCTGCGCGATCTTCCCGATCGACGAAGAGACCATCAACTACCTGCGCCTGACCGGCCGCACCGACGAGCAGCTCGCGCTGGTCGAGGCCTACGCCAAGACCCAGGGCATGTGGCACAACCCGGACCGCGAGCCGGCCTTCTCCGAGTACCTGGAGCTGGACCTGTCCACCGTGGTCCCGTCGATCGCCGGACCGAAGCGTCCGCAGGACCGGATCCTGTTGTCGGAGAGCAAGATCGCCTTCCGCAAGGACATCCACAACTACGTCGAAGAGCAGCTCCCGACGCCGCACACCCAGCTCGACGAGGCCATCGAGGAGTCCTTCCCGGCCTCCGACCCGGCCAAGCTGAGCTTCGCCGACGACGGTGCGGTGGACGTGCAGTCCGCCGCCAACGGCTCCGACGGCCGGCCGAGCAAGCCGATCCGCGTCAAGGGCGAGCGCGGCGAATTCATCCTCGACCACGGCGCCGTCGCCGTCGCGGGTATCACCTCGTGCACCAACACGTCCAACCCGTCGGTGATGATCGGCGCGGCCCTGCTGGCGCGCAACGCCGTCGAGAAGGGCCTGTCGTCCAAGCCGTGGGTGAAGACCAACATGGCCCCGGGCAGCCAGGTCGTCACCGACTACTACGAGAAGGCTGGCCTGTGGCCCTACCTGGAGAAGCTCGGCTTCTACCTGGGCGGTTACGGCTGCACCACCTGTATCGGTAACACCGGCCCGCTGCCCGAGGAGATCTCCAAGGCGGTCAACGAGGAGGACCTGACCGTCACCGCGGTGCTCTCGGGTAACCGCAACTTCGAGGGCCGCATCTCCCCCGACGTCAAGATGAACTACCTGGCATCCCCGCCGCTGGTGATCGCCTACGCACTGGCCGGCACCATGGACTTCGACTTCGAAACCGATTCCCTGGGCAAGGACACCGACGGCAACGACGTCTTCCTGCGCGACATCTGGCCGTCGGCCCAGGAGATCGACGACACCATCAAGTCCGCGATCAACCAGGACATGTTCCGCAAGTCCTACGCCGACGTGTTCAAGGGCGACGACAACTGGCGCAACCTGCCGACCCCGGACGGTGACACCTTCGCCTGGGACGAGGCGTCGACCTACGTGCGCAAGGCCCCGTACTTCGACGGCATGGGAATGGAGCCCGAACCGGTCTCCGACATCAAGGGCGCTCGGGTGATGGCGCTGCTGGGCGACTCGGTGACCACCGACCACATCAGCCCGGCCGGCCCGATCAAGCCCGGCACCCCGGCGGCGGACTACCTGGACGCCCACGGTGTGGCGCGCAAGGACTACAACTCGCTGGGCAGCCGTCGCGGCAACCACGAGGTCATGGTCCGCGGCACCTTCGCCAACATCCGCCTGCAGAATCGGGTGCTCGACACCATCGGCCTCGAAGGCACCCAGGGCGGCTACACCCGGGACTTCACCCAGGAGGGTGGCCCGCAGGAGTTCATCTACAACGCCTGCATGAACTACCAGAAGGCCGGCATCCCGCTGGTCGTGCTGGGCGGCAAGGAATACGGCTCCGGCTCGTCGCGTGACTGGGCGGCCAAGGGCACCACGCTGCTGGGCGTCAAGGCCGTGATCACCGAGTCCTTCGAGCGCATCCACCGTTCCAACCTGATCGGCATGGGCGTGATCCCGCTGCAGTTCCCGGCCGGCGAGACCGCCAAGACGCTGGGCCTGGACGGCACAGAGACCTTCGACATCGTCGGTATCGAAGAACTCAACGCGGGCAAGACGCCGAAGACGGTCAAGGTCACCGCCACCAAGGAAAGTGGAGAGAAGGTCGAATTCGACGCGGTGGTGCGCATCGACACCCCCGGTGAGGCCGACTACTACCGCAACGGCGGCATCCTGCAGTACGTGCTGCGCAACATGCTGAAGTCGTCCAAGACCGCGTAGACAGCGATCACCTGATGCCCAGGGTCAGCGAGGATCACCTGGCGGCCCGGCGCCGCCAGATCCTCGATGGCGCGCGGCGCTGCTTCGCCGCCTACGGCTACGACCAGGCGACGGTGCGGCGACTGGAGCAGATGATCGGGCTGTCGCGCGGGGCGATCTTCCATCACTTCCGCGATAAGGACACGCTGTTCTTCGAGTTGGCACGCGAAGACGCGCAGCGGATGGCTGATGTCGCCTCGCGCGAGGGCCTGATCGGCGTGATGCGCGACATGCTGGCGGCCCCGGAGCAGTTCGACTGGCTGGCCACCCGGCTGGAGATCGCCCGCAAACTGCGCCACGACCCGGAATTCAGCCGCGGCTGGGCGGAACGCTCAGCCGAATTGACCGCTGCCACAGTGGATCGGCTGCGCCGCCAGAAGCGGGCCGGCCGGCTGCGCGATGACGTCCCCGCTGAGGTGTTGCACTGCTACCTGGATCTGGTGCTCGACGGCCTGGTCGCGCGACTGGCCTCAGGAGAAGACCCGCAGCGATTGTCTGCGGTCCTCGACCTGGTCGAGGATTCGGTGCGGCACAGCTGATTTCGCCGCACTAGAGGGCAATTTTGGTACCGAGCGTGCACTCAGGACGGATATCTTGCCGAAATCTCGCCCTCAGTACACGCTCGGCGAGATGCACGGAGTTGCGCTAACGCGATCGGGTGCGGTGGTTGGGCCCACCGCGGCTGCGCATCGCCGCGCCCGACTCCCGCAGCATGCTGTGCACGGATCCGTACGATCGGCCGGTCGACGCCGCCAAAGTCCGGATACTCGCCCCGCCCTCATAGGCGCTGCGCAACTCGACCAGTTGACGATCGCGTTGCTTGTTCGGTTTCGTCGTCGTCGCCACGTCCCCTCACCATCCCCTCGCCGCCTTGACGGCTTCAGCGTAGGAAGCCGACGTGGCGATCGGGCGGGTTTGGCTGAAATACAGGGGAATCGGGACAGCGGGGCCGCCGGGCCCGGCTCAGCCTCGCTTGCTAGGCCAGCTCGATCAGGTCGCGGTAGTCCGCCGACCAGTGGTCTTCGGTGCCGTCGGGCAGCAACACCACGCGCTGGGGATCAAGTGCCTCGGCCGCGCCCGGGTCGTGGGTGACCAGCACCACCGCGCCGGCATAGCTGCGCAGCGCGTCGAGGACCTGCTCACGCGAGGCCGGGTCGAGGTTGTTGGTCGGTTCGTCGAGCAACAACACATTCGCGGTGGATGCCACCAGGCCGGCCAGCGCCAGCCGGGTCTTCTCACCGCCGGACAGCGTGCCGGCCGGTTGCTCCAGCTGCGGCCCGGTGAACATGAAGGCGCCCAGCAGCCCGCGCAGATCCTGCTCGGAGGTGTCGGGGGCCGCATGAACGATGTTCTCCCACACCGTCGCAGCGTTGTCGATGGTGTCGTGTTCCTGGGCGAAATAGCCGATCTTGCAACCGTGGCCGGGCTCCAGCTGACCGGCGTCGGGGGTCTCGACTCCGGCGAGCAGCCGCAGCAGGGTGGTCTTGCCGGCGCCGTTGAGGCCCAGCACCACCACGCGTGAGCCCCGGTCGATGGCCAGGTCGACGCCGGTGAAGATCTCCAGCGAGCCATACACCTTGGTCAGCCCGCTGGCCATCAGCGGGGTTTTCCCGCACGCCGACGGGGTCGGGAACTTGATCTTGGCGACCTTGTCGGCGACCCGCTCGTCGTCGAGTTCGGCCATCATCCGCTCAGCGCGACGCAGCATGTTCTGCGCCGCAACGGCTTTGGTCGCCTTGGCACCCATCTTCGCGGCCTGGGCGCGCAGCGCTCCAGCTTTGCGTTCGGCATTGGCGCGCTCCCGGCGGCGACGCTGTTCATCGGTGGCACGGGCGTCGAGGTATTTCTTCCAGCCCATGTTGTAGACATCGGCCTCGCCGCGCACCGCGTCCAGGAACCACACCCGATTGACCACGTCGGCCAACAGGTCCACGTCGTGGCTGATCAGGACCAGTCCCCCGCTGTGGTTCTTCAGGAAGTCACGCAGCCAGCCGATCGAATCCGCGTCGAGGTGGTTGGTCGGTTCGTCGAGCAGCAGGGTGGTACCCGAACCGGCGCCTCCAGCGCCGCCCTCGCCAGCGGCGAACAGGATCCGGGCCAGCTCCACCCGGCGGCGCTGCCCGCCGGACAGGGTCCGCAGCGGCTGCGTCAGCACCCGATCGGGCAGACCCAGGCTGGTGCAGATCCGGCCCGCCTCACTCTCGGCGGCGTAGCCACCCAACGCAGCGAATCGCTCTTCGAGCTGGCCGTAGCGACGGATGGCCCGGTCGCGCTCGGTGTCGTCGACGACCTCGGCCATCAGCACCTGCTGCTTCTCCAGGTCGGTCAGGATCGTGTCCAGGCCACGCGCCGAGAGCACCCGGTCGCGAGCCAGCACGTCGAGGTTGCCTTCCCGGGGGTCCTGCGGCAGGTAGCCGACCTCGCCGGTGCGGGTGATGGTGCCCGCGTACGGCTCACCTTCACCGGCCAGGATGCGCAGCGTGGTGGTCTTGCCGGCGCCGTTGCGGCCGACCAGTCCGATCCGGTCTCCGGGCTGTATCCGCAGCACCGAGTCCACCGAGTCGAGCAGGGTGCGCGCTCCGGCGCGGACCTCCAGGCCCGTTGCGGTAATCACGCGCGCGTACTCCTGTCGTGTTATTGCTACTTATCGTCAGTAAAGGCCGGTGGGCGCTTCTCGGCGCGCGCAGCGACGGCTTCCTCGAAGTTGCTGGTCAGCAGGCGCACGTAGAGCTGCCCGAGCCCCTCGGCCTGCATGTGCCCCTCCAGACTACCGGCGTCAAGTCCGCTCCAGAGCGTCCGCTTGGTCAATTCGGCCCCGGGGCGAGAGAAACCGGCGATCCGCTCGGCCATGTCGTAGCAGGTGTCCAGCAGGTCCGGCTGCTCCACGACCCGCGAGACCAGGCCAATTCGCTCGGCCTCGGTGGCATCGACGTCCCGGCCCGTGAGCATGATCTCGAACGCTCGCGACGCCCCGATCGCCCGGGGCAACAGATAGCTCAGCCCCAGCTCACTGGCGGTCAGCCCGTTGTTGATGCCGGCCGCCCGAAAGTAGGCCCCGGACGCGGCGACCCGGATGTCGGCCGCCAGCGCCAGGCACAGTCCGCCACCGATGGCCGCCCCGTTGACGGCGGCGATCACCGGCTGGTGCAGCCGCCGCAGCCCCAGGATGATGTCGTCGAGCAGTTCCATCGAGCGCAGGCCGAAGGTGGGGCGGGTCAGCCCGGCCACGTGCGGCACCGAACCCGCGGACTTGTGGTCGGCGCCCGAGGAGAACCCTCGGCCCGCCCCGGTGAGCACCACCACCCGCACCGAGTTGTCGTAGCTGATCTCGGCCAGCGCATCGCGTAGCGGAACCATGACGTCGAACGCCATGGAGTTCATCCGCTCCGGGCGGTTCAGCGTGATCAGTGCGACGTGCGGACGGGGACGTTCGACCAGGATGAATTCGGATTCGGAAGACACGGATGCACGCTATCGCGTGCGTGCCCTCAGACCTGGTCGGGCTTGCCTGCAGCGGCCTGCTCGGCCAACGCCGCCTCGACATCGAGGTCCTTGACCTGCTGGACCAGGTTCTCCAACGCCGGAGCGGGCAGCGCACCGGCCTGGTTGAACACCAGCGTGCCCTTCTTGAACGCCATCAGGGTGGGAATGGAACGGATCTGGGCGGCAGCGGCCAACTGCTGCTCGGCTTCGGTGTCGACCTTGGCGAACACCACGTCAGGGTGTTTCTCGGAGGCTGCCGCGAACGTCGGCGCGAACGATCGGCACGGCCCGCACCAGGACGCCCAGAAGTCGACGAGCACGATGTCGTTGTCGGCGATGGTTTCTTCGAATTTCGCTGCGGTGAGGTCTTGAGTTGCCATGATTGGCCTAACGCCCGGATACGCCGCGGTGTTCCCGGCTGGGCACCCGCGCTGGTGTGGCCGCGAAACGAAAGTCGCCGCCGTAGCTACGGCGGCGACTCTCTCTCACGGCAGAGGTCAGCGGAACGTGTCCTTGATGCTCTCGCCGGTCTTCTTGACGTTGGCCTTCAGCTGATCCTTCTTGCCTTCAGCTTCGGTGTCCGTGTCACCGGTGACCTTGCCGGCTTGTTCCTTGACCTTGCCGCTCGCGTTCTGCACGGCATTCTTAGCCTTGTCGACGATTCCCATGGGGAGTTGTCCCTTCAATTGGTGGTCAACTGCACACTGCAGCCGACCGTGTTACGACTGCGCCGTCGGCGTTGCCGTCAGCCTGCACCCGTTTCCGGGTGCAGGAAGTCATAGATTCATGCCGATTGCGGCGGAATTGGCAGCGACGAGTTTCCGGCGGCGCCGCCGCTGCTAGTAGTAGTGGCGACGACCGCCGACCGCGTGGCCCGCTCTACCGGCGAACATCAGGATCAGGCCGACAACCAAGAGGACGACACCGATGGAAAACAAGACGTTCGCGTAAACGAAGGCTGGGGCCAGGGCGGGCAGGACGAGCCCGAGAACGATAAGGATGACTCCGAGGGTGATCATGGCGGTTACCCGTCTTCCTGGCGACGCCCACGCCAGCCTCAGCCTGGTGGCGATGGTCTGACTCGTGAGTCGTGCTGGCAGGAGGTATGCCCGCTTTGCGGCACTGGCAAACCGATTTCAATCCGCCCGGCCGACACGCCGCTCATTTCTGGAACCTTGCCGCCCCGTAGATGCACTCCGGCAGTTGGCATCTCGCCACGCCGGCAGCAGAGACAGGTGCCGGAAACCAACACCGGCGGCGAGTCGTAAGAGGGGCTCGGACCCTCTGCGGCAGGGTTCCGGCGCATACACAGCCCACACACAGCTCAGAGCAAGGTCGTGGACAGCTGTACCGCCGACGGTGAGATGACCTAAAACCAGGACAAGCGCACCAGCTAAGTCCACGATTGGAGCATGTTGATGTCTGCCCGTTGTCGCACAGCTCTCGCTGTTTTCACGGTAACCGGAACCACCGCAATGATTTTCCCCGCATTGGCACACGCCCAGGGCGACCACGTGATGGGTTCGGTCTCCTCGGTGTCGGGTAACATCTTTGAGGTGGCCCGCTCGTCCGGCACCACCACGGTGGCCTTGACCGACGGCACGCGGATCTTCGAGTCGGTACCCGCACAACGCGCCGAGATCACCGCCGGCACCTGCATCAAGGTCGGCGCCACTGGCGACAGCGCCCCCGCCGACAGCGGCGCCATCACCGCGAAGTTCGTGGCGATCAGCACCACCGTCGACGGCAAGTGCCCGCAGCGACCCGCCGCGGCCGACGCCCCGGCTCCCCCGAAGCCGCACCGTGGCGTGCGCGGCGTGGTCGAGTCGGTCTCCGGTGACACCCTCACCATCAGTGGCCCGTCCGGGCCGACCACGGTCACGGTCAACGACAGCACCCACTTCCGCCGGATGGTCACCGTCAGCGCACCGTCGATCAGCGCTGGCAAGTGCGTCGCTGCCGGTGGAACCACGGACGGCGACGGCGTGCTGCAGGCGGCCCGGGTCACCGTGTGGGCCGGCGACGGCAACTGCCCCGAGCCGCCCGCGTAGCGGGCCTCGGCGGCACCGCAACCGCTACCCCAGCACCTTTCCGTAGGTCTGCCGGCCCATCAGGTAGGTGGCCTCCACGGCCACGTCACGCAGCTCCGCAGGCGGCACGCGGCGAGGGTTGTGGGACAGTACGACCAGATCGGCGTACTTGCCGGGCTCCAGGCTGCCGATCTCGGTGTCCAGCCGCAGTTGCCAGGCGGCGTTGAGTGTCTGCGCCTTGATCGCCGCATCCACGCCGATGCGCTGTTCGGGTGCCAGCGCCCGGCCGCTGCCCTTGGCGATGCGGTTCACCGCGGTGGCGATGTTGCCGATCGGGTTGGGCGGGGTGACGGTGCCGTCATTGTGGAACGACAGCCGCAGCCCGGCGTCCAGAGCCGAACGCGCCGACATCCAGTGCGAGCCGTGGTCCGCACCGAACAGCTTGTCCACCAACACATCTCCCCAGTAATAGATGTGTTCGATGAACAGGCTGGGGGTGATTCCCAGCTGCGCGGCCCGCGCGAATTGATCGGGTCGCATGGCTCCGACGTGTTCGATCCGGGGTCGCAGCGCCGGGGGCGTGCGCGCCTGTTCGAAGGCGTCCAGCACCACGTCGATCGCGGCATCACCGTGGACGTGGCAGGAGACCTGCCAATGCTGATCGACGAAGGCCTTGGTCAGTTCCTGGATCTGTTCGGGCGAGTAGTTCATCCGGCCGCGGTGGTCGGGCCCCAGGCCCATGCCCGCGGTGGTGGCGTTACTCAGATACGGGAAGGTGGTGAAGATGTTGCCCTGCCAGGGCGAACCGTCCGCCCACATCTTCATCCCGATCTTGTCGAACAGGACGTCGGCGCGGGCCCGCTTGCCACGAACATTCTTGGTGTCCGCGGCCAGGTCTGCGGTGCCGATCTCGTAGGCACGGACCCGCACCGCACAGTCGGCCTGCTGAGCGAGCTTGCCGAACACCTCGGATTGCGCACGCGCATCATAGGAATGTTCGGTGGCAGTGGCGATTCCCGCGCGGGCGAGTTGGGAGTAGGCCCAGCGCAGATTGTCGCCGGCGTTGGCCATGATCGCACCGGAGAAGGGCGCCACCAACGCCATCACCGCCGCCGCCTCGCGCACCTCGCCGGTCAGCTGGCCGTCGAGCCCGTGGATGTACTGCGCCCCGGCCGGGTTGGGGGTGGTCTTGGTGATGCCGGCCGCGGTGAATGCGGCCGTGTTGCCATAGGCGGCGTGGCCGCTGTTGGAAATGATCACCACGGGGTTGTTCGGCGCAAGCCGGGACAGTTCGTTGCGGGTGAAGGGCTGCAGCCCGGTCTGCAGCAGCGGATCCACCCCGTTGAGCAGAATCGGCTGCCCCTTGGGCGTGTCCGCCACGGCCTCGGCCAGCTTCGCGAACACCCCGCTGGCGGTGGGGACGGTGAAGGGACGCACATCGATGGCCGGCGGAGCCAGGGTGGAGCCCATCTCGAAGGGATGACCATGCGGCTCCACGAATGCCGGCAGCAGCGCCCGGCCGCGCAGGTCGACGACGGTGGTCCCCGAGCCCCGCAGTCGTAGCACTTCGTCGGCGGTGCCGACCCGGCTGATCCGGCCAGCGGTGACCGCGAGCGCCTCGGCCTCCGGAGCGCCCGGCGCCACCGTCACCACCGGGCCACCGATGAAAATGGTGTCGGCCCCCGGCCCCCGCGATCCGCACGCCGCGAGCCCGCCAACAGCTGTGCCCGCCGCCGCAGCCGCCATCCCGGCCATAAACCGTCGCCTGCTCGTCGTCACCGTGTCCGCTCGTTTTCCGTCACAGTCACGCGACGAGTATGGCAGCGCCCGTCCCCCGGGCTGCCGGCCGGGACACATGACAACGCTGACCGGTCCCGCGCTAGGTGAGGTCGTCGTGGTCGCCGCGCGCCCACGCTGCGTGACGGTCCGCCGAGAATCTGACCGCGGCCACCGCATCGGTGTCGATGGTGTTGGTGTGCAACCCGTACATGCGGTCGAAGCGCAACTCCTCCAACGTTGCAGCCATCCGCTGGGCGACAGCCGCCGACAGCGGAATCCGATTCGGATAGCTGCGCAGGAAGGCCACCGTGCGCCGGTCAGGGTTCGGGAAGACGGTGTCGCCGACCAGCAGCACCCCGCGCCCGTCGGCACCGGCGTCCCAGCACGCGACACAGCTGCCCGGAAAGTGGCCGCCGACCTGAATCACGGTCAAACCGGGTGCGAGCTCCAGCCGCCCGGACCAGTACCGGATCGCCGGGTCCGGACGCATCACCCATTCTTTGTCCGCGGCGTTGACGTACACCGGTACCCCGCCGAGTCGTCGGCCCCATTCCACCTGGGCGCCGAACATGTGGGGGTGGCTGGCGACGACGCCGAGCACCGGACCGTGCTCGAGCGCTGCGGCGACCGCGGCGTCATCGACGAATCCCGATGGATCCCACAGGATGTTGCCGCTGGGCGTGCACACCAGCTTGCCCAGTTGACCGATACCCAGCGGCGGATTGCTGCCGATCCCGATCAGCCCGGGTTCCAGTTCAAAGGCGTAGGACTGCATGCCTTCGGCGACCAAGCCGTCCAAGGTGGCCCAGTGCTGGCCGTCCGGCGGCACCCATTGCCGATCATCGGCGCAGATGGCGCACACCTGCGGTGTCGCCTCGTGTTCGACACCGCAGGTCCGGCAGAGCCAGAACTCGGATGCCGGCACGGTCAGACCGTGAAACCGACTGCGCGCATCATTTCGCGGCCCTCATCGGTGATCTTGTCCGGTCCCCAGGCCGGCTCCCAGACCCAGGACAGGTCGACCTTCTTGACCAGACCGGCGCCCACGGTGGCGTTCTCGACCTGCTCGGCGATCATGTCCTGCAGCGGGCAGGCCGGCGAGGTGAGGGTCATGGTGACGACCGCGGCCGCACCGTCCTCGTCCTGCCGGATCGACAGGTCATACACCAGGCCCAGGTCCATCACGTTGATGCCGATCTCGGGGTCGATGACGTCGTGCATCGATTCCTCGACTTCGGCGAGCAGCTCGTCCGGTCCCAATTCGCTCATCGATTCATCTCCTGGGTTGTCCCACTGACTGATGCCAGCGTTGGTTCCTCTGTCTTCGCCAGTGCCTGCGCCAACGCATCCTTGAACGCCATCCAGCCGAGCAGCGCACACTTCACCCGTGCCGGGTACTTGGCCACCCCGGCGAACGCGATGCCGTCACCGAGCACCTCCTCGTCGCCTTCCACAGTGCCGCGTGAGGAGACCATTTCGTGGAATGCATCGAATGTCGTCAAGGCCTGCTCCACCGACACGCCGATCACCTGGGTGGCCAGCACCGAGGTCGCCGCCTGCGAGATCGAGCACCCCTGCCCGTCATAGGAGACGTCGGCGATCTGCGTGCCGTCGGGCGACAGCGCCACCCGCAGGGTCAGTTCGTCACCGCAGGTCGGGTTGACGTGGTGCACCTGCGCGCCGTAGGGCTCTCGCAGCCCACGATGCTGCGGATGCTTGTAGTGATCGAGGATCACCTCTTGATAGAACTGCTCAAGACGCAACGTCTCACACTCCCCCGAAGAATTCCATGGCCCGGCGAACACCCGCCAGCAGGCGCTCCACCTCCTCGTGGGTGTTGTACACCGCGAACGAGGCTCGGGCGGTGGCAGCCACATTGAACTTGCGGTGCAACGGCATTGCGCAGTGGTGGCCCACCCGGACCGCGACACCGTCGTCGTCGAGCACCTGACCGACGTCGTGCGCGTGCACCCCGTCGATGACAAACGACACCGGCGAGCCCCGGTCGATCATGGTGGTGGGCCCCACGATGTGCACCCCGGGAATGCCGGCGAGTCCCTCGAGTGTGGCGGCCACCAGTTCACGCTCATGGGCTGCCACCACGTCCATGCCGATCGCATCGAGGTAGCGGGCGGCCGCGGCCAGCCCGACGACCTGCGAGGTCATCGGCGTGCCTGCCTCAAAACGTTGCGGTGCCGGCGCGTAGGTGCTCGAAGCCATCGTGACCGTCTCGATCATCGATCCGCCGGTGAGGAATGGCGGCAACGTAGCCAACAGCTCCCGCCGGCCGTACAGCACCCCGATCCCGTTGGGCCCCAGCATCTTATGACCCGAGAACGCCGCGAAGTCCACACCCAATCCGTGGAAGTCGACGGGCTGGTGCGGCACCGACTGGCAGGCGTCCAGCACGGTGAGCGCGCCCACCGCGCGGGCCCTTGACACCAGCTCGTCCACCGGCGCCAGCGCGCCGGTCACGTTCGAGTGATGGGTGAACGCAACGACTTTGACGCGCTCGTCGAGTTGCAGCGAGTCCAGGTCGATGCGCCCGTCGGGCGTCACCTCGTACCACTGCAACGTCGCACCGGTGCGGCGCGCCAGCTCCTGCCAGGGAATCAGGTTCGCGTGGTGTTCCAGTTCGGTGGTGACGATGACGTCGCCGGGCCCGACCGCCCCCGCGAAACGGTCGTCGCCGAGCACATAGGACACCAGGTTCAACGACTCGGTGGCGTTCTTGGTGAACTCCAGCTCGTCCGGTTCGGCCCCGACGAAGCGCGCGATCGCGGACCGGCCGTCCTCGTAGGCGTCGGTGGCCTCCTCCATCAGCTGGTGCGCCCCGCGGTGCACCGCGCCGTTGGAGGTCAGCAGGAACTCCCGCTCCGCGTCGAGCACCGGCAGTGGACGCTGCGAGGTGGCACCCGAATCCAGGTAGGCCAGCCGGCTTCCGCCGCGCATGACACGGTTCAGGATCGGGAAGTCCGCCCGAATCGCGTCGAGGTCCGGCCCCGCCGGACGACTGACCGACAGTGTCATGTTCTAGGCCTCCGCCACTGCCGCCTCGGCGGTGAAGCGCTCGTAGCCGTTCTCCTCCAGCTCGTCGGCCAGCTCCGGCCCGCCCGACTCGACGATCCGCCCACCGGCGAAGACGTGCACGAACTGCGGCTGGATGTAGCGCAGGATGCGGGTGTAGTGGGTGATCACCAGCACGCCGCCGTTCTCGGCCTCCTGATAGCGATTCACCCCTTCGCTGACCACCCGCAGTGCGTCGACATCCAGGCCGGAGTCGGTCTCGTCGAGGACCGCGATCTTCGGCTTGAGCAGGCTCAGCTGCAAGATCTCGTGGCGCTTCTTCTCCCCGCCGGAGAAGCCCTCGTTGACGTTGCGTTCCGCGAATCCGGAGTCGATGCCCAAGTCGGCGAACGCCGCACGTTGTTCCTTGATCCAGGCCCGCAGTTTCGGCGCCTCACCGCGCACGGCAGTCACCGCGGTACGCAGGAAGTTCGACATCGACACCCCCGGCACCTCGACCGGGTATTGCATGGCCAGGAACAGGCCCGCGCGCGCACGCTCGTCGATGCTCATCGCCAGCACGTCTTCGCCGTCAAGGGTGATCGACCCGGACGTCACGGTGTACTTGGGGTGCCCGGCGATCGCGTAGGACAGCGTGGACTTGCCGGACCCGTTCGGGCCCATCAGGGCATGTGTCTCACCGGAGTTCACCGTCAGGTCGACACCGTGCAGAATCGGGATGTCGGCCGTGCCGTCGTCGCCGGCGGGCGACACACTCACATGCAGGCCCTTGATTTCCAATGTGCTCATTGCTGATTCGTGTCCTTAGATGATGCGTTCGGTTTTATCGGTTCTCGGTGACCGCGAGTTCACGCTCGACGGCCTCGGCGAGGCGTTCCTGTACGGCCGCAACGGGAATCTTGGCGATGATCTCGCCGAAGAATCCGCGCACGATCAGGCGCCGGGCCTGCTCTTCGGGGATGCCGCGCGCCTGCAGGTAGAACAACTGGAGATCGTCGAACCGTCCAGTCGCGCTGGCATGGCCGGCCTGAACGATCTCACCGGTCTCGATCTCCAGGTTGGGAATCGAGTCGGCCCGGGCGCCGTCGGCCAGGACCAGGTTGCGGTTCACCTCGAAGGTGTCGGTGCCGACGCCGGTTGCGCGGATCAGCACGTCGCCGACCCAGACGGTGTGGGCGTCCGGCAGCGCCGAACCCGGGTCGCCCTGCAGCGCGCCCTTGTAGAGCACGTTCGACCGGCAGTTGGGCTGGGCGTGGTCGACCAGCAGCCGCGATTCGAGGTGCTGGCCGTCGTCGGCGAAGTACAGGCCGAGCATTTCGGCGTCACCACCCGGGCCGTCGAACCGGACCCGTCCGGTCAGGCGTACCAATTCACCACCCAGCTGCACGGCACTGTGGCGCAGCACCGCGTCCTTGCCCAGCGCCGCGTGGTGCATGGTGACGTGCACCAGGTCCGGGTCGGCTTCGGCGATCCAGACCACGGTCAGCTGCGCGCCGTCGCCGACCACGAATTCGACGTTGTCGGCGTAGGTTCCGCTGCCCCGCACGTCGATCACGACGGTCGCCCGCGACAGTTCCTCGGCACGCAGCTGCAGGTGGCCGTAGGCCGTGGCTCCCGCACCCGGGCCGGTGACAGTGATCCCGATGGGCTCCTCGACGCTCACTTCCTTGGGCACGGTGACCACCGTCGCCTCACGAAACGCCGAGAAGGCTTGGGCCGCAATGCGGTCCGCGGGCACACCCGCGGCGCCCAGCCGGTCGTCACCGCGCGCCACCGTCTCGATCCGCACGGCATCCGAGCCGAGGACCTCGATGGCGGCGGCCGCATCGGCGACCGCGGAGCCGTCATGCAGGCCGCGCAGCCGGCGCAGCGGGGTGAACCGCCACACCTCGTCGCGACCGTGCGGCACCTCGAACGCCTCGACGTCGAACGAGGTGAACTGCATACCCTTGTGGAAGCCTTCGGCCGCCTGGGTCAGGTTGGTACCGGCAATGGAGCTTGTCACCTAGCCCACCGAGCCTTCCATCTGCAGCTGGATCAGCTTGTTGAGTTCCAGCGCATACTCCATCGGCAGTTCCTTGGCGATCGGCTCGACGAAGCCGCGCACCACCATCGCCATCGCCTCGTCCTCGGTCAGGCCGCGGCTCATCAGGTAGAACAGCTGGTTCTCGCTGACCTTCGACACGGTGGCCTCGTGGCCGACGGTGACGTCATCCTCACGGATGTCGACGTAGGGGTAGGTGTCGCTGCGGCTGACATTGTCGACCAGCAGCGCATCGCATTTCACGCTCGACTTCGCGCCGTGCGCACCCTTGTGGATCTCCACCAGCCCGCGGTACGAGGACCGGCCGCCGCCACGCGCCACCGACTTGGAGACGATGTTCGACGATGTGTTCGGCGCCAGGTGCAGCATCTTGGCACCGGTGTCCTGATGCTGGTCCTCGCCGGCGAACGCCACCGAGAGCACCTCGCCCTTGGCGTGTTCGCCGGTCATCCAGACCGCCGGGTACTTCATGGTGACCTTGGAGCCGATATTGCCGTCGACCCACTCCATGGTGGCGCCAGCCTCGGCCCGGGCCCGCTTGGTGACCAGGTTGTAGACGTTGACCGACCAGTTCTGGATGGTGGTGTAGCGGCAGCGGCCGCCCGGCTTGACGACGATCTCCACCACCGCCGAATGCAGCGAGTCCGAGGTGTACACCGGCGCGGTGCAGCCCTCGATGTAGTGCACATAGGCGTCTTCGTCGATGATCATCAGCGTGCGCTCGAACTGGCCCATGTTCTCGGTGTTGATCCGGAAGTAGGCCTGCAGCGGGATGTCGACGTGCACGCCCTTGGGCACATAGATGAACGATCCCCCACTCCACACCGCGGTGTTGAGCGCGGAGAACTTGTTGTCTCCGGCCGGGATCACCGTGCCGAAGTACTCGCGGAACAGCTCCTCGTGCTCCTTGAGCGCGGTGTCGGTGTCAAGGAAGATGACCCCTTGTGCCTCAAGGTCTTCGCGGATCTTGTGGTAGACCACTTCGGATTCGTACTGGGCGGCGACGCCACCGATGTAGCGCTGTTTTTCGGCCTCCGGGATACCCAGACGGTCGTAGGTGTTGCGGATGTCGTCGGGCAGGTCGTCCCAGGTCTGGGCCTGCTTCTCGGTGGAGCGCACGAAGTACTTGATGTTGTCGAAGTCGATGCCGGACAAGTCCGAGCCCCAGTTGGGCATCGGCTTCTTCATGAAGGTCCGGTAGGCCCGCAGGCGAGCCTCGAGCATCCACTCCGGCTCGTTCTTCTTCGCCGAGATGTCGCGTACCACGGCCTCGGAGATACCCCGCTGGGCGGCTGCACCGGCGGCGTCGCTGTCGGCCCACCCGAATTCGTACCGACCCAGCGACGCGATCGTCTCTTCCTGGGTCGGCTCCGCGGTTGCTTCGGTGGCCTCCGGCGTGAGTGTCATGGTGACGCTCCATTCGGTTTTCGTGATGGCTTCGGCGCAGGGTGTGCGCCGAAGGTCGGTCGGTGCTGCTAATGCTGTTTTTTGGCGGTCGCGGCGGCGCCGGACTTGCCGGCCTTTGCGGCCTTGGTGCTTCGGTTGGTCAGCGGCACATGGGTGGTGCAGACGTAGCCGCCGTCGGCGATGGTCGCCAACCGCTGCACGTGGGTGCCCAGCACTTCGGCCATCGCCTGCCGCTCGGCCCGGCACAGCTCCGGGAACTCCTTGGCGACGTTGGCCACCGGGCAGTGGTGCTGCAGTATCTGCACCCCCGGTACGCCACCGTCCACCCGCGCGGTGGTGGCGGCGTAACCGGCCTCCGACAGCGCGCCGGCGATGCGCTGCGCGGTGGCTTCCAGGTCGCCGTCGTCGGCAGTGTCACTGCCGGCGGCGACGGCCGCGACCTTGGCCAAGATGGTGTCGATGCGCTGTCGCGCGAAGTCGACCACCGCGTCCTCGCCGCCGATCTCGCGCAGCTGGCGCATGGCGGCCACCGCGAGGTCGTCATAGCGGTGACCGAGCTTGCCCCGGCCGGCATCGGTGAGCTGGAACCGCTTCGCCGGACGTCCACGCCCCACCTGCTGCCAGGATGCCGCCGCATGTGCCTCGGCGTCACCCATCTCGATCAGCGCGTCGAGGTGGCGGCGCACCCCGGCGGCCGACAATCCCAACTGGGCGCCGATCTCCCCCGCGGTGATCGATCCGGATTCCATCAGCAGGCGTACCACCGCATGACGCGTGTCGTGGCCGCTGGCGACTTCGGCCGCCAGCGGGGTGCCTGCCATAACCGCACCGCCGGGGCGTTGCCCGGCGGCTTCGGTGGTGGCCTTCACCTCCCCCACTTCGGAGGCCTCGAATTTCACAACACCAGTGTGACGCAATTCCAGAGCGCGGTCTAGAAAGGGTTACCTCAGTTCAGCCCGGATCGGCCGTTGCGCTGATCACACTGCGCGTGCGCCGGCCGCAAAACTAGCGGCCGTTACGCTGCTGGGATGGCCCTCCGCCGGCATTCGCTGAGCACGTCGATTGCGCACCTGCACGGCGACGAGCGCACCGTCGGCTCCCCGCTCAACGCCGCTGAGCTGGTCGCATTGCGGCGCACCCGGCTGTTCGGTGCGACCGGAACGGTGCTGATGGCCATCGGTGCGCTCGGCGCGGGTGCGCGCCCGGTGGTGCAAGACCCGACCTTCGGGGTCCGGCTGCTGAATCTGCCGTCGCGGCTGGCCACCGTCGCCCTGACCATGACCACCACCGGCGCGGTGATGATGGCGCTGGCCTGGCTGATGCTGGGGCGCTTTGCCCTGGGCAAGCGACGGATGTCGCGCAGCCAGCTCGACCGGACTCTGCTGCTGTGGATGCTGCCGCTGCTGGTCGCCCCGCCGATGTACAGCAAGGACGTTTACTCCTACCTGGCGCAGAGTCAGATCTCCCGGCTGGGCTTGGACCCCTACCGGGTGGGTCCGGCCCCGGCCCTGGGCCTCGACCATGTCTTCACCCTGTCGGTGCCTAGCCTGTGGCGGGAGACGCCGGCCCCCTACGGGCCGCTGTTTTTGTGGATCGGCCGGGGAATCTCGGCGTTGACCGGGGAAAACATCGTCACCGCGGTGCTGTGTCACCGGGTGGTGGTGTTGCTTGGGGTCGGATTGATCGTGTGGGCGGTGCCGCGCCTGGCCGCGCGCTGCGGGGTCGCCGAGGTCAGCGCCCTGTGGCTCGGTGCGGCCAATCCGCTGTTGCTGATGCACCTGGTCGCCGGCATCCATAACGAGGCGCTGATGCTCGGACTCATGCTGACCGGCACGGAGTTCGCGTTGCGCGGGGTCACCGCGGCGAAGCCCCTGCTGCCGTCGCTGCGCCCGCGCCCGCACCGGCAGGATCATGCGGCGGTCCCAGCTTCACCTCTCCTTCGTCGAGCCTCGCTGAACCGCCGGGATTGGGCACCGCTGGCCGAGCTGCTCACCGGCGCCGTGCTGATCACGATGTCATCGCAGGTCAAACTGCCATCACTGTTGGCACTTGGTTTCGTCGCCATGGCGCTGGGCTGGCGCTGGGGCGGCGATGTGAAGGCATTTCTGCTGGCCGGCACGGGCATGGCCGCTCTGGCCGCAGCTGTGACGGGCTTGATCGGGTGGGCCAGCGGGCTGGGCTTCGGGTGGGTCTTCACCCTGGGCACGGCCAACGTGGTGCGCAGCTGGATGTCGCCCCCGACGCTGATCGCCCTGGGCACCGGCCAGGTCGGGATCCTGCTGGGCCTGGGTGATCACACCACCGCGGTGCTGTCGCTGACCCGCGCCATCGGTGTCCTGATCATCGCGGTGCTGGTGGTGTGGCTGCTGCTGGTGGTGTTCAACGGCCGCTTGCATCCGGTCGGCGGTCTCGGCGTTGCGCTGGGCATCACGGTCCTGCTGTTCCCGGTGGTCCAGCCGTGGTACCTGCTGTGGGCGATCATCCCGCTCGCCGCCTGGGCCACCCGACCGCAGTTCCGGGTCGCGGTGATCGCGGTGACGCTGGTGGTGGGCATCTTCGGCCCGACCGCCAACGGCGACCGTTTTGCCCTGTTCCAGATCGTGGACGCCACCCTGGCGAGCGCCGTGGTGGTGGCGGGGTTGTTCCTGCTGACCTATCGACGGCTGCCGTGGCGCGAGTTGCCGGCCGAAGCTGACCACCCGACGGGCGGTGCACCGGCCGAGGAGCCCACCCAACGGCCGGCCGCCGCCACCGACGCTTACGCTGATTCTCCGTGAACTCAGCTGTCGCGGTGCGCTTACGCGGGGTGCGCAAGCGTTACGGGACCGGTCCGTCTGCGGTCGAAGCGGTCGCCGGCCTCGATTTCGACGTCCAGACCGCCGAAGTGTTCGCCCTCCTCGGCCCCAACGGCGCCGGGAAGACGACCACGGTCGAGATGTGCGAGGGCTTCGTCCGCCCGGACTCCGGAACCATCGAAGTGCTCGGCTTGGACCCGGTCGCCGACAATGACCGGCTTCGGGAGCGCATCGGGGTGATGCTGCAGGGCGGCGGCGGCTACCCGGCCGCACGCGCCGGGGAGATGCTCAAGCTGGTGGCGTCCTATTCGGCCAACCCGCTGGACCCGCAGTGGCTGCTGGACACCCTGGGCCTGACCGACGCGGCACGCACCACCTATCGGCGGCTTTCCGGCGGGCAGCAGCAGCGGCTGGCCTTGGCCTGTGCCCTGGTCGGCCGGCCCGAGCTGGTGTTCCTCGACGAGCCGACCGCGGGCATGGACGCCCACGCCCGCTTGCTGGTGTGGGAGCTGATCGACGCGTTGCGCCGCGACGGCGTGACCGTGGTGCTCACCACCCACCACCTACGCGAGGCCGAAGAGCTGGCAGACCGACTGTTGATCATCGACCACGGCGCGGTGGTCGCCGCCGGCACGCCTGCGGAGTTGACCCGTAGCGGAGCCCAGGGGCAGCTGCGGTTCACCGCACCGCCGCGACTCGACCTGTCGTTGCTGATCATGGCGTTGCCGGAGGGCTATCGGGCCAGCGAGGTTATGCCCGGCGAATACCTCGTCGAAGGAACGGTGGACCCCCAGGTGCTGGCGACCGTGACCGCCTGGTGCGCGCGCATGGATGTGCTGGCCACCGCACTGCGGGTCGAGCAGCGCAGCCTGGAGGACGTGTTCTTGGAGCTGACCGGACGGGAGCTACGCGCATGAGCAACCAACAGGTCTTCGCTCCCGGCACCTTCACCCCCGACCCTCGTCCGGCCAGCGTGCCGGCGATGCTCGCCGCGCAATACCGGTTGGAGCTGACCCTGCTGTTGCGCAACGGCGAGCAGCTGCTGCTGACGATGTTCATTCCGATCACACTGTTGATCGGCCTGACGGTGCTGCCGCTGGGACCGTTCGGCGAGGGACACGCCGAACGCGCGACCACCGTGCTGCCGGTGATCATGTCGCTGGCGGTGATCGCCACCGCGTTCACCGGCCAGGCGATCGCCGTGGCATTCGACCGGCGCTACGGGGCGCTCAAACGGCTGGGCGCCACGGCTCTCCCGGTCTGGGGCGTTATCGCCGGCAAATCTCTGTCGGTCGCCACGGTCGTTCTGCTGCAGTCCGTGCTGCTCGGGGCGATCGGCGCAGCGCTGGGCTGGCGGCCGACACTGGCCGGCCTCGGCCTGGGTGCGGTGGTCATCGCGCTGGGAACCGCCTGTTTCGCGGCGTTGGGCCTGTTGCTCGGTGGCAGCCTGCGCGCCGAGATCGTGCTGGCCGGAGCCAACCTGATGTGGTTCGTGTTCGGTGGATTCTCCGCGCTGACGGTGGAGACCGACCTGGTACCCGGCACAGTCCGCTGGCTCGCCCGGCTGACCCCTTCGGGGGCGCTCACCGAGGCGCTGGCGCAGGCGCTGGGCGTCTCGATTGATTGGTTCGGTATCGCGGTGGTGGCGGTGTGGGGTGTGTTGGCCGCCGTCGGTGCGGTGCGGTGGTTCCGGTTCAGCTGACCTACTACGGAATGTAGTTACCGATCCTCTACGATCAGGCCCGTGGGACGGTTCCTGATGCGCTTGGTGGACCTGCTGCCCGAACCGGGCCTGCGGACCCAGCGATGGCTGGCTGCCGCGGTCGTGTTCACCCAGGGATTCATCTCGGTCACCGGCGCGATCGTGCGGGTCACCGCGTCCGGACTGGGCTGCCCTACGTGGCCGCAGTGCTTCCCGGGCAGCTACGTCCCGGTTGCGGTCTCGGAAGTTCCGCGGATTCATCAGGCCATCGAGTTCGGCAACCGCATGGTCACCTTCGCGGTCGTGATCACGGCGGCGCTGGCCGTGCTGGCCGTGATTCGGGCCCGGCGGCGTACTGAAGTCCTGGTCTATGCCTGGCTGATGCCCGGCTCCACGGTGTTGCAGGCGGTGATCGGCGGGATCACCGTACGCACCGGGCTGGCGTGGTGGACGGTGGCCGTGCACCTGCTGGTCTCCATGCTGATGGTGTGGCTGGCGGTGCAGTTCTACGCGAAGGTCCGCCAGACCGACGACGAGTCGGCGGTGGTGACCTACCGGGTCCCGACGCCGTTACGCGGGCTGACCGCGCTGTGTGCCGTCACGCTGGCTGCGGTACTGGTGACCGGCACCCTGGTGACCGCCGCCGGACCGCACGCCGGCGACAAGAGCGCGACCCGCACGGTGGCCCGCCTCAAGGTGGAGGTTGCCACACTCGCCCATCTGCACGAGTCGCTGCTGATTGGATTCCTTGGACTGCTGGTGGGCCTGGCCTTCGGGTTGGCTGCGGTACAGGCGGCCCAGCCGGTGATCCGCCGGCTGGCAGTGGTGACCGTGCTGACCTTGGCTCAGGGGCTGATCGGGGTCGTCCAGTACTTCACCGGCGTTCCCGCCGTGCTGGTCACCCTGCACGTGGCGGGCGCGGTGCTGGTCACCGGCGCGACCGCGGCACTATGGGCGTCGCTGCGCCAGCGGACCCAACCCGAGTCGCTCTAGCGCCGCGGTGACCTCGACGGCGAAGCGGCGCTGCGCCCGGTCTCGTTCGTCGGCGTCGAGCTCGCTGAAACCCAGTTGCGGCGCAATCAGATCCAAGCTGACCAGGCGCGCATCGGCGCCGGTTCCGGCTACGTCGGCGCGCGCGTAGAGCAGCTCTTCGATCCGGATGCTCAAGCGTTCGGCGGCCGAACGCAGGGCGGCACGTCCGACGTCCCACAGCTCGAAGTCGGGATCGGAACCTTCAGCACCGAATGCGTGCGATCGGCCGGCGCCGAAGAACACCAGCGTGCTGACCTCGGCCGGTGGCCGTCCCGCCGACGTCGGCACCCCGTCGCACTGTAGGTCGGCCAGGTAGCGCCCGTCGGCGTTCCATGCCACCGCTTCGGGCGGGTTCAGCAGATGGGCCACCCGCGTCGTCCATTTCGTGAATTCGGCGTGCCGGGCCGGGTCGCCGCCGGCCGTGCGCAGAATCACCAGGTCCGCTTCCAGTGTCTCCGGATCGTCCCAGGGCAATTGGCGGGCGTGCAGCCCACGGTGACGCAGCGCCGCGACCAGGCCGGCGTCGTCATCGGCGTCGGTCGCCTTCCCGCCGCGGTGGTGGCCGCGCCGCGGATCGACCGCCAGCACGATGCGCGGGTGGAAGATGTCGGGCCGGGCCAGCTTCATGCAGACCTCATATTCGGAGATGATAGTCACCATGTACGCCGTGGAAGTGGCCGCGACCGGCGGCCCCGAAGTTTTGAACCTTGTCGACAGACCGCAGCCCTCCCCCGCGTCCGGTGAGGTGCTGATCCGTGTTGATGCCGTCGGGGTCAACTACATCGACACCTATTTCCGCTCCGGGATCTACCCCGCCGCACTGCCGTTCGTGGTCGGCAATGAGGCCGCGGGCACGGTCACCGAGGTGGGCGCGGGTGTGACCGCACTGGCTGTGGGCGATCGCGTGGTGACGGCGGCCGCGACCGGCGCCTACGCCCAATACTGCACGGCGCCAGCATCTTTGACGGCACCTATTCCCGACGGCGTTGAGGCCGGGGTGGCCGCAGCCGCGCTGCTCAAGGGCTTGACGGCGCACTACCTGATCAAGTCGGTGTATCCCGTTCAGTCCGGCGACACCGTGTTGTTGCACGCCGGCGCCGGCGGGGTCGGACTGATCCTGACGCAATGGGCCACCGCGCTCGGTGCCCGGGTGATCACCACGGTGTCGAATCCGTCCAAGGCCGAGTTGTCGCGGCAAGCCGGCGCCGTCGAGGTGCTCGACTATCCCGGCTCGGCGTCTGACGACGCCGCGGCCTTCGGCGCCCGGGTCCGGGAGTTGACCGACGGCGGGGTCGTGGCGGTGTACGACGGGGTGGGTGCGTCGACGTTCGACGCCAGCCTGGCCAGTCTCGCTGTCCGGGGCACCCTGGCGCTGTTCGGCGCGGCCAGCGGTCCGGTGCCGCCAGTCGACCCGCAGCGACTCAATGCCGCGGGCTCGGTTTACCTGACACGCCCCAATCTGGCTCACTTCACCCGTACCGCACCGGAATTCACCTGGCGCGCGGGCGAACTGTTCGAAGCGATCGGCAACGGCACGATCACGGTGACGGTGAGTCGGCACTATCCGCTGGCCGAGGCGGCCCAAGCCCACCGCGATCTGCAGGGCCGCCACACCGTGGGCTCGATCGTGCTGGACGCCTAGCGGCGATCGCAAGCGCGGCGGAGCCGGGCGCAGCGGGTCGCCGCCGTCGGCCCAGCGGCGATCGCAAGCGCGGCGGAGCCGGGCGCAGCGGGTCGCCGCCGTCGGCCCAGCGGTTCGGCCTAACCGGCACCCCAGGTCTCGGGCAACATCGGCTCCCGCGGACCGTCGGCGAACTCGGCACCCGTCAACCGGATCAGCCCGGTCGGCGCGGATAAGTCGGTGCGTGCCACCCCGGCGCGTCCCAGCTCACCGGCTCCGTGATCCGAAGCCGGTGTCGGCCCCCAATCCGGGCAGACTCCGACCGTCAGATCCATCACCGCGTCGTCGTGGCCCGGCCTGGTCTTGCGCCGGCGCGCGCGCTTGGACCGGCGAGCGGCCTCTGCCGCCGCCGCTGAAGCGGCGGACGGAGTGGGCGACTTCCTGCTGGCAGCGGCCGGCGCCCCGACGTGTGCGCCGAGACCCGATCCATAATCGATCCCCGGCCCGCCGCCGATCAGGTAGGGCATCAGCGGCGCGCTCGCGGGCACGGGCGCCGGTGGCGCGGGTGCCGGTGCCGGCGGGCTTGCACCGGCCGGGGCGGACGCCGGCGGTCCGGCAGGCGGGCCGGTCGGTGGCGCCATCACCGGTGAACCGACCGCGGCGCCCGGCACGTCGGCGACCAAAGCCGGCGGCGCCGGGGCCGCAGCCGGCCCGGGCGCCGGCAGACCCAGCCCGGCCAGACCGGCAAGGCCGCCCAGTGTGCCGGCGGGAGCGACCACGGCACCCGCCGCGGCGACGAACAGCGCCGGCGACTGACTGATCGTCGTCGCCAACTGGGCTATGTGGGTCGGCCAGTCGAAGAGCGCCAGCGCCGCGAAGTACTGCAGCGCCGGAATGATCTGGCTGGGGTCCTGGCTGATGTAAAGGAAATCCTCGAACAGCTCCAGGGATCTGGCCATGTACCACATTGGGTCCGCGGCGTTGACGTAGAAGTCGTAGACCTGACCGTTGAGAGTGCCGGCGGCGGGATTCCAATTGATCCCGAAGTTCTGCAGAAAATTCGAGACGGCCGTGGTCAAGGCGTTGGAGACCATCGGATCATGCGCGGTCACACCGTCTTGGATGCCCAGGGCCTTCAGAATCGGCTCGAGAAAATCCAGGAGTCCTTGCAACGGATTTTGCCACGAAGGGGGCTGTGATGAGTCTTCGGCCGGGTTCTGAATCGGAGCCGCCGCCATGGCTTGAGGGCTCGACGCGACCAGGGCTTCACTGACCCCCTGATACGTCGCCATCGTGGTGGCAGCCTGCACCCACATCCGGAAGTAGTCGGCCTCATTGAGCGCGATGGGAATGGTGTTGATCCCAAAGAAATTCGTCGCCACCAATACCCCGTGGGTGGCGTGGTTGGCGGCCAACTCCGGCAACGTGGGCATCGCCGCCAGCGCGGCCGCATAGGCCGCCGCCGTCTGTTCATGCTCGGCCGCCATCCGGGCACTGTCGGCACCGGCCCGAGATAGCCACGCCAGATACGGCAGATGCGCCGCCTGATACTGCTCACCGGCGACACCGCGCCACAATCCCGCCGCAACCGATGCCAGCAGTGCGGTCAGATCCTGCGCCGCTGCGGCGTATGCCGTGCTCAGTGACGACCAGGCGCCGGCGGCAGCGAGCAGCGGTCCGGGACCGGGACCGGAACTGAGCAGCGTCGCATGCACCTCAGGCGGAGACGCCATCCAGATAGGCCCGAACACGAGAATTCACTCTAGCGAATCCATAGTTTCGGGTGCCCGAACTCCTACCCTTTTTGGTCCTGCCAGCCGCCCGGCAGCAAGGGCATGCGCGGCGTGTCGTCGAAGGTGCCGCCGGACGACACCGCCAGTCCCCCGGCCCGTGCGTGGTCGCGAGCCAGCGTCCCGGCGAATCCGGTCACGCCGCGCGCCGACGCCGTCACGCCCGGGTCGGCCGGATCAGCCCAATCCGGTGTCACCTCGACGTTGAGGTCCATGACGGCGTCGTCGGGCCGGCGCAGCTTGGCGCGCCGGCGACGTCGGGCCCGCTGTTGGTCGCGCTCGGGCGCGGTTGCCGCAGCGGCAGCCTCCGAACCGCGCGGCTCGGAGGCCTTGCGCGACGCTCCCGCGCCGGCGGGCATGCCGGAGCCGGTACCGATGCCGGGCGGGCCGAGCAGATACGGCGGGAAGAACGGCGTGGCACCTGGCGGCGGGGGCGGCGGCGCCGGCGCGGGGCCGCTGACACCCGCCGTCGCGGGGGCCGGCGCTGGAGCCGGCGCCGGGGCCGGCGCGGTCGGCATCGCCGGCGCGGACGCTCCCGCTGAGGCCGATCCGACCCCGGCAAAGGCATTGGGAGCGGCGTCCAGCGGCAGCGGCGCGAGCGGCTGCGGAAGGCCGGCCAATCCGGCCAGCCCGGCGAAACCTCCCACCGCGCCCACCGGGGCGACCAGCACGCCGACCGCGGCGGCGAACAACTGGGGCGACTGGGCCAGCCAGGAACCGATCTCGGCCAGATGCGTCGGCCAGTCGAACTCGGCGAGCTGAACCAGATACTGGAACGCCAGTGCGGGGTTCTGCTGGAAATTCACGCCGAGCTGCTGAAAGTCCTCGAACAGCTCCAGCGCTCGCACCAGCCAGAACATCGGCTGATTGGGATCGACGTACTCGTCATAGGGAATCCCGTTCATCATCGCGTGAGCGGGGTCCCAGTTGATCTGCCCGTTGCTAGCGGTCTGCAGCATCTTGGCGATCAGCTGATCCAGCCAATCATTGACGGTGGGATCGGTGCCCTCGTCGTCATCGGCGGGTTGCGCATCGACCTTGAGGATCGGGGGTGCCGCCGCGGTGTGTGGCACCGAAGCCACCGCCGCACCACTGACCGCCTGATACGTCGCCATCGTCGCCGCGGCCTGCACCCACATCCGCACGTAGTCGGCCTCATTGAGCGCAATCGGAATGGTGTTGATCCCAAAGAAATTCGTGGCCACCAGTACGCCGTGGGTGGCGTGATTGGCGGCCAGCTCCGGCAACGTCGGCATGGCGCCCAGCGCGCTGACGTATGCCCCGGCGGCCGTCTCGTATTGGGTTGCGGCCGCCGCACTGTCGGCGCTCGCCTGCGTCAACCACACCAAGTAGGGCGAATGAGCCGCGACGTACGCCTGCGCGCTCGGACCTTGCCACGCCCCGGCCTGCACGGACCCCAGCAGCGCCCGCAGTTCGTCAGCGGCGTCGGCGTACTGGACTCCCAGCGCCGACCACGCGGAAGCGGCGGCCAGCAGCGGACCCGGCCCCGCTCCGGCGCTCAGCAACGCCGAGTGCACCTCCGGCGGAGATGCCATCCACACCGGCAACGCGGCTGTCACGACCGGACGTCCGCCAGCTTGTTGAATATGATTGTCATTATCGTCGATTGAATACCCGCTGCCAGCACGGCACAAGGTGTGTCACCCTCGCGTTACCTGCGCTAATGCTGTGAGGTGAACCGAGGCGGCTGGCACCATCGATCACATGCCGATTCCGCAATTCATCGTCGATCTCCGGGCGCACGTCGGCCACTCCCCGCTGTGGCTGATCGGAGTGACGGCAGTGGTTATCCGCGGCGACGAGGTGCTGCTGGTCGAACGCGCCGACAATGGCATCTGGGCGCCGGTGACCGGGATCGTCGACCCCGGCGAAGAGCCGGCTGACGCCGCCGTGCGTGAGGTCGCCGAGGAGACCGCTGTCATCGCGGCGCCCGAGCGACTGGCCTGGGTGCACGCCACTCCGCCCGTCACGCATGTCAACGGCGACCAGGCGCAGTACCTCGACCACGTCTTCGTGATGCGCTGGGTAGCGGGCGAGCCCTACCCCGCCGACGACGAGAGCACCGACGCGCGCTGGTATTTGCGCACCGCGCTGCCCGAGATGCCGGAGCGGATGCGGATGCGGATCAGCGCGGCGTTCGGCGCAGGCCGGGAAACCCGCTTCGAATGGAGCGAGGGGTTCTAGAACAGCGTGGGCAGGCCGATGACCGAGTCCACCGCCAGCGCGCAGAAGACCAGCGCGAGGTAGTTGTTCGACTGCAGGAAAAGCCGCAGGGGCTTGACCGGTTCACCGCGACGTACGCCCGCGTACAGCTGGTGGGCCATAGCCAGGAACCAGGCGCCGGCCAGCACGGCCACCGCCGCATACAGCCAGCCTGCGGCGGGCACCAGCGCCAACGTGGCCAGCACTGTCGCCCAGGTGTAGACGACGATCCGGTGGGTGACCACGTGCTCGCTGGCGACCACCGGCAGCATGGGCACCCCCGCCGCCGCGTAGTCCTCCTTGTAGCGCATCGCCAGCGCCCAGGTATGCGGCGGCGTCCAGAAGAAGATCACCAAGAACATCACCAGCGCGGGCCAGCCGATGGTGCCGGTGACCGCGGACCAGCCGATCACCACCGGCATGCAGCCGGCCGCCCCGCCCCAGACCACGTTCTGGGAGGTACGCCGCTTGAGCATCATTGAGTAGACCAGCACGTAAAACGCGATGGTGGCCGTGGCCAGCAGGCCCGAAATCAAGTTCGTGGTACGCCACAGCCACATGAACGAGCCGGCACCGAGCGTCAGGCTGAACAACAGGGCGTTGCGGGTCGGCACTGCGTCGCGAGCCAGCGGACGGCGCGCGGTGCGCTTCATCACCTTGTCGATGTCGGCGTCGACCACGCAGTTCAGCGCGTTAGCGCTGGCGGCGGCCAGCATCCCGCCGATCAGCGTGTTGAAGATCAACAACGGATTCACCGTGCCGCGGTCGGCCAACAGCATCGCCGGAATGGTCGTGACCAGCAACAACTCGATGATCCGCGGCTTGGTCAGCGACAGGTACGCCAACAACGTGTTGCGCACAGCGCGTATTCGGCGCGGCTGGGCGCGCTCGCGAATACTCACGTGAAGACTCCTAGGATGGCAGCTGCGACGGCAGCTTCTACTACGGACGATGGTAGACCGCCTGGCCAGGTCGTCCGAATCGCAGGGTCAATTCACGGCGAATCCACACGGCGACCGGACCTGCAACACTGCACATGCCCGCATTAGGGTGAGAATCAGCCCGGCTTGTTTTGAAGACCTATCTCGAAGATGAGGACCCGACGTTCGTGACCACTGCTGCAGAGATCTCCGCTCTTACCCAACCGCACCACCCCGCAGACTGGGCCGAGATCGACTCCACCGCAGTCGACACCGCCCGGGTGCTGGCAGCTGACGCGGTGCAGAAGGTCGGCAACGGCCACCCGGGAACCGCGATGAGCCTGGCGCCACTGGCCTACACGCTGTTTCAGCGGGTGATGCGCCACGACCCGTCCGACACCGAGTGGCTGGGTCGCGACCGGTTCGTGCTGTCCTGCGGACACTCCAGCCTGACCCTGTACATCCAGCTCTACCTGGGCGGTTTCGGTCTGGAGCTGGCCGACATCGAGGCACTGCGCACCTGGGGTTCCAAGACCCCGGGCCATCCGGAGTTCCGCCACACCAAGGGTGTGGAGATCACCACCGGCCCGCTCGGTCAGGGCCTGGCCTCGGCGGTCGGCATGGCGATGGCCGCACGCTACGAGCGCGGGCTGTTCGACCCCGACACCGCGCCTGGCGAGAGCCCGTTCGACCACTTCGTCTACGTGATCGCCTCCGACGGCGACATCCAGGAGGGCGTCACCAGTGAGGCCTCCTCGCTGGCCGGCGTTCAGCAGCTGGGCAACCTCATCGTGTTCTACGACCACAACAAGATCTCCATCGAGGACGACACCGCGATCGCACTCTGCGAGGACACCGCGGCCCGCTACCGGTCCTACGGCTGGCACGTCCAGGAGGTCGAGGGCGGCGAGAACGTGACCGGCATCGAGGAGGCGATCGCGGCGGCGAAAGCCGTCACCGACAAGCCGTCGTTCATCTCGCTGCGCACGATCATCGGCTACCCGTCCCCGGGCAAGATGAACACCGGCGCCATCCACGGTTCGGCGCTCGGCGGCGACGAGGTGGCCGCCACCAAGACCGCGCTCGGGTTCGACCCGGACAAGGCGTTCGACGTCCGCGAAGACGTGATCACCCACACCCGCGCCCTGGTGGCGCGCGGCAAGCAGGCCCACGCCGACTGGCAGGCGCAGTTCGAATCGTGGGCCGCCCGCGAGCCGGAGCGCAAGGCGCTGCTGGACCGCCTGCTCGCCGGTGAACTGCCCGACGGCTGGGACGCCGAGCTGCCGCACTGGGAGCCCGGCTCCAAGGCCGTTGCCACCCGCGCCGCTTCCGGCAAGGTGCTCAACGCAGTGGGCGCCAGGCTTCCCGAATTGTGGGGCGGCTCAGCCGATCTGGCGGGCAGCAACAACACCACCATGGATGGCGTGAAGTCGTTCGGACCGGCGTCGATCTCCACCGGCGAGTACACCGCCGACCCGTACGGCCGCACCCTGCACTTCGGCATCCGTGAGCACGCCATGGGCTCGATCCTGTCCGGGATCGTGCTACACGGACCCACCCGCGCCTACGGCGGCACGTTCCTGCAGTTCTCCGACTACATGCGGCCCGCAGTGCGGTTGGCGGCGCTGATGGACATCGACCCGATCTACGTGTGGACGCACGACTCGATCGGTCTCGGCGAAGACGGTCCGACGCACCAGCCGATCGAGCACCTGGCGGCATTGCGGGCCATCCCCCGACTGTCGGTGGTGCGTCCGGCGGACGCCAACGAGACGGCCTACGCGTGGCGCACCGTGCTGGCCCGCGGGGCGAGCAGCGGGCCGGTCGGACTGATCCTGACCCGGCAGAACGTGCCGATCCTCGAGGGCACCGACGCCGAAGGTGTCGCACGCGGGGGCTACGTGCTGGGCGGCCTCGACGCCGCCGGTGCCGACGACCCCGACGTGGTGCTGATCGCCACCGGGTCGGAGGTCCAGCTCGCGGTCGAGGCGCAGAAACTGTTGGCGGCCCAGGACATCAACGCCCGCGTGGTGTCGATGACGTGTCTGGAGTGGTTCGAATCGCAGCCGGCCGACTACCGCGACGCGGTGTTGCCGCCGTCGGTGTCCGCTCGGGTGGCGGTTGAAGCCGGTATCGCACAGTGCTGGCACAAGATCGTCGGCGACACCGGCGAGATCGTGTCGATCGAGCACTACGGCGAATCCGCCGACTACCAAACGCTGTTCCGTGAGTTCGGTCTGACCGCGGAGGCCGTCGTCGCCGCCGCGACGCGGACCCTGGAAAACTGACGTCAATCGAATCCGATTGAGAAGGAGCGCAACATGACTCAGAACCCGAAGCTTGCCGCTCTCAGCGCCGCTGGCGTGTCGGTGTGGCTCGATGATCTGTCCCGTGACCGGCTGACCTCGGGCAACCTGGCCGAACTCGTCGCCACCCGCAGCGTGGTCGGGGTTACCACCAACCCGACCATCTTCCAGAAGGCGCTGGAGAAGGGCCATGCCTACGACCAGCAGCTCGCCGAGCTGGCCGCTCGCGGCGCCGACGTGGACGCGGTGATCCGCACCGTCACCACCGACGACGTCCGCAACGCCTGCGACGTGCTCGCTGCAGCGTGGGAGGCGACCGACGGCGTGGACGGACGGGTATCGATCGAGGTCGATCCGCGTCTGGCCCATGACACCGACAAGACCGTGGCCCAGGCCGTCGAACTGTGGAAGATCGTCGACCGGCCGAACCTGTTCATCAAGATTCCGGCCACCAAAGCGGGCCTGCCGGCCATCACGGCGGTACTGGCCGAAGGGATTTCGGTCAACGTCACGCTGATCTTCTCTGTAGAGCGGCACCGCGAGGTGATGGACGCCTACCTGGCCGGCCTGGAGGCCGGGAAGGCCGCCGGGCATGACCTCGCCAAGATCCACTCGGTGGCGTCGTTCTTCGTGTCCCGGGTGGACACCGAGATCGACGCCCGGCTGGAGCAGATCGGCTCGGCCGAGGCCCTGGCGCTGCGCGGCAAGGCCGGTCTCGCCAACGCCCGGCTGGCCTACGCCGCCTACGAAGAGGTCTTCGGCGGTCAGCGCTTCGCCGCCCTGGCGGCCGACGGCGCCCGGGTGCAGCGCCCGTTGTGGGCGTCGACCGGGGTCAAGAACCCGGACTATCCGGACACCCTGTACGTCACCGAATTGGTTGCGGCGCATACCGTCAACACCATGCCCGAACCGACGCTGGACGCAGTCGCCGACCATGGGGACATCACCGGCAACACCATCGCCGGAACCGCGTCGGCGTCCCAGCAGGTGTTCGACCAACTCGCCGCGGTGGGCATCGACCTGACCGACGTGTTCGTGGTGCTGGAGAACGAGGGCGTCGAGAAGTTCGAAGCGTCCTGGGGCGAACTGCTGGACGCTACGGCAACGCGGCTCGAAGAGGCCAAGTGATCTGATGGCCGGCGCCGGGGCAGCGCGAAACACCCCCCCGGGGTGGCAGAACCCGCTGCGAGACAAGCGAGACAAACGCCTGCCCCGCATCGCCGGCCCCTGCGGCGTGGTGATTTTCGGGGTCACCGGCGACCTGGCCCGGCGCAAGCTGATGCCGGCCATCTACGACCTGGCCAACCGCGGGTTGCTGCCGGCGACCTTTGCGCTGGTCGGGTTCGCCCGCCGGGACTGGGCCGACGAGGACTTCGCCGACGTGGTCTACCAGGCCGTCAAAGAGCATGCCCGGACCCCGTTCCGTCAGGTGGTGTGGGACCGGCTGGCGTCCGGATTCCGTTTCGTCACCGGCACATTCGATGACGACGAGGCTTTCGCCCGGTTGGCAAAGACCCTCGAGGAGCTCGACGCCGAGCGCGGCACCGGCGGCAACCACGCCTTCTACCTGTCGATCCCGCCCGGTGCGTTCCCGGTGGTCTGCGAGAAGCTGCACTCCACCGGACTGGCCCGGCCGCGCGATGGCCGGTGGAGCCGGGTGGTGATCGAGAAGCCCTTCGGTCATGACCTGACCAGTGCGGTCGAACTCAACGGCGTGGTCAACAGCGTGTTTCCCGAGGAGTCGGTGTTCCGGATCGACCACTACCTGGGCAAGGAGACCGTCCAGAACATCCTGGCGCTGCGCTTCGCCAACCAGCTGTTCGACCCGATCTGGAACGCCCACTACGTCGACCATGTGCAGATCACCATGGCCGAAGACATCGGCTTGGGCGGGCGCGCCGGCTACTACGACGGCATCGGCGCGGCGCGGGACGTGATCCAGAACCACCTGCTGCAGTTGCTGGCGCTCACCGCGATGGAGGAGCCGGTGAACTTCTCCCCCGCCGAACTGCAGGCCGAGAAGATCAAGGTGCTCTCGGCGACCCGGCTGGCGCAGCCGCTGGATGAGACCACCTCCCGCGGCCAGTACGCGGCCGGGTGGCAGGGCGGCGAGCATGTCGTGGGACTGCTCGACGAGGAGGGGTTCGCCCACGATTCGCGGACCGAGACCTTCGCGGCGATCACCCTGGAAGTCGACACGAGGCGCTGGGCCGGCGTGCCGTTCTACCTGCGCACCGGCAAGCGCCTGGGGCGGCGGGTGACCGAGATCGCGCTGGTATTCAAGCGCGCACCGCACCTGCCCTTCGACGACACCATGACCGACGAACTGGGCAAGAACGCCTTGGTGATCCGGGTGCAGCCCGACGAGGGGATCACGCTGCGGTTCGGCTCCAAGGTGCCCGGGCACCTGATGGAGGTCCGCGACGTCAACATGGACTTCTCCTACGGATCGGCGTTCTCCGAGGATTCCCCCGAGGCCTACGAACGGCTGATCCTCGATGTGCTGTTGGGTGAGCCCTCGCTGTTCCCGGTCAACGCCGAAGTCGAATTATCTTGGGAGATCCTCGATCCGGTGCTCGAGAACTGGGCCGAGCACGGCAAGCCCGAGCCGTATGTGGCCGGAAGCTGGGGGCCGCAGTCGGCGTTCGAGATGCTCACGCGTTCCGGCCGGGAATGGCGGCGCCCATGATCATCGAGCTGCCGAACACCACCACCACCGCGATCAACAAGAAGCTCAACGCGATCCGCGAGCAGGTCGGTGCGGCGACAACGGGCCGGGTGCTGACGCTGATCATCGCATTGGAAACCGATGCACTGCTCGATGAATCCATCGAGGCGGCCAACATCGCCAGCCAGGAACACCCGAGCCGGGTGATCGCGGTGGTCAGCGGAGACCCCGATGCCGGTGAGTCCCGCCTGGATGCCGAAGTGCGGATGTTCGGCGACGCCGGCGCCAGTGAGGTGGTGGTGCTGCGGCTCTACGGCCCGCTGGCCGGACACGCCGACGCCGTCGTCGTGCCTTTCCTGCTGCCCGACATCCCGGTGGTCGCGTGGTGGCCCGACGTCGCACCGGCGGCACCGGCCACCGACCCGCTCGGGGCGCTGGCGTTGCGGCGAATCACCGACGCCACCAACGCCCCCGATCCCCGGGCAGCGATCAACAGCCGCCGCGACGGCTACACCGCCGGCGACACCGACCTGTCATGGAGTCGCATCACCTACTGGCGGGCCCTGCTCGCCTCCGCGCTGGATCAGCCGCCGTACGAGCCGATTCGCTCGGCGGTGGTCTCCGGGCTGGCCACCGAGCCGGCCCTGGACATCCTGGCCGGCTGGCTGGCCAGTCGCATCGACGGTCCGGTGCGGCGCGCGGTCGGCGAGCTGAAGATCGAATTGACCCGCGACAGTGAGACCGTGGCGCTGAGCCGGCCGCAGGAAGGGGTCACCGCCACCTTGAGCCGCACCGGGAAGCCCGCGGGCCTGGTGCCGCTGCCTCGCCGGGTGACCGCGGAGTGCCTGGCGGAAGATCTGCGCCGACTGGATCCCGACGTCATATACGGCGCCGCGCTGACGGGCCTGGAAGAAGTGGAGTATCTGTGATCGTTGCGACCTACCCCGACGCCGACGCGCTGGTCGCCGCCGCCGGTGACCGGCTGGCCGATGCCGTCGAGTCGGCCATCGCCGCCCGGGGGCGAGCCTTGGTCGTGCTGACCGGCGGTGGCAACGGCATCGCGCTGCTGCATCGCCTCGGCGAGCATGCCGCGCGGATCGACTGGACAAAGGTGCATCTGTTCTTCGGTGACGACCGCTTCGTTCCGGCCGCCGACGCCGACCGCAACGACAAGCAGGCGCGCGAAGCGCTGTTGGGCCGCATCGAGATCCCGGCCGCCAATCTGCACGCCATGCCGGCCAGCGACGGTGAATACGGCGACGACCTCGACGCCGCCGCGCAGGGCTACCAGGAAGTACTGGCGGCCAATGCCGAACCGGGCCAGCCCGCGCCCGATTTCGACGTGCACCTGCTGGGCATGGGCGCCGAGGGCCACATCAACTCGCTGTTTCCCGACACCGCGGCGGTCCAGGAGAGCACCCGACTGGTGGTCGGGGTGCCCGATTCGCCCAAGCCTCCCCCGCGCCGAATCACCCTGACACTGCCCGCCATCCGGCGTTCCCGCGAGGTGTGGCTGGTGGTGGCCGGGGAGTCCAAGGCCGAGGCGGTCGCCGCAGCGGTCGGTGGCGCCGACCCGGTCGCAGTGCCCGCTGCCGGTGCTACCGGGCGCGAACAGACGGTGTGGCTACTCGACGAAGCGGCCGCATCGCAGCTTCCCGGCTAGTGCGCACGTCATAATGAGCGCTATGGCAGACAGAAACTCGGGCACCGGCACGGAACGCAAACGGCTCAAGACCTTGGCTCAGGCGGCGCTGAACGCCGACGTGACGGTCGGGCAGCTCGAGGATGTGCTCGGCGGGCTGGGTAACACCATGAATGAACTCAACAGCTCATTGGCGAATCTCAACTCCACGATCGAACGCCTCGGCGGCGGTCTGGACCATCTTGAGGAGACCATGGCGGGCCTGGATGATCTGGCCCGTCGCCTGGTCACGCTGATCGAGCCGGTGGAGGCCATCGTCAACCGGATCGACTACCTGGTCGAAGTCGGCGAGACGGCCATGTCACCGCTGGCGGCGACCGAGAATGCGGTGCGCGGCATGTTCAACGCGATGCGTAACCGGGTGGTGCGCTGAGCCGAAGTTGGGCTGGTTGAGCCGGAGTTGAGCTGGTCGAGCCGCGAGATTGCACTGACGCAGGAAAATCCGAGGAAAAACCTGCATCAATGCAATCTCGGAGACAACCTCGCGGGCCGGCTCGCCCGGCTTACTGGTATTTGATGAGCAGGCCGACGGCGATGATCGAGATCAGCCAGATGGCGATGACGAAATAGGTCAGCCGGTCCAGGTTCTTCTCGACCACGGTCGAGCCGGAGAGGCTGGACTGCACACCGCCACCGAACAGGGTCGACAGGCCGCCGCCCTTGGCGCGGTGCAGCAGCACCAGCAGAATCACCAGCAGGCTGGTGATCACCAAGAGAATCTGCAGCGTCAAGATCATGCCGCTACCCTACCGTTCGCCCTGGCGCATCACGGCAACGGCCCACCGGCGGCCAGTGCCGCCAGCATCGCGAACTGCTCACCATCGAGCGAGGCCCCGCCGACCAGGCCGCCGTCCACGTCGGGCTGACCGATCAATTCGCCGACGTTCTTGGCGTTGACCGAACCGCCGTAGAGCACCCGGACAGTGTCGGCGATCTTGGGCGAGGCGAGCTTGCCCAGCTCGGCACGCACGGCCGCACACACCTCCTGCGCGTCGGCCGCACCGGCCACCCGGCCGGTGCCGATGGCCCAGACCGGTTCATAGGCGATGACGCTCGCACCGATCTGCTCGGCGCTCAGCCCGGCCAGGGAGCCGCGCAACTGCTCCAGGCAATGCTCGACGTGGCTGCCGGCCTCCCGGATCTCCAGGTGCTCGCCGATGCAGATGATCGGGGTCAGGCCGTGCTTGAGTGCGGCGGCGGCCTTTGCGGCGACCAGCGCGTCGTCCTCACCGTGGTAGCTGCGCCGTTCGGAGTGCCCGACGACGACGAAGGTGCAGCCCAGCTTGGCCAGGAACGCCCCGCTGACCTCGCCGGTGTAGGCGCCCGCGTCGTGCTGCGAGACGTCCTGGGCGCCGAAGGTCAGCCGAAGCTTGTCCCCATCGACCAGGGTCTGCACGCTGCGCAGGTCGGTGAACGGTGGCAGCACCGTGACATCGACCTTGTCGAAGTACTTGTCCGGCAGCGCGAATGCCACCTTCTGCACCAGGGCGATGGCCTCAAAGTGGTTGAGGTTCATCTTCCAGTTGCCGGCGATCAGCGGCTTACGACTCATGACGCTCCTCCGGTTTCCAAGACCTGCAGGCCCGGCAGTGCTTTGCCCTCAAGGTATTCCAAGGACGCCCCGCCGCCGGTGGAGATGTGCGAGAAACCGTCCTCCGGCAGACCCAGAGCCCGTACCGCCGCGGCAGAGTCGCCCCCACCGACAACGCTGAACGCGCGCTTGGCCGTGGCCGCCGCGATCGCCTCGGCCACTCCCCTGGTGCCGGCCGCAAACGCCGGGAACTCGAACACGCCCATCGGCCCGTTCCAGAAGATGGTCTTGGCGTTGGACAGCAGTGCGGCGAACCGCTCCACCGAACCCGGGCCGATGTCCAGGCCCATCTTGCCGTCCGGAATGGCGTCCGCAGCGACGGTCTCGCCGGTGGCGGCGGCATCGAACTTGTCGGCGACGACGATGTCCACCGGCAGCCGCAGCACGTCGGCGTAGTCATCCAGCAGTTGCCGGCAGGTGTCCACCATGTCGGCCTCCAGCAGCGAGGTCCCGACCTGAAGGCCTTGGGCGGCCAGGAAGGTGAAGCACATGCCGCCGCCGATCACGATGGAATCGGCCTTGGTCGCCAGCGACTTGATCACGCCCAGCTTGTCGGAGACCTTCGACCCGCCCAGCACTACGGCGTAGGGCCGCTCGGTGGACTCGGTCAGTTGCTGCAGTACCTGGATCTCGGCCGCGACCAGGGTCCCGGCGTACGACGGAAGCAACGTGGCGACGTCGTAGACGGAGGCCTGCTTGCGGTGCACCACACCGAATCCGTCGGAGACGAACGCCCCCGGCGAACCGTCCGGCGCGGCGACCAGCTCGGCCAGCGCCCGGGCCAGAGTCAGGCGCTCGTTGTCGTCCTTGCTGGTCTCCCGCGGATCGAAGCGGATGTTCTCCAGCAGCAGCACGTCGCCGTCGGTCAGGCCCTCGGCGCGGGCCAGGGCGTCGGTGCCGACCACGTCTCCGGCCAGCTGGACGTGCCGGCCCAACTGCTCGCCGAGCGCGGCAGCGACCGGCGCCAGCGACAGCTTGGGGTCCGGGCCGTCCTTGGGGCGGCCCAGGTGGGCGGTCACCACGACCTTGGCGCCGGCGTCGACCAGTGCACGCAGGGTGGGCACCGATGCGGTGATCCGGCCCAGGTCGGTGATCTTTCCATCGTCGAGCGGGACGTTCAGGTCGGAGCGCACCAGCACGCCCCGACCCGAAACACCCTCGGCGATCAGTTCTGAAACAGCCTTGACCGAAGACACAGCCACGATCGCGTTACAGCGACTTGCCGACGAGGGCGATCAGGTCGACCAGACGGTTGGAGTAACCCCACTCGTTGTCGTACCAGGAGACCACCTTGGCCTGGTTGTCGATGACCTTGGTGAGCCCGGAGTCGTACAGCGACGAGTGCGGGTCGGTGACGATGTCGCTCGACACGATCGGGGCGTCGTAGTACTTCAGGATGCCCTTCATCGGCCCCTCGGCGGCGGCCTTCATGGCGGCGTTGATGTCAGCGACCGACGCCGACTTGGCCAGCTCTGCGGTCAGGTCGGTGACCGAGCCGGTGGGGATCGGCACCCGCAGCGCGTAACCGTCCAGCTTGCCCTTCAGCTCGGGAAGCACCAGGCCGATCGCCTTGGCGGCGCCGGTGCCGGTGGGCACGATGTTGACCGCGGCGGCGCGGGCGCGACGCAGGTCGCTGTGCGGGCCGTCCTGCAGGTTCTGGTCCTGGGTGTAGGCGTGGATGGTGGTCATCAGGCCCTTGACGATGCCGAACTCGTCGTTGAGCACCTTGGCCAGCGGGCCGAGGCAGTTCGTGGTGCACGAGGCGTTGGAGATGATGTTCTGGCTGCCGTCGTACTTGTCGTCGTTGACGCCCAGCACGATGGTGATGTCCTCATCGGTGGCCGGCGCCGAGATGATGACCTTCTTGGCGCCCGCGTCCAGGTGGCCCTTGGCCTTGGCGGCGTTGGTGAAGATGCCGGTGGACTCGACGACGACGTCGACGCCCAGGTCACCCCAGGGCAGGGCCGCCGGGCCTTCCTTGACCTCGAGGGCCTTGATCTTGGTATTGCCGACGACGATCGTGTCGTCGCCTTCGAGGCTGACGTCGTGGGGCAGCCGACCCAGGATCGAGTCGAACTTCAGCAGGTGCGCCAGGCTGGCGTTGTCGGTCAGGTCGTTGACCGCGACGATCTCGATGTCGGTGTTGTTGCCCAGGGCTTTCTGTGCGTCCAATGCCCTGAAGAAGTTGCGCCCGATGCGGCCGAAGCCGTTCACGCCTACCCGGACCGTCACTGGTCTCTCCTCGTGTCACTCAATGTTTGATGTACGCCGACAGCCAGCCTAGTGGGCACCGTTTCGCGACCGCACGGGCCCTGACCAGTTGCCGGAGGTAGCGTGGCGCGGGAGGTGATTGTTGTGCTCAGACAACTCACCGTCCGCGCCGGCTCCATCGACGTTCTGGAAGCCGTCGGGACCGTCACGGCCGACGATTACCGACGAGTGTTTGCGCCGCTGGTTGAGCAGGCGCGTACTTCGGGACGCCGAATGCGGCTGCTCTACCAATTCGGTCCGGGCTTCGCGCGCATCACGCCGGGAGCGCTGTGGGCCGACACCCGGCTGGGCTTGACCTATGCGCAGCTGCTGGACAGTTGCGCGGTGGTCAGCGACATCGGCTGGATCGCGACGCCTGCCCGGCGCATCGGCGAGTACATGCCCTGTCCGGTCCGGGTATACCCGGACCGGCAGCGCGACGCTGCGGTCACTTGGCTGACATCGCTTCCGGAGTGCCCACCTGTTTCGATCGGCGCGATGACGAAGGCCTACCTCGGTGGCGTGGCAGCTGCGGTCGCGAGCCTGGGCCCACTAATTTTCTCGCGACTCAATAACCCCGGTGGCTCGCCGCCGCGGCGCCCCCTGTGACGTGATCCGGACCGGGAGCTCGTCGCCGGGTTCGGGCCACGGCTGGCGACTGAGCATGTCGGCCACGGCCACATAACCGGCTTCGATCAGCCCGGATTTGGCGTCGACAATCCGATAGGCCTGTTCTTTCCGATGGATGGGTTGGCCTTCGAGCACGATCACCCGCAGGTCCCCCTCGGCGAAGTCGCAGCGACGCTGCACGGCCGCGAGCAGCTGCTCGTTGTGCAGGTGGCCTTCACCGAAGTTCCACCCGATCAGCGGACCGGCGATGATCTCGCCGTCGCGGATGTTGTAGTCGGCCACGTCGTCCACCGCTCGGGGCAGTAGGCCGTTCAGCGCCCGGCCCTGCAGGTGCATGGCACGGAATGCCCCCGGGACTTTGTCGGCGACCAGATCGGCGGTGGCCTGGTCGTAGAACTTCGCCAACTGGTTGATGACCAGTGCCGAGCTCTTGACCACATTGGCCTCCACGATGTCCTCGGTACCGGCGCGGAAGCACCAGAAACTCGCCGCCCAGTTTCCGGCGTAATAGCGCATGGCCGGAAGGAACGAAATCTGCTGCGGAAACATGTTTCCGGCGACCGGAATCGCGATCAGGCCGGCGAACAGGATGGCCGCCAACAGCGGCGACCGCAGGTCGTAGACGCTGACTTCGGGGTGCTGTCCGAACAGGAAGAACAGGGAGAAGAGAAAGAACACGTTCCATTCCAACGGGACTCCCATCGGGAGGTTGGACAGGATGTTGAGGTGGAAGATCACCATGAAGGCGATCAGGAACCACCGCCACGGGTGATCTCCGGCGACGAGCACCAGTAGCGCCGGCACGACGAATTCGGCCGTGGTGCCACCGACGTGTGCCATCAGCTGCGGTATCCGGGTGGGCCGCAGGTCGTTGATGTGATCGCGGTACATCAGGTGCTTGAGGCCGGTGAAGATCTTCGAGCGCAGCAGGGCGTTGTTGCTCGTCATCACCGCGACCACGTAGGGAAAATGATGGTTGAGCTTGGATGTGGCCGCACCCCACCACAGCCCGAGGATGATGAGCTTGAACGCGGCCATCTGGTCGACATAGGGAAAGAAGAAGACGACCAGCGTCAGACCGTAGTGCTCGGCGCGGGCGGCCAGGAAAATCGTCTTGTCCCGCAGGCCCAGCAGAACCAGGGCGACGATCATCGGCACCACCAGCATCGGGTCAAGCAGACCCACCGGGCCGGGATCGCCCTGCCCGCCTGACAGCAACGCCCAGATACCGGAGCACAGCACCGCGGCATACAGCACGACATCGATCACGGTGCGAGTGTCGCCGCGGGTGAACGGGACCTTGCCGGGCCACGGCGGCAACCGGATTGTGTTGGGCCGCAACCAGTACAAGATGCCGCCGATCGGCGGCCAGAACCGCGCGGTCAGCGGACCGGAGCCGCAGCCCAGGCCCAGAATCTCGAACAGCAGGCTGAAGACGACAAGCTTCTGATAGACGATCGGCTGCGTCCACCAATCGGCGATGCGGCCGAGCCCGCCCAGGCCCGGCGTCAGGGCGATGACCGCCGCGGCGCCCACGGCGTAGGCCGCGATCTTGAGCAGGTAGATCAGGTAGACCCCCGACGGGGTGCCGAAGCCCTGTTCGGCCCAGTGCCTGCTGCAGACCTGGATCCGGGTCGCCCAACCGGTGGCGCGCCATGTTTCGGGGTCGACGTCGGGAACCGACGGTTTGATGAACCCCATACTGTCCTCACTCCCTGCGTGTGCCGCGTTCAGTTATAGCGGTCGGCGCAGCCGCGGGATGGGAGTTTCGGTTTGCTCGACGAAGCGCACCGCCCGGCCACGGCCTATCGGCCCCGGTATCCGGCTTAGGATCTGGCGTCAGAGAATTTCTTCCATCCGCGGGCATCCTCTGATGTGCGCTGTATCAGTCGACGGCGGCAGGTCAGTGAGCGATTCAACGAGTGCGGGTTCCCTGGCGGTGACGCAGCAGCCGGTGCCGAAGATGGCCCGGCTGCCGGTGGCGATCGTCGCGGCCACGGCCGCCGCAGTGCACCTAGCGGTAGCGACCAGATATGGCTGGTTCCCCGACGAGTTCTATTTCGTCATCTGCGGTCGCCACCTGGCGTGGGGATATGTCGACCAACCCCCGCTGGTGCCCCTGCTGGCGCACATCGCCGAAGCGGTCCCGGGCGGTGGTCTGCTGACGCTGCGGTTGTTCGCCATCGCCGCACACGTCGGTTGCATCGTGTCGGCGGCACTGCTGACGGCGGAATTCGGCGGCCGGCGTCTGGCACAGGTCATCGCCGCCGCTGCGGTGGCAGCCTGTCCGGCATTCGTCGGCCTGTCCATGTATTTCGGCCCGACGGTCACCGATCAACTGCTCTGGCTGGCCGCGCTCGCACTGGTCGCGCGAGCACTGCGCCTGGGCACCGCAGCCCCGTGGCTGCTTGCCGGCGCGGTCGCCGGCATCGGGCTGGAGAACAAGCACACCGCCGTAGTACTGATTGCCGGAATCGCCGTGGGCCTGGTGATGTTTCGGCGTGCGGCGCTGCGTACGCCGGGCCCCTGGCTTGCCGCCGGCGTTACGTTGCTGCTGGCCGCTCCGAATCTTTGGTGGATGGCCGCGCATGGGTGGCCGAATCTGCAGTTCGCACGGATGATCTCGCAACATTCGCGCGACACTCTGGATTCGCTGGTACAACTGCCGCTGCTGACCATCGGACTGGCCGGCCCGCTGCTGGTGGTGCTGTGGGTATCGGGGATCCGGTGGCTGGCTTCACCGGCCCGGCGTGAGCATCGGTGGGCATTGGCGGTGGTCGCCGTGGCCGTGGTCGTCTTCACCTGCACCAGCGGCAGGCCCTACTACGCCGCCCCGGTATTCGCGGTGCTGTTCGCGGCCGGGGCGGTGTATGTCGAATCCGCACGTATGGCCCGCTCGCGTCCCGACCAGCCGGGCGAAAGCGCCTGGCCGCCACTGCGATGGGCGGCCACGCTCGCGGTGTCTTTCGTGGGCGCGGTGCTGCTGTGCCTGCCGGTGCTTCCGGTCTCGACAGCCCAGGCATTGCGCCAGATCAACCCATGGCTTGCCTCGACTTACGGCTGGCCGCAGTTCGCCAAACAGGTGGTTGCCGCAACGTCCTCCCTGCCCGCCCGCGTTCCGATCTTCACCGGTTACTACACCGAAGCCGGTGCATTGACCATCCTCGGGCCCGCCGCCGACCTTCGGCACCCGGTTTACAGCGCACATAACAACTACGCCCTGTGGGGTCCGCCGAAAGGCCGCCCGGACACCGTGGTCTGCGTCGGCGACTTCCCGCGCAGTTACCTGCTGGACTACTGGTCGCAGGTCACACCCTTGGCGACTGTTATCGCAGACGACGGCAGACACACCTGGGAAACCGACCGCACGATCTATCTGTGTCAGCAGCCGCGCGGTAGCTGGGCCGAAATGTGGCCGTCGCTCAGTCATTTCCACTGACGGCTATCGCCGAGGCGCCAGCTTGGCTAGGCGTCTTCCAATAACTCCGGGGTGACCGCGGACTCGGTGTCGGGAATTCCGTCCTGCTTGGCCTTGCGGTCGGCCATCGACAACAGCCGCCGGATGCGCCCTGCCACCGCGTCTTTAGTCATCGGCGGGTCAGCCAGCCGGCCCAGTTCCTCCAGGGAGGCCTGCCGGTGCTCGACCCGCAGCTTTCCCGCCGAGGCCAGGTGATCGGGCACGGTGTCGCCGAGGATCGCCAGTGCCCGTTCCACCCGCGCCGCCGCCGCCACGGCCGCCCGCGCGGAGCGGCGCAGGTTCGCGTCGTCAAAGTTGGCCAGCCGGTTGGCGGTCGCCCGCACCTCGCGGCGGATCCGGCGCTCCTCCCAGACCAGCCGGGTGTCCTGAGCACCCATCCGGGTCAGCAGCGCACCGATCGCCTCGCCATCGCGCACCACGACTCGATCCGCGCCCCGCACCTCGCGGGCCTTGGCACTGACCCCGAGCCGCCGCGCCGCGCCGACCAGCGCCAGGGCAGCCTCCGGGCCCGGGCAGCCCACCTCCAGGGCCGACGAGCGACCGGGCTCGGTCAGGGATCCGTGCGCCAAAAACGCTCCCCGCCAGGCGGCTTCGGCGTCGGCGACACTGCCGCCGACGACCTGGGCAGGCAGACCGCGCACCGGGCGACCGCGCAGGTCCAACAACCCGGTCTGGCGAGCCAGCGCTTCGCCGTCCTTCGTCACGCGCAGCACATAGCGGGTACTCTTGCGCATCCCACTGGCCGTCAGCACATGCACGATCGCGTTGTAGCCGTACAGGTCGAAGATGTCCTTGCGCAGCCGCCGCGCAATGACCCCCAGGTCCACCTCGGCTTCGACCACGACTCGACCGGCCACGATGTGCAGCCCGCCGGCGAATCGCAGCAGTGCCGCGACCTCGGCGCGACGCGCGCTCACCGAACTGACCACGAGACGGCTCAGCTCGTCCTTGACTTCGGCCGTCATCGCCACGGCTTGTCACCTCCCGGCCCGAGCCTGCTCGGTCCACTCACGCCGGATTGCCGGCCCCCGCCCTCGGCCTGCGTCGCGACCGGTGTCGGAACGGTCAACGTCGATGCGTCGATGCTCCGAACCCCGTCCAGCGCCGCTGCCAACTTTCCTGGGTCATGTAAAGGTGTACCAGGTCGGGCCACGTCCACGAACTGAACCTCGGCAGCGAACAATGTGGCGGCACGCCGCAGCTGCTCGCGTTCGCGCTCACTGGGCACCCGGCCTGCATCGATGATGATGTGGTCCACGGTGAAACCGGGCGCATGTTGCGCCAATACGTGTAGGTGGCGCTCCACGGAGAACCCCGCGGTCTCCCCCGGTTCGGCCACCAGGTTGAGCACCAGGGCGCGGCGGGCGGTGGTGTTCTGCAGCGCCGACGCCAATCCCGGGACCAGCAGGTGCGGGATCACGCTGGTGAACCACGAGCCCGGGCCGAGCACCACCAGGTCCGCGGACATGATGGCGTCCACCGCTTGGCGGGTCGCCGGCGGATTGCCGGGCAGCAGCCGCACCCGGCGCACCTTCCCCGGGGTGGTCGCGATGGCCACCTGCCCCCGAATCAGCCGGAACAGTCGCGGGTCGGCTTCCAGCCCGGCCACGTCGGCTTCGATCTGCAGCGCGATCGGGCACATCGGCAGCACCCGCCCCTTGACGCCCAGCATCCGGCCGAGTTCGTCGAGTGCGGCGACCGGGTCGGCGAGCACCTCGTTGAGGCCGGCCAGCAGCAGGTTGCCGATCGGATGCCCCGCGAGGGCGCCGCTGCCGCCGAAGCGGTGCTGCAAGATGGTCGCCCACAGCTGGCCCGTCGGGGTGTCCGAGGCCAGCGCCGCCAGTGCCATGCGCAGGTCCCCGGGCGGCACCACGTCCAGTTCACCGCGCAGCCGGCCCGAGGAGCCGCCGTCGTCGGCAACGGTCACCACCGCAGTGACGTGGGGTGTCAGCCGGCGGGCGGCCGACAGTGTCGCGTACAGGCCGTGCCCACCACCGAGCGCGACGATGCTCGGGTTGCCATTCGCGGGCTCAACGCTCATTCGCGGCCCAGATCCCGGTGCAGCACCCGCACCGAAAGCTCGTCGTTGCCGTCCTGGGAATCCAACAGCCGCGCCAACGCCTCGGCGATGGCCACGCTGCGGTGCTTGCCGCCGGTGCACCCGATGGCCAGGGTCATGTACCGCTTTCCCTCTCGTCTGTAGCCGCCGACCACCAGGGCCAGCAACCGGTGGTAGCCGGCAAGGAACTCATCGGCGCCCGGCTGGCTCAGCACATAGTCGCGCACCGCCGGATGCTGCCCGGTGTGTGGACGTAGTTCGTCGACCCAGTGCGGGTTGGGCAGGAAGCGCACGTCCATGACCATGTCGGCGTCCATCGGTAGGCCGTACTTGAAACCGAAGGACTCCACCGTGATGGACGTGGGAGCGATGACGGCGTCACCGCCGAACATCTCCTCGATGCTCTCGCGCAGTTCGCGCACGCTGAGCACCGAGGTATCGATGACAAGGTCGGCGACCGCGCGCACCGGCGCCAGCATGATCCGCTCGGCCGCGATGCCCTCGGTGAGGGTCTGCTGACCCTGCAGAGGGTGACTGCGGCGGTTGTGCTCGTAGCGGCGGATCAGTACGTCGTCGCTGGCCTCCATGAACAGCACGCGCGGGTTGATGCCGCGGGTGGCCAGTTCGGTACGCACCGAGTCCAGGTCGCCGGTGAAACCGGCCGAGCGCACATCCATCACGACCGCCAGCTGGGTGATCCGGGAACCGGCCGCCAGCCCCAGATCCACCATGCGGGTGATCAGGTCCGGTGGCAGGTTGTCGGCGACGTACCAGCCGAGGTCCTCCAGTACTTTCGCCGCGGTGCCGCGCCCCGCTCCGGACAGTCCGGTCACCAAGACAACGTCGATACCGGCGCCGTCTCCGGGGCCGCCAACATCGCGCTCCCGCACGCCGTTCGGTGAGTCCGTAGTCATCCCGACATCCGTTGCTGTTCAGCGGCACCCGCCGCACCGTCAGCTCCCAGCGCCTCGAGAACAGCGGCGGCGGTCGCCGCACCGATTCCCGGGATGGAGGTGAGCTCTTCGACGGTAGCCCCTTTCAGTCGTGCCACCGAACCGAAATGGGAGATCAGCACCTTGCGCCGATGCTCGCCGAGCCCAGGCACCGCATCCAGCACCGACTCCGTCATCCGCTTGGACCGCTTACTGCGGTGGTAGGTGATCGCGAACCGGTGCGCCTCGTCCCGAATCCGCTGCAACAGGTAGAGCCCTTCGCTCTGTCTCGGCAGGATGATCGGGTCCGGCTCGGAGGGCACCCACACCTCCTCCAGCCGTTTGGCCAGGCCGATGGTCGCGACATCGGTGATGCCCAGCTCGGCCAGCACCGCCGCTGCGGCATTGACCTGCGGGGCGCCGCCGTCCACCACGTAGAGATTGGGCGGATAGGCGAACTTACGCGATTTTCCTTCCGGGGCAAGAACTTCGGCGTCCAGATGCCGACGGAACCGACGACGGGTCACTTCGGCGATCGAGGCCACATCATCGGAGCGCCCCTCGCCGGCGGCCTCCCGAATCGCGAAATGACGGTAGTCCGACTTGCGGGGCAATCCGTCCTCGAACACCACCAGCGACCCGACCACGTCGGTGCCCTGCACATGACTGATGTCGACGCACTCGATGCGCAACGGAGCGTCGGGCAGGCCCAGGGACTCCTGAATGTTCTGCAGTGCAGCAGATCTGGCCGTGAAATCCCCGGCCCGCTTCATCTTGTGTTGCTGCAGCGCATCTTTGGCATTGCGCTCGACGGTCTCAGCCAGCACCCGCTTGTCGCCGCGCAGCGGCACCCGCAGCGAGACCCGTGAGCCCCGCAGCTCAGAGAGCCAGCTGGTCAGCTCGTCGGCGTTTGCCGGCAGGCAGGGCACCAGCACCTCGCGCGGTACCGGGTTGGTCGGCTCGTCGGCCGCGCCTTCCAATTCGGCCTGGTCGCCGTAGAACTGGGTGACGAACTGCTCGACCAGCTGTTCCAGCGAGCTCTCGGCATCGCCGGGGTCGCCGGGCTTCTCAACGATCCAGCCGCGTTGGCCGCGCACCCGTCCGCCGCGCACGTGAAACACCTGAACGGCTGCTTCCAGTTCGTCGTCGGCGAATGCAACCACGTCGGCGTCGGTGCCGTCGCCGAGCACCACGGCCTGCTTCTCCAGGGCGCGTTTCAGCGCGGCGACGTCGTCGCGCAGGCGTGCGGCCCGCTCGAAGTCCAGTTCATCGGAGGCCGCCAGCATCTGCTGCTCGAGACTGCGGACCAGCCGGTCGGTCTTGCCGGCGAGGAAGTCGCAGAAGTCGTCCACGATCCGCCGGTGCTCTGGCGCGCTGACCCGGCCGATGCACGGCGCCGAGCACTTGCCGATGTAGCCGAGCAGGCAGGGCCGGCCGATCTGCTGGTGACGCTTGAACACACCGGCCGAACAGGTGCGGGCCGGAAAGACCCGCAGCAGCAGGTCCAGGGTCTCGCGAATCGCCCAGGCGTGCGAGTACGGCCCGAAGTAGCGCACCCCCTTGCGGCGCGGCCCGCGGTAGACCATCAGCCGCGGGTACTCCTCGCCTCTGGTGACCGCCAGCACCGGGTAGGTCTTGTCGTCGCGGTAGCGGACGTTGAACCGCGGGTCGAACTCCTTGATCCAGTTGTATTCCAGCTGGAGTGCCTCGACCTCGGTGCCCACCACCGTCCACTCCACCTTGGCGGCGGTAGTCACCATCTGGCGGGTCCGCGGGTGCAGGCCGGCGATGTCGGCGAAGTACGACGTCAGCCGCGACCGCAGGCTTTTCGCCTTGCCCACATAGATGACCCGGCCGTGCGGGTCGACGAACCGGTAGACGCCGGGCGCGAGGGGAATGGACCCGGGCGCCGGACGATAGGTCGCGGGGTCTGGCACGACTACAAGGCTAACCGGCGGGCGGTGGGGCGGGCCGGTAGCGCACGACCAGGGCCCGCAACTCCCGCATGGCCTGCACGGCGTGCTCTTTGTCGGCGGACTGGATGGCCACCAGCGGAATGTATTCGTCGTCGGGCAACTCCAGCCGGGCCCAGCGCTTGCCCGCCGGGAAGGACACGCCGACGACCTCGGACCAGGGAACCAGCCGGTCCCCGAGCGCGTTGCGGACCGACACCCCGGATTCGCCCGCCCGCACGCGGGCCCGCGTCAACAGCAGCAGCGCGCCGGCCACGATCAGGCCCAACACCACGACCGCCACCCGGTCATAGGTACGAAAGATCACGCCGCTGGCGCGGATTGTCAGCAACACGCTCACCACGACGTGGATGGTCACGATCAGGATCGCGACGATCCATACGCCAAAGCGCATCATGCGCGGACGTACCTGAAGATCCCAGCGCGGGGATCCGGCCCCGGGCGTCACAGCGCGGCGCGAAGCTCGCGCAGGGTCAGCGCCGTACTGAGCGCTGCGGCAGCTGCCTGAGCACCCTTGTCCTCGGTCGAGTCGGGCAATCCGGCGCGGTCCAGCGCCTGCGCCTCATCGTTGACGGTGAGCACGCCGTTGGCCACCGGGGTCGACGCGTCCAGCGACACCCGGGTCAGGCCCTGGGTCACTGCGTCACACACATAGTCGAAATGCGGTGTGGCGCCACGGATCACGACTCCCAAAGCGACGACGGCGTCATGGTTTCGGGCCACTTCCTGCGCCACCACCGGGATCTCGATCGCCCCGAGCACCCGGACCACCGTCGGTTCGGCGATACCTGCGTCGGCGGCCACCTTGCGGGCCCCGGCCAGCAGTGCGTCACAGATACGGGTGTGCCAGGTGCTGGCCACGATCGCCAGACGCACACCAGAGGCGTCGAGCGCCGGCATATCCGGCACTCCTGCGGCTGGACTCATCTACAGCGCCCCGCCGAACTCGTCCGGCAGGTGGGAGGATTCGTCGAAATCCTCCAAGCCGGTCAGTTCATGACCCATCCGGTCACGCTTGGTCAGCAGGTAGCGGATGTTCTCGGAGTTGGCTCGCACCGGCAGCGGCACCCGCTCGATGATGTGCAGGCCGTAGCCGTCCAGCCCGACGCGCTTGGCCGGGTTGTTGGTGAGCAGCCGCATCGAACGAACACCGAGATCCGAAAGGATCTGCGCCCCGATTCCGTAGTCGCGGGCGTCGGCCGGCAGCCCCAGTTTGAGGTTGGCGTCGACGGTGTCGTCGCCGGCGTCCTGCAGCTGGTAGGCCTGCAGCTTGTGCAGCAGCCCGATGCCGCGCCCCTCGTGCCCGCGCATGTAGAGCACCACCCCGCGGCCCTCCTGCGCGACCATCGCCAGTGCCGCGTCCAGCTGCGGTCCACAGTCGCAGCGCCGGGAGCCGAAAACGTCGCCGGTCAGGCACTCCGAGTGCACGCGAACCAGCACGTCGTCGCCGTCGTTGTTCGGCCCGGCGATCTCGCCGCGAACCAGCGCGACATGCTCGACGTCCTCGTAGATGCTGGTGTAGCCGACCGCCCGGAACTCGCCGTGGCGGGTCGGGATGCGAGCCTCAGCGACCCGCTCGATGTGCTTTTCGTGCTTGCGCCGCCACTCGATCATGTCGGCGATGGAGATCAGGGCCAGGCCGTGCTCGTCGGCGAAGACCCGCAGCTCTTCGGTCTGGGCCATGGCGCCCTCGTCCTTCTGGCTGACGATCTCGCAGATCGCGCCGGCGGGCTGCAGGCCGGCCATCCGGGCCAGGTCGACGGCGGCCTCGGTGTGGCCGGGCCGGCGCAGTACCCCACCGTCCTTGGCCCGCAGCGGCACCACGTGACCCGGACGGGTGAAGTCGTCGGCGACACTACCCGGGTCGGCCAACAGCCGCATCGTGGTGGCCCGGTCGGAAGCCGAAATCCCGGTCCCCACGTTGTTTTTCGCGTCGACGGTGACGGTGTAGGCGGTGCCGTGCTTGTCCTGGTTCACCGCATACATCGGCAGCAGGCCCAGCCGGTCGCAGATGGCGCCGTCCAGGGGCACGCACAGATAGCCGGAGGTGTAGCGGACCATGAACGCCACCAGCTCGGGGGTGGCCTTCTCGGCGGCGAAGATCAGATCGCCTTCGTTCTCGCGGTCTTCGTCGTCGATGACGACGACGGCCTTGCCGGCCGCGATGTCGGCAACCGCCCGCTCGACGGTGTCCAACTTCGTCATCTGTGCCACCTTGGTTTCGCCGTCGGAAAGCGCCCCGTCGGCGCAACCCGCCCATCCAGTATGAACCACCCCGGACCCACGGTTCGCGCCGTGGACTCATTCCGTGGGCTTTGTCACCAGTCGCTCGACGTACTTGGCGATCACGTCCACCTCGAGATTGACCACCGTGCCGACCGGCGCCCGTCCCAGGGTGGTCAGCTCCAGCGTGGTCGGAATCAGCGAGACTTCAAAGAAATCGTCGGGGTCAGCACCCAGCCCGGACACCGTCAGCGAGGTTCCGTCCACGGTGATAGAGCCCTTCTCCACCACGTAGCGCGCCAGCGACGCCGGCAACCCGATCCGCACCACTTCCCAGTGCTGCCCGCGGGTGCGGGCCAGGACCTGCCCGGTCCCGTCGACGTGGCCCTGCACGATGTGGCCGCCCAGTCTGCTGTTCAGCGCGGCCGCACGTTCCAGGTTCACCGGGCTGCCGACCTGCAACGATCCCAGACTGGACCGTTCCAGCGTCTCGCGCATCACGTCGGCGCTGAACCGGCCGCCGGGTTGTACCTCGACCACGGTCAGGCACACGCCGTTGACGGCGATCGAGTCGCCGTGGCGTGCGTCGGAGGTGACGGTGGGACCCTGGATGACCAGGCGCGCAGCGTCGGCGAGATCCTCCCGGCCGACCAGCTCGCCCAGCTCCTCGACGATTCCGGTGAACATCACAACAGGCTATGTCTACGCTGCCCTACCTCGATCCGGCGGCCTCTATACGATGTCCCCCATGCGCAGACTTCTCATCGCCCTGGCCACCGCGACCACTGCCGCCGCGCTGTTCGCCGGCTGTTCTTCCAAGGATGCCGGCGGACCGTTGCCGGACGCGACGACGCTGGTCAAGGAATCGGCCACCACCACCGCCAACCTCAAGAGCGCGCACCTGGCGCTCTCGGTGACCGGCCAGATCAAGAACCTCCCGGTCAAGACCCTCGAGGGTGACCTGACCACCCAGCCGACCACCGCGGCCAAGGGCAGCGCGACCATCATGATGCTGGGCTCGGATGTCGACGCCAAGTTCATCGTGATCGACGGCGACCTCTACGCGGCGATCACCGGCGACGACTACGACAACTACGGCTCCGCCGACAAGATCTACGACGTTGCCGCGATTCTGAGCCCGGAGAAGGGCTTGGCCAACATGCTGTCCAACCTGGCTGACGCGAAGGCCGCCGGCCGCGACACCATCAACGGCCAGAAGGCCGTCCGGGTCACCGGCAACGCGTCCGTCGACGCCGTGAACGCCCTCGCGCCGCAGCTGAAGGCCACCGCGCCGACGCCGGCCACGGTCTGGATCCAAGAGGATGGCGACCACCAGCTGGTCCAGGCCCAGCTCAACCCCAGCGCGGGCAACTCCATCCAGATGACCCTGTCGAACTGGAACGCGCCGGTCACGATTGAGAAGCCGGCGGGAGCGTAATGCGGGTCAACCGCACGCTGGCGATCAGCGCGGGTAGCCTCGCCGTCCTGCTCGGAGCCCTCGACACCTATGTCGTGGTCACGATCATGCGCGACATCATGGCTCCGCAGCCGGCGGGTGTGGGCATCCCGATCAACAAGATCCAGCAGCTGACCCCGATCATCACCTGTTACCTGCTCGGCTACATCGCCGCGATGCCGCTGCTGGGCCGGGCCTCCGACCGGTTCGGCCGCAAGCTGCTGCTGCAGGTCAGCCTGGCTACGTTCGCCATCGGCTCGGTGGTGACGGCAATGTCGACCGACCTGACGATGCTGGTAGTCGGCCGCACCATCCAGGGTGTTGCGGCCGGGGCGCTGTTGCCGGTGACGTTCGCCCTCGGTGCCGACCTGTGGGCGCAACGCCGCCGGTCGGCGGTGTTGGGCTGGATCGCCGGCGCCCAGGAACTGGGCAGCGTGCTGGGTCCGCTGTACGGCATCTTCATCGTCTGGGCGCTGACCAGCTGGCGTGACGTGTTCTGGATCAACGTGCCGCTGACCGTGCTGGCCATGGTGCTGATCCACTTCAGTCTGCCGCCGCAGTCCACGGACGGCCCCCGAGAGCGTGTCGATGTGGTCGGCGGACTGCTGCTGGCGGTGATCCTGGGTCTGCTGACGATCGGTCTGTACAACCCCGACCCCAGCGCCAAGCAGGCGCTGCCCAACCACGGTGCCGCGTACCTGTTGGTTGCGGCGATCGCGCTGGTGGCGTTCGTGGTCTGGGAGATCAAATCGCCGACGAAGCTGCTCGACCCGGCCGGCGCCCGGATGGGCCCGTTTCTGGCCGCACTGGGCTCCTCGCTGTGTGCCGGAGCCGCGTTGATGGTCACCCTGGTTGACGTCGAGCTGTTCGGCCAGGGCGTGCTCGGAAAGACCCAGAACGAGGCGGCGATGCTGCTGCTGTGGTTCCTGGCAGCCCTGCCCATCGGCGCCGTGGTGGGCGGCGCGATAGCCACCACGGTCGGTGACCGGCTGGTGACGTTCGTCGGGCTGCTGATCGCCGCCGGGGGCTACTGGCTGATCTCGAAGTGGCCGGTGGACCTGATGGCCTACCACCACGAGGTGCTCGGCCTGAGCCTTCCGGCGGCACACACCGACCAGATCCTGGCCGGCTTCGGTCTGGGCGTGGTGATCGGCCCGCTGACCTCAGCGGTCATGCGCGTGGTGCCGCCGCGGGAGCACGGCATCGCCGCGGCGGGCGTGGTGGTGGCCCGGATGACCGGAATGCTGATCGGCATGGCCGCCCTGTCGGCGTGGGGCCTGTACCGGTTCAACCAGATCCTGGCCGGCCTGCCCAAGATGCCCGGCGGCAGCCTGGCCGAGAAGATGGCCGGCACCGCGGCCAACTCCAAGCTGGCCTTCGCGATGATGTACGGCGAGATCTTCGGGATCACCGCCATCATCTGTGTGGTGGGCGCGGTGCTCGGATTGTTCATCGGCAGCAACGACGTTCACGCCGAAGATCCCGAAGTGCCCGAGCCGGAGGCCGCCATCTCGCGGTGAGCGGTGTGGCCGCTAGTGCGGCACCAAGCTGAGCAGCAGATCGGGGCCGATCTGCTCCATGGTGTCGAATCGCCAGCGCAGTGCCCGGGCGATGTTGGGCACGCCCACGTCGTCGACGGCGGTGACCGGTCCGCCCAGCAGGATCGGCGCCACGTAGGCCAGGATGCGGTCGATCGCTCCCGCCCGCAGGAATGCCCCGGCCAACGTGGGGCCGCCCTCGAGCAGCACATCGGTGCGGTCTGAAAGCGCCCGCAGTACCTCGGCCGGGTCGTGGGTACGGATCACCATGGTGCGCGAGTCGTCGTTGAGCACGTGCGCGTCCGCGGAGACCTCCCGCTGGCCCACCACCACCCGCAACGGCTGACGGTCGGCCAGGGTGCCGTCGGGCAGCCGTGCCGTCAGTGTGGGGTCGTCGACGAGCACGGTGCCGGTGCCGACCACGATGGCGTCGGCTGCCGCCCGACGGCGGTGCAGGTCGGCCCGGGCCGCCTCGCTGGTGATCCACTGGCTGGAACCGTCGGCGGCCGCGCTGCGACCGTCGATGCTGGTGGCGTATTTCCACGTGACGTGCGGCCGGCCGGTGCGCTGCTTGTGCAGCCACTCCCGCAACGGCCCGGTGCTCACGGCTGTGGCCTGCACCCCGGAGATCACCTGAACGCCCGCATCGGCCAGTCGTGCCGCCCCGCCCCCCGCGTCCGGGTTGGGGTCCGCAACGGCGTAGACCACCTGCGCCACCCCAGCGGCCAGCAGCGCATCAACGCACGGCGGGGTTCTGCCGTGGTGATTGCACGGCTCGAGCGTGACGACCGCTGTACCGCCGACGCTCAGCTCACCGGCCCGGCGCAGCGCCACCACCTCGGCGTGCGCCTCACCGGTCGGGCGGGTCCCCCCGACGCCGACCACCCGGCCGTCGCGGTCCAGAATGACCGCGCCCACCGGTGGATTGGGGTAGGTGTTGCCCTTGACCCGCTGCGCCTGTTCGATCGCCAACAGCATCGCGGCGTCATGGTCGACGGCATGCTCGCCGTCGCCTTTGGCGCTCATGCGCGCAGGTGCGGTGACGCCGCCAGAGCCTGACGGCGCAGTGATTCAACGGCGGCGCCCGGGTCAGCGGCGCTGTAGACGGCCGAGCCGGCGACGAAGCAGTCGACGCCGGCTTCCGCGGCCTGTTCGACGGTGTCGGCGTTGATGCCGCCGTCGATCTCCACCAGGATGCTCAGCTCCCCGGAATCGACCAGCTTGCGCACGGCGCGCACCTTGCTGAGCACCTCGGGAATGAAGGACTGCCCGCCGAACCCGGGCTCCACCGACATCACCAGCAGGGTGTCGAAGTCCCGCAGGATCTCCAGGTAGGGCTCCAGTGGCGTGCCGGGCTTGATGCTGAGTCCGGCTTTGGCGCCGGCGGCGCGGATGTCGCGGGCAACGGCGACCGGGTTGTCGGTGGCCTCGGCGTGGAACGTGACGTTGTAGGCGCCGGCCTCGGCGTAGGGCGGCGCCCAGCGGCCCGGATCCTCGATCATCAGATGGCAGTCCATCGGGATGTCGGTGGCCGCCAGCAGACTCTGTACCACCGGCAGGCCCAGGGTCAGGTTCGGAACGAAATGGGCGTCCATCACATCAACGTGCAGCCAGTCCGCACCCTTGACAGCGGCGACCTCATCGGCGAGGCGGGCGAAATCGGCCGACAGGATCGACGGCGCGATCATGGCTCGTGACATGCGCTCAGATTACTTGTAGCGCCGCAGCGAACATGGCGTCGGTCCCGTGCCGGTGCGGCCACAGCTGCACGTGCGGTCCGTCTCCGAGCTCCTCGACCGGCGCGAACAGCTCCCGAGTGTCCAACGCCCGCACCGAATACCGCCGCAGTGCGTCAGCCACCACACCGACCGTTTCGGCCAGGTGCGGCGAGCATGTCGCGTACAGCACCACTCCCCCCGGCCGGGTCAGTCCGATCGCCGCTGCCAGCAATTCACGCTGCAGTTTCGCCAGTACCGGGATGTCGGCAGGCAGACGGCGCCAACGGGCTTCGGGCCGCCGGCGCAGGGCGCCCAGGCCGGTGCAGGGCGCGTCGACCAGCACCCGGTCGAAGCCGGGGTGCAGGCCTGAATCGCGGCCGTCGGCGGTCAGCACCTCCACGTCCAGGCCGCGGGTGTTCTCGGCGACCATTGCGGCCCGATGCGGGGCCTGCTCCACCGCGGTCACCCGCGCCCCGGTCTGTGCACCGAGCGCGGCCAGCAGCGCCGTCTTGCCGCCCGGTCCGGCACACAGGTCCAGCCACCGGCCGGTGTCACCGTCGACCGGGGCCAGCGCGAGCGCGCGTGCCACCAGCTGGCTGCCCTCGTCTTGGACCAGGGCCTGACCGGCACGCACCGCCTCGAGCTTTCCGGGGTCACCGCCAGGCAGATAGACGGCGTAGGGCGAATACCGGCCGATCTCGCCGTCCACCTCGGCGGCCAACTCGGCCGCGGTCAGGGCGCCCGGCCGCGCCGCGAGGTGCACCCGGGGGCGCTCGTCGTCACTGGCCAGCACCGCGTCGAGTTCACCGGCAGCGGCCCCCAGCGCGTCGGCGAACGCCTGCGCGATCCAGCGGGGATGGGCACGGATGAAGGCGGCGTGGCCGATCGGGTCACTGTCGGCGTGCGGTGCCAGTTCCGCGGTCCAGGATTGCTCGTCGCGCGTACTGATGGTACGCAGCACGCCGTTGACGAAACCCCCTCGCGCGGAGTCGAATTCGAGGGCAGCCTGATCGACTGTGGTCGACACCGCGGCGTGCGGTTCGACTCGGGTCCGCAATAGCTGATAGCTGCCCAGCCGCAGCAGATCCAGCAGCACGGGGTCGATCGTCTCGGGCTCGCGCTGCGCCGCCGCGCCGATGATGGCGTCGAGCAGTCCACGCACCCGGCAGGTGCCATAGGTCAGTTCCGTGGCGAAAGCGGCGTCGCGGCCGGTGATTCCGCGTTCGGCCAGCAGCGCCGGAAGCGCCAGGTTGGCGTAGGCATCGCGTTGAGAAACCGCCTGCAGCACATCGAATGCGGCGCGGCGAGCCGGGTCCAGGGGCTTGCGGCGGGATTTGCGTGGGCCGTCCTGGGGACGCTGTGGCCGACGCTGCCCGCGTTGCGGTCCGGTCATGACGCCCGCACCTCGGCGTCGAGCCGGGCGCCGCGCGCCCAGTCCGCGGCGTCCATGAGCTTCTTTCCGGGTGGCTGGATCTGACCCAACCGCACCGGAACCGAGCCGGTACCGACCCACACGTGTCGCCGGTCGACATGAATATCCCCGGGGGGCAGTCCTGCTGGCCCATCATCGGCAAGTCCGACGGGACCGACTCTGACGCGCAGGTCGCCGATCATGGTCCAAGAACCCGGATTCGGGGTGACGGCGCGGATTCGGCGCTCGATCACCGCGGCCGGAAGCTCCCAGCGCACCCGTGCGTCATCGACGCTGATCTTCGATGCGTAGCTGACCCCATCGCTCGGTTGCGGCACCGCGTGCAGCGCTCCGTCTGCGATGCCGTCGAGGGTCGCCGCCAGCAGTTCGGCACCCGAAACCGCCAGCCGGCCCAGCAGTTCACCCGCGGTGTCATCGGCCCGGATCGTCTCGGTCACGACCCCGTAGACCGGCCCGGAGTCCAGTTCCGGCTCGATCTGAAACGTCGTCGCGCCCGTCAACTCGTCACCGGCGGCGATCGCGGCCTGCACCGGGGCCGCACCACGCCAGGCCGGCAGCAGGGAGAAGTGCAGGTTGACCCAGCCGTGCGTCGGCACCGCCAGCAACGCGTCGCGCAGTAGCGCCCCATAGGCCACCACCGGGCAGCACTCCGGCGCCAGTTCGGTCAGCTCCGCCACCGACTCAGGTGCGTTGGGCTGGGCCGGCCGCAGCACCGGAATGCCGTGGTCGAGGGCCAGGCGGGCAACCGGAGACGGCTGCGGGGTCCCCCGCCGGCCGGACGCCGCGTCGGGCCGGGTCAGGACCGCCACCACGTCGTGGCGCGGCGAGTCGATCAGCCGTTGCAACGACGGCAACGCGGTTTCCGGGGTGCCGGCGAAGACAATGCGCACCGGGACAGTTTAGGGAAGTCGCTTAGGGCGTTTCGCCAGCACGGGAAAGGCCCAGCCAAATCCGGGCATTCCCATCGATACGTGCCGCTCCTACGTGGGCACAGACACCCCACAGATCATTAGCAGATAACTACTATTGCGTATAGCAACTATTTACAACTATCACTGAAAGGAGCGGCATTGATCTCGCGGTAGCGCGACGAGCCGCGCGACAACGGCGTCGGCACACCACATCCCCTCAACAGGAGGCCCAGATGACCGTTGACTACCCCACCGCGGCGGAAAGCCTCACGAACCACCGGAATATGTGGGCGATGGGCGATTACGCGCTGATGGCCGAACAGGTCATGGCTCCGATCGGCCCGGTTCTGGTTGATGCCAGCGGTATCAGGGCAGGTGATCGTGTACTAGACGTGGCGGCCGGATCTGGCAACATCTCGATCCCGGCCGCGCTGACCGGCGCGACCGTGGTTTCCAGCGACCTCACCCCGGAATTGCTGCAACGATCGCAGTTGCGGACCATCGAGCACAACGTGGCGATCCAGTGGCGAGAGGCCGATGCACAGGCATTGCCGTTCGCCGACAACGAGTTCGACGCGGTCCTGTCGGGGATCGGGGTGATGTTCGCTCCTGATCACCAACGCGCTGCCGATGAGCTGATCCGGGTCTGCCGCCCCGGCGGCACGATTGCGCTGGCGAACTGGACTCCGGAAGGGTTCTTCGGGCGGATGCTGGCGGCGATCAGGCCCTATCGCCCCACCCAGACTCCAGGCATCCCACCAGCGGCGTTGTGGGGGCGGGACGACTACGTCGGCAATCTCTTCGGCGCCGGAGCCAGCATCATCCAAGCCCGGCGATGCATGCTTGTGGTGGACCGTTTTGCCACCGCCCAGGCAGTTCACGACTACTTCAAGACCCACTACGGTCCGACCATCGACGCCTACCGCACCATCGGCAACAATCCCACGCTGGTCGCCGCTCTCGACGCCCAACTCACCGAACTCGCTCAACATCATCTGCACCACGGAGTCATGGGCTGGCAGTACCTGCTTCTCACCGCGCGAAAGCAATGAGCTCCGAAGTAGCCCTCCCCGGCGCCCTGGCCGGCCAGCAATCAGACACAGCCGGCGGCCAGGGCTATCACCCTCGTGGACCCACAAATCATGCTTATTGCAACAGTATTGCCATGTAACAATGGCTCTTACTAACTGATCTTGTCCGGCGGGACCTGACCCGAGGAAGTGCTGATGGCCATGGCAGACGTGGCGGCACGCGACGACTCCGTCGATGCGATCACCGATGCACTGCTCACCGCCTCACGACTGTTGGTGGCCATCTCGGCACAGTCGATCGCCCAAGTGAACGAGGCCATCACGATCCCCCAGTTCCGGACACTGGTGATCCTCTCTAACCGCGGCGCAATGAACCTGGCGACACTTGCAAGCCTGCTTGGCGTCCAGCCCTCAACGACCGGGCGGATGGTCGATCGACTCGTCGGCGCGGGGCTGATCGATCGACTGCCGCACCCCACGTCACGACGCGAACTGGTCGCCGACCTGACGCCACGCGGGCGCGACGTCGTGCGTCAGGTCACCGCCCAGCGACGTGGAGCAATCGCCCGCATCGTGGAGACGTTGCCGACCAAGGAGCGCCGCGGGCTGGTAAATGCCCTGAGCGCGTTCACCGCGGCTGGCGGGGAACCCGCCGCGCAGCTGGACGACGTCGATATCTCAGTGCGTTAGCCCCGCCGTCGGGATGGCGGCGCGCCACAGCTCCTGAGCCTCCCGCACGCAATCATCGAGCGGTCGCGCCGTGTCGACACGGTGCGCGGTGTCCCACTCGAAGTCTTGAGCGGTCAGTGCCGCCGCGATCTGCGGTGTCGCATCGGAGTTCCCCGGTGTCCTGCTTCTGATTCTGTCGGCGGCGACATCATCGGGCACCACACACTGAATCTCGGTGGTCGCGGCGTGTTTGTCGATCGCTAGGCGGAGCGCCTCGGCGCGGACCTGCGGATCGCGCCAGGTCCCGTCGAGGATCACCGACTGACCGCCGGCCAGGTACCGACCCGCCCGATGCAGGATCGCCCGGTAGACGGCGGCGACATTGGCCGGGGCGTACAAACCGGCGCCGAGGGAGCCGGGCTCCCCACTGAGCTGCCCGGACTCGTGCAGTTCCTTACGCACGTCATCGGTGGACAGCGTCACAGCCCCGACCTCTTCTGCGAGTTTTCGGGCCAGCGTGGATTTCCCGGTTCCGGGACCCCCACCGACCAGCGCCAGTCGAATGGCGCCGCTCTCGAGATGGTTCAGCGCGATGGCCAGGTGGCGGGCCGCTGCCGCCTCGGCCCCGGACTTGCCCTGGGTCAGCTGCACGCAGTCGACCTTGGCCCGCACGGCCGCACGGTAGGCGATATAGAAATCCCGCAGCGACGACGGCGCGGTGTCGCCCGAATAGCCGGCGTAGCGGTCCAGGAAGTAGTCGGCAAGATCCTTGCGTCCGAGGAACTCCAGATCCATGGCAAGGAACGCAGCGTCGTCGATGCGGTCGACGAAGCGCAGGTCGTCACTGAACTCCAGGCAGTCGAGCAGCACCGGCCGGTTGTCGGTCCAGAAGATGTCGTCGGCGAGCAGGTCGGCATGGCCATCGACTATGCAGCCCTCGTCGATGCGCTGAGCGAACAGATCCGCCCGGCCGGCAAGGTACGCGGCGGCGAGGTCCTCAACGCGCCGCACCGACTCGGCGGGCACCGCCGTGTCGGCATGGCGGTGCAGTGTCGGGAAGTTGTCGAACCACCGTTGGTAGATCGCCTCGGGCTTACCCTGCAGGCTGATTCGTCGGCCGCGATCGGCACGATCGTGGAAGTCGGCCAGCACGCCGGCGATGCTGTCGAGCACCGCTTCCACGGGTGCGCCGCGCTTGACCAACGACGCCAACCGGTCGTCGTCGTGATAGCGCCGCATCACGATGATCGGTTCGGGGGCCGCTCCGGAAGCGCCACTGAGATGGGCAACCCCGAAGTAGCTGTCAGCGGCAATTCGGCTGTTGAGTTGAACTTCCCGCGTGCACGCCTCTTCGCGCTGCTCGACCGTCCGGAAGTCCAGAAAGTCGGTCTGCACCGGCTTCTTGGCCTTGTAGGCGCGATCGCCGGCCAAGACGACCACGCCGGAGTGCGTCTCGTGGGCCGCGACGTAGGGCGCCGCTTTCGGCGCATCCGCGTCGCCGTGGGTGTCGAACTCCATGGCATCCAGTGTTAACCATCGCGGCCGGGTCTGGGGGCGGTCAACGGACCGCCCCCGCGTGGTCGAAGGTCATGTCGAGGCGGGACGGACCACGATCACCGGAATCCCTGCGGCTTGAACCACCGCGGAACTGACCGACCCCAAGAGCTGACTGGCGAATCCACCACGACCGCGGCTGCCGACCACCACCAGCTGAGCCTGCTCGGCCGCCTTGATCAACCAGCGGGCGGGGTGGTCACAGACCACCCGTCGCTCGACCGAGACATCGGGATATTGCTCCTGGTAACCCGCAAGGCGTTCGGCGAGAACCTCGTGTCCCTGGACTTCATAATCGCGCCGGTCCACGTTGAGGATCGGCATGACTCCGACGTCACTCCACGCGTGCAATGCCACCAGCGGCACTCCGCGGCACGAAGCTTCGTCAAAGGCCAGCGCCGTTGCCCGCTCCGAGGCCGGCGAACCATCGATACCCACCACCACTGGAGCATCTGTCGCGCAAGCCCGATCGGTGCGAATGACCGCAACCGGGCCCTGTGCATGGTGAATCAGGCTGGTACTCACCGAGCCCAGCAGCAGGCGGCCGATCGCGCCCAATCCCGTTGAGCCGACGACAGTCAGCCAGCAGCTTCGAGTGACACCGATCAGCGTCGAGACCACCTGGGCGTAGACCATCTCGGCGTGCACCACGGGCGGCGCGGCGTCGCCCCGGCTGGCGTCGACCACATTGCGGGCCCGCGTCAGGATTTTGTTCGCCTCGTCGGCCTGCCAGCTGGGCATCCCCTCGACTACCGGCCCAGGGGGCCAACCGGTCTCCAGGGGAGTCACCACATGCAGCAATGTGATCGGCAATTGGCGCATGATCGCCTCGTGCGTCGCCCAAGCCACCGCCGCGTCGGATTCAGGCGATCCGTCTACACCCACCACGATTCCGGGTGTCGTTCTGACTTGTGACATCACAGCCCTCCAACCATGTTGATCGGCCGGCCAGCCGGCTAGCCGACTCACCCTCAAAATTACTGCGAAACGGGGCGATTCGGCAGGGCCGTTGGGCCTCAATCTCCGCTTCGTCGGCCTCTTCTCGCGAGATGACGACCGACAAACTCTTGCGGCAATACCAATTCCGGTGATGAAATATCGGTATACGATTTAATACGGCAGCTGCCGAGTCGACAGCCACCGCCCATCAAACGGAGGCGCAACAGATGTTCCATCGCGGCAAGCCCACGTAGCGACGCGCAGGTTCTCGCCTAGTTCTGCGAGATGCCCATGCTGCGCTCTGACGCGGACCAGCAACCACACGCAGCAGCGACAAACAGTTCCGGCGGAGACAACGTCCACCGCCCCGCCCGTTTTCCTCTGCCTGGGTCAATTGTCAATTCAGGCAACGGTGGCGGCCTCCCCACCCAGCGGCCGGTGACGGGCACGGTCCGGACACGAACGGAGGACCGTGCCATGTTCACCCCGAGCACCACGTGCCACGCCGTCACGATTGTCGCGGCGACGGCGATCGGCGTCGCAATGCTGTCGTACGGCGTTGCAGCAGCGGATCCGAGTCAGGACGATCAATTTCTGGCGGTGCTCCAAGAGAAACAAATTCCCGCCATGGACAACATTGCGACCGTCGTCGCCGCCGGCCATAAGGTCTGCCTCAAACTCGACGACGGCATACCGGCGCAGACCGTGCTGGACGGATTGAACAACGATGCCTACGGAATGAACCCGGACCTACGCGAACAGTCGGATCGACTGTCGGCCACCATGAGCCGATTCATCGCGGCGGCGGTGCAGGTCTACTGTCCGGGCGATCAAGGCAAGATCGCCTCGCTGGCGGCCAGCCGCACTCGGCAATCCCATGAACCCGCCCCTCTGGTGGTGGTGGCGAACTACCGAACGGCCGTCTCGGGCGGCAACACCCCCGACGCTATTGGTGCAGCGCTCGGCTCACCGGTCGGTGACATAGCCACAGGTGACGCGTCGCAGCCGAAACCGCCGAAGATTCCGCCGCCCAAGGCGCCCAAGGCGAAGATCCCCCGCTCGCCCGGCGCCGTCCCGAAACCAGCGCCCCGACAACAGCCGCCACCGCCACCACAGCAATTACCACCGCCTCCCCCAGAGGCGCCGCCGCAGCCGCCGCCACCGCAGCAGCCACCACCGCCACCGCAAGACCTACCGGCACCCGCAGGTCCACAGCCGGGCGGTGCCACCGGCGGCAGCGGCGGGGGGAACGGCGGTCCAGGCGGCGAGGGCGGCGGTGGGAACGCCGACAATGGCAGTCCCGCAGAACCCCCGCCGGCGCAGCCCAGGGCGCCCGGCATGATCCAACTCGTGCCGTGGTGAGACCGGCCCGGCCCGCTCGCTAACCGATGTGCAGCGGATCGATCTGCACCCGCACCGGGTGATGCGATCCGCGCGCGCTGAGCACCCCGATGCTGTGCCGCAGCGCCGAGGCCAGCGCCAGACCGTGATCGCGTCCCACCCGGACCAGCATCCGGATGACATTCAGTTCGTCGGGGACACCGGCCGGACGCCGCACCCCCGGCGGCAGTGGCACCGGCCCGAGCAGGTCGGCGCCGTCGGGCAGCCGCGCCTGCTCCAGCAGCGCCGTCACCGACTCCGGATCACCGTCGAGGGCCGCGATGTGTACCGCGGGCGGTAGCCCCACCTCGGCTCGGGTGGCCAGCTCGGCGTCGGCGTGGCCGATCGGATCCCACCGGATCAGGGCCTGCACCGTCGGAATCGACGATTCGGCGACCGCGGTCACCAGCCCGCCGGATCCGCGGTCGCGCACCAGCGCCGCCGCTGCCATCCAGCGCCGCAGCGTGTCCTCGGCCGCGCGCAGATCCTGGCGGCCCAGCAGCGCCCAGCTGTCCAGCAGCAACGCTGCGCCGTAGCCGTGCGGGGCGCGGGGTTCGGCCCCGGGCGTGGCGATCACCAGGGCCGCGCCGTCCTCGATGCAGTCGACGATGGTGTCACCGGCGGAGGTGACGACCGGGGTGCCCGGAAAGGCGCGGCCAAGTTCTTCGGCGGTGCGCCGGGCGCCGATGACCACCGCACGCACGGCATCCGACCCGCAGCGCGCACACCGCAGGGCCGGGTCGGCCCGCCCGCACCAGCGGCACAGGGCCGTACCACCGCGCTCCGGCAGCGACAACGGTCCGGTGCAGTGCCGACAGCGGGCGATCGTGCGGCAGCGCCCACAGGACAGCGACGGCACGTAGCCCCGCCGGGGCACCTGCACCAGGACCGGCGCCCCGGCGGCGAGGGCGCTGCGCGCGCTCTGCAGGGCGACCGTCGGCAGTCTGGCGCTGCGCGCCGCGGCGTCGCGCTCCTCGGCATATCCGGTGTCGTCGAGGGCCACTACCCGCGGCGCGGCCGTCCGCAGCGCCGCCCGCGATGCCACCACGTCGTGCGCCCAGCCGCTGCCCACCAAAGCGTGCGCCTCGGTGGTGCGGGCGTACCCGCCGATCAGGGCAGCGCAACCCGCCAGGTGGGCCCGCAGCATCGCCACCTCACGGGCGTGCGGATAGGGCGCCCGCGGCTCCGCCAGGGAGTCGTCGCCGTCATCCCAGACCATCACCAGGCCGAGGTCGGCCAGCGGGGCGAACACCGCACTGCGCGTGCCGATCACCAGCCGCGCCCCGCCACGCAGCACCGACAGCCAGCGCCGGTAACGAGTGGCCGGGCCCAGTCCCGCGGACAGTGCCACGACCGCCGATTCGTCGATTCGGGCCGTCGCGGTCCGGCACAGCGCGTCGACGTCGCGCTGGTCGGGCACGATCGCCAGGGCGGTGCGGCCGGCGCGGACCGTCTGGGCGGCCGCGTCGACGAACCGGTCGGTCCACGAATCGCCGGGCAGCACCTGCCACACCGCCCGCGCGGCCCGGCCTTCGCCCAGCGCCGCAAAGAACGATCCGCCCGCCCCGTAACGCTGCCAGCCCGCGGGGTCGACCGGGGCGACGACTGGCGGTTCGGGCGGCGTCACCACCGCGCGTTCCACCCGGGCATGTCGCGGCGGCACCGCCAGCCTCAGCACATCGGCCCGGCTGCCGGCGTAGCGCGCGGCCACCGCTTCCACCAGTCGGCGGACCTCGCTGGTGAGCACCGGTTCGGCCGAGACCACCCGCTCCAGCCGGCCCAGCCGACCGACATGGTCGGTGTCGGCACGACGCTCCCAGACGAAGGCGTCAACCAGCCGGCCGTGGAAGCGCACTCGCACCCGCGCCCCGGGTCGAGCGCCCTCGGACTGCTCTGGTGTGACCAGATAGTCGAACTCACGGTCCAGGTGCGGCACCGAGAGCATCGGCAGCACCCGAGCGATGGGCTCGTTGGGTTCATCGTCGACACTCACCACGCAGGTCTAGCAGACACCGCCGACCGCCGCCGACGCCGGATCACAGGCGATGCGAGCTGTGGATCGGCGGGGACGATCCCAGCTGCGCTGAATTACGTTGCTGCGGTATGCCCGAACAGTGCGGGGCCCACGCGGTCACGGCACGAGACCGTGAAACAGACCTTGCCTCGCGGATGCAGACTGCCCAACTGACCGATCACGTGCTGGCCGCCACGGTGCGCGACGCCGCCGATCACGCCCGCGCGGGCCGCCGCCACCTCGATGCCATCCACGGCGAGATCCATGACGCGCTGGCCGATCGGTGGACACCGGTGTGGGACACCCCCACCGGCGTCCGCCAGTTCCAGCTCTTTTTGGCCGCCAAGGCCCGAGAGATCCGCCGGGTGCTCGCCGACGCCGCCGCGGACAACCGGCTCCAGGTGGCGCTGTTGCGCTCGGCCGGTGCCGGCTACGGTGTTCCGGCTCGAGTCCGCGACCAGCTCAACCGGCAGGCACTGGCCGAGGATATTCGCCGGGTGGTCAACGCGACTTCGGCGGTCAGTGCTGCCGAGATCGTGCGTTACGAAAACGCGCTGCGGGTCCGCGACGGGCTGGCAGCCAACTGCGCCGGCACGGCCCCCGCGCTGCTACTCACCTACGAACCGGCAGCGTTCGGCGGGCGCGGACGGGCCGCGATCGCGATCGGTGATCCCGACGTCGCTGACAACATCACCATCTTGGTGCCCGGCGCGCACAGCAGCGTCCGCGACGGCTACCTGTCGCACCCGGACGGGCGCAATGTCTATCACGAGGTGGTCGGGTCCGATCCCGGCCGCAGCAATTCGGTCGTGGTGTGGATGGGGTATCGCGCGCCGGACAGCCTGTTCGATCCGGCAGTGACGCAACCGGCCGCTGCTCGGGCCGGGGGCCGGCTGCTGGCCGCCGATGTCCGCGCCCTGACTGCGTCGCACGTCGGCGCCTCGCACGTCACCGTGATCGGGCACTCCTATGGGTCGACAACGGTGGCCGACGCCGCGGCCTCGGCGGGGTTGTGCGCCGACGACGTAGTGCTCGTGGGCTCACCGGGAACCGACCTGGCCCGCAGCGCCAACGACTTTCACCTGCCCGCGGGAGGGCATGTCTATGTGGGGGCGGCATCGTCGGATCCGATCACCGGTTTCGGTGGCCAGCCGCAACTACCCCTGCCGGCAACGTCGGCAACGGTCGGGCTCGGCGCCGATCCGGCCGCAGACGGCTACGGGTCCACCCGGTTCAAAGCCGAGAGCCGCGGCGTGGCGTGGCCCTTGAGCGGCCACAGCTCCTACTTCGCTCCCCAGGGCGAGTCGCTGTACAGCATCGGCGACATCGCCTCGGGCCACGGCGATGCGCTGGCGAACCACCACATGACCGCGCCACACCGCCGTCGACTGCCCGCCTTCGATCCGGAACGACTGCGCCCCGGGACCGGCGGCCACCGACACTGAGCGGCGGCGAATGTCAGTCCGACGCCGCCTGCTCGGCGTCGGCGGACCGGCCGAAGAAGAACCCGGCCGTGATCAGCAGCTGTGCCGCCGCATAGGCCCACCAGATCGGCACCGCCAGCAGTTCATTGCCCAACACGAACTGGCTGGCTCCGATCATGGCATCCGATACCGCGAAACAGACCGCGCCGACCGCGGTCCAGGGCGTGGGCAGCTTCGCCAGCAGCGCGACGCACACCATCGCACCGAGCACCCCGACGTACACCGTCACCGGCAGCGTCATGCCCTCGCGGGCCATGCCGGGCCAGAACCACGCCAACAACACCAGGCAGCTCACCCCCACCAGCCCCGCCCCGACCAGCCGGCCGCGCGACACCACCGCCAGCGGCAGCAATGCGCCGAGAAAACACAGGTGCGCCACCAGGAAAGCGGCCAGTCCCGCGACGAAGGACGGTTCCCACCACGGGATCGCCAAGAGCCAGTCGCCGGTCGCCGAGAAGATCAGGGCGGGGATCAGCCAGCGTGCCTCCCGCAGGATGGGGTGCGCCGCCGCGGCGAATACCAACAGCACCGCCATCGCCGCCTTGAAGGCCGGCTGCCCGACCCATTGCCCGGTCAGCGCCTCTCCTGGCCCAGAGCGCAATGCCACCACCGTCAGGAAGATCCCGTAAGCCACTCCGAGCCATCCCGCCGCTGCCCAGCCGGTGAAGACTCGTCTGGTTGCGTACGGTGTTTCTATGCCAGCAATCGACCCCATAGTGCTGAAGGTACTGGAAGCCATCCCGTTCCGACTGACACTGGACGACGGCGCCGAAGCAGCGCGTCGCGCGATGCGCGACCTGCCCCATCGGCCGGTACACCCGGAGCTGCCCAGCGAGGATCGGGTGATCGACGGACCGGGTGGCGACCTGCCGATACGCATCTACCGGCCGGCGGGCACCGAATCGGGCGCCGCGCCGGTGGTGGTGTTCTTCCACGGCGGCGGCTTCGTCGCCGGCGACCTCAACACCCACGACGGCACCGCGCGCATGCATGCCGCCGACGCGGGCGCGGTGGTGGTGTCCGTCGACTACCGGTTGGCCCCGGAGAACCTGTTCCCGGCCGCCGTCGAGGACGCGATGGCGGCCACCGAATGGGTGGCGGCACACGCCTCCGAGCTGGGCGTGGACCCGTCGAAGCTGGCGGTGGCCGGGGATTCGGCGGGCGGGAATCTGGCCGCGGTGGTCTGCCAGCTGGCCCGTGACGCCGGCGGCCCGGCGATCGCGTTCCAGCTGCTGTGGTACCCGGCCACCACGTACGACGGCAGCCTGCCGTCGTTCACCGAGAACGCCCACGCGCCGATCATCGACAGCGCCGCGATCGCCGCGTTGACGCGCGCCTACGCCGGGGACCTCGATCTGAGCAGCCCGCCGGCGATGCTGGCGCCCGCGCGGGCCGAGAATCTGTCCGATCTGCCTCCGGCCTACATCGCGGTCGCCGGCCACGACCCGCTGCGCGACGACGGCATCCGTTACGGCGAGTTGCTGGCCGCTGCGGGGGTTCCGGTGCAGGTGCACAACGCCGAGACCCTGGTTCACGGTTACCTGGGCTACGCCGGAGTGATCCCGGTGGCCACCGAGGCCGCCGACCGCGGGCTGGCCGCTTTGCGCGCTGCCCTGGCGTGACGCGATGCGGCTGAACCAGGTCACCGCCGGCAGCACCGACTTGGACCGCGCCGAGCGGTTCTACCTGCTGCTGGGCCTACGGCTGATCGTCAAGACGGACGACTACCTGCGGTTCGAGTGCCCGGACGGGGACAGCACCTTTTCGCTGGAGCGCGTCAGCGACGTCACCGCCGGCGAGCAGGTGACCATCTATTTCGAGACCGACGATCTGGACGAGCAATACCAGCGGTTGCGCGATTCGGTTGAGTTCACCCAAGCACCGACCGACATGCCGTGGCTGTGGCGCGAGGCCCGACTCAACGACCCCGACGGCCACCGGCTGTGCCTGTTTCATGCCGGCGAAGCCCGCCGCAATCCGCCGTGGCGCCTGACGCCACAAGATTTGCCGTAACCCGAGCGCGGTCCCCCCGCGTGCGCGCTAGCGTCGACCTCAATCGACACCAGCGACGAGGAGCAGACCGTGAGCGAGGAACCCGACCACGAGATTCTGATCGTCGGCGCCGGATTCTCCGGCATCGGAGCGGCGATCAACCTCGACCGTGCCGGGATGACGGACTATGTGATCATCGAAGCCGGCGACGGGGTCGGCGGCACCTGGCACTGGAACACCTATCCGGGTATCGCCGTGGACATCCCGTCGTTCTCCTACCAGTTCTCATTCGAGCAGAGCCCGGACTGGTCGCGCACGTATGCCCCCGGCGGGGAGCTCAAGGCCTACGCCGAGCACTGCGTCGACAAGTACGGTCTGCGCTCGCGAATCCGGTTCGCCACCAAGGTGCTTGCCGCGGAATTCGACGAGGAACACGGCTGGTGGCGGGTGCACACCGACTCGCATCAACCCGGCGGTTCAGCGAGGCTCGACGAAGGAGAGGCGAAGCTGGGACCGCCGCATCAGCCGAGCGGTTCAGCGAGGCTCGACGAAGGAGAGGCGAAGCTGGAACCGCCGCATCAACCGGGACCCATCACGGCGCGGTTTCTGATCAATGCCAGCGGCGTGCTGACCACCCCGAACCTGCCTGACATCGCCGGTGTCGACACCTTCGCCGGGGTGACGATCCACACCGCCCGCTGGGACCACTCGCAAGACCTGACCGGCAAGCGGGTGGCGGTGATCGGCACCGGAGCCTCGGCAGTGCAGGTGATCCCGGAGATCGCGCCGAAGGTTTCCTCGCTCACCGTCTTTCAGCGGACACCGATCTGGTGTTTCCCGAAATTCGATGTGCCGCTGGCCGCTCCGATCCGCTGGGCGATGCGGATTCCCGGTGGCAAGGCCCTGCAACGGCTGGCCAGTCAGGCCTACGTCGAGGCGACCTTCCCCATCGCGGCGCAGTATTTCACGGTGTTTCCACTGGCCAAGCGGATGGAGTCGGCCGGGCGGGCGTACCTGCGCCGGCAGGTGCACGATCCGGAACTGCGTAAGCAGCTCACCCCGCGCTACGCCGTCGGCTGCAAGCGCCCCGGCTTCCACAACACCTACCTGTCGACGTTCAACCGCGAGAACGTCCACCTGGTGGTCGACCCCATCGACCGGATCAGCCCCACCGGCGTCGTCACCGCCGACGGGACGTCCCACGAGGTGGACGTGCTGATCTTGGCGACCGGGTTCAAAGTGATGGACAGCGACAACATCCCCACCTTCGCCGTCACCGGGGCCGGGGGCCAGACACTGGCCCGGTTCTGGGACGAGCATCGACTGCAGGCCTACGAGGGGGTCAGCATCCCCGGGTTCCCCAACTTGTTCAGCGTCTTCGGCCCTTACGGCTACGTCGGGTCGTCGTATTTCGCGCTGGTCGAAGCGCAGACCCACCACATCGTGCGGTGCCTGACGAGCGCTCGCGGCCGTGGGGCGACCCGGATCGAGATCTCCGAGGCGGCCAACGCCCGCTACTTCGACGAGATGATGCGCAAACGCCACCGGCAGGTGTTCTGGCAGGACAGCTGCAAGTCTGCCAACAGCTACTACTTCGACAAGCACGGCGATGTCCCGTTGCGGCCCACCACCACGGTGGAGGCCTACTGGCGCAGCCGGCGCTTCGACCTCGACGATTACCGGTTCAGCGCCTAGTCCCCCGCCCGAGCGTGAAGCTGGCTTCACGTCCGGCGCCGAGCGTGAAGCTGCCTTCACGCTCGGCGGCGGCCAGTCAACTAGATGGCGCGCTTGAGGTCGTCGACCTTGTCCAGCTGCTCCCACGGCAGTTCGATGTCGGTGCGACCGAAGTGACCGTACGCCGCGGTCGGTGCGTAGATCGGACGCAGCAGGTCCAGGTCACGCACGATCGCGCCCGGGCGCAGGTCGAAGACCTCCGGCACGATCTTCTCGATCTTGACCGGGTCGACGGTGGCCGTGCCGAAGGTCTCGATGAACAGACCGACCGGCGCGGCCTTGCCGATGGCGTAGGCGACCTGGACCTCGACGCGCTGCGCCAAGCCCGCGGCGACGATGTTCTTGGCCACCCAGCGCATCGCGTACGCGGCCGAGCGGTCCACCTTCGACGGGTCCTTACCGGAGAAGGCGCCGCCGCCGTGGCGAGCCCAGCCGCCGTAGGTGTCGACGATGATCTTGCGGCCGGTCAGGCCGGCGTCGCCCATCGGGCCGCCGACGACGAAGTTGCCGGTCGGGTTGATCAGCACACGGGTCGACGAGGAATCCAGCGTCTCGTGGGCGAGCTCGGCAAGCACCGTGGAGATCACGTGCTCCCGCAGGTCCGGGTCCAGGGTCTTGACCAGGTCGATGCCCTCGGCGTGCTGCGTGGAGATCACCACGGTGTCCAGCCGGGTCGGGACGTCGTCCTCGTACTCGATGGTGACCTGGGTCTTGCCGTCCGGGCGCAGGTAGTCCAGCGTGCCGTTCTTGCGGACCTCGGTCAGCCGCCGCGAGAGCCGGTGGGCCAGCGCGATGGGCAGCGGCATCAGCTCCGGGGTGTCGGCGATCGCGTAGCCGAACATCAAGCCCTGGTCGCCGGCGCCCTGAGAGTCCAGCGGGTCGGCCGCGCCCTCGACGCGGGCTTCATGCGCGGTGTCGACACCCTGGGCGATGTCGGGCGACTGTGCGCCGATGCCGATGTTGACCCCGCAGCTCGCGCCGTCAAAGCCCTTGTCCGACGAGTCGTAGCCGATCTCCAGGATGCGCTCGCGCACGGTGTTGGTGATGTTGGCGAACGCCTCGCGGGCGTTGGTCGTCACCTCACCGACCACGTGCACCTGGCCGGTGGTGACCAGGGTCTCCACCGCGACACGTGAGCGAGGGTCATCGGCGAGCAGCGCGTCGAGCACCGAGTCGCTGATGGCGTCACAGATCTTGTCGGGGTGGCCTTCAGTCACCGACTCGCTGGTGAACAGCCGTCCCTTTTCGCTCACAATGTCGCCTTCCGGGTAATCGATCCAAAAGTTAGCTCGGGCTAATATAGCCGTGCGGTCCTTGGGAGAGCTTGGCAGCCCGGTGCCCACCCCCCGCGCCGTGGGCCGGGAAATGGCTGCGCTGCCCCGCGCCCAGAAGGTTCTCGACAACATCCCCCACGACGAGAATCCCGAACGACTCGGCCCTGCGACCGCCTACTCTACCGATCAGTCACCGGCGTCGCCGTCTCGACCCGGACTGCCCAGCCGACCAGTGACCGCAGATAAGTCAGTACCAATTCATCCGGGTGGGTGCGCGGGTCGGTGAGATGGAGCAGGGCCAGTTCTTCCAATGCGGACAACAGCAGCCGCATGGTCACACCGTCGGCATCGATCGGGTGGCCGGCTAGCCGGGACAGCCGCCGTGCGGCGATGGTCCGTGCATAGCGGCGGCCCGCTTCGGTGCGGGCCGCCAATTGCGGCGGGGCGCCGGCGGGCGGGCTGAGGATGATGTGCCAACTCATTGGCGCCGCATGCAGATAGGCCAGGATGCCGCGGCCCAGCGCGTCCGGGTCGTCGCCGAGCGGACCGTCCACGCTGCGCATTCCGGCAAACGCGATCGCCGCTTCACGGTCGAGCAGGGCCGTCATCAGTCCGGCCAGATCGCCGAAGTTCTGGTACATCACGGTCCGGGTCACCTGCGCGGAGCGGGCCACCCGTTCGAAGGTCACCGCGGCGAAGCCCTCGGCCGCGACGATGTCACGGGCGTGGTCGAGCAACTGCATCCGCCGAGCCTGCGCCGACATCCGCCGCTTCGGCTCCGGCCGCGCGCTCACGTGGATGCCGGCAGCTCGAGCAGCAACTCCACCGCGCGGGCCGCGCTCTGCGCGGCGCTCTCCATGGTCGCCGACCAGTCGGTACGGGTCCAGTCTCCGGCGAGCACCAGGCTCGGCACCGAGGTGCGCTGATCGGGGCGCAGCCCTTCAGTGCCCACAACCTGCGAAAAGGTGGCTTTGGGCATCTTGACCACCTGCGCGGCCACCACGTTCGCCTCGGCCGCGGCCGGATAGTAGCGGCGCAGCATGTCCATCTGTTCGGCCACGATCTGTTCGTTGGACCGGTGAATCTGTTCGTAGGCACCGCTGGTGGTCAGGCAATACAGCCAGGCGCCGCCTGGATCGCGGCGCTGCATCCGCTGACGGTCGAACACCTCATCGATGACGCCCGTGCCGCCGATCACCGATTCCATCGCCGCCTCGGTGCCCAGCGGCCGGTCCAGGTAGAGGTTGGTGCTCACAATCGGTGTGTAATGCAATTTTTCTGCCGCGGCGTAAATTTCGGCGTGCTCGGGCAGGTCGTCGAGCAAGCCGGCGATGTTCGAGTTGGGCACCGCACACACCACCGCGTCCGCTGGCACCTCAGTGCCGTCTGCCAACTGGACGGCACGAACGGCATTGTCCTCCACCACGATTCGCCGGGCCACTGCGCGATAGCGCACGTCCACGCCGAGCCGCTCGAAAACGGCCAGTGCGCCGGAGATATAGAGCGTGTCGAGATCGGTGGTGGGATAACCGATCGTCACCGCACTGCGGTGGCGCAGGCCGAGGCGGATTCCGGTGGCAAGGACATCGGCGAAGACTTTCGCCGAACCCCGGTCCACCGGCTCGGCGGCGATGCCGAGGGCCAGCCAGTCCCACACCGCCTCCCGGGCCTTGGCGGGCATCCCGACGCGGCGGAGCCACTGGTCGGTGGTCAGATCGGGCAGATCGGCGGGTTGAAACAGCGCCTCCGCGGTCAGGCGCACGGTCGCCGCGGCGGTCCGCAGCCGGTCGAGCAGGCTCGCGTCGGGGTGTGGCCCGAACAGCGTCCGCACCGCTCCCAGTCCGCGGGTCACCATGGTGGTGGCCGCCCCGCCGGGCCAACGCAGCGTTCCGCCGGTCGGAAACTCAACCATCGATCGGGTTCCGACGCTGGTCAGGTAGCGAAACAGGTGGTCGTAGCCGCTGGCGATCACATGCTGGCCGTTGTCCGCGAGGTCCGCTATCCCCTGCACCTGCATCGCCTGGGTGCGCCCGCCGAGGCGCCCACGCCGCTCCAGCAGCGTCACCTTCTTGCCGGCCTCGGCCAACCAGACCGCTGCGGCCAGCCCGGCCAGGCCGCCCCCGATCACCACGTAGCGACGATCGTCCACGCCCGACCCCTCTCGATTAACTTACGATTTGAAAGTTAGTCCAGGTGCAATGAGCGGTCAACGATCCGATGAAAAGGGCCGCCTTAGCCGCGGTTGCTGCCGAGGAACGCCGCGATCGCGTCCACAATGCGGCTGGCCATCAAGGTCTTGGAGCCCGACTCCAGGGCGGACTCGGTTCCGTCCGCGGCCAGCAGCCACCCGTCGTTGTGGTCGACCTCGAACGCCCGGCCGTCCCCGACCGCGTTGACCACCAACAGGTCACATCCCTTGCGACGCAACTTCGCCCGGGCATGGAACAGCACGTCGCCGTTCTCATCGCCGGTCTCCGCGGCGAAGCCGACGATGGCCCGCATATTGGGCAGCTGCCCGTCGGTGCGGGCGCGGACCGCCCCGGCCAGCACGTCGTCGTTGCGGACCAGTTCGATGGTGGGCTCCCCCGCGCTGTCGGGGCCCTTTTTGATCTTGGACTGCGCCACCCGCACCGGGCGGAAATCGGCGACGGCAGCGGCCATCACCAGCACGTGCGCCTCGGGGGCGTGCTTGGACACCGCGTCATGCAGCTGTTGGGCCGAGCTGACGTGCACCACGTGGACGCCGGCCGGATCGATCAGCCCCGCGGTGTGCGCGGCGATCAGGGTGACCTCCGCGCCCCGTTGGGCCGCCACCCGGGCCACCGCGTAACCCTGCTTGCCCGAACTGCGGTTACCGATGAACCGGACCGGGTCGATGGGCTCGCGGGTGCCGCCCGCGGTCACCAGTACCTTCTGTCCCGCCAGGTCGTGTGGCAACGCGTCGGCCCGCTCCAGCAGCAGCGAGGCGAAGGTGTTGATCTCTTCGGCCTCGGGCAGCCGACCGGGGCCGGTGTCGGCGCCGGTCAACCGGCCCGACGCGGGCTCGAGGACCACTGCGCCGCGTTCCCGCAGCGTCGCCACATTGGCGACGGTGGCCGGATGCTGCCACATCTCGGTGTGCATGGCCGGGGCGAACAGCACCGGACAGCGGGCGGTGAGCAGGGTGGCGGTCAGCAGATCGTCGGCGCGGCCGGCGACGGCGCGAGCCAACAGATCAGCGGTGGCCGGCGCCACCACCACCAAGTCAGCCTGCTGGCCGATCGCCACATGCGGGACGCGGGGCACGTCATCGAACACCCCGGTGTCGACCGGCTGGCCCGAGAGCGCCTCGAAGGTCGCTGCCCCCACGAAGCGCAGGGCGGACTCAGTCGGGACGACGCGAACCGAATGGCCGGCCTCGGCCAGCTGTCGGACCACGGTGCACGCCTTGTATGCGGCGATGCCTCCGGAGACACCGACGACGACCCGTTTCTGGCCCACCGGTATGACCCGTCCTGCCCGGCTCCGGCTACTCGCCTTCGGTGTATTCGAGCAGGTCGCCGTGGATCTCGCGCAGCGCGATCGACAGCGGCTTCTCCTGCAGGCCGGGCTCGACCAGCGGCCCGACGTATTCGAGGATGCCCTCACCGAGCTGGTTGTAGTAGTCGTTGATCTGGCGCGCACGCTTGGCCGCGTAGATCACCAGCGCGTACTTGCTCGATGCACGCTGCAGCAGCTCGTCGATGGGCGGGTTGGTGATGCCGAGGGGCGTGTCGTAACCGCCGATCGACGCCGGGTCGAACTCGTCGGCGTCGGTCACCACGGCCGAGTTGGTCTGCGAGGTACTCACTTAAGACAATCTCCTGAAGCTCTTTGGCTGGGGGCGGGTCGCGCCTGCTGGTTGTCGTCCGGGTAAATCAGACCGCGCCCGGTGCGGTATCCACCAGCAAGGATACCAATTCTGAGCAGGCTGTTTCCAATCGACCGTTGACCACGACGGCGTCGAAGTCTCCCTGCGCCGCCAACTCGGTGCGTGCGGTGGCCAATCGGCGTTGCATGACCTCCGCGGTTTCGGTGCCGCGGCCGGCCAGTCTGGCCTGCAAGGTCTCCCAGTCCGGCGGGGCCAGAAACACCGTGACAGCCTCCGGTAGGGCCTTCTTGATGGCCCGGGCCCCGGCCAGGTCGACCTCGATCAGAACGGGCCGGCCGGAACGCGTGGCGTCTACGACGGGGGCCGCCGGCGTACCTGAGCGCTGCAGGCCGCCGTGAATATCGGCCCACTCCAGCAGCTCATTTTTCTCAACTAGCCGGTCGAACTCCGCCGGCGAAACAAATCGGTAGTCGACGCCGTCCACCTCCCCGGGCCTGGGCGCCCGGGTGGTGGCCGACACACTGAAGTACAGGTCCGGTACCCGCTCTCGCAGGCACCGGACCACGCTCGACTTACCGACCGCGGATGGGCCGGACAGCACTACAACGCGTCCCGCGTTTCCGCTGCCCGGCCCTCCACCGGTAGTCACTGCCGAGTCAGGAGAAGTCGAACTTCTCCAGCAGCGCCTTGCGCTGCCGGTCGCCCAGGCCGCGCAGCCGGCGGGTGGGGGCGATCTCCAGCTCGGTCATGATCTCCTGCGCCTTGACCTTGCCGACCTTCGGCAACGCCTCCAGCAGCGCAGACACCTTCATCTTGCCAAGGACCTCGTCGGTCTCGGCGTCCTTGAGCACCTGCTTGAGATTGGTGCCGCCACGCTTCAGCCGGTCCTTGAGCTCCGCTCGGGCCCGACGTGCGGCCGCCGCCTTCTCCAACGCGGCGGCGCGCTGCTCGTCGGTCAACTGGGGAAGGGCCACGATTCCTCCGTCTCGTCATCATCGACAACGTCGATGTTTTCCTTGTCCCGGCCAGGTACTTCGGCCAGAGACGACGACCGTACCCACGCCGTCTGACGAAATCTAACCCCACCCCCCCGTTTCCGGCTACAAATGCCCAGCGTATGGGGTTTGGGCGCGGCGCCGTCCAAGCCGAGTCGGCCACCATCGGTCAGCCCGCCCCGGATGAATCGCGATCCCCGACGACCCGGCCCGGAAAACCGCTCTGAGCTAGCCTTTTGTTCTTTCCGGTCGGCCGGATCGGAGCCCGCGCCGCGGGCGCGGCAAGGGCCTTCGTGATGTGACCGGACATTCATGCCAGTGACTTCGCACCTCGCGGCGTGTCGGGCGTGTCGAGGCCGAGTTTGGTCAGCCGGCGCCCTCTCCCATCGGGGTCCATCGACCAACGCCGTCACCTCGAGTAGGTGGGCGATCACCCTGTTCCGCCACCTACACGGCACCGAAATGGTCGTGTCCGTCCCGCGGGCGCACGCGGCTTCGCGCGCTGAAAACCCCGCAACCGCGAGCCTGGTATTTCTGCGCGCAGGCCCTGGTGGCGCGCCACGGAACAGGAATTCGGGAACCCGATGGACTGACAGCAACTATTCAGGGAGTTTCTACATTTGAACGTTCGAAGTCGCGGGTTAGCCGCTTAATGTGCCGGCCAGGTGGGTGGTCCACCCGGGGGTGTTTATGGGGGGTATGACTATGAACATTTCCGCTGAATACCGTTTCGGTAGAGAAAGTGGGAATTCATGACGATCGCGACAGTCTGCCGTGCTGGCCGGTGGGCTCTTACGGCGGCCGCGGTGTTGGCCCTCGGCGCTTTCGGGATCGGCGCGGCCAGCGCCGAGCCCCATGACGGAATCACCGGTGGCGCCGGCAACAACGGCGGGGTGAATGTCAACATGGGGCCCTTCGGCGGAGGTATGAATGCCGGCAACAACGGCGGCTTCAACTTCGGCCCCAACGGAATCGGCGCCGGCGGCGGCCAAAACAACAGCGCCGACGTCAACATGGGGCCGTTCGGCGGAGGTATGAATGTCGGCCGAAACGGCGGCTTCAACTTCGGCCCCAACGGAATCGGCGCCGGCGGCGGCCAGAACAACGGCGCCGACGTCAACATGGGGCCCTTCGGCGGCGGCTACAACGCCAACACCGGTGGGGGCGTCAACTTCGGCGGCCGGTAGCTGGCAATCCAGGGCCTGCGTGGGCGCCCCTCGTCGGGCGGCTACGCAGGCCCTGTCGCGAGTTATCCCGCGGCGGCCAAGTAGGCCACGGCGTCCCGCAGCCGCTCAGCGGCGGCACGCAGCGCACCGGCATCCGGGCCGGCCCGCAGCACCTCGCGCGAAACCGCCGGCAGCAAAGTGCCCGCAGCGGCCCCTCCGAGCCCGGCAAGGGCCTCTGGGCGGCCGCCCTGGGCCCCAACGCCCGGCACCAGCACTGGCCCACCCAGGGCACTCAGATCGGGCACCTCGCGCAGCGTGGCGCCCACCACGACGCCGATCGAGCCCAGTCCCGCCGCACCCTCGGCTTTGTTCGCTTCCGCGGCCGCGTCGACGATCGCCTGCGCCACGGTGCGGCCGTCCGCATCCTCGGCCCGCTGCACGCTCGCCCCCTCCGGGTTCGAGGTGGCCGCCAACACGAACACACCCCGCCGATGCTGCGCGGCGGTCTCCAGCAGCGGCTGCAATGACCCGAAGCCCAGGTAGGGCGAAGCCGTCACCGCGTCGGCGGCCAACGGCGACTGTCCGGCCCAGGCTGCCGCGTAAGCGGCCATGGTCGAGCCGATGTCACCGCGTTTGGCGTCGGCCAGCACCAGCACATCGGCCTCGCGCAGCGCCGCTATGGTGCGCTCCAGCACGGCGAAGCCGGCCGATCCGTACGCCTCGAAGAACGCCACCTGCGGCTTGACGACGGCGAACCCGGCGAACGCCGTCACGCACGTCTCGCTGAACACCGCCAGACCGTCCGGGGTCGTGGGCAGGCCCCAGGCGGTCAGCAGTTCGGGGTGCGGGTCGATGCCCAGGCACAGTGGCCCGCGGGCCGCCATCGCGTCGGCCAGGCGCGCACCGAACCCCGGGATCACTACTGCCCGCCGAGGGTGCTGTGCAGTTCCTGCAGGGAACGCACCCCGATATCGCCCCGGATGCCGGCCTCGATGCCCTGCACCGCCGCGGCCGCGCCCTGGACGGTGGTGATGCATGGGATGTTCACGCTGACCGCTGCCGAACGGATCTCGTAGCCGTCCACCCGCGGGCCGGAGTTGCCGTACGGGGTGTTGATCACCAGGTCCACCTCCCCGGCGCGGATCGCGTCCACCGCGGTCAGCTCCGGGCGCTGTGGACTGGGCTCCTCGAAATTCTTGCGCACCACATCGCATGGAATACCGTTGCGGCGCAGCATTTCCGCGGTTCCCTCGGTGGCCAGGACCCGGAATCCCAAGTCAGCGAGCCGTTTGACCGGAAACACCAGCGAACGCTTGTCGTGGTTGGCCACCGACACGAAGACCGTGCCCTGGGCCGGTAGCGAGCCGTAGGCGGCGGTCTGGCTCTTGGCGAACGCGGTGCCGAAGTCACGGTCGATGCCCATCACCTCACCGGTGGACTTCATCTCCGGGCCGAGCAGTGAGTCGATGCCGGAGCCGTCCGCGCGGCGGAAGCGGTGGAACGGCAGCACGGCCTCCTTGACCGCGATGGGGGCGTTCGGGCCGACCGTGGCCCCGTCCCCCGAGGCGGCCAACAGGCCCTCGGCTCGCAGTTCGGCGATCGTGGTGCCCAGCATGACGCGCGCGCAGGCCTTGGCCAGCGGCACCGCGGTGGCCTTGGACACGAACGGCACCGTCCGGCTGGCCCGCGGGTTGGCCTCCAGGACGTAGAGCACGTCGTCTTTGAGGGCGAACTGCACGTTGAGCAGCCCCACCACCCCGACGCCGTGGGCGATGGCCTCAGTGGCACGCCGCACCTTTTCGATGTCGCTGCGCCCCAGCGTCACCGGTGGCAGTGCGCAGGCCGAGTCGCCGGAGTGGATGCCGGCTTCCTCGATGTGCTCCATGATGCCGCCGATGTAGACCTCGCTGCCGTCGCACAGCGCGTCGACGTCGATCTCGATCGCGTCTTCCAGGAACCGGTCGACCAGCACCGGATGCTCCGGCGACAGCTGGGTGGCCCGGGTGATGTAGCCGTGCAGAGTCTCTTCGTCGTAGACGATCTCCATGCCCCGCCCGCCCAGCACGTACGACGGACGCACCAGGACCGGGTAGCCGATGTCGGCGGCGATCCGTTTGGCCTGCTCGAAGGTCGTGGCGGTGCCGTACCGCGGCGCAGGAAGCCCGGCGGTGGTCAGCACATCGCCGAACGCGCCGCGGTCCTCGGCCAGGTCGATGGCTTCCGGGCTGGTCCCGACGATCGGCACTCCGGCGGCGGCCAGCCGCTGGGCCAGCCGCAGCGGGGTCTGCCCGCCGAGCTGGACGATCACGCCGACCACGCCGGGTCCGCCCTGGCCCGACTGCTGTTCGGCGTAGTACACCTCGAGCACGTCTTCGAACGTCAACGGTTCGAAGTAGAGCCGGTCGGCGGTGTCGTAGTCGGTGGACACCGTCTCGGGGTTGCAGTTGATCATCACCGTCTCGAACCCGGCCTGGCTCAAGGTGATCGCGGCGTGCACGCAGCTGTAGTCGAACTCGATGCCCTGGCCGATCCGGTTGGGTCCGGACCCCAGGATGAGCACCTTGGGTTTGACGTCCTGGGCTGCCACCTCGGTCTCGGCGGCGGGGTCGAGCTCGAAGGTGCTGTAGTGATACGGCGTCTTGGACTCGAACTCTGCTGCGCAGGTGTCGACGGTCTTGAAAACCGGGTGGATGCCCAGCCGGTCGCGCAGCAGCCGCACCCCGTCCTCGCCGGCCAGTTCCGGGCGCAGCACGGCGATCTGATGATCCGACAGGCCGCTGTACTTGCAGCGGCGCAGCAGGTCCGCGTCGAGCACCGGGGTGTCGACGACCTCGGTGCGCAGCGCCACCAGGCCGTTGATCTGCTCAACGAACCACGGGTCCACCCCGGAGGCCTCGGCGACCGCTTCCACGGTGGCGCCCAGGCGCAGCGCCAGCTCGATGTCATAGAGCCGGCCCTCGGTGGGCACCCGCAACCGCGCCAGCGCGTCGTCGGCGCTGCCTTCGGGATCCGGTTTGGTCCAGAACCCGGCACGATCGGTTTCCAGCGAGCGCATCACCTTGCCGAGCGACTCGATGAAGTTGCGGCCCAACGACATCGCTTCGCCCACCGACTTCATGGTGGTGGTCAGCCGCGGGTCGGCGCCGGGGAACTTCTCGAACGCGAAGCGCGGTGCCTTGACCACGACGTAGTCCAGTGCCGGCTCGAAGCAGGCCGGGGTCTCTTTGGTGATGTCGTTGATGATCTCGTCGAGGGTGTAGCCGATCGCGAGCTTGGCGGCGATCTTGGCGATCGGGAAACCGGTCGCCTTCGACGCCAGCGCGCTGGATCGCGAGACCCGCGGGTTCATCTCGATCACGATGAGTCGGCCGTCTTGGGGGTTGACCGCGAACTGGATGTTGCAACCGCCGGTATCCACCCCGACCTCGCGCAGGATCGCGATCCCCAGGTCACGCATCTTCTGGTATTCGCGGTCGGTCAGCGTCATCGCCGGTGCGACGGTCACCGAGTCGCCGGTGTGCACGCCCATCGGGTCGACGTTCTCGATCGAGCAGACCACGACGACGTTGTCGTTGCCGTCGCGCATCAACTCGAGCTCGAATTCCTTCCACCCGTAGATGGATTCTTCGATCAGGACGTTGGCCGTCGGGGAGGCGGCCAGGCCGTCACCGGCCATCCGCGCTACCTCGTCGAGGCTGGCCGCCAGTCCCGATCCCAGGCCACCCATGGTGAAGGAGGGGCGAACGACGACGGGCAGCCCGAGTTCGGCGACGGTCTCTTCGACCTCGGCCATGGTGTAGCAGACCCGGGAACGCGCCGACTCGCCGCCGACCTTGGCAACGATGTCCTTGAACTGCTGGCGGTCTTCGCCACGCTGGATCGCCTCGAAGTCGGCGCCGATCAGCTCCACTCCGTACCGCTCCAGCACCCCGTGCTCGTGCAGGGCCACCGCGGTGTTCAGTGCGGTCTGCCCGCCCAGTGTGGCCAGCAGGGCGTCGACCTTGTTGCCGCGCTCGGCTTGCTGAGCGAGCACCTTTTCGACGAACTCCCAGGTGATGGGCTCGACGTAGGTGTTGTCGGCGTACTCGGGGTCGGTCATGATGGTGGCCGGATTGGAGTTGACCAGGCTCACCTGCAGGCCTTCGGCCTTGAGCACCCGGCAGGCCTGGGTTCCCGAATAGTCGAATTCACACGCTTGTCCGATCACGATCGGCCCGGAGCCGATCACCAGGACATGGCGCAGGTCACTACGGCGCGGCATTACTTCTCCCCTGCCATCAGGTCGACGAACTGGTCGAACAGGTATTCCGCGTCGTGCGGTCCGGCCGCGGCTTCCGGGTGGTACTGCACCGAGAACGCCCGGCCGTTGGCGAGCTTGACGCCCTCGACGACTCCGTCGTTGGCGCAGGTGTGACTGACCACCGCCGGGCCGAAGTCGGTGTCGAAGCGCTGGCCCGCTTCGCCTTCCAGGGCGAAGCCGTGGTTCTGCGCGGTCACCGCCACCCGGCCGGTGGCGTGGTCGATCACCGGGATGTTGATGCCGCGGTGGCCGAACGTCATCTTGTAGGTACTCAGCCCCAGCGCCCGGCCCAGGATCTGGTTTCCGAAACAGATTCCGAACAGCGGGATTCCGGCACCGAGCACCTCGCGGGTCAACGCCACCATCGCCTCCGCGGTGGCCGGGTCCCCGGGCCCGTTGGACAGGAACACCCCGTCCGGCTTCAGGTCGGCGATCGCCGCGAAGTCCACCGACGACGGCAGTACGTGGCTGCGGATTCCGCGCCGCGAGAAGTTGCGTGGGGTATTGGTCTTGATGCCCAGGTCCAGCGCGGCGATGGTGAACCGGTGCGCGCCCTCGGGTTCCACCACGTATCCCGCGTCGGTGCTGACCTGGCCGGCAAGATCGGCGCCGAGCATCGACGGCTGCTCGCGGACCCGGGTCACCAGCTCATCCGGCGATGCCAGCGCGTCACCGGAGAACACCCCGGCCTTCATCGATCCGTGATTGCGCAGGTGACGCACGATGGTCCGGGTGTCGACCCCGGCGATTCCGACGATGCCCTGGCGGATCAGCTCGTCGTCCAGCGTGCCGGTGGCCCGCCAATTCGACGCCCGCGGCGACGGGTCGCGCACGACATAGCCGGCCACCCAGATCTTTTCGTCGCGGCTCTCCCCGTCCTCGCGGTTCCAGCCGGTGTTGCCGATCTGCGGGGCGGTGGCCACCACGATCTGCCGGTGATAGCTGGGGTCGGTCAGGGTCTCCTGGTAGCCGGACATCCCGGTGGAGAACACCGCCTCACCCAGGGTCTGTCCCACGGCCCCGAACGGCGTTCCGGTGAACGTCCGGCCGTCCTCGAGAACCAGCACCGCTCGCGAGTTCATCTGTCGTCTTCCTCTTCTTCTAACCAGCGGCTGTGCTCGGCGCGGTCGTCCGCGCGGAAGCCGGTGTCTATCTCGGTGCCCGACGGCAGTCGCCAGCGGATCGCCAGCACTCCGTCGTAGGGTCGGGTGGGGAAAGAAGGAATAGTGCGCCCGGCGATACCGCGTTCGGTGCGGACCGCGATCACCGTGTCTGCGGGGATCCAGATCGGCCGGGCGCCGCTGCGCTGCACCATGATCCCCTCGGGGTAGCGGGTCAGCACCGCCTTGGTGCGATAGCCCAGGTCTCCGACCACCACCCGGTCGTTCCACTTCGGGGCCAGCGTGCACCCCAGGTACTGCCCGCGGGTGGCAGCCACGGTCGGCGCCCCCACCGTGTCGGGCACCGTCGGCAGTGTCCCGATCAGCGCGTCCTGCAGTTGGCCGCGACGGCGCCAACCGCGCATCATCAGCCGGATCACCACGCCGATCAGCACCACCAGCAGAAAAGCGAAGACCAGCGAGCCGATCAACGTGGGGGTATTCATGCCGGGCTCTTTCCGTCCCGGGCGGTGATCCGGCCACGCAGCAGGGTCGCGGTGACGGTCGCGGGCAAGGTCATCTCTTCATAGGGGGTGTTGTCCGAGCGGCTGGCCAGCTGCGCACCGGTGACCACCCAGGTCGTGTCGGGATCGACCACGGTCAGGTTGGCCGGCTCGCCCACCTCCAGCGGGCGGCCCTGGTCGGGCAGACCGACGATTTGGGCCGGCCGCTCGCTCATCACCCGGGCCACGTCGCGCCAGGTCAACAGGCCGGTCTGCACCATGGTGGCCACCACTACCGACAGCGCGGTCTGCAGGCCCAGCATCCCGGGCCGAGCGATGGAAAACTCGCAGCACTTCTCATGATCAGCGTGCGGGGCGTGATCGGTAGCCACACAGTCGATGACGCCGTCGGCCAGGGCGCGGCGCAGGGCGACTGTGTCACTGGCCTCGCGCAGCGGCGGGTTGACCCGGTTGCGTCCGTCGTAGTCGGCCAGTCGACTGTCATCGAGCATCAGATGATGCGGGGTGACTTCTGCGGTCACCGAGATGCCTTGCGCCTTAGCCCATTTCAGAAGCTCCACCGTTCCGGCGGTGGACGCATGGCAGATGTGCAGGCGGGCGCCCGCGTCGCGGGCCAGCAGGATGTCCCGAGCCACGATCGATTCTTCGGCGACCCGCGGCCAGCCGGCCAAGCCCAGCCGGGCGGCGTTGGGCCCCTCATGGGCGACCGAGCCGACAGTCAGCCGAGGTTCCTCGGCGTGCTGGGCGATCAACACCCCCAGTCCGGTCGCGTACTCCAGCGCGCGTCGCATCACCAGGGGGTGATCAACACAGACGCCGTCGTCGGAGAACATCCGAACGCCCGCGGTACCGGCGGCCATCATGCCCATCTCGGTCAGCTGGGTGCCGCCCAGTCCAACCGTGACGGCGCCGACCGGGTGCACGTCGACCAGGCCGACCTGCTGTCCGCGCTGCCAGACATGGTCGGTGACCACCGGAGAGTCGGCCACCGGATCGGTGTTGGCCATCGCGAACACCGCGGTGTAGCCACCCAGGGCCGCCGCCGCCGAGCCGGTTTCGATGTCCTCGGCGTATTCGCGTCCCGGTTCACGCAGGTGGGTGTGCAGGTCGACGAAGCCCGGCAGCAACACCTGTCCGGGCGCGTCAATGACCTCGCAGTCATCCGGTACGGACAGACCGGTACCGATCTGCGCGATCTGGCCGTCGGTCACCAGCACATCGACCTGGTCACCTTCGCCGTAACACCGCACTCCGCGGATCAGCACGCTCACAGCGCCGCTTCCTCTCCCGCCGACCCCGTGGATTCACTGCCCACCAGCAGATGGAACAGCACCGCCATGCGCACATGGACACCGTTGGAAACCTGTTGCAGCACCGCGGATTGCGACGAGTCCGCCACCGACGAGGAGATCTCCATGCCGCGCAGCATCGGGCCGGGGTGCAGCACCACGGCGTGGTCGGCGAGCATCGCCCGGCGCTTCTCGCTCAGCCCGTAGCGCACCGAGTACTCCCGCGTCGACGGGAAGAATCCGCCGGTCATCCGTTCAGCCTGCACCCGCAGCATCAACACCGCGTCGGCGGCCGGCAACTCGGCGTCTAAGTCATGCGAGACCGTCACCGGCCAGTCGGCCACCCCGACCGGCAACAGCGTCGGCGGAGCCACCAGCACCACCTCGGCGCCCAGGGTCGACAACAGACTCACGTTGGAGCGGGCCACCCGGCTGTGCACGATGTCGCCGACAATGACGACGCGGCGGCCTTCGATACCGCCCAGGCGCTGACGCACGGTGAGCGCGTCGAGCAAGGCCTGGGTGGGGTGTTCATGGGTGCCGTCACCGGCGTTGATCACCGCGGGACCGCCGTCTTCGGCGGCTCCGGTCCATTCCGAGAGCAGGTGTGCCGCACCCGAAGCCGGGTGACGGATGATCAGCGCGTCGGCGCCGGCGGCCCGCAGGGTGAACGCGGTGTCGCGCAGCGACTCCCCCTTGTTCACCGAGGAACCCGACGCGGACACGTTGATCACGTCGGCGCTCATCCACTTACCGGCCACCTCGAAGGAGACCCTGGTCCGGGTGGAGTTCTCGTAGAACATGGTGATCACGGTGCGCCCGCGCAGGGTGGGCAGCTTCTTGACCTCGCGCCCCACCAGCGCCTGGGCGAAGCGGTCGGCGTCGTCGAGGATCGCGGTGGCCTCATCGCGGCTCAAGTCGCCGGCTGCCAACAGATGCCTGGTGCTCATCGAGTAATCACCACCTGGTCGCGACCGTCGTGTTCAGCCAGTAAGACGTGCACGCTTTCGCCGCGGGCGGTCGGCACGTTCTTGCCGACGTAGTCGGCGCGCACCGGCAGCTCCCGATGGCCGCGATCCACCAGCACCGCCAGCTGCACGATCCGGGGCCGGCCCACGTCGCGCAGCGCGTCCAGTGCGGCCCGCACCGATCGACCGGCGAAGAGCACGTCGTCGACCAGGATCACGCACGCGTCATCGATGCCGCCGGCCGGGATCGAGGTGGGTTCCAGGGGCCGCGGGGGCTGACGCATCAGGTCGTCGCGGTACAAGGTGATGTCCAGCGCGCCGTGCGCGACGTCGACACCGCAGAATTCGCTGATCTTGCCGGCCAGCCGCTGGGCCAGGGTGACGCCGCGGGTGGGAATACCCAACAACACGACGCGCGGGGCGTTGGCTCTATCGGGGTCGTCTAAAGCCGTCTTCTCGATGATCTGATGTGCGATCCGAGAAACGGTGCGACCCACATCCGCCGAGGACATCAATTCCCGGTCGGTGCTGGAATTACCGGCAGCGCCCATGCGAAACCGCAGGACCTCCTTCTCCGCCTCGCAGGACGGATCGTTAAAGGATGTCGAACTGCCGCGTAGCCTAACATCCGCCGAGCGGTTGCCTTGCGCGAGCGTGCGCGGCTGTACGCGTAATGCGGCGTGTCGGTGTACAGACACGCACCCTCGCGGAGGGAGGCAGCGACGCCGCTGGCGAGATAGCGCCGCTAACCTGACCGGGTGAATCTCGACCCCAATCAGGCGCCGCTGCGCGAGGCCTGCGACACCGGCCTGCTCGCCGGCGTGGTGACACTCGTCTGGCAGCGCGGCACGGTGCTGCAGGTCAACGAGATCGGCCATCGCGATGTCGGCGCCGGCCTGCCGATGACCCGCGACACGGTGTTCCGGATCGCCTCCATGACCAAGCCGGTCACCATCGCCGCCGCGATGACGCTGGTCGACGAAGGCCGGCTGCGACTGACCGACCCCATCGCGCACTGGTTGCCGGAGCTCGCCGCACCGCGGGTGCTGGTGGAGCCGGCCGGCTCGCTGGAGGCCACCACCGCGGCACGGCGAGCGCTCACGGTCGAGGATCTGATGACGCACCGCTGCGGCATCGGCTACGGATTCTCCGTTCCCGGCCCCATCGCGCGGGAGTATCAGCGGCTGCCCTTCGGACGCGGACCCGAAGCCTGGCTGACGGCACTGGCTGCGCTTCCCCTGGTGGACCAGCCCGGTGAGCGAGTCACCTACGGCCACGGCACTGACGTGCTGGGCGCGCTGCTGTCGCGGATCGAGGGCAAGCCGCTGCCACAGGTGATCGAGGAACGGATCCTGGGCCCGCTGGGGATGGCCGACACCGGTTTCTGCGTCACCCCGCAGGCACGCGGGCGCAGCGCCACCATGTACCGCGTCGACGGAGACACGCTGCGCGACGATGCGATGGGGCCGGTACCGATCGCGATGCCGGCGTTTCCCAACGCCGGGGGCGGCCTGATGTCGACCGCCGACGACTATCTGGCCTTCGCCCGCATGTTGCTGGCCGACGGCATGTTCGACGGCACCCGGGTGCTCTCGGCCTCCTCGGCGCGGGCGATGCGCACCGACCAACTCACCGACGACCAGAAGCGGCACCCGTTCCTGGGCGCCCCGTTCTGGGTCGGGCGCGGGTTCGGGCTCAATCTGTCGGTGGTGACCGACCCGGCGAAGTCCCAGCCGCTGTTCGGGCCGGGCGGTGCGGGAGCGTTCGGCTGGCCGGGCGCCTACGGCACCTGGTGGCAGGCGGATCCGGCGGCGGACCTGATCCTGATCTATCTGGTCCAGAACTCCCCGACGCTGTCCACCGATATGGCCGTCGCGGTCGCCGGCAATACCTCGATCGCCAAACTGCGGGTGGCGCAGCCCAAGTTCGTCCGCCGGACCTACGCGGCCCTGGGGTTGTGAGCCCGAGCTGGCGGTAAGACCGTTGAGCCTCAGGCGTGCATCGAGTGTGCGGTTTGGTAGGCCGGACGACGATTTCGCCGACCAAACCGCACACTCGGCACGTTTCTGCGCTAGCGGCTCTCCGCTGCGAGACGCGTCCCCGCCAACCGGGCCTTCTCCAGCGCGGCATCGCGCATCTGCGCCCGCTCCTCGGGGGTCCACCGCGTGGTCGGCTCGAAGACCAGGGTCTGGACGCGGTAGCCCAGCATGGTGAACACGTACTCCAGGTAGGGCCGCTGGAAGTCCTGCAGGTCGGCGCGGTCGCCGTCGTAGGCACTGGAGCGGGTCAAGATGAGCTGCAGCGGCTTGCCCTCCCCCAGTGTGCCCACGTGTTCGCCGCGCTCGTTGAGCGTGAAGCTGGCCATCGGTTGCACGATGACGTCGATCCAGGCCTTGAGCGCATGCGGCACATGCCAATTCCACATCGGCGACGACACGACCAGCCGATCGAACGAGCGGACCCGCTCGATTTCGACCAGCACGTCCGACCAGATCTGCTTCTGCTCGGGGGTACGGCGTTCGCCGTAGAGCGGAGCGAACTTGGCGAAAGCGGCGTCGCGGCCGAACACCAACATCTCGTCGGTCCACACCGAGAACCGTTCGACCTCGCCGACCGCGGCCGCGGGCGCGGCGTCCAGGAAGGCCTGGGTCAGTGCCGAGGACAGCGAGTGTTCTTGCTTCGGACTCGCCTCCACCCACAGAGTTTTCATGGTGTCCTTTACGTCGGTCAGATCATCGAGATCGGTGAGATCTTCACGCCGGCCTCGAGTGCGCCAGACAACTCGCGCGCCACGTCGTAGTCGAAGACTACGTGCCCGCAGATCACGTCGACATCGCGTTTGGCACGCTGCAGCGGGTTGCTCACGAACTGCGCACTGGCACCGGAGGCTTCGAGCAGATCGGCTATCACGGACCGGGATTCGTGCACGATATGCGCGGCCGCCGCCCGGGCGTCGGCCCGAACCGGGCGGCCGATCCGCTCCCGCGCGTCCACCGCGTCTTGAATCCGGCCGACGGTGTCGGCGAGCAGGCCGCGCAGTGCACGCAGCCGAACCCGCGCATCACCCAGACGAATCTGGGCCGCCGGCTGGTTCTTCTGCGCGGCACCGGAATACGCCAGGACCCGTTCGGCCAACCGCTCGGCGAACAGGTCCGCGACCCATTCGGCCGACCCGAGGGCAGGCATCGCGGCGACCAGGGCCAGCGCCGGGACCATCGGCCACCGGTACGCCGACGCGTCGTGCAGCTCGGCGCCGGGGGCGGTACCGGAGTAAATGTCGACGACCTTGACCAACCGGTGCGACGGGACGGCCACATCCTCGATGACGACATCGTTGGAACCGGTGGCCCGCATGCCCGCGGTGTGCCAGACGTCCTCGACGCGAATATCGGTGGCCGGGAGCAGCACCAGCGCCGGGTAGGGAGAGTCGTCGGGCCCGCAGATCGCCCCGACCATGATCCAGTCGGCGTCCATGACCCCGGTCGCCCACGACCATCGCCCGGACAGCCGGATTCCGTCACCGTCGGGCACGCCGCGTCCGGTCGGCGCCAACGGCGCCGGGCACAGCACCGGCCCGGCGGCGAACACCTCGTCCTGGGCCTGCTCACCGAAGAGCGCCAGCATCCAGTTGTGCAGCATGTAGAACCCGAGCGTCCAAGCGCTCGATGCGCAGCCGTGCGCCATGCGCCGGATCGGGTCGAGGATCTCGGGAAACTCGGCCTGCCGCCCGCCGTAGCGCGCCGGCAAAAGCAGGCCGGCCAGTCCGGACTTGTGGAAATCCTCGACGGTTTCCGCCGGCAGGCGGCGCAGCTCTTCGGCTGCCGCGGCGCGTTGCGCAAGTTGGGAGATGAATTCCTCGGTCACCAACGGTGCCGTCATGGTCGCCATGCCCGGACCGTACCATACCTTTTGGTATGGAGGTCAGTGTCGCAGCATGACATCCAGGAACTGTTCCCGCCGCCCAGCCGCCCGTGAGCTGGGCGCGGCACCGGACAGATGCAGAAACCCGATCCCGGCGGCGAATGTTGCGTTGGCACGCATGTCGGCCTCGTCTGCGTCGAAGCCGTCGTCGAGAAACGCCTGCCGAACCGCTTTGAGCACCCGCCGATCCGAGCTGCGTACCGCCACGGCGACGCTGTCCTCCGAGCGCGCCCATTCGCGCATTGCGCGTTCGAGCATCCAATGGGCGGGTCCCACCAACGCGGTCATCATGCGCGACAACCGCTCACGCGGCGGCAGTTCCAGCAACGCATCGAAGTCGCCGCGGTCGGAGTCGCGCACGGCGGCCCAGGTGTCGACCAGCGCCTGCCGGTAAGCCTTCATATCGGCGAAATGCCAGTAGAAGCTGCCCTTGGTGACCCCCAGCCGCTTGCAGAGCCGGTCGATGGTCAGCGCCTTGAGCCCGTCTTCGGACAGAATCCGGAAACCAGCCTGCACCCAGTCCTGCACGGACAGCCGGGGATTGCCACCCGACCCGCCAACTGCGCCCGACGTGGCCATGCCGAGTCAGCGTACTGACCCGGCCGCCTCCTGCAAGGCCCGACGCGCGTATGCGCGAACGTCGGCGTCGTTGTCCTTGACCGCGATCCCCAGCGCATCGTGGGCGGCGACGTTGGATTCGGCCCAGCGGGTCAGCCCCAGCACAGCGGCTTTGCGCACGTCGAGATGCGGGTCCTCCAGTGCCACGGTCAGCAGCGGCACCGCCGCCTCGGCGTCCGCACCGACCAGCGCGCGGGCCGCGCCGACCCGCACCTGCCATGCCGACTCGCGCAGTGCCGGTGTGACGACGGCGAGGTCCTGCGGCCCGCAGCCGATCTCGCCGAGCGCGGCCAGCGCGGCCGCACGGACCAGCGGGTCCGGGTCGCCGATCAGGCCCCGCACGGTATCGGCCCCGGCGCGCAATGTCGCCAAGGCGTTGGCCGCGGCGATGCGCACTTCGCGGTTGCCGTCGCCGGCGCCGATCGCCACCGTCGCCGCGTCGTCGACCGAGACCAGGGCGCGCACCGCTTCGATCCGCACGCGGTGGTCGGGGTCGGCCAGTGCGTCTCGGTAGTCGGCCGGGGCTCCGATTCGCCGGCTGGACAACAGGTACACCACACAGGCCCGTACCACCGGGTCCAGCGAGTTCAGTTGCGCAGCCGCCAACTGAGGGTCCGCAACCACTTCGACGAGCTCCCGTGCTCCGTCGGCAGCCGTCCGGCGCACCGCGGCGTCAGCATCGGCGAGCGCTCCGAACAGCGCAGCGGCATAGCCGTCGGGAGTGTGCTCGCTCAGCGCGGCGACCGCGGTACGGCGCACCGCCGGATCGGGATCCCCCAGGAAACCGGCCAGATCGGCCAACGTCGGCTCCTCGAGCGCGACGACCGCAGCGATACGCGGCGACGGCGGGTGCACCGCAGTCGGTGCCGCAACGCGCGACCCCGCGGTCGCCGGTGCCTGGCCTCCCAACAGCGGCGGCTGGGAGACCGCATGCACCGACTGATCCGTCGGGGGCAGCCCATCGAGCTCGGGGACGGCCACGAAGTAGGGCGCAACCGGCCGCTTGAGGAATTCCATGGCGCCGTCGGCACGTTTGCGCACGTTGAGGTGGTAGCCCCACTGGGCGTCGTCACGGCCGGGCAGGTCGGCACGCTCGTGGTAGAGGCCCCAGCGGGACTCGGTACGGGTCAGCGAAGAGCGGGCGGCCAGCTCCGCGCAGTCCCGGATGAAGGACACCTCGACGGCGCGCATCAGCTCGTGCGGGTTGCGGGCGCCCATCTGGGCGATCTCGCCGCGCATCCGCTCGAAGGTCTGCACCGCCAACGACAGTTTGGCAGCCGATTTCGGCGGCGCCACGTAGTCGTTGACGAACCGGCGCAGCTTGTATTCCACCTGCGGCTGCGGAGGACCGTCGGGGTGGCTCAACGGGCGATAGATCAGCTCATGGGCCTCGGCGAGCTGGTCGGCCGGCAGGTCCTGCGGCGCCGCGACCTCGCCCAGCGTGGCTGCCGCATCCGCACCTGCTAGGTCGCCGAACACGAACGCGCCGATCATGTAATTGTGCGGCACGCAGGCCAGGTCGCCTGCGGCGTACAGCCCCGGAACCGTGGTGCGGGCATTCTCGTCGACCCACACCCCCGATGCGGAATGCCCCGAGCACAAACCGATCTCGGAGATGTGCATCTCGATATCGTGGGTGCGGTAGTCGTGACCGCGGTTGGCGTGAAAGGTCCCCCGGGTGGGCCGCTCGGTGGTGTGCAGGATGTTCTCCAGCGCCGAGAGCGTCTCGTCGGGCAGGTGCGACACCTTGAGGTAGATCGGCCCGCGCGCCGAGTCGATCTCGGATTTGACCTCGGCCATCATCTGCCCGGACCAGTAGTCGGAGTCGACGAAGCGCTCCCCCAGCGAGTTCACCTGATAGCCGCCGAACGGGTTGGCCACGTAGGCGCAGGCGGGCCCGTTGTAGTCCTTGATCAATGGGTTGACCTGGAAGCATTCGATACCGGACAGTTCGGCGCCGGCGTGATAGGCCATCGAGTAACCGTCGCCGGCGTTGGTCGGATTCTCGTACGTGCCATACAGGTAGCCCGACGCCGGCAGCCCAAGGCGCCCACACGGCCCGGTGGCCAGGATCACCGCCTTGGCGGCGACGGCCACGAATTCGCCGGTGCGGGTGTGCAATGCGGCGGCGCCGACCGCCCGGCCGTCCCGGGTGAGCACCCGCACCGGCATCAGCCGGTTCTCGATGCGGATTCTCTCGCGCATCGAGCGTTGCCGCAGCACCCGATAGAGCGCCTTCTTGACGTCCTTGCCCTCGGGCATCGGCAACACGTAGGAGCCAGACCGGTGTACGCGGCGTACCGCGTACTCGCCGTGCTCGTCTTTTTCGAACTTCACTCCGTAGCGTTCCAGCCGCTGCACCATCGCGAAGCCGCGGGTGGCGGTCTGATAGATGGTGCGCTGGTTGACGATTCCGTCGTTGGCCCGGGTGATCTCGGCGACGTAGTCCTCGGGTTCGGCCTTGCCGGGAATGACGGCGTTGTTGACGCCGTCCATACCCATGGCCAGCGCGCCGGAGTGCCGCACGTGGGCCTTCTCCAGCAGCAGCACCTGGGCGCCGTGCTCGGCGGCGGTGAGCGCGGCCATGGTGCCGGCGGTGCCGCCGCCGATCACCAGCACGTCGCAGTCCAGTCGCTGTGGTGTCGCAACATCAGGAATCGGCAAGGGCGTCTGCGTCATGAGTGCTCCAATGCGGTGAGGATGGCGGCACGCAGTCCGGGCTCTGCTCGGCCACTGCGGGGTTCGGGGACCTCCACAAGCGCCCGCAGCGACTGTCCGGCGCGCCCCAGCACCGCCACCCGGTCTCCCAGTGCCAATGCCTCGTCGACGTCATGGGTGACGAACACGAGCGTGGTCGGGTGGGACCGCCAGGTGGTGATCAGCAGCGCCTGCATGGCAGCGCGGGTGGCGCTGTCCAGCGCCCCGAACGGTTCGTCCATCATCACCGCGCGGGGCGCACCGGCCAGGCCGCGGGCCAGCTGAACCCGTTGCCGCATCCCGCCGGAGAGGCTTTTCGGCAGATAGTCGCCGAAACCGGTCAGTCCCAGCTCGGCGATCCACCGGTCGGCTTGGGCCCGCCGCCCGCTGCGCGGCACCCCGCGCAGCCGCAGCGCCAGCTCGATGTTGGAGCGCACCGAACGCCACGGCAGCAGCGCGTTGTCCTGAAACACCACGCCACGGTCCCGCGAGGTGGTCCGCACCTCGGCGCCGTCGGCCAGCACCCGCCCCTGATCGGGAAGCAGCAACCCTGCCAGTGCGCGCAGCACCGTCGACTTGCCACAGCCGGACGGACCGGTCAGCACCAGGATCTCGCCCGGGCGCACGGCCAGGCTCAGCTCGTCGATCACCGGAGAATCGGTGTAAGACAGCCGGACCCGGTCCAGCGTCAGGCTCATGCCGACCGTCATCGCCCGTTCTCCGCACTGCGCGGCAGCCAGCGGGTAAGCCGACGCCCGACCGTCTCCACCGCAGCCGAGGTGGCGAACCCCAGCACGCCGATGGTGATGATGCCGACGAACACGTCCGGGTAGGCCAGCACGGTGTAGGCCTGCCAGGTGCGATATCCGATGCCCAGGCGCCCGGAGATCATCTCCGCGGAGATCACGCAGATCCACGACACGCCCATGCCGACCGAGAGCCCGCCGAACACGCCCGGCGCGATGCCCGGAATCACCACCTGGCTCAACACATCCCAGCGTCCGCCGCCCAGGGTCCGGACCGAGTCCTCCCACAGTGTGGGCAGCGCGCGCACCGCGTGGCGGGTGCTGACCAAGATCGGGAAGAAGGCGGCCAGGAACGTGATGAACACGATGCCCTGTTCGCTGGCCGGGAAGAGCAGGATCGCGACCGGAACCAGCGCGATGGCCGGGATCGGCCGAATCAGTTCGGTGAGGGGGCCCACCACGTCGGCGGCCACCCGCGATCTGCCCAGCAGGATGCCGGTGGCGACGCCGACCGTCGCGGCCAGACCGAATCCGGTGAGAATCCGGATCAGCGACTGGGCCAGATCCAGCCAGTACACCTCGGTGCCCAACCGGCGCACCAACGTGGTGAAGACCTCATCGACGGTGGGCAGCGTGTCGAACCGCAGCCACCACCGCACGTCGGCGACGGTCAGCAACTGCCACAGCCCCAGTGCGGCCGCCACCGAGACCAGCCGCAGCAGCCACGACCGCTGTAGTGTCCGGGCCCGGCGCGGTACCGCGCCGACCGGCGCAGACGCGGCCGGGGCGCCGGTGAGGACCGCGGTCATGCCGCACCCGCCAGGGCCTGCCGGTAATCCACCACAACGCCGCCAGGATGTGCGGTGACATAGCGCCGCGCCCCGGCGGTCGTGTCGAAGGGCAGGTAGTGCGTACCGTCGCGAACCCACGCCGATTTGTCGGCGAACCATCGAGTGCCCAGTTCGGCATCGTGGACATAGGCGGCCCGCAGGTGATCGCCGCGCTCGGTCGCGGCCCGCACGGCGTCCAGCAGCGCGTCGGAATCCGGTACCGCCACGGTGGTTTCGGATCCATCCAGCCAAAGCTCGCCGCCGACCGTCCTGGGTTTGTCGATCTCGGCAACTGTCTTGGCGTAGTCCAGCTTTCGCGCATCGAACGCCGCGCGCAGCGGCCTGTCGTCGACGAACCCATCCACGTCGAAGTCGTCCAGCTCGGCGAAGTCGCCGATCGACTTGAGGTAGGGCACGTCGTTCTTCAACGCGGCGACCAGCTGCGGCTTGAGGGTGGCGTCGAACGAGGTGCCGCCCGGCCCGTTGTAGAGGTAGACGACTTCCTGCGGCAGCCCGCTGCCCTCGGCGACGATCCGGGCCGCCTCCAGCGGCTTGCGTTTCAGGAAGTCGGTGGCATCCAGCTGGGCTTGCAGGAACGCGTCGAGCACTTCTGGGTGCGCCCGCGCATAGCTTCGGCGCACCACCACCCCGTGCAGGGTCGGGTAGTTGAGTTCGGCGCCGTCGTAGAGCAGGCGTGCCCTGTCCTGATACACCAGCAGGCCGGGCCAGGCCACGAATTGTGACAGGCCTTGAACCTGACCGGATTCCAGCGCTGAGGCGCCCACCTGCGGCTGCTGGTTGAGCACCTCGACGCCGGTTCCGGTCTCGGCCAGTGCGCGCAGCAACGTGCCGTGGCCGGCCGAGCCCACACTGGCCGATACCTTGGCCCCGGCCAGGTCGGCCAGTGTGTCCGCACGGGATTCGGGGCTCACCACCACCATGTTCAGCGCGCCGGCGGGGTGGTAGCCGGTCACCGAAACGATCGCGGTGCGGGCCTGCTCGTTGGCCCGCGTTCGGACGCCGTTGACCAGCATGGGGTAATCCCCCATCGAGCCGATGTCGATCTTCTCGGCGAGCATCTGCGCGGTGATCGGCGCCCCGGTGTCGTAGTCCTGCCAGTCGACCCGGTAGCGAGTTCCCGTCCGGTCGGTGATGTCGGCGAGCCGGCGCTCCAGGTAGCCGCGAGCGTGCAGCAACGTGCCCGCGGTCGCGGTGTTGATCGTCTTGGACTGATAACCCACCACCACGTCGACGGAATCACCCGCCGTCGTGGAATCCAGCGAGCATCCGGCCACGGCGAGGACGACGCTGGTCAGCAGAATGAGGAATCTCTTCATGAAACACCTTGATGGTCAATGCATTCAGCGAATGAGATAAGGCATGTTGACGGTGACGGCGCCGGTCGGACAGCGCGCCGCACACGGTCCGCAGTACCAGCACTCGTCGACGTGCATGAACGCCTTGCCGTTCTCCGGGTTGATCGCCAGAGAATCCAGCGGGCAGATGTCGACGCACAGCGTGCAGCCGGAGATGCACAGTGATTCATCGATCGTCACAGGGACGTCGGCACGGCCGTTGACCAGTGTCATGGATAGCTCCTTGTCAGGGTGCCGCGCATGGTGACGCGGTCACCGCGCATCCGGATGTATTCGAGATCGACGGGCCGGCCGTCCTCCAGGCTGGTGAGCCGTTCCAGCATCAGCAGGGCCGAGCCACCGGGAAGCTGCAGGATCGCCGCGGTGTGCGGATCGGCGGGAATCGCCTCCAGCGCCAGGGTCGCATCGCCCAGGCGCTGGCCGCTGATCTGTTCGATCAGCGGAAACACGTCGTTGGACTCCAAGGGGTGGGCCAGCACAGCAGCGCCGATATCGGGTGACAGATAGGTCTGATCCAGGCTCAGCGGCACGTCACCGAGGTAGCGCAGTCGTTCGATGAAGACCACCTGGGCAGCGGCGCCCAGGCCCAGGCGCCGGGCGACCGACGGCGGAGCGTCCACCGTCGTCGCCACCCGAACCTCGTTGCGCACTTCTTGCGCATCAAAGGTCTCCTGCAGGCCGCGCAGTGAGTCCAGTCCGTGGTCGTATTTGTGCTGGGCTACGTGGGTGCCGGTTCTCGGACCGCGGTGGATCAGCCCTTCGGCTTTCAGCGCCGCCAGTGCCTCACGAACGATGTTGCGGGAGACGACGAATTCAATGGCCAGCTCCGGCTCGCCGGGCAGCCCGTCGTCGTAGGCGCCGGCATGGATCTGATGGCGCAGCACGTCGGCAACCTGCCGGGCCCGATCCGCGCGGCGAATCGGCTGCGATGCGACGTGGGCTTCGGCCATGCAGACACGCTAAGGGCCGCCGCCCCGGCGGCCCCAGAGCTGCGAATTCCGCTGATCGGGGGCGAAACTCATTGCGCCACCCACCCGCTGCGGGCTGCCAGCGGAAACCTCGTGGTGTGAGCGCATTGCGCCGCCGCGGCACCCGCGGCCCGGGTAACAATCGCGGTGAGGCTAACCGGCCACGTCCGGTGCCCGCGCATAGCGAGCCAGGGCCTCGGGAGTGAACACCGCCAACCCCAGCTCGGGGTTGTAGCCGTGAATCTCTTTCACGTCGAGTTCGGCCAGGAAGTACAGAATCTCCTTGGAGATCACCTGACCGGGAACCAGCACCGGGAAGCCGGGCGGGTACGGCACGACGAAGGTGGTCGAGACCAGGGTCTTGCCGTCGGCGACCCGGCGGCCGGCGTCGCCGAGCATCACATATTCGCGATCGGACTCCTCATAGCCAGCGTAAAACGCCAATCGCATGTCACCGAATGTGCTGGCACCGCCGGGACGAAACGCCGGGGCGAACTCGCTGAAGTCCGGCAGCGGCGGCAGGTCTTCGGTGATCTCAACGGTTTTGCGCTGCTGCAACGCCCGATCTTCGCTGCTGGCCGCCGCCCAGGCCCGGTCCAGTTCGCCGGCCACCCGGCGCAATGCGTCGAGCAGATAGTGCACGCTGGACCAGGTGACGCCAATGGTGAAGATCAACAGCACAGAGTTGATAGAGGTCTTGTTGATCTGGATGCCGAAGCGATCCATCAGGACCTTCTCGCGGAACTCGTAGCCGTTCATCCCGGTCTGACCCACGAACAGCGTTACCCGGGTCGGGTCCAACACGAATTCGTCGGAACGCCAGGCCTCGTTCCACTCCGCCAGCCCGCCCTGGCGGACCTGACGGTAGGAATTGACCGTGGAAGTCCGGAACTCGTCGGGCACCAGATCGTCCTCATCGAGAATCCGGAACCATTTGTTGATCAGCCGGTCTTTTCGAACCCGGTGGCGAAACACCAGCGCCATGTCGTAAACCCGCCGGACTATGTCAAACCCTTCGATGTCGACCTGGCGGCGGGCCAGGTCCAGTGAAGCGAGCAGCTGCTGATTCGGAGAGGTGGAGGTGTGAGTCAAAAACGCCTCAGCGAACGCATCACGCGCCAGCGCGTTGAAGTCCTTATCCCGGACGTGGATCATCGACGCCTGCCGCAGGGCCGACAGTGACTTGTGCGTGGAGTGGGTCGCATAGACCCGCACCCGTGACGATGGGGCGGGCAGCAGTCGGTGCTCGCTCCACTGGTCGCGATCAATTCCTTGCATGGATTCGCGCCAAGCTTGGTACTCGTTGGCATATCGCGGTGAGCCGAGCATGCTCTCCAGGCGTTCGGCGGCAACCATGGCGGTGCGTTGCCGGGCCCACGGCACCGCAGTCGCAAACGCGTACCAGGCCTCATCCCAAAGGAAGCAGATGTCCGGCTTGATCGCCAGGACTTCCTCCATCACCCGTTGAGGGTTATAGACAACGCCGTCGAATGTGCAGTTGGTCAAAGACAACATCCGGACCCGGTGCAGCTGGCCGGCAGCCTCCAGGTCCAGCAACGCCCGCTTGATGGTGTGCAACGACACCGCGCCGTATATCGCCGTAGGCGCCAACGGGTAGGCGTCCAGATACATCGGATAAGCACCGGCCAACACCAGGCTGTAGTGATGCGACTTGTGACAGTTCCGGTCGATCAGCACGATGTCACCGGGCCGGGTCAACGCCTGCCCCACGATCTTGTTAGCCGTCGAGGTCCCGTTGGTGACGAAGTAGGTATGGTCGGCGTTCCAGGTCTTGGCGGCCTTGTTCATCGCCACCCGGATAGTGCCATGGGGGTCCAGCAGCGAGTCCAACCCGCCGGAAGTCGACGAGGTTTCGGCCATGAAGATGTTGCGGCCGTAGAACTCCCCCATGTCCTGCAGCGAGCGGGAATTGAAGATGCTGGCGCCGCGCGCCACTGGCAGCGCGTGGAACTGACCGACCGGCTCGGCAGCGTAAGCCCGCAACGCATCGAAATACGGTGTGGCGTAGCGTTTCCGGATTCCGGCCAGCACCGTGCTGTGCAGATCGGTGACGTCGTTGAGCCGGTAGAAGGTGCGGTCGTAGACGTCGGGTTCTGCCTCGGTGTCCGCGGCGATTGATTCGTCAGTCAGCATGTACAGGTCGATGTGGGGGCGCAGCAGCCGCATCCATTCGCCGCACTCGATTGCATCGTGGCTGCCATCGACGACTCCCGCGTCGTCGTTGGCGCCCAAAAGTGTGTTCATCAACGGGACCCGGTCGCGCGATCGCAACGGAAGGTCATGCCGGACGATCGCCGCCTGAATCTCACCGTTGAGCGCTACGGCAGTGATGGCGTCCTCGACGCTGGAAGCCACCAACAGCTCGATCTGCACGTCATCGTCGACGTTACGCAGTGCGCGAAGGCTTTCCGCCAGGCTTTCCGGTGCTTCAGGTGGCGAGTCGTCGGCAAGCAGCACGGTGTAGAACTGCTGCCGCCGGGCCTGCGCCACCAATTCCTGATCGGCCAACGGTGAACCGATGTCGAACAACGCCGCCCGGTCCCCATAGTCCGACAGCAGCCGCACCACCAGCGATACCTGCTCGGTCAGCGACACCGTCGCCATGCCTTCGAGGTAATTGCGAAACGCCGTCAGCCTTCCCGCACCGGGGAACAACCAATATCGCTCGTAGGCCGCCAGTCGTTGCATCAGGCGCTTGACCTGCGCATATTGACGGGTGGTATCCATGCCGGCGCGGTCGACCGCAGCCAACTCCCGACACGCGTCGTCCAGCAGGTTCCAGGTGTCCACCCGTGAATACGACGGGTTCGCCACCGCCGCCAACGCCGATACTCTCAGTCTCCGGTTCCGTGCGTCCCAATCTTGGCCCATGGGGCCAGTCTGCATGATCTTGACGCGGCCCGGCCGGTTTAGCGACCCCCGGCCCCCTCAGCCGGCAGGCTCGCGAGAGCGCGGCGATCAGTCCTGCGGGGTGGCTTCGGAGTCGGGCTCACCGGATGCGGCCGCAGGTTCAGTCGCCCCGCGAACGGCCAGCGACGCGGCCCGCAGCTGCGGGGTCACCAGCATCACCTGGCCGAGCACGCCGTTGACGAATCCGGGCGACTCGTCGGTGGACAACTCCTTGGCCAGCTTGACCGCTTCGTCCACGGCGACCGGCTCCGGCACGTCGTCGGCGTGCAGCAACTCCCAGATCGCCACCCGCAGAATCGCCCGGTCCACCGCCGGCAGCCGCTCCAGTTTCCAGCCCTGCAGGTGCGAGGTGATCAGGTCGTCGATATGGGCGGCGTGCTCGGTCACCCCTCGGGCCACCGTGACGGTGTACGGGTGCAGCGGTGACACGTCGGGCTGCTCACTGGCCAGTGCCGTTCGCAGCTCCGCGCCCTGCGCCGGGGTCAGGCCCCGGGCTTCGGACTCGAAGAGCACGTCAACGGCACGCTTACGGGCTTGGTGCCGGCCTTTAACCGGCTTGCCAGCAGGCATGGTCAGGAGTTAACCCGTCCCAGGTAGCTGCCGTCGCGGGTGTCGACCTTCAGCTTGTCTCCGGTGTTGATGAACAGCGGCACGTTGATCTGGGCGCCGGTCTCCATGGTGGCCGGCTTGGTGCCCGCGCTGGACCGGTCGCCCTGCAGGCCGGGCTCGGTGTGGGTGACCTCCAGCTCGACGCTGACCGGCAGCTCCAGGTACAGCGGGACCCCGTTGTGGAAGGCGATCTGCACCAGCATGCTCTCCAGCAGGTAGTTCGCCGAGTCGCCGACCAGCGATTCGGGCAGCGGGTGCTGCTCGTAGTCCTCGCTGTCCATAAACACGAAGTCGTTGCCGTCGCGGTACAGGTAGGTGGCGTCGCGGCGGTCGACGGTGGCGGTCTCCACCTTCACACCGGCGTTGTAGGTCTTGTCCACGACCTTGCCCGACACCACATTCTTGAGCTTGGTGCGCACGAAGGCCGGACCCTTGCCCGGCTTGACGTGCTGAAACTCGGTGATCTGCCACAGCTGGCCGTCGATCACCAGCACCAGCCCGTTCTTGAAGTCAGCAGTTGAAGCCACGGTCGTTCACGTCTCCTAGAGAATGGTCAGTTCCTTGGGGAACCGAGTCAGCAGGTCCGGGGCCTGCCCGGCAGTATCAGCGACCACGAGCGTGTCCTCGATACGGACCCCGCCACGATCAGCCAGATAGACGCCGGGCTCTACGGTCACCACAGCACCGGCAAGCAGTGTACCGTCGGCCGCCGCATTGATTCCCGGCGCTTCGTGAATCCGCAGCCCGACCCCGTGACCGAGGCCGTGGCCGAAGGTCTCGGCGTAGCCGGCCTCGGCGATCACCGTGCGCGCGGCCGCGTCGACGTCGCGCAGTTCCGCACCCGGTTGCAACGCCTCGCGACCGGCCCGCTGCGCCGCTTCGACCACCTGGTAGATCTCGCGTTGCCAGTCGGCGGGCGGCCCCAGCACGAAGGTGCGGGTCATGTCGGAGTGATAACCGGCCACCAGCGCGCCGAAGTCGATCTTGACGAAGTCGCCGGCGGCCAGCACCGCGTCGGTGGGCCGGTGATGCGGAATCGCCGAGTTGGGGCCGGTGGCCACGATGGTCTCGAACGACGCGGCGTCCGCGCCGTGGTCGAGCATCAGGGCCTCCAGTTCCCGTCGGACCTCACGTTCGGTGCGCCCCGGCCGCAGGCCGCCGCGCTCCACCAGTTCACCCAGGGCCGCGTCGGCAGCCTCGCAGGCCAGCCGCAACAGGGCCACCTCGCCGGCGTCTTTGACCTCGCGCAGCGCCTCCACGGTGTTCGAGGCCCGCACCAGCTCGACGGCGTCCTCGATCCCGCACAGGGCCGCCGACAACGCCTCGTATCCGTCCACGGTGACCACGTGACCCTCAAATCCCACCCGGCGCGCGCCAGCCGCCGCAGCCTGCGTGACCAGGTACCGGGCTCCGGCCCGTTCGATCGCGACCTGCAGGTCGGGGGCCTGCCGGGCAGCCTGAGTGCGATAGCGGCCGTCGGTCGCCAGCACCGGCGGCCGATCGTCGGCATAGACCAGCAGGGCCCCGGCCGACCCGGTGAATCCGGACAGATAGCGCACGTTGATCAGGTCGGTGACCAGCATCGCGTCCAGGTCTGCGGCGCAGATCTCGGCACTCAGACGCGCCCGACGGGAGGAATGTGTCACGCGGTGTGACGGTACTCGCTACGCTGTGGCCCCATGAGCAAGTGGTTTCTGCGCGGGCTGGTGTTCGCTGCACTGATGGTCGTGGTCCGCCTCATCCAGGGGGTGCTGATCAACGCCTTCGAGGCGCAGGCCGGTCTGATCAGCCTGGCGTTGATGATCTTGTTCGCGATCGCGGTATTCGTCTGGGGCCGTTCCGACGGCCGCGCGGACGCCAAGGCCACCGCCGATCCGGACCGACGCGCTGACCTCGCCATGACCTGGCTGGGTGCCGGCCTGGTCGCCGGGCTGCTCAGCGGGTTCGTCTCATGGCTCATCGGCCAGGTCGACAAGGCGCTCTACATCAGCACGTTCTTCAACGAGCTGACCAGCTTCGCGGCCTTCACCGCGCTACTGGTCTTCGTGGTGGCAGTGGCCGCCGTGGCGCTGGGTCGCCGCGCCATCGACAAGGAGTACGAGAAGCATCCCGAGCGCCGCCCGGTCCCGGCCGCCGAGGCCGAGAGCCAGCCGGCGACCGACGTGTTCGCCACCGTCGGCGCTCCCGCGCTGGCCGCCGAAGAGGCCGGCGCCGCGCAGACCGAGGCCGCCGCGCCTGCCGTCGACGCGACGCTGGGCAGCCCCGCCGGTCTATCTGGGGGCTTCACCACCGAGGAGATCCCGGCCGACGCCGACGCCACCACCGAGATCCCGGTGATCGAGGACACTGGCGTCACCGAAGCTCAGTCGGACGACTCGCCCTCCGACGACTCGACCAAGTAGCGCAGCGCCAGCAGGTAACCGCGCACCCCGAAGCCGACGATCACCCCGTTGGCAATCGGGCTCAGGTAGGAGTGCCGCCGAAAGTCTTCGCGGGCATGCACATTGGAGATGTGCAGCTCGATGAGCGGGGCGGGCAGTTCAGCGCAGGCGTCACGCAGCGCCACCGAGGTGTGGGTCAGGCCGCCGGCGTTGAGGATCACCGGTTCGGCGGCGTCGGCCGCGGAATGAATCCACTCCAGCAGCTCGGCTTCGCTGTCGCTTTGGCGCACCACGACGTCGACCCCGAGTTCGGCCGCTTCACGCTCGATCAACGCCTCTAGGTCCGCATAGCTGGTGCTGCCGTAGACATCCGGCTCACGCCGGCCCAACCGCTGCAGGTTAGGGCCGTTGATGACGTTGATCCGGTTCATCGCCGCTCCAATCGGAATCGCCGTCCCACCTCGTCGTAGGCGGCCGCCAGCAGCATCGGGTCGGGTCCTTCCAGCCGGCCCGGCTTCGCCAGACCGTCGAGCACCACGAACCGCAGTACCCCGGCCCGAGTCTTCTTGTCCCCCATCATGTATTCCAGCAGCGCGGGCAGCGCGTCCTCGTAGTAGCTGACCGGCAGCCCGAGCGACAGCAGGATCGAGCGATGCCGGTCCGCGGTCGCGTCGTCGAGGCGTCCGGTGATGCGGGCCAGCTCGGCGGCGAACACCAATCCCACGGACACCGCGTCGCCGTGGCGCCATTGGTAGTGCTCCAGCGCTTCGATCGCGTGCGCCAGAGTGTGGCCGTAGTTGAGGATCTCGCGAAGGTCCGACTCTTTCTCGTCGGCGGCGACCACCTCGGCCTTGACGGTGATGGCACGCCTGATCAGCTCGCCCAGCACCTCTCCCGCCGGATCCATCGCCGCCACCGGATCGGCCTCGATCAGGTCCAGGATCACCGGATCGGCGATGAAGCCGGCTTTGACGATCTCCGGCATGCCCGCGACGATCTCGCGCTGCGGCAACGTCTCCAGGGTGGCCAGGTCGACGACGACGGCGGCGGGCTGATGGAACGCACCGACCAGGTTCTTGCCGGCTTCGGTGTTGATTCCTGTCTTGCCGCCGACCGCGGCGTCCACCATGGCCAGCAATGTGGTGGGCACATGCACGATCGAAATACCGCGCAGCCAGGTCGCCGCCGCGAATCCCGCGACGTCGGTCGCGGCGCCGCCGCCGAGGCTGACCAGGGCGTCGCGTCGGTCCAGGCCGATGCGGCCCAGCACGTCCCAGATGAAGCCCAGCACCTGCAGCGATTTTCCGTCCTCGGCGTCCGGGATCTCGATGCGGTGCGCCTCGATCCCCTTGTCGGCCAAGTACGTTCGGATACCCTCCGCGGTCGCTTCCATGGTCGGCTGGTGCAGGATCGCGACCTTGTTGCGCCCGGCAAGCAACCCGGCGAGATCACCGAGTAGGCCTTTACCGATCACCACCGGGTACGGCGGGTCGGTGGCCACCGTCACGGTGATCGGCTCGGGAATGTCGGTCACTTGCGTCCTCCGGTCTGTCGGGCGGCCAGGGTGGCGGGTGTGGGCGGGGTAACCGGCGGGGCGGCAGGGCCTGGTGCCGCCGGTTGTGGTTGTGTCCGGCCGGCGGGTGCTCCGGCCTCCAGCCGAGACACGATATAGCGCACCACCGCACCCGGGTTACGCCGGTTGGTGTTGACGCGGATCGTCGCTAGCCTGCGGTACAGCGGCACCCGCTGCGACATCAGCTCGCGAAACTTCTCGGCCCGGCCGGGACCGGCGAGCAGGGGCCGGACCGTGCTGCCGCTGGTGCGCCGCACGCCTTCGGCGGCGCTGATCTCCAGGAACACCACCGTGTGTCCGGCCAGCGCATCGCGCACCCCGGGGGTGGTGACGGCTCCCCCGCCAAGCGACAGCACACCGGCATGCTCGTCCAGCGCCTCCCGAATCACGTCTTCCTCGATGCGGCGGAATTCGGGTTCGCCGTCGGTGGCGAAGATGTCGGCGATGGTGCGGCCGGTGCGAGCCTCGATGGCGGCATCGGTGTCGAGCATCTCAACGTCGAGGGCCTTGGCCAGGCGCCGTCCTATCGTGGACTTGCCCGCCCCGGGCAACCCCACCAGAACCGCTCTGGGCGCCATGGGCTACCCCGAGGCCCGTTCCTGGTCGCCCGCGGGCACGCGGTCGGCGACCGAACGTCGGTAGGCCTCGATGTTGCGCCGGGTTTCGGTCAGCGAGTCGCCACCGAACTTGTCCAGCGCGGCGCGGGCCAGCACCAATGCCACCATGGCTTCAGCCACCACACCGGCGGCCGGCACCGCGCACACGTCGGAGCGCTGATGAATCGCGACCGCTTCCTCGCCGGTGGCCATGTCGACGGTGGCCAGTGCCCGCGGCACCGTGGAGATCGGCTTCATCGCCGCACGCACCCGCAGCGGCAGCCCGTTGGTCATACCGCCCTCCAGCCCGCCGGCCCGGTTGGTGGAGCGCACCACTCCATCGGGGCCGGGGTACATCTCGTCATGGGCCGCACTGCCGCGCCGGCGGGCGGTGGTGAAACCGTCACCGATCTCGACACCCTTGATGGCCTGGATGCCCATGATCGCCGCAGCCAGTTGACTGTCGAGGCGGTCATCACCGCTGATGAATGAGCCCAGGCCGATCGGCAGGCCCGACACGACCACCTCGACGACACCGCCCAGGGTGTCGCCGTCGGCCTTGGCCGCCTCGATCTCGGCGATCATGGATTCCTGAGCGCCCGCGCCGAAGGCCCGCACCGGGCTGGCATCGATAGCGGCCAGGTCGGCCGGTTGCGGCACCGGACCGTCGTAGGGATCGGAGGCGCCGATCGAGATCACGTGGGAGATCACCTGGACGCCCAGGGCCTGGTCCAGGAATGCCCGCGCAATGGTGCCCGCGGTGACGCGGGCGGCCGTCTCGCGTGCGCTGGCACGTTCGAGTACCGGGCGAGCGTCGTCGAAGCCGTACTTGAGCATGCCGGCGAAGTCGGCGTGGCCGGGCCGTGGCCGGGTCAGCGGCGCGTTGCGGGCGCCACCCTCGCTGTCCAGCACTGCCGGGTCGACCGGATCGGTCGCCATCACCGTTTCCCACTTGGGCCACTCGGTGTTGCCGATCTCGACGGCGATCGGACCGCCCAGGGTGATGCCGTGGCGCACCCCGGACAGCACGGTGACCGCGTCGGCCTCGAACTTCATCCGGGCCCCGCGGCCGTACCCCAGCCGGCGGCGAGCCAGCTGATCGGCGATGTCAGCCGAGGTGACGGCCACTCCGGCGACCATGCCCTCGACCATGGCCACCAACGCGCGACCGTGCGATTCCCCGGCGGTTATCCAACGCAACACGTGTCCCATCTTCCCATGCCGGTCAGGCCCGCCCGGGCTTGGAGGAGTTTACGGTTGCCCACACACGCTGCTCAGCGCAGCGACAACCGGGATTCGATCCGGTTCGCGACCCGTTAGCCGGGTTCAGGAACCGTTTTTGAGGATCAGGTAGGTGACGGCGTCGGGGCCGTTGCTGGGTGAGGTCACCGCGTTGAGCTGACTACCCGCATTGCCGACCACCCCGTCGAGGATCTGGTCGAAGTCCTCCGCGGAGGTCTCCGGGTCGATCAGCACTAACGGCGATTCACCCGGCGGGACAGCGGAACTCGGGTCCAGCAGGTAGCCGCCGAAGGAGTCCGCGTTAGCGGCTGAGGTCTGCGCAAACAGGTCCAGCCACTGCACGGTGGCGTCGTTTCCTTCGGCGCTGGACAGCTGAATCGCCGGAACCTGCACGTCAGGCAGCGACGGTGATGCCATGTTGCTGGCAAGAACGATGCCCCCACCGACGGCAACCACAGCAGCTGCCACGCCCCCAACTACAGCTCGCTTCACGGTCACCCCCTCTGGCTACGCACCGGTCAGCAGCAGTTCAATACGGTCGATGCTACCTAATAATGGGCTGAGCGGCAAACGTTTCCTGGCAAGGTCACAGTCGACGTTAATTTGCGTTCCCTGAGCTTTATCCCGCGAATGGCCGTCGGCACACACCCGGTTCAGGCCATCCCCAGTGCCGCTGCCGCCGCGCTGGCCAGGCACATCGACGGTCCGTGCGGCACCGTCCGCCCGCGGCCCGCCATGGCCACGCCCAGCCCGCACAGCGCGGTCAGCAGGGGCGCGGACACCGCGGCCAGCAGCCACACGTCGGCACCGAAGGAGCCGGTCAGCGCGCCGAGCGCGACGGCCAGCTTGACGTCGCCGGCACCCAATCCTGCCGGGGCGATCAGGTGGACGACCAGGTAGACCCCGGTCAGAGCCGCCGCGCCGACCAGCGCCGCGGGCCCTCTGCCGACCGCGGCCGCCACCGCCGGCACCAGCACCGCCGCGGGCAGCGTCAACCAATTCGGCAGCCGCCGCTGCCGGATGTCGTAGCCACTCAGCAGGGTCAGCCACACCAGCACTGAAGCCGCCCCCACCGCCTCCATCCCGTCCATGGCGCCATGCTCAGGCGAGGTCGGCCACCGCGCAAGTCATCTCCGCGCGGGGCGCGGGCCGACCGGTGAACAGCTCGACCTGAGTGAACGCCTGGTGCAACAGCATCTGCAGGCCGCTGATCACGGTGCCGCCGGCGGTCGCCACCGCCGCTGCCAGCGGCGTCGGCCACGGGTCGTAGATGGCGTCCAGCAGCACCGGCACCCCGGCCAGGACCGGCGCACACCGGGCGGCGACGTCGGCCGGAAGTGTGCTGACCAGCACCGAGGCATCGGTGGCCGCCGCGGCCAGGTCGGGGCCATCGAGTGCGCAGACGCGAGCCGACACACCGGCTTCGGTGGCCAAGGCCACCACCCTGGCGGCGTTGTCGGCGTTGCGGGCGGCCACCGTGATGTGGTCGGCACCCAGTTCGGCCAGTGCCACCACCGCGGCCGGGGCGGTGCCGCCAGAGCCCAGCACGATCGCTGCGCCCGACACCGGACCGGCCGAAGCGAGCGCCCCACTCACCCCGTCGGCGTCGGTGTTGTCGGCCAACCATCCGGTTGCCGTGCGAACCAGCGTGTTCGCCGAGCCGATGCGCTCGGCGCGCCGGGTGCGTTCGTCGGCAAACGCCAGGGCCGCGAATTTGCCCGGCATGGTGACCGAGACGCCGACCCATTCCGGTCCGAAGCCGGCAACCAGCGCCGGCAACTCCTCGGCCCCGCACTCAATGCGCTCATAGGTCCAGCCCTGCAGGCCGAGCGCCCGGTAGGCCGCCAGATGCAGCTGAGGTGACCGCGAGTGGGCGATCGGCGAACCCAGCACCGCGGCCCGGCGTGGCCCGAGGTCAGCGGGAGCTGTCGAGGACACCGTTGTCCAGCGCCATCTCGATGTTGTTCAGATGCTGCTGATAGTTGTGGGTGAACAGAGTGGTGCCGTCCTTGTCGATCGTCACGAAGTACAGCCAGTCGCCGGGCTCGGGATGCTCGGCGGCATGCAGCGCGTCCACTCCCGGTGAGCAGATCGGGGTGGCGGGCAGACCATCGGAGGCGTAGGTGTTCCACGGCGTCACCTTGGCCCGATCGGCGTCGGTGGTAGCCACCTCCTGGCGGTCCAGCGGATAGTTGACCGTCGAGTCGAACTCCAGCCGCTGCGGCTCCCCCAGCCGGTTGTCGATCACCCTGGCGACTTTGGCGAAGTCGTGCGGCAGGGCTTCGCGTTGCACCAGCGATGCCACCACCAGCATCTCGTAGGGAGTCATGCCCAACTGCTCGGCGGTGCCGGAAAGGCCGGACCTATCCAGCTCCGCACTGCTCTGGCTGATCAGTTTCGCCAGCACGGTCGGTGCCGGCGCGGTCGGGTCGACGTTCCAGGTGCCCGCCGTGATCAGGCCCTCGATGCGGCGGTGATCGCGGCCCATCTTGCTGACCGGACCGAGCGCCCACTCCGGCACGGACAGCGACTGCGGTGTCTCGGTCTCCGCAGCGCGACGCAGGTCCTGGGCCTTGAGACAGTGATGATCGTCGTTGAGGTCCAGGCAGCTGGCCTCGGCGATCAGGGTGAACACCCCCGGGGTCACCCGGTCGGTCTTCATGTCGGTGGTGTCGTCGAGCTGACGACCCTCCGGAATCACCAGCTTGCCCACCCGATTCTTCGGGTCGGTGAGCTGCTGTACCGCTGTGGCGGCCGGGATCTCCGCCCGCAGCCGGTAGAAGCCAGGCTGGATCGCCGCGATGGCGGCGTTGCCCTGCGCGGCAGTGAGGAACGTTCCGACGTTGGCGATCACCCCGGCATCGAGCATCGTTTCCGCGATCGCGGTGGTGAAGTCGCCCTCGTGCACCTCGATCAGTACCTGCTGGCCGCCCTCGCCGGTGAAGTCGACGACGGGACCGCTGGAGTGCCAGAGCTTGGAGGCCAGGAAAACGCCGGCGATTCCGACCAGGACGACCAGGGCGACACCAAGTCCGCGGGCCAGCCGGCGGTGCCGGTTGTGCTGGCGCCGCCGGCGGTTCTCACGGGCCCGCTCGGTGCGGCTCATCCGGCGCCTCGGGGGTCCGACCGCTACCGGTTGGGCCTTGTTCCCGGGCTTGTCGTGAGCCGTCCCGGGTCGTTGATCAGACACCGTTGTCCTCCGTCGGCGCAGCCGGGGCCGGTGAGCACAGGGCCCGGCGCTGGTCGAGCCAGCTCTGCAGGATCGTCACCGCGGCGGCCTGGTCGATCACCGAACGCTGATGTTTGGAGCGCACCCCGGCCTCATGCAGTGACCGGGCCGCGCTGACGGTGCTCAGGCGTTCGTCGGCCAGCCGCACCGGGGCGAGCCGACGGCGCCCGGCCAGGACCCGGACCAGGTCGTCTGCCACCGCGATGGCGTCCTCGGCGGCCGAGCCAGCTCGGTCGGCCAGGGTGCGGGGCAACCCCACCACCACTTCGACGACGTCGTATTCGTCGGCCAGGTCGGCCAGCCGACGCAGGTGCGAACCGGATGCGTGTCGGCGCACGGTTTCCACCGGCGTCGCCAACAGTCCGTCGGGGTCGCTGCACGACACCCCGATACGCACACTGCCCACATCCACCCCGAGCCGTCGTCCGCGGCCGGGATCGTCCGGCCCGCCGGGCCGGTCCGGGGTGCGATGGTGGGGTGAGGTCACGCCGGCGTGCTCCGGGCGACCGCCGCGCGGACCGCCGCCAGCGCGGCATCGATCCCGGTGGAGTCCTTTCCGGAGCCCTGTGCCAGGTCGGCTTTGCCGCCGCCGCGGCCTGATACCGCCGCCGCCAGGTCTTTGACCAGGTCGTCAGCGCGCAACCCGAGCTCTTGTGCGGCAGCGTTGGCGGCGACGACATACGGAACGCTGCCTTGCGAATCCGAACCGTCGGCGATCAACGCCACCACTGCGGGCTCCTCGCCCAGCTTGCCGCGGATGTCGCCGACCAGCGAACGCAGGTCGCCACCGCCGATCCCACCCGTCATCCGCTGCGCCACCAGGCGCACGTTACCGATTTGTTCGGCGCTGGCGGCGGCATTCGACGCAGCGGCGCGGGCATTTGCCAGCCGGGCGCGGTCAAGTTCCTTCTCGGCGGCCTTGAGACGCTCGACCAGGTTTGCCACCCGGGCCGGCACCTCCTCCGACGGCACCTTGAGCGAGGAGGCCAGCCCGGCCATCAGCGCCCGCTCCTTGGCCAGATGCCGGAACGACTCCAGCCCGACGTAGGCCTCGACGCGGCGCACCCCGGAGCCCACCGACGATTCACCCAGGATGGTGACCGGACCGATCTGCGCCGAATTGTGCACATGGGTGCCGCCACACAGTTCCAGTGAGAACGGCCCGCCGATCTCGACGACTCGCACCTTCTCGGGATACTTCTCACCGAACATCGCCATGGCGCCCATACTCTTGGCCTTCTCCAGGTCTTCGGTGAAGGTGTGCACCTCGAAGTCGGCCTGGACCGCCTCGTTGGTGACTTCCTCGACTTGCTGACGCTGGTCGTCGGTGAGCGCGCCCTGCCAGTTGAAGTCGAATCGCAGATAGCCCGGCCGGTTCAGCGATCCTGCCTGAACGGCGTTGGGGCCCAATACTTGTCGCAGCGCGGCGTGCACCATATGTGTACCCGAGTGGCCCTGCGTGGCGCCCTTTCGCCAGGCCTGGTCCACCGCCGCGGTGACGGTGTCACCTTCTACGAATTCACCGGAGGTGACGTTGACCCGGTGCACGAACAGCGTCTGGGCGATCTTCTGCACGTCGGTGACGGCCGCTCGGGCCGTTCCGGCGCTGATGGTGCCGGCGTCGGCGATCTGCCCGCCGGCCTCGGCGTAGAGCGGCGTGCGGTCCAGCACCAGCTCGACGTTGTCCGCGGCCATGCCCTTCTGGTCCTCGTGCGACACCACCGGTACACGCTTGCCGTCGACGAAGATGCCCAGGATGCGCGCTTCGGTGGTGAGCTCGTTGAAGCCGGTGAACTCGGTGGGGCCGGCGTCGATCAGTTCCCGGTAGGCGCTCAGGTCGGCGTGGGCGTGCTTGCGCGCGGCGGCGTCGGCTTTGGCGCGCTGGCGCTGCTCGGCCATCAAGCTGCGGAACCCGGCCTCGTCGACCTGCAGGCCGGCCTCAGAGGCCATTTCCAGGGTGAGTTCGATCGGGAAACCGTAGGTGTCGTGCAAGGCGAAGGCGTCGCTGCCCGACAGCACCGTGACCCCGGCGGACCGAGTGGCCGCCGCGGCGTCCTCGAACAGCTTCGAGCCTGAGGCCAGGGTGCGGTTGAACGCGGTCTCCTCGGCGACCGCGATCCGGTTGATCCGGTCGAAGTCGGTGACCAGTTCCGGATACGACGGGCCCATCGCGTCGCGCACCGTCGCCATCAGATCACCGACGATTGCGTCGTCGATGCCCAACAGCTTGGCCGAGCGGATCACCCGGCGCAGCAGCCGGCGCAGCACGTAGCCGCGGCCGTCGTTGCCGGGGCTCACCCCGTCGCCGATCAGGATGGCCGCGGTGCGGGAGTGGTCGGCGATGATCCGGTAACGCACGTCGTCGGCGTCGTTGCCGGTGTTATAGCCACGCGGCGCGCGGGTGGCTACCAGATCGATGACCGGGCGAACCAGGTCGGTCTCGTAGACGTTGTGCACGCCCTGGAGCAGGAACGCGACCCGCTCGATGCCCATCCCGGTGTCGATGTTCTGCCGCGGCAGCGGCCCGAGGATCTCGAAGTCCTCCTTGGAGGTGCCCTCGCCGCGCTCGTTCTGCATGAACACGAGGTTCCAGATCTCGATGTAGCGATCCTCGTTGGCGACCGGGCCGCCGTCGACACCGAACTCCGGGCCGCGGTCGTAGTAGATCTCCGATGACGGACCACACGGCCCGGGGATGCCCATCGACCAGTAGTTGTCGGCCATACCGCGGCGCTGAATCCGCTCGAGCGGCATTCCGGCGATCTCCTGCCACAGCGCGATGGCCTCGTCGTCGTCGAGATAGACCGTGGCCCATATCCGTTCGGGGTCCAGTCCGTAACCGCCGTCGGAGACGCTGCCCGTCAGCAACGTCCAGGCCAGCTCGATCGCCCCGCGCTTGAAGTAGTCGCCGAACGAGAAGTTGCCGGCCATCTGGAAGAAGGTGTTGTGCCGGGTGGTGATGCCCACCTCGTCGATATCCGGGGTCCGGATGCACTTCTGGATGCTGGTGGCGGTGGCATACGGCGGGGTGCGCTGGCCCAGGAAGAACGGCACGAACTGCACCATGCCGGCGTTGATGAACAACAAGTTGGGGTCATCCAGGATCACCGAAGCGCTCGGCACCTCGGTGTGGCCCGCTTTCACGAAGTGATCGAGGAAGCGTTTCCTGATCTCGTGTGTCTGCACTATCTATCGCTTCCCGCCGTCTCGCCCATTTAGACGGCACTACAGTACCGGGCTGCCGATCGTGTTCTCAGCAGGCAAGGATCCTCAGGTGGCGCCGCCGCCGACAAAGCTCAATCGCACACTTCGGCGAGGGTTGTCGCGGTTCAGGTCGACCAGGACCACCGACTGCCAGATGCCCAGTAGCGGTTCACCGTCGGCCACCGGAACCGTGATCGACGGTGCGACGATCGCCGGCAGCACGTGATCGGCGCCGTGTCCCGGCGATCCGTGCGCGTGCCGGTATCGGTCATCGCGCGGCAGCAGCCGCTCCAGCGTGTCGACCAGGTCGGAGTCGGATCCGGCGCCGGTCTCGATGATCGCGACCCCAGCTGTCGCATGCGGTACGAAGACGTTGCACAGCCCGTCACCGTGGCCGGCGCAGAACGACCGCACCTGATCGGTGAGGTCGACGGTGCGACGCCGGGCGGTGTCGATGTCGAGCACTTGGGTGTTCACGAGTTCCAGGGTAGGAGCTACCCGATCAGCACTTCCAGTTGATCATCGCCACCCGCGCCAGGGTGCGCTGCGCCATCTTCACGTGCGCGGCGTCGACCAGCACGCCGTCGACCCCGACTGCCCCTAGCCCCTTCGCCTCCCCGTCGCGGTAGGCGGCCATGTTGCGTTCGGCAAGTGCGACCTCCTGGGCGGTCGGCGAGAACACCCTGTTGGCGACCGGTATCTGGGTGGGATGGATCGCCCACTTGCCGGTGAAGCCGTACAGCGAAGACCTGCGGGCCTCGGACTCGTAGCCGCCCAGGTCGCCGTAGTCGGGGTAGGGCGAGTCGATGGCGTCGATACCGGCGATGCGAGCCGCGACCATCACCTTGTTGCGGGCGTAGTGCCAGAAGTCGCCCGGGTAGTCCCAGATCGGGACGAAGTTGGTGTCCACCCGCGCCCCCTGCGACAGCGAGAAGTCGCCGACCCCGAAGATCAGCGCGTCGATCCGCGGGCTGGCCTTGGCGATCTCCTCGGCATTGGCCAACCCCTCGACCTCCTCGATGAGCACCTCGAGGCGGATCTGGCGATTCAGACCGAGTTTGGCCTCCAGCTGGGTGAGCAGCAGGTCCACCCACCAGACGTCGCGGGCGGTGCAGGCCTTGGGGACCACGATGGTGTCCAGGTTGCGGCCCGCGGCGGTGACTACCTCGATGATGTCGTCGTGGCACCACTGGGTGTCCAGTCCGTTGATCCGGATGGCCCGCGCGGTGCGCCCCCAGTCCAGTTCGTTCAGCGCGGTGATGACCTTGGCGCGGGCGCCGACTTTCTCGGCGGGCGCGGTCGCATCCTCCAGGTCGAGGAAGACAAGGTCGGCCTGTGAGGCAGCCGCCTTGGCGAACATGTTGTCGTTGGCGGCAGGTACGGCCAACTCGGAACGGCGCAAAAGCATGGGGCGATCTCCTTGAGGTTCGGGGTCACAACACGCCGCGGGCGTGCAGGTCGTCGATGTCGGATGAGGTCAGGTCGAGCAGTTCGCGATAAACCTCGGCGTTGTGCTCTCCCAGGCGCGGGCCCAGGTGTTCAACGCGTCCGGTCGCGTCGGAGAAGCGCGGCACCGGAGCCTGGACGGTCATGGCGCCCAGTTCGTCGTCATCGATCTGGACGAAGACCCCGCGGTGCGTCAGCTGCTCGTCGGCGACCAGGTCGGTGATGTCGTACACCGCGGCGGCCGCGACCTGTTCGGCGTCGAACACCGCCATGGCCTCATCCAGGGTCCTGGTCGCCACCCAATCGGCGACCACCTGGTCGACTTCTCGGGCACGGGCCAGCCGGCGCTGCGGGTCGCTGAAGTCCGTGTCGTCGACCAGGTCGGTGCGCCCGATCGCCCGAAACACCCGCAGCGCCAACGCCGGTGAACTGCCCGACATGGCCAGCCAGCGGCCGTCGGCCGTGCGGTAGGTGTTGCGCGGCGCCGAGATGTCCCAACGGTTGCCGGCCCGGGTCGGCACCAGCCCGAGTTGGTCGTAGCCGAGCAGTGTCTGCTCCAGCAGGCGGGCCAGCGGGTCGACGAGGTTGACGTCGATCAGCTGCCCCGGTCCGCCGTGCACGTCACGGTGATACAGCGCCATCATCACCGCGTAGGCGGCGTTGAGCGACGCGACACCGTCGGCCAGCATGAACGGCGGCAGAGTGGGCGGCCCGTCAGCTTCACCGGTGATGTTGGCGAATCCACTCATCGCCTCACCGAGGGTCCCGAAGCCAGGCCGTTCACTCTTCGGACCCGAAAGCCCGAACCCGGTGATGTGCAGCATCACGATGCGGTCGTTGACCGCCCGCAACGCCTCGTAGTCCAACCTCCAACCGCGCAGGGTCTGTGGCCGGGTGTTCGCGATCACCACGTCGGCGCCGGCCACCAGTTTGCGCACCAACTCCTGGCCTTCGGGCACCCGCAGGTTGCAGGTGATCGAGCGCTTGTTGCGCGACACCGACTTCCACATCAGCCCGACCCCGTCACGCTGGTTGCCCCAGCTGCGAATGGGGTCCCCGGAGCCGGGTTGCTCGACCTTGATGACATCGGCACCGAACTCACCGAGGTAGGTGGCCACCAGCGGCGCCGCCGCCAAGCTGGCCAGGTCGAGCACCCGGATGCCGTGCAGCATCGCCCCCGTCATGCCGGTACGGCGGCCGCTGCGGGCCGGGGCAGGCCCAAATGCTCGCGCAGGGTATTGCCTTCATAGCGGGTGCGGAACAGTCCACGACGCTGCAGCTCAGGAACCACCATCCGGACCACGTCCTCGTAGGATCCCGGCGAATGCGTTGCGGCCAAGACGAATCCGTCACAGGCTCCGCCGTGGAACCACTCCTCCATCTGATCGGCGACCTGGACTCCGGTACCGACGAAACGCGGTCCCTGCAGCAGCGTGGCCCGATGCCCGGCCAGGTCGCGCAGTGTGATGTCACCGCCGATGTGGGTGCGCAGATTCTGCACCAGGCCGCGGATTCCCGAGACCGAGGCGATCAACTCGTCGGTGATCGGATCGTCGAGGTTGTGCTGCGCGAAGTCGTAGTTCATCAGCTCGGAAAGCAGCGTGAGCGACGCCATCGGGTGCACCAGGTCGTTGAGCAGGATCTGCTCGCGGTCTTTGGCCTGCGCCTCGGTCTCGCCGACCACCGCGTAGGCCATCGGGCAGAGCTTCACCGTGGCCGGGTCACGCCCCGACTCACCGATCCGTTCCTTCTGATCGGCGTAGTGACTGCGCGCCACCTCGATGCCCGGGTCGCCGGTGAAGATCAGATCCGCCCAGCGGGACGCGAAATCACGGCCCCGGCCTGACGATCCGGCCTGCAGGATCACCGGGCGGCCCTGCGGGGTGCGCGGCACGGTCAAGGGGCCACGCGAGGAGAAGTACTCACCGATGTGGTTGAGCTCGTGAACCTTGGCCGGGTCGGCGAAGATGCCGGCCCCGCGATCGGCCACGATCGCGCCGTCTTCCCAGGTGTCCCAGAGCCCGGCGACGACGTCGAGGAACTCGTCGGCGCGGTCGTAGCGTTCGTCGTGGCTCAGATGGCTTTCCAGGCCGTAGTTGTGGGCCTCACTGTCATTGACCGAGGTCACCACGTTCCACGCCGCCCGGCCGCCCGAGAGGTGGTCGAGGCTGGCGAACGTGCGGGCCACGTGGAACGGCGGGTAATAGGTGGTGGAGTACGTGGCGCCCAGGCCGATCTTCGAGGTCGCCTGGGCGAGGACGCCGAGCACGACGGACAGATCCAGCTTCACCGGCCGCGCGCCGTAGCGGACCGCGTCGGCGACCGAGCCGCCGTAGATGCCCGGCATGGCGAGTCGGTCGTCGAAGAACATCAGGTCGAAGCAGCCCTCTTCGAGCTGCCGACCGATCTTGGCGTAGTACGAGGCGTCGAGGTAGCCGTGCTCGGTGGCGGGATGGCGCCACGAGCCGGCGTACACCGAGGCGTTGCCGGCTTGCATGAAGGCGACCAGCGCCATCCGATCGGTCCGTTTCATCATGCCCCATACCTACCATCTGATATATCAGATATCAACTATTGGATTTCAAAACGTGTACGCTTCGGCCTGTGGCGGCCAACAATGTCGACATCGGGGGCACCGTGCGCGAGCGCGCGGCCCGCGAGCTGCGCAATCGCATCCTCACCGGTGAACTGGCGCCCGGAACCCGCCTCGACCTCGACGCCATCACCACGGAATTCGCCACCAGCCGCACGCCCGTCCGCGAGGCCCTGCTGGAGTTGTCCTACGAGGGCCTAGTGGAGGTTGCGCCGCGCAGCGGCGTCACGGTGATCGGCATCCGCCCCGAGGACGTGCTGGACAGCTTCACCATCCTGGGCGTGCTGACCGGCCAGGCCGCGGCCTGGGCCGCCGAGCGGATCACCCCCGCCGACGTCGAGCGTCTGCGCACGCTGGTCGCCGAAGTCGAGGAGCTGCGTGGCTCGGACGCCATCGGCGACGCCAACTGGGAGTTCCACCAGGAGATTCATCGGGCCGCGCATTCGCCGCAGCTGCTCATCCAGATCCGGCACGCGGCGCGGGTGGTACCGACGAACTTCCTGACGGTGTTCCCCGAACACGAGCACCATTCACTGGAAGACCATCGCAAGCTGGTCGCGGCGCTGGCCGCCGGGGACGCGGAGGCGTCGCGCGCCATCGCCGAGCAACACGTCCTCGACGCCGGACGCTCGCTGGCCGATTGGCTGAGCCAGGCCGGCTCGGCGGGCTGACTCTGCGCGTTTGCTGGCAATAGCCGCCGCAGCCACTGAAAGCCTCGATCGTCGCCGACCCGGATTGCTACCCTCGCCTGGGTTTTTCATGAGCGAACTCCGTGACACTGCTTACAGCGATGTTGGAGGCTTGAGATGGTCAACAAGTCCTACTGCTGCACCACCGCCGGGATCACGCTGCTGGGCGCCAGCCTGATCACGCCGATAGCCGCTCCGCCGCCGCTGCCGGCGCATGTCGTCGCAGACATCGCGCTGACCGCCCAAGACATCGTCATCGACATCGTCCGGCACGCCGAGGACATGGCGCCCGCCAACTCACGGATCCCGTTCTCCCCGGAGTTCCCCGGGGCGGGGATCAGCGATCTGGGCAAGCAGCAGGCGATCGACACCGCCAACCTGATCTTCGGCCAGGTCGGCGGTCCCGGCCACGTCGCCGGACTGTTCTCCGGACCGGACACCGACGCCCAGGACACCGCGGTGCCATTCGCCATGCTTCAGGGCATGGACCCGCAGATCCTCAACGGGCTGGTCGAGGTCGACGGCGGGATCTTCGCCAACCAACCGGTGCTGAGCCTCGGCGGCATCTACTACGACCTGGCCGTAGTGCTGTGGATGTTGGGCCTGGTCAACGCCTTTCAGATTCCCGGCGCCGACGAGTACAACGGGGTGGTGGTCAACGACAACTACACCGAGGCCATCAACGCGATGTATGCCGGCGCGCTGGCCAATCCGGTGGTCGGCGACGACGGCAACATCACCGCCGTGGGCTACACCAGCGAAGCGTCGATGATGATCTGGACCATGCTCAACGTGAAGAACCCCGATCCGATGGCGCTGGTCAACGAGCTGATCTCGTCGTTACAGAACGGCGGATCGCCCGGGCTGGTCCCGAACGCCGGGCTGATCCAGCTCGCGGGCAACCCCGAGGACGGCTGGACGCTGCTCAGTTGGGCCGGGCAAGAGGTCCCGGAGAATCCGGGCGTGCTGGGCGATGCGTTCCTGATCTGGCGCGACCTGGTGCTGCCTCCGCAGGTGGCAGTCGATCACGTTGTCGACGCCCTGATCTCGGGTGACTCGACGGCGCTCACCGCGGCATTCCAGGACGGCCTGACCGGCATCTCCACGGCGCTGGAAGCACTTCCGGACACGCTGAACAACCTGTTCGCCGACCTCGCCGCCGGCACCTGGTGAGCTAGCGGCGCCGGATGATCGCCCGCAACCGCGCCAACCGCCCGGCGATCTCGCGTTCGGCTCCCCTGCCGGTCGGCTGGTAGTAGTCCACCCCGACCAGATCGTCGGGTGGATATTGTTGCGGCACAACGCCGTCCGGATGATCGTGGGCGTATCGATAGCCGACCGCATTGCCCAGTGACTGCGCTCCGGCGTAGTGCCCGTCGCGCAGGTGCGCCGGAACCGCCCCGGCTTTGCCTGCCCTGATGTCGGCCATCGCCGCGCCCAACGCGGTGGTCACCGCGTTGGACTTCGGCGCGGTCGCCAGGTGCACGGTGGCGTGGGCCAGGGTCAGTTGCGCCTCGGGCATGCCGATCAGTGCGACGGTCTGCGCGGCGGCTACCGCGGTCTGCAGCGCGGTCGGGTCGCCCATCCCGATGTCCTCGCTGGCCAGAATCATCAGCCGGCGGGCGATGAACCGCGGGTCCTCCCCCGCGACCAGCATCCGCGCCAGGTAGTGCAGCGCGGCGTCGACGTCGGAGCCGCGCACCGACTTGATGAACGCACTGATGACGTCGTAGTGCTGATCGCCGTCCCGGTCATAACGCACCGCGGCCTGATCCAGCGATCCCTCGACGATCTCGACGGTTACCCGCTTGCCCGCCTCAGCGGCCACTTCCAGCGCGGTCAAGGCCCGGCGGGCGTCGCCGGCGGCCAGCCGGACCAGTAGGTCGACGGCGTCGGGCGCCACCTCGATACGTCCGGCCAGGCCGCGTTCGTCGTCGATGGCGCGACGCACCACTCTGGCGATGTCCTCGGGCTCCAGCGGCCTCAGCTGCAGGATCAGCGACCGGCTCAGCAGCGGCGCCACCACCGAGAACGACGGGTTCTCGGTGGTGGCCGCCACCAGCAGCACCACCCGGTTTTCCACCGCGGCCAGCAACGCGTCCTGCTGGGTTTTGGAGAACCGGTGCACCTCATCGATGAACAACACGGTCTGCTCGCCGTAAGCGGCCGCGCGCCGCGCGGTGTCGATCACGGCCCGCACCTCTTTGACCCCGGCACTCAGCGCCGAGAGCGCCTCGAACCGGCGGCCGGTGGCGCCGGAGATCAGCGAGGCCAGCGTGGTCTTTCCGGTGCCGGGCGGACCGTAGAGGATGACCGAGGCCGCCCCGGAACCGTCGACCAGCCGGCGCAGCGGAGAGCCCTGCCCCAGCAGGTGATCCTGGCCGACCACCTCGTCCAGGGACGCGGGCCGCATCCGCACCGCCAACGGCGTGGCGGCCGCGCCGGGCCCATTCGGTTCGGGCGCCGGCGCACCGCTGAGGTCGAACAGTCCATCGGACACGACTTCAGGCATACCACGCGCACCCGCCGCCCGCTGTCACCCGCCCCGGCGGCGCCGCCACGTCAGCGGTGCACGATCACCCCCCGGATGTTCTTGCCGTCACGCAGATCCTGGTAACCCTCGTTGACCTGCTCCAGGGTGTAGCGCCGGGTCACCAGCTCGTCGAGCTTGAGCTGGCCGGCGTCGTAGAGGCGCAGCAGTCGCACGATGTCGTACTGCGGGTTCGCCCCTCCGAACAGCGTCCCTTTGATCGTCTTGCCGAACAGCGCCAACATGGTGCCCGACACCTGCACGTCGAGGTCCTCCAACCGAGCCATCGCCGCGATCACGACGGTGCCGCCCTTGCCGACGGTGTTGATCGCGGCGGTCGTGACGGCCTCACCGAGGTCGCCGACGGTGATCAGCGCCTGGTCGGCCATCTGACCCCAGGTCAGCTCGGCGATCTTGGCCATCGCCTCATCCGCGGTGGCGAACGCGTGCGTGGCGCCCAGCTTCAAGGCGGTCTCGCGTTTGAACTCCACCGGATCGACCGCCACTACGTACTTGGCGCCGGCATGCGCGGCGCCCTGCACGGCATTGATGCCTACGCCGCCGATGCCGTAGACGACCACGGTGTCCCCGGCACGCACCCCGCCGTCATAGTTGGCCGTCGCCCAGCCGGTGGGCACCCCGCAGCCGGCCAGCACCGCGGTCTCCAACGGCAGCCAATCATCGACCTTGACCACCGAGTGCTGCGAGACCGTCGCCCGCTCGGCGAAGGTGCCCAGCATGCAGAACCCGCCGTAATCGGTCCCGCCCGCGTGGAATCGGAACGTGCCGTCGGGCATACAGCCCTCCAGGATGGTGGCCCCCATGTCGCACAGGTTCTGCCGTCCGGTCGAGCAGTAGCGACAGGACCCGCAGCTGGGGATGAAGCAGCACACCACGTGATCCCCGGGCTTGACCTTGGTGACCCCGGGGCCGACGTCCTCGATGATCCCGGAGCCCTCGTGCCCGCCGACGATCGGGAACCGCGACGGCCAGTCACCGTCGGCCAGGTGCAGGTCCGAATGACACAGTCCGGCCGCGGTGAACTTGATCAGCACCTCGCCCGGACCGGGCCCGTCCAGGTCCAGCTCCATGATCTCGAAGGGCTGGTTGGGCGCATGCGCCACGGCGGCAATTGTTTTCATGCCTGCCATCCAACCGGCTCAGGCGGCCACGGTGGCCCGATTCAACCGGATTGCTAACCGCCAAATTGCCACGCCGGTCCAGCTTCGCCTCTCCTGCGTCGACGCTCGCTAACCGCCGGGTTGCGTCACGAAGTCGATCAACTCCTCGACCCGGCCGATCAGCTCCGGTTCCAGGTCGGTCCAGTCCCGCACCCGGCCCCGGATGCGCTGCCAGGCGGCGGCGATGTCGGCCTGTCCGGCGTGCGGCCAGCCCAGCGCGGCGCAGATCCCGTGCTTCCACTCCACGTTGCGCGGGATCTTCGGCCACGTCTGCAAGCCGAGCCGGCCCGGCTTCACCGCCTGCCAGATGTCGACGTAGGGATGCCCGACGATCAGGGTGTGGGCACCTCCTGGCCCGCGGCGCACGGCCTCGGCGATGCGGGTCTCCTTGGATCCGTCCACCAGGTGGTCGACCAGTACCCCGAGTCGTCGGCCAGGCCCGGGCTGGAATTCGGCGACGATGCCGGCCAGGTCGTCGATGCCGCCGAGGTATTCGACCACCACACCTTCGATGCGCAGATCCTCGCCCCAGACCTGCTCGACGAGTTCGGCGTCGTGGCGACCCTCGACGTAGATCCGGCTGGCCAGCGCGACCTTCGCGCGCGCGCCGCGCACCGCCACCGAACCCGACGCCGTCCGGGCCGGGCCCGTAGGTGCGGTCGGGCGCGGCTCGGTCAGAATCACCGGTTTGCCGTCGATCAGGTAGCCGGGGCCGACGGGGAATCCGCGGGTGCGGCCGTGCCGGTCCTCAAGGTCCATCCGTCCGTAGGCGACCCGCACGACGGCACCGACATAGCCGGTTTGGGCGTCTTCGACCACCATGCCGCGTTCCACCGGCACCTCGACCGAGCGGACTTTGCGGGCGCTGTGCGGGTTCTCGGCGAGGATGTCGGTTCCATAGCGGTCGGCCACCCGAGGCAGCCTAGGGGCGTCCGGCCGTGCCGCCGGGGAACCGGGCGCGCGATTCCGTCAATTTTTTCTCGGCTAGCGCCGCGGCAGAGGGCGCGCACTCCGCGAGTACCAACCACCACTGCAGTCCCAACAGTCACTTCAGAAACATTGGTAACTCAAAATTCTCTTAATTTCTAAGAGATCTCTCGCAACATATGTAACAATCACAACTTCGTTAACTCAAACAACTGTTGTTTACTTTTGCCTCAATTTATAACAGCAAACTCATTTGCATCTTTAGGTGACCAAAATGTGCAATTTCATCATTTATCGCGTTATGCTCGGAAACCTCACTGATAGACACCTATCACGGAGGTTGTGATATGTACCGGAACACGGCACGGCGTGTCGTGCAGCTTGGACGGCGGCAACTGACTTGGGCCACGTCCGGGCTGATCACCGGGGGGATTGTGGGCACGCTGCTGTCCTCGGCAGGAGTGGCCCATGCGGACAACATGGCGATGGGCTGGGATGCGGTCGCACAATGCGAATCGGGCGGCAACTGGGCCGCCGATACCGGCAACGGTTTCTACGGTGGCCTGCAGTTCAAGCCATCGACGTGGCGCGCATTCGGCGGTGTGGGATCTCCGGCGAAGGCATCGCGGGAAGAACAGATTGCCGTCGCCACTCGGGTGCTCGATGAGCAGGGCCCGTATGCCTGGCCGAAATGCGGACCGGGACGCGTATTCCCGTCGTCGGTGAAAGGCTGGGTGCCGCCGGCCATGCGCCAGCTGCTCAAACCGTTCTGGTGAGCCCTACTGCGGCTTCGGCGACAACACCGCCTGGGTCTGGGTGACCCGGGCGACCAGCTTGCCGTTGTCGTCGCTCAAGTCGGTCTGCACGACGATCGTCGTCCGCCCTACATGCAGCGGAATGCTGGTCGCAGTCACCGCGCCATCGCGCACCGCGCGGAAGAAGTTGGTCTTCGACTCTATGGTCGAGGTGCTCGCACCCTGCGGCAGATTGACCACCGCGCATACCGCTCCGGCGGTGTCGGCGAACGCCATCAGCGCTCCCCCGTGCAACATCCCGCCGGTGGTGCAGCGCTCCGGGGCCCATGCCATGGTCGCGCGCACCTCTTGCGGTGACAGTTCAGCGATCTCGATCTCCAGCGCCGCCGCGAAGGGCATGTTGGCAACGACCAATCGGGCGAACTCAGCCGAATCCATGCCTGTCAGCCTCGCCGACAGTCGCGCCGCTGTCTAGGCGCCCGCCTCAGCGCTGCTGAGGCACTGCGTCGATCCCGGCTTCCTTGCGCTGCGCCGCGGTGATCGGCGCCGGCGCGTCGGTCAGCGGGTCGATGCCGCCGCCGGACTTCGGGAAGGCGATGACCTCGCGGATGGACTCCACCCCGGCCAGCAATGCCACCACCCGGTCCCAGCCGAACGCCAGCCCACCGTGCGGTGGTGCGCCGAAGCTGAACGCGTCAAGCAGGAAGCCGAACTTCTCCTGCGCCGCCGCCTCGTCGATCCCCATCACCTGGAAGACCTGCTGCTGAATGTCGCGGCGGTGGATACGGATCGAACCGCCGCCGATCTCGTTGCCGTTGCACACCACGTCGTAGGCGTCCGCGAGCACCGCACCGGGGTCGGTCTCCACGCTGCCGGCGTACTCCGGCTTGGGCGAGGTGAAGGCGTGGTGCACCGCGGTCCAGGCTCCGGTACCGACCGCTACGTCACCGGCGGCAGTGGCGTCGCCGGCGGGCTCGAACAGCGGCGGGTCGACCACCCAGGTGAACGCCCAGGCATCCGGGTCGATCAGGTCCAGGCGGCGGGCGATCTCACCACGAGCCGCCCCCAGCAATGCCCGGGATCCCTTGGCCGGCCCGGCCGCAAAGAAGATGCAATCCCCCGGGGCGGCTCCGACGTGCCCGGCCAGCCCGGCGCGCTCAGCGTCGGTCAGGTTCTTGGCCACCGGACCGGACAGCTCGCCATCCTCGCCCACCAGCACGTACGCCAGGCCCTTGGCCCCGCGCTGCTTGGCCCACTCCTGCCAGCCGTCCAGCGTGCGACGCGGCTGCGACGCCCCGCCCGGCATGACGACAGCGCCCACGTAGGGGGCCTGGAAGACCCGGAAGGTGGTGTCAGAGAAGAACTCAGTGCACTCCACCAGTTCCAGGCCGAATCGCAGATCGGGCTTGTCGGAGCCGAACCGGCGCATCGCGTCGGCGTAGGTCATCCGGGGCAGCGGCAGCGGCAGGTCGTAGCCGATCAGGGCCCACAGCGCCTTGAGTACCTGTTCGGCGATGCCCATCACATCTTCGGAGTCGACGAAGCTCATCTCCAGGTCCAGCTGAGTGAACTCCGGCTGGCGATCAGCGCGGAAGTCCTCGTCGCGGTAGCAGCGCGCGATCTGGTAGTAGCGCTCCATGCCGGCCACCATCAGCAGCTGCTTGAACAGCTGCGGGCTCTGTGGCAGCGCGTAGAACGAGCCGGGCTGCAGCCGCGCCGGAACCAGGAAGTCGCGGGCGCCCTCCGGGGTCGAGCGGGTCAGCGTGGGCGTTTCTATCTCGACGAACTTCTGCTCGGCCAGCACCGAACGGGCTGCCGCGTTGGCCGCCGAACGAAGGCGCAACGCCGCGCCGGGTCCGTCTTCCCGGCGCAGATCCAGGTAACGGTGCTTGAGCCGGGCTTCCTCGCCGGCGGACTCGTCGAGCTGAAACGGCAGGGCGGCAGACTCGTTGAGAACCGTCAGTCCGGTCGCGTTGATCTCGATGGCCCCGGTGGGCAGATCGGGATTCTCATTGCCCTCGGGGCGGACCTCGACGACACCGGTGACCGCGACGCAGAACTCGGCCCGCAAGCGGTGTGCCTGTTCCAGCACGGCGGGGTCGCGGAACACCACCTGCGCCACCCCGGAAGCATCGCGCAGGTCAATGAAGATGACGCCGCCATGGTCACGTCGGCGCGCCACCCAACCGGCAAGCGTGACACTGCGCCCGGCGTCGGTGGCCCGCAGTGAGCCGGCGTCGTGGCTGCGCAGCACGAATACCCCCTTGGTGACGGATTGTTCGGTAACGGTTCGACCGTCGCCAAGTCTAGAGCCCCCTCGTGACACTGCCCCGCGCCGGTCGGTGCTTTAAGCTGGCTCACTGTGACTGACGGCACCGATGACCTCGACTTTGACTACGACGACGAGGACGAAGACGAGGACTACGACGAAGCCGCTGCCCCCAAACAGAACAAGAACCTCAAATGGGGGTTGGCCGCGGTAGTCGTGCTGGCCGTGGTCGCTCTGGTGTTGGTAGCGGTGGTGCTGCTGGGCGGCGACCCCGGCAAGGGTTCGCTGGACGGCTCGGCCTCCAGCCGCAGCGCGGCGACCTCGGGCATCGCCAGCGCGGACGACACCGGTCCGGTCTCGATCATCATGGATGACCCCAGTTGCACCGCGTGGACATCGATCAGCGGCAACTTGTCCAGCACGTTGTCGATGCTGGGCCAGGGCAAGTGGAATGAGCGCGATCAGTCGATTCCGGCTTCGGCGTGGAGTGACGAGCAGAAGAAGCAGTACCTGGCCGCCGGCCAGGTGGTCCGCAACGCCGCCGCCCAGACCGTCGGCCTAGTGAAGCTGACTCCACACCGGGTGATGCGCGAGCTCTATGAGCAGTTCATCGCCTATGCCCGGACCTTCGTCGAGCACATTCCCACCTACACCGAGCGGGACGCCGCGTTGGCCGGCACCGCGCACAGCGCCGCTTCGGCCCTGGCCGCGATCTGCGCGGCCGCCAACAACGGATCGGCAGCAACCCGCGCGCCGCTCGTCGAATCGCAGACCTCACCCACCAAGACGGCCTCGCCGGGCAACCCCGCCAACCCGCAGCGCTATTTGACCGGATCTAATCCGGTATGCGCGGACTGGAAGGCCACGCTGGATAAGTTCGGTGTCGACGCCGCCGAATGGCACGGGATCGACCCCAGCATCCCGGGGACCTACTGGAACCCGCAGCAGAAGGCGGTCAACCTGGCCGTCGGGCCCATCATGATCAGCCTGGCCAACAAGATGCAGCAGCTGGGTCGCCGCAGCAACAACCCCACCCTGCAGGACTTCGCGGAGCTGTCCGCGCAGTACCGGCGGGCGTTCGTGTTGGCGCTGCCGACCTACGACCCGAACGACAACTATCTGGCCAATGCCGCGACGTTCCTGTCCACCACGGTGCTGGGCGCATGCTCGTCGGCAGCGATCACGGGCTGACCACAACGCGGTAGCCAAGCCGGCGACGGCCGGGGCGGACACTCGCCCCGGCCGCTTCCGGTTACGCCCAGGCCGCCCTGCACACCGGCCCGACACCCGCCAGCGCCGTTCGCACTCCCGGTAGAACGCAAGAAACCGGCGCAGCCTGCAGGCTGCGCCGGTTTCTTGACTGAGATTGGCTTGGGTCAGGCCCAGCTGGAGCCCACCGAGGCGTCGGTGTTGGCCATGTTGTTGCCGGCCGACTGCACCTTCTGACCGTGGCTGTTGGCCTGCTCGTAGATCACCGCGAAGTTGCGACCCAACTGCGCCACAAACTCCTGGCACGCCACCGAACCAGCACCACCCCAAAAATCACCGGCAGCCAGCACATCGTGAACGATCGCCTGATGCTCAGCCTCCAACGAAGCAGCCTGCGCACGAATCAACGCACCGTGGGCATCCACATCACCGAACTGGTAATTGATCGACATGTTCGTGTATCTCCCTCTGCCTAGCTGCCCGACAGGATCTGCTGCGACGCAGCTTCCTGCTGCTCGTAGTGGTTCGCGTCCCGAATCAGCCCATCACGCACACCGTGCAGCATGGTCACAATGTTGCGAAACGCGGTCTGCATCTGACCCATGGTGTCCATCGAGGTCCGCTCCGCCAGACCACCCCAGCCCGCACCGGAGATGTTCGTCGAGGACGCCCACATCCGACGAGCCTCGTCCTCCACCGTCTGCGCGTGCACATCAAAACGGCCCGCCATCGAACGCATCGCGTCCGGATCAGTCATAAAACGTGTTGCCATGGTCTTCTCCCTCTTGCTCTTCAATTCGTTGTGGTAGCCGGGCGCCGACCCGGCGGACACGTGTGTGTTCAGGCCCCTTCCGCTACCCGCCAGCCGGCGAACGGGGCATAACCTTGGGGGCCTTGGCGGCGATCGCGCCCATTCCACGGCCGGCCATCGCGCCCATCATGGCGTGGCCGAACGGGCCGCCCGGCAGTCCTCCCGACATGGTCTGGATCGGGGCACTGACCGTGGTGGCAGGCAGTACCGGCGCGGCGCGGACCATACCGTCGGCGGCCGACGCCCAGGCTCCCGGCACCTTCAGCGCGCCCATCGAGGCGGCTTGGCCGAGCTTGGCGGAGATGGCGTTGGTGGCCGAGCTGAAGTGGCCGGCGAGCACGCCGACAGCGCCCTGGAGCTTGTCGTTGACGAAGTCGCCGATCTGGGTCATCAGGGTGCCGGCGCCCCCGGCGGCCGTCTGTCCGGCCAGCGCGCCCGTCGCTCCGGCCGCACCACCCATTCGGGCGAACTGCATCAGCATCGGCAGCAACCTCACCAACATCATCATCGGCATACTCGCCGAGCTGATGGGCGACATCACCGAGTTGATCGTGGTGGCCGCGGCCTTCTCGCCGAGCAGCGTCGTCGGGAGACCCATCGCGTCGAGCAACCCACCGACGGTGGCGAAGTCGTAGCCGGGCGTGGTGGGGGTGCCGGTACCGGTGCCAGGGTTGGGACCGCCCTCGGCAGATCCCGGCGTCGCCGAAGCCTTCGCGGACTGCGGTGGGTTCGATACCTGCTGCAGCGCGTTGTTATTGGCCTCCGCAGACCCGCTGTAAGTGTCCATCGCGGCGCCGTCGGTCGCCCACATCACTTCATACTGGTGCTCGGTGGCCTGGATCAGCGGCGTGTTCTGACCGAAGAAATTGGTCGAGATCAGTGCCAGCAGCATCGCCCGGTTGGCCGCGATCACCGCGGGGGGCACCGACGCGGCCCGCGCCGCCTCGAACAGGCCGGCCGCCTGAGTGGCCAGCGCAGCGTTGGTGGCGGCGGTGGCCGAGGCCTGCTCCAGCCAGGCCACATACGGCGCGGTCGAAGCCGTCGCCGCAGCCGAGCCGGCTCCCGTCCAGGTCGAGTCCAGGTTGGCGATCACCGAGTGCGTCGCGGTCGCCGACGTCATCAACTCGCTGGAAAGCTGGGACCACGCCGCCGCGGCTTCCAGTAACGGACCCGAGCCGGGCCCGGTATAGATAAGCCCGGAGTTGATCTCGGGCGGAAAGACGCTGAAGCTCATCGATGCGCCCCGCTTCAGCCAGCAGCCGTGGCGTTGACAGCCTCGGTGAAGGCGTAAGCGTTCGCGTTGCCACCCAAGGTGGCCACGATCTGCTGGTGCACCGCCGCCGCCTGCGCGCTGACCTCCTGGAACAGGGATCCGTGGGCCGAGAACTGGGCAGCAGTCATCGCCGACACCAAGTCGGCGGCAGGCGCGGTCACACCCGTGGTGGGAATAGCAGCGGCGGTAACCCCGGCGGTCATCGAGTCGCCGATTCCGGAAAGGCTTCCGGCGGCCGCCGTCAGAATCTCTGGCTGAGCGGTTACGAACGACATTGTTCCTCCTGGGGGGCCTGCAAGCGTCTCGGTGAACTGTTGGGCATTCGAAGTCTGCGTCAATATTTGACGTGCGTCACTCTAGCGGACAGTTGTAATAACGGTCTGATAAAGCTGGGGCGCCCGAGGCGAACGACAACTCGTCGCCGGCGCACCGGCGAGCCCTGCGGGCGCGAGTTGAAACGTTCACCGAGCAGACGACCTCTCTGGAATGTAGGGCAGATAGCTGCGGCGGCCGTCGTAGGAAGCGTCCCATTGCGGCCGGATGCAGAACGTAACACCGCCGCGACCTCGCGGTACAGCGGCGCAACAAACATTCAGTAAAGGTTTGGGATCTGGTCAGACAACGCTGTCTTCACTTAGCCAAGACGTGGGATTTGTCGCGTTCAACCGGGCTCAACCCGGCATCGAGGCGGCTGCCGGTATGCGAAGCTAAGGTGCCCCATCGGTCGGCGGGCCACAGCAACTACGGACAACCCCACGGAGTGTGCAATGACCTTCAACGAAGGTATGCAGATCGATACCAGCACCACCTCCTCGGGCGGTGGCGGGCGTGGGATTGCGATCGGCGGCGGCGTTGCCGGACTGGTGATCCTGGTGGTGGCGCTGTTGCTGGGGGCCGACCCCGGCGAAGTGCTCAGCCAGCAGCCCGTCGATGCGGGCCAGTACACGGCACCGGGCTTCGACCTCGACAAATGCCGTACCGGCAAGGACGCCAACACCTACGTGCAGTGCCGGGTGGTTGCCACGGCCAACTCGGTGGATGCGGTGTGGTCGGACCTGCTGCGCGGCTATACGCGTCCGCGCGTAGAACTGTTCAGCGGACAGACGTCCACCGCCTGCGGCGCGGCCAGCAGCGCGGTCGGACCGTTTTACTGCCCCGCGGACAAGACGGCCTACTTCGACACCGACTTCTTCACGGTGCTCGTCGACCGGTTCGGCTCCAGTAGCGGGCCACTCGCGCAGGAGTACGTGGTCGCCCACGAGTTCGGCCACCACGTGCAGAACCTGCTCGGCGTGCTCGGCCGAGCCCAGACCGGCGCGCAGGGCGCGACCGGTGCGGGGGTCCGCACCGAATTGCAGGCCGACTGCTATGCCGGGGTATGGGCGCACTATGCGTCGGTGACCAAGCAGGAGAGCACCGGAGTTCCGTTCCTGCAGCCGCTGACCGACCAGGACATCCGCGATGCCCTGTCCGCGGCGTCTTCGGTGGGTGACGACCGCATCCAGCAGGCCGCCACCGGCCGGGTCAATCCGGAGTCCTGGACCCACGGTGCGTCGGCTCAGCGCCAGCACTGGTTCACCGTCGGCTATCAGACCGGCGACCCCAACCAGTGCGACACCTTCGCCGCCGCTGACCTGGGTTAGCCCCCGGTCACAGCGAAAGCAGCCCGCGCAGCTCGGCCCGGCCCGCTTCGTCGAGCGGCAGCAGCGGGCGACGCGGGTCCCCGGCCGGCACCCCGAGCATCTCCAGACCGGCCTTGACCGTGGTGGGCAGCCCGCCGGCCACGATGAACTCCAGCAGCGGCTTGAGGTCGTCGTAGCACGCCTGGGCCTTGTCCAGTTCACCGGCGGTGACCGCGGTGTAGAGGTCCAGGCAAGGCTGCGGGCGCAGGTTGGGTGCCGCGGTGCACCAGCCGGCCGCCCCGGCACGCAGCGCATCGAGCACCAGCGGATTGCTGCCGTTGAAGAACGGCAGGCGCCCGTCGGACAGCGTGGCGATCCGCAGCATCCGGCTCAGATCGCCGGTGGATTCCTTGACCATGGTCACGTGTTCGATGCCCTCGAACATGGCCACCAGCAGCTCTGGCCTCATGTCGATCCCGGAGGTGGCCGGATTGTTGTAGGCCACGATGTCGATGTCGATGGCGTCCGAGACGGCCGCGTAGTGCGCGGTGATCTCGCGCTCGGACAGTTTCCAATACGACACCGGCGAGACCATCACCGCGTCGGCGCCGGCCTGCGCGGCATAGCGGGCGCGGCGCACGGTACGCGCGGTGGTCAGATCCGACACCCCGACCAGCACCGGCAGGCGCCCGGCGACCGCGGCGATCGACGCGTCGACGCAGGTGTCGAACTCGTCCTCATCGAGGTAGGCGAGCTCGCCGGTGCTGCCCAGCGGGGCGATGGCATGCACCCCGGCCTTGACGAGACGGTCGATGACGGTGGTCAGGAGCGCGGTATCGATTCCGCCGTCGCGGAACGGCGTCACCGGGTAGCCGATGACTCCATATAACTGTGCTGCCACGTGGGACTCCTTCTATCCGGTGATCGCGTCGGGGTGGCCGGCCAGAGCCCGGCGGGCGTAGTAGGCGAAGTTGGCCTGGCTGCGCTTGGGCAGCAACGTCCAGTCGTGGGCTTCGCGGGCCAGCTTCTCTGGGAGTTCTTTGACGGTCCCGGCGGCCATGGCCGCCAGCTGCAGTGCGGCGGCCCGCTCGATCAGCACCGCCAGCGAACAGGCCTCCTCCACGCTGGCGCCGGCCACGATCTGGCCGTGGTGCGCCAGCAGGATCGCCTTCTTGTCACCGATGGCCTCGGAGATGATCTCGCCCTCCTCGTTTCCGACCGGGACCCCCGGCCACAGCGGCAGGAAGGCACAGTCGTCGTAGAGCGGCGTGGTGTCCATGTGCGAGACGATCAACGGGGTTTCCAGCATGGACAGCGCCGCGACATGAAACGGGTGGGTATGCACGATGCACTGGACATCGGGACGAGCCCGGTAGATCCAGCTGTGGAATCGGTTGGCGGGGTTGGCCATCCCCTCGCCCTCGATCACGTTGAGGTCTTCGTCGACGAGCAGAAGATTGGCGTCGGTGATCTCGTCGAATCCCAGGCCGAGCCGTTGGGTGTAGTAGGTCCCGGGTGCCTCGGCACGGGCGGTGATCTGTCCGGCCAGGCCGGAGTCATGACCGCGGTCGGACAGCGCGCGGCAGGTCAGCGCCAGTTTCTGGCGCGTGGACCACTGACCTCCGGTGAAGTTCTCCGCGAAGCGTTGCTCCGCGCGATGCATGAGATCGGATTTGGAATCGTCGAACGTGGTGCCCATGGCAGCTCCTCGGTGACGGAAGTGGATGACACGACCATAGCCGATAGGACACTTTGTGTCATCTCCTGTGTCATCATGGATGCATGACGCAACTGCTGCGCGCCGTCCGCAAGCAGCGAGGCCTCACCCTCGAAGGCCTCGCCGAGCGGACCGGGCTGACCAAGAGCTACCTGTCCAAGATCGAACGCAGTCGCAGCACACCGTCCATCGCGGTGGCCATCAAGGTGGCGCAGGCCCTGGACGTCGATGTGGCGCAGCTGTTCTCCGAGCGCGGCGACGAAGACAAGATCGCCGTGGACCGGGCCGCGGACCGCAGCGAGGATCGGCAGCGCTACCGGGCGATGGCCGTGAACATGCTGGGAAAATCGATGTCCCCGTTCATGGTTCGCCCCACCCATGACGCTCAGCCCCTGCACGCGCTGCATGACGGTCAGGAGTTCGTGTTCGTCCATGCCGGGACGATCCACCTGGAATACGGCGATGCGACCTGGACTTTGACGGCCGGTGACAGCGCCTACTTCGACGCTGCGATCAGCCACCGCATCCGCACGGTCGGACCGCATCCCGCCGAGGTGCTCGTCATCGCCGAAACCGAAGCGCAGTGAGCACCGAACTGCTGTTCTCCTACGGCACCCTGCAGCTACCGGAGGTGCAACGCAGCACGTTCGGGCGCGAAGTCGACGGCCGGCCCGACGCGATCGTCGGCTACGAACTGGACTACGTGACGATCACCGATCCGCACGTGGTGGCCGTCAGTGGCAGCGACCGTCATCCGATCCTGCGTCCGTCAGACGCGCATGACGCGTCGGTCCCCGGCATGGTCTTCGCGATCAGCGCCGCCGACCTGGCGGCCGCCGACGAGTACGAAGTCGACGCCTACCGGCGGATCTCGGTGCCGCTGCGTTCGGGCGTGCAAGCCTGGGTGTACGTGTTCGCCGGCTGAGCCGGATCCGTCACCAGGGTCGGGTAGAGCAGGACACTCCGCTGCCGCCCTGCTGCGACACCACCACTTCGCCGTCGACGGCGATCTCGCAGTGGAACTCCGGGTTGATCCGCAAGCCACCGCTGGCGGTGACCAGCGCCCACTGACTCGGGTCGGCCAGCGTGGTGGTGTAGACCACCGGTGATCCCCCGCCGATCGGCACCCGAACCGTCTCGAGGTATTCCGAGGAGTTGGCGTTGTAGGCAGCCATGCTGGGCGGGTCGGTCTTGATGTAGGAGATGTTGCCGGTCAGGTCGCTGGTGGCGGTGATGGTGTAGGTGACCTCGTGGCCGCCGGTCGCGCTCTTCTTCGGGGCGTCAGCCGACGGTTCGGTCGCGTTCTCCGTCGGGGTGGGCGTCGGCGAGGGTGCCGCATTCTCGGTGGGCGATGCCGCCGGGTTCTCGGTGGGCGAGGCTGGGCTGGTCTCCGGGTCCGCAAGTGACGTCGCGTGGCTGGCTGCCACTCCGGCGGCGGCCATCAGCAGCACCGTCCCGAACTTGACTGTCACGTTCCGCATGATCGTCATACCGCGCCACGCTACCGGAGGGGCACAAGTGGCTGGTCTGCGTTGCAGAGTGTCGGTTTGCGTCACGCCCCGAGGTGCTGAGTGTGCAATAAGTCGACGTTCAAATCCGTCCCGGTATAACCGGCAGCCCGGAGCGCAGCCCTGACCCGCGCAAGCACCACACCCGGTCGATACCGAAGGAGGTCGCTGCTGACCCGGACGATCACCCAGCCGCGTGCGGACAACTCCGCGTAGCGATCGATGTCAGCGGTCCGCTGACGGGGGTCGGTCCAGTGCTGGGCGCCGTCAAATTCCACACCGACCTGGTATTCGGGCCAGCCCATATCAATGCGAGCGCAGGGACGGCCGAAGCCGTCTCGCACGACGATTTGGGTCATCGGGCGAGGGAGTCCGCCGCGTATCAGCAACAGCCGCGTCCGGGTTTCCTGCGGGGATTCCGCGCCGCCGTCCATCAGCGTGATCGCGCGCCGTAACTGCAACAGGCCGCGAGCACCCCTGTGGCGTTGCGCCAGCGCGGAAATGTCGTCCGCGACCAGCCTCGTCGCATTCGCCAGGGCATCGAGGCGGATGACGGCACCGGTCAGCCCTTTGTTGCGGCCCAGGTCGAAAGCGGTCCGTGCGGCTGTGGTGGTCGGTATCCCTCGGATCAGACATGTCTCGTCGGGTTCCAGCCGCTCACGATGGATGAGAATCCCCTCGGCGTCAGAGGCGGCCTTCCGGTTCAGTTCCGCCGGCAACCGCGCATCGAGCCACCGTGATCGGTGCAGGGCCGCCGCGGACAAGCCGGCCACGGTCGCCGTCCGTCCCGACCACAGCCAGCCTGCCACCGCACGCGTAACCGGCGTGAGCTCTTGGCCGTTCGGCAGATAGACGTTGCGGTAGATCGACCGATACCGACTGCGTAACGTCCGCCGCGTCACGCTACCTGCCGCCAACGCCTCAGTGCCGAGGAAGGGCCACGTGGAATCCGGTATGAGGATCGGCATGGCAGTCACAGTGCCGCCTCGGGCCGTCATCCGAGTGCCGAGTGTCGACTTCTGTCACCCGTTCTGTGGATAACCGTGCATTAAGGCGACATTCGGCGCAGTACGTCGGCGACAACGTCGTCGATCGGCACGTCGACCTGTTCCCCGGTGGCCAGGTTCTTGACGCCGACGGTGCCTGCCTCCAGGTCGCGGTCCCCGGCGACCAGCGCGATGACCGCCCCGGAGCGGTCGGCGGCGCGCATCGCGCCCTTGAGGCCACGGTCCCCGTAGGCCAGGTCCACTCGCACCCCGGCGGCCCGCAACTGCGCGCCGATCACCGCCAGCCGCAGCTTGGCCGACTCGGACAGACCCACCCCGAACACCTCGCACCGGGCTCTCTGCCCGACGGTCTTGCCCTCGGCGGCCAGCGCGAGCAGGGTGCGGTCCACCCCGAGGCCGAAGCCGATCCCGGACAGGTCCTGTCCACCGAGCTGGCGCATCAGCCCGTCGTAGCGTCCGCCACCACCGATCCCCGACTGCGCGCCCAACCCGTCGTGCACGAATTCGAAAGTGGTCTTGGTGTAGTAGTCCAGGCCGCGCACCATCCGCGGGTTGACCACATACGGCACCCCGAGCGCATCCAGGTGTGCCAGCACGGTGTCGAAGTGCGTCCGGGCGGCGTCCGAGAGATGGTCGAGCATGACCGGGGCGTCAGCGGTCATCTCACGCACCTGCGGGCGCTTGTCGTCGAGCACCCGCAACGGATTGAGCTGCGCGCGCTGGCGGGTGTCCTCGTCGAGGTCGAGCCCGAACAGGAACTGCTGCAGCAGCTCTCGATACGCGGGGCGGCAGGTGTCGTCGCCCAGGGACGTGATCTCCAGCCGGAAACCATCGAGGCCCAGGGAGCGGAAGCCCGCATCGGCGACGGCGATCACCTCGGCGTCCAGCGCCGGATCGTCCACCCCGATCGCTTCGACCCCGACCTGTTGCAGCTGCCGATAACGGCCGGCCTGCGGGCGCTCATAGCGGAAGAACGGCCCCGAATAGCAGAGCTTGGCCGGCAGCTGACCGCGGTCCAGACCGTGCTCGATCACCGCACGCATCACGCCCGCGGTGCCCTCGGGCCGCAGGGTCACCGAACGGTCGCCGCGATCGGCAAACGTGTACATCTCTTTGGAGACCACGTCGGTGGACTCCCCCACCCCACGGGCGAACAGTGCGGTGTCTTCAAAGATCGGCAGCTCGATGTCGCCGTAACCGGCGCGGCGAGCGACCGCCAGCAGTCCGTCACGCACCGCGATGAAGCCCGCCGAGGCCGGCGGAATGTAGTCGGGCACCCCTTTGGGTGCAGCAAACGTGCTCACGCACTGAGCCCTTCTAGGAACGGGTTGTAACGGCGCTCCGCGCCGATGGTGGTCTTGGGTCCGTGGCCGGGCAGCACCACGCATCCGTCGTCAAGACACAGCAGCTTATCGACGATCGAGGTCAACAGATCGCGGCCGCTGCCGCCAGGCAGGTCGGTGCGGCCGACCGAATTCTGAAACAGGGTGTCGCCGCTGAACACCACCTCGGCCGCATCACCTTCGACCCGGAAGACCACCGAACCGCGGGTATGCCCGGGTGTGTGGTCGACGGTGACGGTGGTGTCGCCCAGGCCGATTTTGTCACCGTCGCGATCCAGTTCGATCAGCTGCCTGGGCTCGGAGAACATCGCCTTGCTCAGCACACCGAACAGCGCCTGTCCGGGCACCGTGCCAAGCGAGCGCAGCGGGTCGGTGAGCATGAATCGGTCCTCGGGATGAATGTAGGTAGGACAGCCGTAGGTGTCGGAGACCTTCTGTGCCGACCAGATGTGGTCGATGTGCCCGTGCGTGAGCAGCACCGCCGACGGCGTCAGCCGGTTCTCGTCGAGAACACGACGCAGCCGGGTCATCGCACGCTGCCCGGGGTCGACGACGATCGCGTCCGAGCCCTGCCGCTGCGCCAACACATAGCAGTTGCACGCCAGCATCCCAGCGGGGAATCCGGTGACCAACACGCCGACCAGTTTCCCATTGCACGCCCGGTCGGCGGTGACGCGGGCGGCACAGGCGCGCTCTGGCAGACTTGAGGGCCGACTCAGTCAGCGAGCCAGGAGGTTCCCGCCGGTGCCCACGAATTCAGAGCGGCGTGCCGCCGCCAAGCGCAATCTGGACCAACAGGTGCAGCAACGTGCCGAGGCAGCCCGCAAGCAGCGCCGACTGCTGATGATCGTCGGCGCCGTGGCGGCGGTGCTGCTGATCGCCGGGGTGGTGTTCGTCGTGCTGCGCGACAACGATCCGGGCAACGTCAACGCGAGCGGCTCGTCAGAATCGAGCACCTCGGAGTCCGCGGACTCCTCCGACGCTTCCGGAGCACCGACCGGCAGCGCCGGGCAGCTGCCGAAGTTCACCGCATCGCCTCAGCTGGGCGCCGACTGCCAGTACCCGAAGGCGCGTCCGGCCACCAAGCCCGTCGACCCGCCGCGGTCCGGCAAAGTCCCGACCGACCCGGCCGAGGTCAGCGTCTCGATGATGACCGACCAGGGCCCCATCGGGTTGATGCTCACCAACGCCCAATCCCCTTGCACCGTCAACAGCTTCATCAGCCTGGCGGCCAAGGACTTCTTCTCCGACACTCAGTGCCACCGGCTCACCACGTCGCCGATGCTGAGCGTGCTGCAATGCGGGGATCCCGCCGGCGACGGCACCGGCGGCCCGGGCTATGAGTTCGATAACGAATACCCCACCGACCAGTACTCCCTGGGCGACCGCGCCGCTCAGCAGCCGGTCACCTACCCCCGCGGCACGGTGGCGATGGCCAACGCCGGGCCCGGCACCAACGGCAGCCAGTTCTTCCTGGTCTACAAGGACTCGATGCTGCCGCCGCAGTACACGGTGTTCGGCAAGATCCAGGACGACGGCCTGGCCACCTTGGACAAGATCGCTGCGGCCGGCGTGCAGGGCGGCGGCGAAGACGGCCCACCGGCCACCAAGGTGACCGTCAAGTCGGTGCGGGCCGACTAGCGCGCCCTTTCGCGCGAGCGTGCGCGTCTGCACGGCGACACGCCGTCGTCACGTGTACGACTGCGCACGCTCGCGGCGGGTTGAAGCCCGGTCAGGCCGCTGATGTCACCCGGTAGACGTCGTAGACGCCCTCGACGTTGCGGACCACATTGAGCAGGTGGCCCAGGTGCTTTGGGTCGCCCATCTCGAAGGTGAACCGGCTGATCGCCACCCGGTCGCGTGAGGTGGTGACCGAGGCCGACAAGATGTTGACCTTCTCGTCGGCGAGCACCTTGGTGATGTCCGACAGCAGCCGGTGCCGGTCCAGTGCCTCGACCTGGATGGCGACCAAGAACACCGAGGAGGGCGACGGCGCCCATTTGACCTCGATGATCCGTTCGTCCTGTTGGCGCAGCGCGTCGGCATTGGTGCAGTCGGTGCGGTGTACCGACACCCCGCCGCCGCGGGTGACGAAACCCATGATCTCGTCGCCGGGCACCGGAGTGCAGCACTTGGCCAGTTTGGTCAGCACCCCGGTGGCGCCGGGGACCGCGACGCCGACGTCGTCGGTGTGACGCTCGCGGCGCGGGATGGTGAGCGGCGTCGAGCGCTCGGCCAGGTCGTCCTCGGCCTGGTCCACGCCACCGAGCTGGGCCACCAGCCGTTGCACGACATGGTGCGCCGAGATGTGGTTCTCGCCGACGGCGGTGTAGAGCGCGGACACATCGCTGTAGTGCAGTTCGCGGGCCACCGCCGCCATCGACTCGCCGTTGACCAGGCGTTGCAGCGGTAAACCCGCCCGGCGCACTTCGCGGGCCATCGCGTCCTTGCCGGACTCCAGGGCCTCCTCGCGCCGCTCCTTGGCGAACCACTGGCGGATCTTGGCCTTGGCGCGCGGCGACACCACGAACTGTTGCCAGTCCCGCGACGGCCCGGCGTTCTGTGCCTTCGAGGTGAAAACCTCGACCACTTCCCCGTTCTCGAGCTTGCGCTCCAGCGCCACCAGCCGGCCGTTGACCCGGGCACCGATACAGCGGTGACCGACCTCGGTGTGCACGGCGTAGGCGAAGTCCACTGGCGTGGAGCCGGTGGGCAGCGTGATCACGTCGCCCTTGGGGGTGAACACGAAGATCTCTTTGACGGCCAGGTCGTAGCGCAGCGATTCGAGGAACTCGCCCGGGTCGGCGGCTTCCCGCTGCCAGTCCAGCAGCTGGCGCATCCAGGCCATGTCGTCGATCTCGGCGGCGGTGTTCAGGTGCGGAACACCGTTGCGGCCCTTGGCCTCTTTGTAACGCCAGTGTGCGGCGATGCCGTATTCGGCGGTGCGGTGCATCTCCCGGGTGCGGATCTGGATCTCCAGCGGCTTGCCCTCCGGGCCGATCACCGTGGTGTGCAGCGACTGGTAGACCCCGTAGCGCGGCTGGGCGATGTAGTCCTTGAACCGGCCGGCCATCGGCTGCCACAGCGAGTGCACGACGCCGACCGCGGCGTAGCAGTCCCGGATCTCGTCGCACAGGATCCGCAGTCCCACCAGGTCGTAGATGTCGTCGAAGTCGCGGCCGCGCACGATCATCTTCTGATAGATCGACCAGTAGTGCTTGGGGCGGCCCTCGACGGTCGCGGTGATCTTCGACTTCGCCAGCGTGTTGACGATCTCGGCGCGCACCTTGGCCAGGTAGGTGTCGCGGGACGGCGCGCGGTCGGCCACCAGGCGCACGATCTCCTCGTAGCGCTTGGGGTGCAGAATCGCGAACGACAGATCCTCGAGCTCCCATTTGACGTTCGCCATCCCGAGCCGATGTGCCAGCGGCGCAATGACTTCCAGTGTCTCGCGCGCCTTGCGGGCCTGCTTTTCGGGCGCCAGGAAGCGGATGGTGCGCATGTTGTGCAGCCGGTCGGCGACCTTGATCACCAGCACCCGGGGGTCACGTGCCATCGCGATGACCATCTTGCGGATGGTCTCGGCCTCGGCGGCGGTGCCCAGCACCACCTTGTCCAGCTTGGTCACCCCGTCGACCAGGTGAGCAACCTCGTCACCGAACTCGGCAGCCAGCGCGGTCAGCGTGTAGCCGGTGTCCTCGACGGTGTCGTGCAGCAGCGCGGCCACCAGCGTGATGGTGTCCATGCCCAGTTCGGCCAGGATGGTGGCGACAGCCACCGGGTGGGTGATGTAGGGATCCCCCGAATGACGCAGCTGGGAGGCGTGCCGCTGCTCGGCGACCTCGTAGGCACGTTGGAGCAGTGCCAGGTTGGCTTTCGGATAGTACTGCCGGTGCACCGCCACCAGCGGCTCCAGCACCGGGCTCAGCGCACCGCGTTGGGCGGTGATACGCCGGGCGATCCGGGCCCGCACCCGCCGGGAGGCACTGGTCGGGACCTTCAGCAGATCGGTGCGCTCGGAGGGCGCGTCCTGGGCAACCCCCTCCGACACCGCCACCGGCTGGCTGGCGTCAGCGCTGTACCGCTCGGGGCCTGAACCCTGATCGGAGCCCTGCGCTAAGCCTTGTTCAGGGCCCACTGTGTTCACCTCCGACCACGAGAATATCGACTAAATCAGGTGCAGGCTGGCCAGCTGCAACGGTGCCACGGCGGCGCGTCCGCCCAGGCCCGCCAGCTCCAGCACCACTGCCGCCGCAACCACCTCGGCTCCTGCCCGACACAGCAAACGCTGCGTCGCGGCCAGGGTACCGCCGGTGGCCAGCACGTCGTCGAGGATCACCACCCGGCGCCCGGCCAACTCGAGTCCGTCGGCCGGTATCTCCAGCACCGCGGTTCCGTACTCGAGCTGATAACGCTCCGAGAGCACCGGCGGTGGCAGTTTGCCGCCTTTGCGGACCGCCAGCGCACCAACCCCGAGCCGGTCGGCGACCGCCCCGGCCAGCAGAAATCCCCGCGCGTCGATACCGGCCACCAGATCCGCACCGGCGGCGGCCCGAGCCAGCGCATCGGTGACCGCGGCCAGCCCGGCCGCGTCGGCGAAGACCGGGGTCAGGTCTTTGAAAGCGATTCCCGGCGTGGGAAAGTCCGCGACCTCGCGAATGAGCGACGCGATGATCTCACCGGCGCCTGCCTCGGGCCCGGCCTCATTCACTGTTGCAGCTCCCAGCGGTCCATGTTCCAGCCCGCACCCCACCGGGTGGGGTTGGCAGCGACACCGTAGGTCTTCTTCGACGACAGCAGGGTCCGTTGCTGGCGATACAGCGGCAGGGTGGGCATATCGGCCCACAACACCGGAGCGCTCTCGCCGAGCAGCCGGACCATCTCCGCGGGATCGGCGGTGATGGCCAACGCGGAGACGACGCCGTCGATCTGGTCGTTGTGGTAACCGGACAGGTTGTTGCCGTTGCCGCTGAACAACTCGTAGGCGTCCACCACCGACGATCCGCTCGACCCGCTACCGGTGGATCCCCCGGTGCTGGCGAGCAACACGTCGATCTGTCCTTCCCGCAGTGCCAGCGGGCCGATGCTGTCGGAGGCCACCTCGGTGACGGTGATGCCGGCAGGCGCGCATGAGCTGGTGATCGCCCCGATCACCGCGGCCAGCCGAGTGTTGGGACCGCGGTAGCCGATGCGCACCGTCAATGGCTTACCGCCCAGCGCGTCGCGGGCGGCATCGGGGTTTGCCCGAGCGAACTGTTCGGCCTCGGGCACGTTCTCGGCCTGGTCGAATGCGTCGTCCATGGCGGTGTTGAGCCGGGAATTGACCACCGGAACCCCCGCATCGCGGGCGATGATGTCGCGCGGGGTGCACCAGGCCACCGCTCGGCGTGCGGGAGTCTCCGACAGTGGGCCTGACGGGGCGAAGATGAGCTGCTCGATCCCACCCGAGGGACTGTCACTGCTCTGGTAGTCGTCCGGGGTGATCAGCGACCCCGCGGATCCGGTCGCCACGTCGACGACCTCGATGACGCGTTTGTTGACCCGGTCGGCGATGTCGGCGGTCTGCGGCCACACCGTGATCCGCTTGGTGACCGGCTTGGCACCCCACCACAGATCGTTGGCCACCAGGACCACGGCGCCACCTTCGAGCACCGAGTCGATCTTGTAGGGCCCCGACGACGGGAAGTACCGCAGGTCAACGTCGCGGCCGAGCTGCCAGGTGGTGTTCCAGGCCTGCGCGATCTTGGCGATGACCTCATCGGCGGGCCCGAGCTTGCCCAGCACGGCGTCGGTGGTGTTCACACCGAGCTTGTCGGCGATGATGTGCGACGGCATCATCGAGGTCGCGGTGAACAGTTCCTCGTAGTCGACGATGTTGCGGTCGGCGAAGAACGACACCCGCGCCTTCTTCTCACCGGGCTGGCACTCGATGTTCTCGATGTCGAGATAGCCCGCTCGGCTTGCGGCGTCGAAACCCGGGAAGCGGCCCGACTGGGCCGCCCACGCCAGCACCAGGTCGTCACAGGTGATGGGTTTGCCGTCGGAGTACACCGCCGCGTCGGCGATCTGATAGTCCAGCACCAGCGGGGCGCGGCCCACCACGGAGATACTGCCGAAGTCGTGGTCGGTGACGATCTGGCCGTCCGGACCGTGGTAGCCGAAGCCGATCAGGGTGCGGGAGAACGCCTGCGGTCCTGCCGACGCCGCACCGGCCACGGTGGTGTTGTTGTAGGTGATCAGACCGCCGTCGACGGCGTAGTCGATCTGATCGACAGTGGCACTGGTGCACGCCGACACCGACCAGGCGCCAAGGCCGGTGATGATCGCCACCACCCACGCCGCGGCGTGCCGACAGCGGGCCGCCATCGCCGGTTACCGACCGGCGCCCGGCTTGCCGGTCGGACGCTGGCTGCGCCGGCTGGTGGGGCGGACCGGCTTTGCGCCGGGAGCCGGGGCGCCCGACGCGGTCGCCGCCGCGCCCGCGTCTGCGCCGGCAACGGTGTCTTCGGTGCCGTCGAGGTCCTCCGCGACGTCCGTGCCGGCCGCTGCCGCTTTCGAACCGGCCGCGGCGTTGCGCCGCCGCATCACCCGGCGAGTGTGGTTCTGCACCAGTTCGGTGCGCTCCCGCAGACTGACCAGCAGCGGAGTGGCCAGGTAGATCGACGAATAGGTTCCGACCACAACACCGACCAACTGGACCAGCGCGAGGTCCTGCAGCGTTCCCACACCGAGCAGCCACACGGCGACCACCATCAGCGACATGATCGGCAACGCCGAGATCAGGCTGGTGTTGATCGATCGCATGAAAGTCTGGTTGATGGCCAGGTTGGCCTGTTCGGCGTAAGTCAGCTTGGGTTTGTGCTCGAAGCCGCTGGTGTTCTCCTCCACCTTGTCGAACACGATGACGGTGTCATAGATGGAGAACCCGAGAATGGTCAACAAGCCGATGACAGTGGCCGGCGTGACCTCGAATCCGACCAGCGAATACACCCCAGCGGTGACGAGGATGTCGAAGACCATCGAGATCATCGCCGAGATGGTCATGTACCACTCGTAGCGCACGGTGATGTACAGCGACGCCAGGAGCAGGAACACCACCAGCGCGATCACGGCCTTTTGGGTGATCTGCCCGCCCCAGGTCTCCGAGACCGCCGAGTCACTGATCGCCTGTTTGCTCGCCTCACCGTTCGGGCCGACGGGCTGGAACGCGTCGAACAGGTCGTCGCGCAGCTTCTCGGTCTGCTCGTTGGTGAGCGTCTCGGCACGGATCTGCACCGTCGCCGAGTTGCCGTTGCCGACCACCACCACCGATTCGGGGCTGCTGCCGACGCTCTTGCGGAACACCTCTTCGACCTGGGTGACGCTGGTGTCGCCGCGCGGGAACGACACCTTGGTGCCGCCGGCGAAGTCGATTCCGAAGGTGAATCCGCGGATCAGGATGCTGACGATGGCGATGGCCACCATGGCACCGCTGACCGCGTACCACATCCGCCGCTTACCGATGACCTCGAACGCGCCGGTACCGGTGTAGAGCCGTGACAGGAAACTGTGCTTGGGCGCCTTGGTGCTTCCCGCGGTCTTGCGAGGCTTCGCCTCCACGGCACTGCGGCCCTTGGTGAGTTCGCCCGCGGCGGCGTCGTTTTTCGCGGCTTTCGTACCGCTACTGGTGCTCGGTTTGGCCATCTGGCTATCCCTGTTCCGTCGACTGGGCGGTTACCCGCGTGCGCGCTTTGGCCCCGGACTTGCCGCCCGTTGTGCCTCCCGATTTGGCGACCGCCCGCCGTTCGCGCGCGACCTGCTGAACGGCGCCGAGGCCGTTGTAGGACGGCTTGGCCAGCGTCGGAGACTTCGACGCCAGGTAGACCAGTGGCCAGGTCACCAGGAACACCACCACCAGGTCCAGGATCGTGGTCAGCCCCAGGGTGAACGCGAAGCCCTTGACCTGGCCGACCGCCAGGAAGTAGAGCACCGCCGCAGCAAGGAAGGTGACCGCGTTGCCGGAGACGATGGTCTTGCGGGCGCGCGCCCACCCGCGCGGCACCGCCGAGCGGAACGACTTGCCCTCGCGGATCTCGTCCTTGATGCGTTCGAAGAACACCACGAACGAGTCGGCGGTGGTTCCGATACCGATGATCAGACCGGCGATACCGGCCAGGTCGAGCGTGTAGTTGATGTACCGGCCCAGCAACACCAGGATCGCGTACACCATGGCTCCGGCCACCACCAGTGACAGCGCGGTCAGCACGCCCAGGACGCGGTAGTAGAGCAGCGAGTAGACCAGCACCAGTGCCAGACCGATCGCACCGGCGATCAGACCCGCCTTCAGCGAAGTCATTCCCAGTGTGGCCGAGACGGTTTCGGCTTCGGAGGCCTCAAACGACAGCGGCAGCGATCCGTACTTCAAGACGTTGGCCAGCTGGCGGGCACCGTCTTGAGTGAACCCCGGCGAGCCACCGGTGATCTGGGTGCGGCCACCGGGGATGGCTTCCTGGATCTGCGGGGCACTGACCACCTGCGAGTCCAGCGTGAACGCGGTCTGGGTGCCGATGTGGGCGGCGGTGTAGTCGGCCCAGACGTCGGCCGCGCCGCTCTTGAACTGCACCTGGACGATGTTGGCGCCGCTGCGCTGGTCCATGCCCGAGCTGGCGTCGGCGATCTGGTCGCCGCTGATGATCGACGGCGCCAACAGGTAGGCCGTCTGCTGGTCCTGCGAACAGGTCACCAGTGGCAGGTCCGGGTCGTCGTTGCCGGCGAGGATGTCTTCCTTGTCGCACCGTCCGGCCTGGATCTGCAGGGCCAGCGCCTGGACCACCTTGTTGTCGCTCTGGCGCAACCGCTTCTCGGCGGCGATGCGGGCCGCCAAGCCCTGGGCCTGATCACCCTGGCCAGGCATCCCGGGCAGACCCGGCAGGCCAGGCAGCCCCGGTAAGGCGGGCATCTGGGGACCGGCGCCGGGCGCCTCGGCAGGCGATCCTGGCGCCGGAACAGTCGAGGTGCCGGGAGTGGCGGTCTCGCTGGTGTTTTCGGAGCCGGGGCTCGAAGAGGTGGTCCCCGGGGTCGGGGTCGGCTCCTGCGGGAAGGGCCGCGGCTGGGCCGGCGGAGTCAGCGGCTGCTGCGGGACGGACCCGCCGGCGCCCGGGGGCATACCAGGAACACCGCCGCCACCAAGACCGGGAGGCAGACCGGGAACACCGCCACCGCCAAGACCCGGAGGCAGACCGGGAACGCCGCCACCGCCAAGACCGGGAGGCAAGCCGGGAACGCCGCCACCGCCAAGACCCGGCGGCAGACCGGGAGCACCACCACCGGCGCCGGGCGGCAAGCCTGGGACGCCGGGCATACCGCCACCACCGAGGCCGGGCATCCGGGCAGCTGCCTGAGCTTCCTGCACCGACACACCGTTGATCACCGGGCGGATGTAGAGCCGGGCCGTCTGGCCGAGGGTGCGGGCCTCGTTGCCGTCGCTGCCCGGCACCGTGATGACCAGGTTGTTGCCGTCGATGATCACTTCAGAGCCCGACACACCGAGTCCGTTGACCCGGGCGCTGATGATCTGTTGCGCCTGATTGAGCGCGTCACGGGTCGGCGTGGAGCCGTCCGGGGTGCGCGCGGTGAGCGTCACACGAGTGCCGCCCTGCAGGTCGATACCAAGTTTGGGTTCGGCGAGCTTGTTTCCGGTCAGGAATACCAGCAGGTAGACGCCGATGAGCAATGCCAGGAACACCGCCAGGTTGCGGGCAGGGTGCACCGGCGCCGAAGGCGATGCCACGTTGTTGAGTCTCCTTCGCTCATTGCGCAATGCGCTCTCGTGATCGTCGAGGCTGGCCCGTGCGCGGGCCGCCCGCAGCGATCAGTACCACTGCACCCGCAAAAGGGTACGTGCCCGGCTGGCCGGGACGATCGTTGGGCGGGCGTTCCGCGCGTCGGGCGTGTCAGCCGGCCAGCCCGAAGGCGGCGAGCCGCTATGCGCCTTCGACGGCCTCTTCGACTGCGGCCTCGGCCGTCAGCTCTTCGGGCTCGATCTTGTCGCGCACGGCCAGCTTCATCCAGGTGGTCACCACACCGTCCGCGATCTCCAGGTCGACGTCGTCGTCAGTGATGCGGGTGATGGTGCCCTGCAGCCCCGAGGTGGTGTGCACCCGGTCGCCCACCTGCAACGATTCATGCAGGTCGATGGTGGCCTGCATCGCACGCTTCTGCCGCCGCGAGGCGAAGAACATAAACGCGCCCATGACAAGGAGCAGCGGCAGGAAGGCAACCATGTTTTCCATGACGACAACCGATCTTTCGACTTGTTCGAATGAGTCTTCGGCACCGGACCACTTGAGGTGTGGCGGGCCACTGTGATGACAACAGTGTGCCACTGAGTCCGGCGACCGTGCTTCGGTACCGCCGTCCACCCCCTAGGCTATCGGTGACAGGGGGTCAGGATTCTCAAGGGAAAGTTGGCCGATGAAAAATTTCGCGTGTGGTCTGGCGACCGCCGTTGCCTTGGCAGCGGCTCCCCTGGCGGTGGGAGCGATCGCCATGCCCGCCATCGGATCCGCGGAGCCGCTCGCCTGCCCCGGCGGCCAGTACTGGGAGCCGAGCACCAACAGCTGCATGCCGCTCGGCCAAGGCCCGACGCCGCTCGCCTGCCCCGGCGGCCAGTACTGGGAGCCGAGCACCAACACCTGCATGCCGCTCGGCCAAGGCCCGACGCCGCTGGACTGCCCGCCCGGCGAATATTGGCAACCCTTCGGCAACGCGTGCCGGCCACTCGGCCAGATCTGAGCCGCGGAAAGCACCGCTAAGGAGGCCCACCCCACATGTCAGTGCCGCCGCTACTTCAGAGCCGTCACTTGGCCACCGAGATTCCCGGGCCCGGCTCGGTTCAGCTGGCACACCGGCGCGCGACCGCCGTGGCACGCGGGGTGGGCAGCACGCTGCCGGTGTACGCGGCTCGGGCCGGCGGCGGCATCGTGGAAGACGTCGACGGCAATCGACTGATCGACCTGGGCTCGGGGATCGCGGTGACCACCGTGGGCAACGCCGCGCCCCGGGTGGTGGACGCGGTGCAGCAGCAGGTCGCCGAGTTCACCCACACCTGTTTCATGGTGACGCCCTACGAGGGCTATGTGGCCGTCGCTGAAGCACTGAACCGGATCACCCCGGGTCAGTTCGAGAAGCGGTCGGTGCTGCTCAACTCCGGCGCCGAGGCCCTGGAGAACGCCGTCAAGATCGCCCGGTCCTACACGCACAAAACCGCGGTGGCGGCGTTCGACCACGGCTACCACGGCCGTACCAATCTGACGATGGCGCTCACCGCTAAGTCCATGCCCTACAAGAGCGGATTCGGCCCGTTCGCCCCCGACATCTATCGCGCGCCGGCGTCCTACCCCTACCGCGACAGTCTGATCGACAAAGAACTGGGCAGCGACGGGGAACGGGCCGCCGATCGGGCGATCGGCATCCTGGAGAACCAGATCGGCGCCCACAATCTGGCCGCGCTGGTGATCGAACCGATCCAGGGCGAAGGCGGATTCATCGTCCCGGCACCCGGCTTTCTGCCCGCATTGCTGGCCTGGTGCCGCGACAACGACGTGGTTTTCATCGCCGACGAGGTACAGACGGGCTTCGCGCGAACGGGGGCGATGTTCGCCTGTGACCATGAGGGCCCGACCGGGATGGCGCCGGATCTGATCTGCACCGCCAAGGGCATCGGCGGGGGCCTGCCGTTGGCGGCGGTGACGGGGCGCGCCGACATCATGGACGCCCCGCACGTCAGCGGGCTGGGCGGCACCTTCGGTGGCAACCCGGTGGCCTGCGCCGCAGCGTTGGGGGCATTGGCCGCCGTCGAGGCGGACGACCTGGTGGGCCGGGCCCGGCAGATCGAGCGACTGGTCTTCGAACGGCTGGGCCGGCTGCAGGCCGACGACGACCGCATCGGCGATGTGCGAGGCCGCGGCGCCATGATCGCCGTCGAGCTGGTGCGGCCCGACACGAGCGAGCCCGACCCGGCCCTGACCAGCGCCCTGGCGGCGGCATGTCATCGGGCGGGTGTGATTGTGTTGACCTGCGGAACGTTCGGCAATGTGGTGCGGCTGTTGCCGCCGTTGACCATCAGCGACGCGCTGCTCTCGGAAGGTTTGGACGTGCTGGCTGCCGAGTTGGGCAAGCTGTAGCCCGACCTACTCGAACAACCCCTGTTGGCCCAATCCCCCGGCCCCCGCCGGCGGCACCATGCCCAGGTGCGTCCATGCTGCCGGCGTCGCGACGCGCCCCCGAGGAGTGCGCGCGACCATCCCGGCGCGTACCAGGAACGGCTCGCAGACCTCTTCGACGGTGGCAGCTTCCTCCCCCACCGCAACCGCCAGCGTGGAGACCCCGACCGGGCCGCCGCCGAAGCTTCGGGTAAGCGCCGAGAGCACCGCGCGGTCCAGCCTGTCCAGGCCCAGCTCATCGACGTCATAGACCGCCAGTGCGGCTTTCGCAACGTCGCGGGTGATCACCCCGTCGGCACGGACCTCGGCGTAGTCACGCACCCGGCGCAGCAATCGGTTGGCGATACGCGGCGTACCGCGGGAGCGCCGCGCGACCTCTGCCGCTGCTTCGGTCCCCAGTTCGATCCCGAGGATCTTCGCCGAGCGTGCCAGCACCCGCTGCAGTTCGGCCGGCTCGTAGAAGTCCATGTGCGCGGTGAAGCCGAACCGGTCGCGCAGCGGGCCGGTCAGCGCACCGGAACGGGTCGTGGCTCCGACTAGGGTGAACGGTGCCACCTCCAGCGGAATCGACGTCGCCCCAGGGCCTTTCCCGACGACCACGTCGACCCGGAAGTCCTCCATCGCCAGGTAGAGCATCTCCTCAGCCGGCCGGGCGATACGGTGGATCTCGTCGATGAACAGCACGTCGTGCTCGACCAGATTCGACAACATCGCGGCCAGGTCCCCCGCACGTTCGAGCGCCGGCCCGGAGGTCACCCGCAACGAGCTGCCCAGTTCGCTGGCGATGATCATCGCCAGCGACGTCTTGCCCAGCCCTGGGGGGCCGGACAGCAAGATGTGATCGGGTGTGCCGCCGCGGTTCTTGGCGCCCTCGATCACCAGCTGCAACTGCTCGCGTACCCGCGGCTGCCCGATGAACTCGGCCAGACTGCGTGGACGCAGCCCGGCGTCGATGTCTCCCTCGCCGACCGTCAGGGCCGGCGACACCTCACGGTCTTCACGATCGCCGGGCTCACCGGATTGGCTCACTTGGTCTTCCCCAGTCGGCTCAGCGCGGTACGCAGCACTTCGGAGGTGGTCGCGTCGGGAGCGTCGGCCAACACCTTGTCGGTGGTCTCTTCGGCCTGCTTGGCGGCAAAACCGAGACCGATCAAGGCTTCGATCACTGGAGCGCGCACCGCGTGGCCGCCGAACACGGCGCCGTCGGATGCGGTCACCGCACCAATCTTGTCGCGCAGTTCCAGCACCAGCCGCTCGGCACCGCGCTTGCCGATCCCGGGCACCCGGGTCAATGCGGTGACGTCCCCGTCGCCGAGCGCCCGGCGCAGGGTGGCCGCGTCATAGACCGCCAGAGTCGCCAGGGCGATCTTGGGTCCGATGCCCGAGACCCCGATCAGCGTGAGGAACAGATCGCGTGCCTCACCGTCGGGGAATCCGTAGAGGGTCATCGAGTCTTCACGCACGATCATCGCGGTGATCAACCGGGATTCGCTGCCGCGGCGCAGCGTCGACAGGGTCGCCGGCGTGGCCATCAGCTTGTAGCCGACCCCGGCCGCCTCGACCACGGCATGGTCCAACGCGATATCGATGACCTCGCCACGTACCGACGCGATCATGCCCGGGCCGCCTTGAGCTTGGCGGTGTACTTGCGCCGCTGTTCGGCCGCCAGTGCCTCGGCTGCGGCCATTCGGGCGATCATCGGGGCCCGCCAGCAATGACAGATCGCGAGCGCCAGCGCATCTGCGGCGTCGGCGGGAGTCGGCTTCTGCTGCAGCCCCAGGATGCGGGTGATCATCGTCGTCACCTGCGCCTTGTCAGCCGAACCGTTGCCGGTCACCGCCGCTTTGACCTCGCTGGGGGTGTGGAAATGCACGGTGATGCCGCGCCGGGCGGCCTGCAGCGCAATCACGCCGCCGGCCTGCGCGGTGCCCATCACGGTGGAGACGTTCTGCTGGGCGAATACGCGCTCGATCGCGATCACGTCGGGGCGGTGGGTGTCGAGCCAGTGCTCGGCGGTGTCACTGATGGTCAGCAGCCGTTGCGGCAGCGGCTGATCGGCCGGGGTGCGCACCACGTCGACATCCAAAGCGGTGACCTGACGCCCCTGCCCGCCTTCGACCACCGACAGACCGCACCGCGTCAGTCCAGGGTCGACGCCCATCACCCGCATCGGAATCCTCTCCAGTACCGAACAACTGTTCGACAGTCTAGAGGGGACAGGCGACACCGGCGGGCGCGACACGCTGCCGCCGCGCCCTGTCCCCCGGCCCGATCATCACGCGACGGTGATCCGGCCGCTGTCCGCGGCGGTCTGCAGCGCCTGGTAGTCGCACTGGTTCTGTTCGCCGTACGCCAAGGCGAACCGGGTCAGCGCCCGGTCGGCGTTATCGCCCTTGCCGAGATAGGCCGCGATCGCGACCCGGTCGCCAGAACGACTGTGCGCCCGGGCAAGCGCATGCCCGCATGCCTGCACATAGGCGGTCAGCACTTTGGGGCTCATCGATTCGACGTCGGCGGATCCCTTCATGTCCCAGAGTTGACGCACGTAGTAGTCGCCATGGTGCCCGTCGGGGCCGATGGCGTGCAGCCAGCCCAGCAGGACGTCGCTGGTGGCTTGCATCAGCCGCTGCCCTGCCACGACGCGCTCACCGGCGTTGGCGTATCGGCTGCGCTTGAGGTGGGCTTCCAACACCGAGGTGCGTGCCTCTTTGACTTGCATGAGCAGCGGGTCTCCGCGGCCGACGCCCTCAAACAGCACGATCCAGGTGCGGGTTCCGACGCTGCCGACACCGACCACCTTGCGGGCCACCTCCACGTACCGGTATCGCCGTGCAAGCACCCGCCGGTCGTCGGGAAGGCTGGAAACGTAGTCCTTGATCAGTTTCCGCATGTACTTGTTGTAGAGCTGCGCCACGGTGTCACTGACCAAGTCACCGGCCGGCACGATCAGGGGCGGATCGCTGATCAGGCGCAGGCGGCCGTTGTGCGACCAGGTGAGTTTGTCGACGGCCTGCTGCCGTCCGCGGGAAAGCGCACCGACCGCGGTACGCCGGATCGCCTTGGCGTAGACCGGTTCCACGGCGGCCAGCAGTTCGGAGTCGATGACCGATTGCGCGTACCAGACATCGAGCTCGCCGAGCCGGGCCAGTTCACGCATCTGAGTGCGGTAAGCCTCGGCGCAGGCCGATACAACCGATTCTTGCTTGGCGCGGCCGAATCCCCTGCTGTGGCATAGGACCGCGGCACTGGCCACCAACCGCTTAACGTCCCACTCCCACGGTCCGGGCAGCGTCTCATCGAAATCATTGAGGTCGAACATCAGCTGCCGCTCCGGGGAGGCGAACATCCCGAAGTTCGACAGGTGCGCATCCCCGCACAACTGTGCCTGTAGTCCAGTGTGCGGGCCGGCGGCGAGGTCGGCGGCCATGATCACCGCCGAGCCCCTGAAGAAGGCATACGGCGACGCCAACATGCGGGCGTATCGGATCGGCACCAGCTCCGGTACTCGGGTCCTGGATTGCGATTCCAGCAGCGCTACCGGGTCCAGGCGTCGCGGCGACGGCACATACTCCCCGAGCCCGGACCGCGGCAGCGCCTTCCGTCGGGACCTGCCGAACTCTTGCCGCTCGCTCGCCGACACGGCGTCAGTTTAGAACCGTTGTTCGGCTAGACCACCCGCAAACCAGCGGGCACGGCCCGCGGGTCGCGCCAGAACGCGTCGTGGATAAACCGGTTGAACAAGTCCGGCGGCAGTATCGACTCCCGGGGCGTGGCCCGGACCTCGCCGCGCACGGTGTGCAGGCCCGGCGTGCCGGCCCGTTCATCGAAGTCGGTGACGTCGTAATCGACATGGGCGAAGTCGTGGTCGAACATCGGCTCGCCGATGAAGTCGTAGATGGCCCGCATGGTGGTCGCCGGGTCGGTCGTCAACGTCTCGTACTGCACGACCAGCAGCCGGTCCCGCTCCGCGCCGTAACAAGCCTGTTTGAGCATGTCGTATGGGGCCCCGACCATTCCGTCCTGCGCCACGATCTCGTTGGCGCGGGTGTAGACAGTGCCGCCGGGGTTGAAGCCGAAGATCGACGACGGGGTGAACACGTTGCGCTGGATCAATCGTTCGATGCTGTCGACCACCCACTGCAGCTCGCGTACGCAGGCGATGATCTTGGCGCTCGGGAACAGTCGCGAGACCGCGGGCATCCAGCCGCACCACGCCCGATTGGTGTCGAAGGTGACCTCGGCGTCGCAATCGGCATAAAAACTGTCGAACAGGCCGCGCAAGATCCGTTCCCGCTTCGCGTCGTCGATGAACACCGAGAACTCGTTGCGGGCACTCATCTCGCCGAGCAGCGCGCCGAACAGCCCTGCCAATGGACCCGACATCCCGGCCTCAAAGCGCGGGTTCTGCCGCAGTAGCGCGGCCAGCAGGGTCGAACCTGAGCGCGGCAGACCGGAGATGAAATGGATGGTCGACAACGACGTGGCTCCTATTCGGCTTCGAGGACGGCCAGTACTTCGTCGGACAGGTCCACGTTGGTCCACACATTCTGCACGTCGTCGTTGTCCTCAAGAGCCTCGACGAGCTTGAACACCTTGCGAGCACCCTCAACATCAACAGCCACACTCACCGAAGGCTGAAAACTCGCCTCGGCAGAGTCGTAATCGATACCGGCATCCACCAACGCACTACGCACCGCGACCAAATCCCCAGGCTCCGAAATCACCTCGAAGCTCTCCCCCAAGTCGTTGACATCCTCAGCACCGGCATCCAGCACCGCCACCAACACGTCGTCCTCGGTCAACCCATTCTTGTCCAAGGTCACCATCCCCTTGCGACTGAACAGATACGCCACCGAACCCGGATCAGCCATCGTCCCGCCGTTACGCGTCATCGCCACCCGCACCTCACTCGCAGCACGATTACGGTTATCGGTCAAACACTCGATCAGCACCGCCACCCCGTTGGGTCCGTAACCCTCGTAGGTGATGGTCTGATAATCCGCCCCGCCGGCTTCCTCACCCGCACCACGCTTACGCGCCCGCTCAATATTGTCGTTGGGAACCGAGTTTTTCTTCGCCTTCTGAATGGCGTCGTACAACGTCGGATTGCCCGACGGATCCCCACCACCAACCCGCGCCGCGACCTCGATATTCTTGATCAACCGCGCAAAGTTCTTGCCACGACGAGCGTCGATGACGGCCTTCTTGTGCTTCGTGGTAGCCCACTTGGAATGGCCGCTCATCGGATGCCCTACCTCACTGTTTCTGATGAAAAGTTCGCGCGGTGAGTCTACGCGGGCCCTGCGGAAATACCCGCGCACAATGTCGGGAAAACCGCTGCGGGTTCTCGCCCCTGGACTCAGGCGGCCCACCTAGGCGACGCGGCACTGATTCGGCTCAAATAGATTCCAGCCCGCTGACGCGGTCCGGCCGGGTGTAGCCAGCCGATGTTCGGCAGCGCCGGTATGCCAGCGTCCTCCGGCCGCCGCGATCGTCGATCTGGAGCCGCCACTTCGGGTCGGCGAGACTATCGGGCGCACGCCCGGCCGCGTGTCCGCGCCGACGTGCCATGCGACACCCTACCCAGCATCCCGGGGGTTACATTCCGGAATTATCTTGCACCGCCGCGGATTACGCTGACCCGCAAGCGAGCGATTCCACACGAGGCGCGGTCTCGGCGACGATCCGTAGCCATGACATACGGCAACGCGGTGACTGTCGGCCAGGGGGCCGCCGTAAGCAAATCGAGGCGACGCGTATCGGCACCCAAGGGCTGGGCGCAGCCCTGAATCCGTTTGCTCGGCGCGTCGATCCGGCGGTGTGCACAGCCCCGCGGAGGCGTCGGTGCGCGGGCCGAATCTCGATGGATTGCGGCAAGCTGAGCAATCACTGCATCATCGCGCCGGCGCCCGGAACTCCTTAGTCGTCATGGCATCTGCGCACGAACACCGCGGAGCAATCATGGATAACCGGTTCTTCCCGTTGGTCGTTGTGACGGCCATGCTCGCCCTGGGAATGACCCTCACCGTCGCCGACTTCCGGCGAGCCGCTGCGCTGAGGCGCCCGCTGGCGGTCGCCCTGATCTGCCAGGCGATCGTGCTGCCGTCGTTCTGCCTGCTGATCGCCGAAGCATTCGACCTCCCGCCGAAGCTGGCGGTCGGTCTCATGTTGATATCGGCGGTACCCGGTGGCCTGTTGGCCAACGTATTCAGCCACTTGGTCAATGGCGACCTGGCCCTCAACCTCACGCTGACCGGTGTCAATGCCGTGATCTCGATCGCCTCCCTACCGGCGATCCTGGCGTTCTCAATCAGCTGGTTCACCGGCGAAGGCAGGAGCATCCCGCTGCAGCTGGACAAGTTCGTCGCAGTAGTCGGACTGGTCCTCATTCCCACCGCAATCGGTGTCGCCATTCGCGAACGCGTCCCCGAGCTGGCCCGTCGCCTGAAACGGCCGGTGCGGGTCGCCGCGGCCACGCTGCTGGTCGCGATCTCCATCGCGGCGATCGTCGGGGGGCAATCGACACTGCTCAACAACCTCGGCACGCTCACCGGAGCCGTCGCGTCCTTCGCCACTGTCAGCTTGACCGTCGGCTACCTCGTGCCCCGGTGGATGAAACTCGCTCCGCGGCAGGCGATTGCCATCAGCCTCGAAATCGGGATGCACAACGCGATGGTGGCCACCGCGATAGCCCTGAGTCCGCAACTCCTCGACAGCGCCGAGATCGGCACTGTGCCGGCGCTGTACGGCGTCATCGCGCCCGTTATCGCCCTGCTGCTCGTCGTGACAGTCCGCCGCTTCGACCCCGCCTACCGCTCGGACCGCCGGTCCGGCGCTACGGCCGTAGCCGGCCAAGCGGTGGCCGGCTAGGCCGCCGCAGCGAGCCGTGATCACCCCTTGATCAGGCGAATTTCCCTCTGCACCTTGCGATCCACAAGATCGCTCAATAATGTTCTCAACAGATGTAGTCACTTGACTACATGCAGGTCATAGCGAAAGGCGACACCGAGATGAGCCAGCCCCAGCGCCCGCCACAGGACGCGCCCAATGTCGTGGTGATCCTGCTCGACGACCTCGGTTTCGCTCAATTCGGCTGCTACGGCTCCGATATCTCGACACCGCACATCGACCGGCTGGCCGCCGGAGGACTGCGCTACAACCGCTTTCACGTGACTGCCCTGTGCTCGCCGACTCGGGCGGCACTGCTGACCGGTCGCAACCACCACGCAGTCGGCATGGGGTTCCTCGCCGATCTGCCCACCACTCATCCCGGCTACACCGCGCACATTCCTCGCTCGGCGGCCACCCTGCCACGAATCCTGCGCGACGCGGGATGGAGCACGCTGGCGACCGGCAAATGGCATCTGGTGCCGCGCGGCGAACGTGGCGGAGCAGGACCTTACAACCAATGGCCGCTGGGGCAGGGGTTCGAGCGCTACTACGGATTCCTCCGGGGCGACGCCAACCAATGGGCGCCGGAACTGGTGCGCGACAACTCGTTCGTCGAGGCACCAGCCCGGCCCGACGAGGGCTACCACCTGACCGAAGACCTGGCCGACGAAGCGATTCGGATGGTGCTCAGTCAACAGGCCAGCGCCCCCGGCAAGCCGTTCTTCCTGTACTTCACCCCGGGAGCGATGCACTCACCGCACCACGTGGAGCGCTCATGGGCCGACGCCTACGCCGGCAAGTTCGACGTCGGATGGGATCGATGGCGCGACCAACTGTTCGCTCGTCAAGTGGAGTCCGGCGTCGTCCCGGCTACTACGGCCCTGACTCCCCGGCCGCCCTGGGTGCCGGCCTGGGATGACCTCGGCGTGGACGAGCGTCGACTGTATGCCCGCATGCACGAGGTCTACGCCGGATTCCTCAGCCACACCGACGCACAGATCGGCCGGGTGGTCGACATCCTCGAACGCATTGGGGTGCTTGACAACACCTTGATTCTATTGATGTCCGACAACGGCGCCAGCGCCGAGGGCGGCGTGTCCGGAACCGTCAACGAGCATCGGTTCACCCATCGGGTGCGCGACGATCTCGCCGAGAACCTCGCGCAGCTCGATGACTGGGGCGGACCGCTGACCTATCCGCACTACGCGTGGGGCTGGGCATGGGCCGGCAATACGCCGTTTCGGTTGTGGAAGCGCTACACGTGGCTGGGCGGTACCCGGGTTCCGTTCATCGCGCACTGGCCCAAGGGGATTGGCGAGGGCGGTGGCGTTCGTGGGCAGTTCGCCCATGCGATCGACGTCCTTCCGACCGTCCTCGATGCGTGCGGAGTAGCCGTCCCGGAGACCGTCGACGGGATCGCACAGCAGCCCGTTCAGGGGGCCAGCCTGCTGCCCTCGTTCACCGATCCTGCGGCACCCAACCCGCGTTCGGTGCAGTACTTCGAGATGATGGGTTCGCGGGCGATCTTCGCCGACGGCTGGAAAGCCACCACCGACCACGTTCCGGTCGGCGTGATGGACGAGGACCTGCTGCTGACCGGTAGCCGCGACTTCGACACCGACCGGTGGTCGCTGTTCCGCCTCGACGAGGACTTCTCGGAGTTCCACGATCTCGCAGACCAACATCCCGAGGTCGTCGCACAACTGTCCGAACAGTGGTCCAACGAAGCTGCCGCGAACAATGTTCTGCCGCTGCTTGACTCACTGATCGGGCGGCTGACGGCCGCAGCCCAGCCGCAGTATCCGGTCGGCCTCAAGGTCACGCTCTATCCACAAGCCGGCCCAGTGCTCGACGAGGCGCTGCCGATGTTGGCCGGCGGAGGTCACATCCTCGCCGATGTGGAGGTGTCGCCGGAGGAGCCGCCCAGTGGGGTGTTGTTCGCCATCGGCGACCGCAACGGAGGCCTGGCCGGCTACGTCGTCGACGGCAGGCTCCACGTCGCCGTGGCCTTGCCCAGTGGCCCCCTGCAGCTGCGGTCCGAACAGCAACTGCCTGCGGGGCGCCACCTCGTCGGTTGCGTGCTACGGCTGGAGTCCGGCGGCGTCGCCATCGACGCGGTGGTCGACGACTCCGTAGTCGCGACCGCCGCGACCGACCATGCGCTTCCGTTCATCTGGCAGCACGGGGGCACACACCTCACCCTCGGCTACGACCGCGGCCTGCCGGTTGCCGATGACTACCAGCCCCCGTTCCCCTGGAATGGCGCTCTGCATGCGGTCCACGTACAGGCCGGGCAAGCCGAGCTCGACCAGATCGACGCGTTGCGCATCGCCCTGCAATCCGATTAGTCACCGGCGAAGGCGAATTGGAAGCCACTGAGGATGGCGTGTTTTTCACTCACGTAGGCCGGGTTACTGGTATCGAAAGCCTGAACGGTAACCATGGCCGCCCAGAGTTTGCCGTCGCTGTCCCGACCCGCAACGATCAGGCAGGTTGCCTGGTGATTGGCCAGGCCCATGTCGTAGGTAAGCGTCACGGCGGGGTAGCCGCAAACTGTGCTGGGGATGCGGTCAACAAGGACGCCAACCTTTGATAACCCCTGGATTTCCCAATCGAGTGCTTCTTGCGGAGTTCCGACGGTTCCGGTCAGGTTCTCCAGTGTCACAACGGCGTTAGGCTGGTTACGGTTGGCCTCAATTCCCGGTCCTTGCATCACCGTCCGAACTGCTGGCGGCCTCGGCGTGGGGTCGAAGCGCCAGCCGGGCGGTTGGGGCAGCGCCAGCCTGGGCTCGTCGGCAGAGCGGTGGTCGAGGTTGGCGAGCGGCACCGCGCTCGGGCTGCATCTGCTCGACAACGAGCTGTCAGACCCTCCGCTCATTGAGGGATGAGATGACTCGGCCTCATGGCCGCGGCGATTCACAATCAGCGCAGCGGCGACCAGCGCAGCGGCGATCAGGGCAATGGCCATAACGAGAGCGGCGGCAGCAATGGCCACTGGAAGCCATGGGCGTGCGGGCGGGGTGGCAGCGTCACTTGCCGGCTGCTCTGGCGGTTCCTCGAAGAATGGCCCTTGGCTGCCGGATGTTTGGCTGTCCATCGGCAAAGAATAGCCACCCCCGATTGCCTTCAGACCAGGGCAAGTGATTCGTTGGCCCGCTTGCGTGGTGGCCAGCCGTAGCGACTAGTGAACCTTCGCGGTATTTCGGCCTCTGCATTCGGATTGAATGGACAGAGTCGCCAATGCATTCGACACGGCCCACTCAAGACCAGCTGCTGTTCAGCCCACGGTGGCATCAGCCGGCGAACGCCCGGTGCTGCTCGGCCACCGGAGCCGAGTCAATACGTCGCGTTGTGCGACGGCATGGCCGTCGAGCCGCTGTACCGACGACGGGTGCAGCACCGCCAACGACACCCGCTGATTCCCCGGTTGCGGGCTCAGACCGGTTACCGGGACACCCGCGGGCTGGGCGCCGCTGCGGAATGCGGTCGCGAACGCCAGCGTCTGATGGTCGCCGGAGCCGGCGACCTCCAGGGCCGTCCAGGTTTCTGGTGCCGGATAGGACCAGACCTTCGCGAGCACGTCCGGCAAGTCGTGTCCGGGTGCAAGCCGATATGCGGCAAGGTAATCCCCGCCCTCCTGCGCCAACCCGTGCCAGGTCTCGCGGGACTCTCCAACGTCCAGCCTTGGGATGTCGTCGGGCTCGACCGCGATGGCCACCCAGCCGGATTCGCGGAGATGATCGGCAAGGCGGCGTGCCACGACCAGGGCGGTCTGGTGCAGCGGAAGCTCTGGAGAACGCGCCTGCAGCGCCGCGAGATTGTCGACAGCGGCGAACGTCAAGCCGATCCACGTTGTGCGCTCACGCGCACCGGCATGATCACCGACGTCTCGACTGGTGACCCGGACCGCGTCGGCCTGCAGTCCGTAACGGTCCAGGTAGCGGGCGATAAGCGGCAGTGGAAGCAGGTCGGGTTCTTCCTGCGGCGCTGCGACACTCAGCAGCGCGGTGACCCGCGGGTCGGCGACGGGCCTGGTGCCTGTCCGGCGCTCGCCGTGTTTGGGGCTGTTGATCGTTGCCCGGCGTCGCAGAATCGTTGTCAAGGGCAGTCCACGCCACTGCGCCGACAAAGCGACCACGATGACGACGCCAATGCCCAACATCCAGCGCTCGCGCGCCGACTGCCAGGGGTAGGCCGTGGCCGCTGCCACAACGGCCAACAGCACCAGGGTGATTCGCCCCGTACCGGGCAATGCTGATCGGTAGGTACTCACAGGGTGCTCTCCTTTCTACGGCGCGTCACGATTGCGGCGCCCCCGACGGCCAGTGCCAGCGCCGTGGTGCCGCCCAATGCGACGAGCTGCGGCGTGTAGTCCTTCGGTGCCGGTTGCGGCGGCGGGGCTACCCGCTTCGCCGGCTGCGAGCCCGGGACAGATTCGGTGGGTAGCTGCCATGTCAGGGCAGCGACGAGGTCAACGGATCCGGCGCCCAAGATATTCGATGGTGCCCGCGCCGTGTTGTGCGCGGTGGCAGTGATCCGGTGAATCACCTGCGCCGCGTTCAGTTCCGGATATCGGCTCCGGACCAAGGCTGCCAGACCGGCCACGTACCCGGACGCGTAGCCGGTGCCGGCCAGTGGCACCAACTGTTGGCGAGCACCCGGAAGCCCGTTAGCGAGGCCACCATCGTCGCGGTTACTCACCGACACGATGTTCTCGCCCGGCGCGGCGACCCCCACCCAAGGCCCGGCCATCGTGAATTTCGACGGCTGACCGTTGGGCGCCAGCGATGCCACGGACAGCACATAGGGCTGCCAGGACGACGGGATCGACACCGATGCAACGGTCCCCCACCCGCGGGGGTCGTCGGGGCGGCTCAGATCGGTCAGCGGGTTGGACTGGCAACCGGTTCCGCCGCCGGCCGGCCCGGTGGCGCCGCTGTCACCGGCGGCGGCGATCACAACGGCGTCCTTGTCGACCGCCGCATGGCGAATGGCCGCACCGAGTTCGGACTGGTCGACGTTGCGGTCTGCGGGCAGGCAGTGCACTGCCGAGACAGCGATCACTCGCGCACCGAGATCCGCGGCATGCACGATCGCCCGGCTCAGGGCCGTCACGTTGAAGGCCGCCTGCGCCAACTCCGGATCACGGTTGGAGGTTGCCGGTGTGATCTTGGCGGACGTGGCGCGCAGCGACAGCAGCCGTGCCGCCGGTGCGACGCCGGCGAATCCGTCCTCGCCGGGTTGACCGGCGATGAGCCCGGCGATCAGCGTTCCGTGCCCGTCGCAGTCGGTGAGGCCGTCGGTGGTGCCGATGTAATCGCCGGCGGGCTCGACGGCAGGCAGGCGCGGGCCGGGCCGCACCCCGGTGTCGATGACGGCCACCGTTTGGCCGTCGCCGCGGGAGAACTGCCACGCCGCGGGCAGATCAAGCTGTCGCTGCCCGGGAGCGGGAGCCAACACATCCGCCCCGCCGATGAGCCCGGTGATGCTGCACTCGCCGTTCTGCTGGGTAGCTTGCACCGGCCCCGGAGTCCCGCTGGGCGGCACGGCCCCCAGCTCAACGCTCGGCGGGGTGATCGCCAAGACCGGCGGGGATGTCCCCAGCGCCGCGGCCAGGACCACGGCCGCAGCGCCGAGCCGGATCGCCCTGGAGAACTCCGGTGCCGAGCCGATTCGAGAACGGCTCATCGATCGAGGACCCAGGCGAAAATGCCGACCAGGTAGGCGATTACCGGTATCAGCGATGCGTCCAGTCCCGAGGCAAGGAAACCGACCAGCCGGCGCACCGGCAACGAATAGCTGTGCGGATCGGCGACTGCCGGAAACGCGGAGGCCAACATCCATGCTGATACCAGCACGGCAAGCACCGCTACCGCGAGGAGCGCGGCAAGGTAGCGGTTCGTCGCGCCGTAGAACACCAGCAGCGCCACCGTCACCAGGTAAGGCTGGGCCAGCAGCCAGAATTTGCTGGCGGCCGAGTCCCACACCCGTGCACGCAACGCAGCCGCGACCGCATTGGCCACCACCACATACCATCCCCACGCCGGAACCGATTCGGGCTGCGCGGCAATCGCAAACGAACCCAGGGCGCCGAGCAGCACACCACCGGCGACGAATCCGGTTTGGTACTGTTCGCCGGCCTGTACCCGACGCGGCAGGTCCTCCAACACCCGCAGTGATGGTGCGGCCGGGGTCGGATCTCCGGGCGCGGGGATCACCGGTAACGGCAACCGTGCCCACAACGCAGACAGTTGGGGAGCCGAGACGGTGAGCAACAGGGCCAGCACGACCAGCCCACCGCCGATGCTGCGCAGCGGCAGCGGCCACAGCGCCTCGACCGCAGCCGCCAGGGCAACGCCGCTACCGAACGCGGTTGTCGCCGTGAAGAATCCGAGGTCGCGGCGCGAGCCGATGACGCGAATCAACGACCACGCAGCAATGCCGGCGGCGCCCAACGTGACCTGCGCCGGTCCGAACTGCCCCGGCACCACCAACGCCAGTGCCGCGCCGATCGGCGCCAGCGCCGCGATGGACAACGCCCCGTCATACGGTGGGCGTGCGACCAACGCGGCGAGCACGGCAAGTACGGCGATCGCGCCGGCCGCGAACAGACCTGCCGGCGCTCCGGTGACCACCCGGTAGGTGACGGCCAGACCCGTTGCCGCCAGGATCAATCCGGCGGCGGCCGCGAGTGCCCCGGTCCCGATGTGCCGCGGCCCCCAAGGCTTGCGCCGGGAGGCCGAGAAGATCACCGCGGCATCCGCGACGTCCTCGACGATGCCGGGCGCCGAGGGCCCGGAAGGCACCGGCTGCAGGGCCAGCAGGTCCCCGTCGACCACGCCGACGGTATCCAGGCTGGCATCCAGGCTGAACGGTGCGCCGCCGATCGGCGCAAGGCTGAGTCGGTCCGTGCTACCGGCACTGTCTTGAGCCTCGTCGGCAGCGGTTGGCACAACCAAACGCTGCACGGTGGGCAGGATTTCGCGCAGCGGTAGGTCCGCGGGCAGAGCGATCTCCGTCAGCCGGCTCTCGGCCAGCACAGCAATCCGCACGATCGGTATCACAGCGTTGGCCATCACGGGGTCCTCAACTTCAGAAGGGACATGGGTTCTTCTCCTAGCGCGTCAAGGTTTCGCTGAATGTTGGGTTGACTAGTTGTAGGTAGGTGGGTTCGTCGTTGTCGGCTAGCAGGATTGCGCGTCCTGCGGGGAGGCGTCCGAAGCGTTGGCCGCGGATTTTGCCGCTGTCGGCGGGGTTGCCTGAGAGCATCAGGGTGGTGGCTTGTAGGTCGTTGAGCCGGCGCAGTAGTGGGTTGGTCATCAAGGCGTGTGCGGAGCCGGTGGCCCGTCCGGTGACGATGACCCGCAAGCCGAGATCGCCTGCTTGGGAGAGCAGTTCGATCAGGGTGGTCCACGGCCGCTGCCCGGCATAGGGGCCGGTCAGGGCCGGGGTGTCGGGGATGGCATCAACATCGTCGATGATCAGGTAATGGGTGTGGCCTTCATAGCTCCAGCTGGCCAGATCAGCGGCCGACAATCCTGCGGGGGGCCGGCGTGAGCCGATCAACGCTGAGAGTCCGAGCATGGCCGGGATGACCCGATCCACATTCGCGGTGTACTCATTGTCCGGATACAGGGGTTCGTCGACGAGGTGCAGGCGCCGGTCGAGCACGGTGAACGCCACCTGATCGGCCGTGGAGTGATCCCGCACGGTGCGGATGATGTGCCGCAGCAAGGTGGTCTTGCCGGATTTGGCGTCCCCGAGCACCAGCAGCAGCGGGTTGGCGGTGAAGTCCACCTGCACCGGGGCCAGGTCCTCTTCACGCACCCCGATCACCACATGATCGATGGCGGGATAGGCCACACCCACTTCTTCGGGGGCCAGGTTGGTCGGCAACAACCGCACCGGCGGCGCCGCCAACCCCGGATGGCGGGCATTGATCGCCTCGATCTGGGTCAGATCCGGTGCCGCGATCAGGAAGTGCTCGGCGGCCATCGTCAGACCACGACCCGGCTGGTTGGCCGGCACCGCTTCGGCCGGACGCGTCAGGGCCCCTGCCACCCGCACATTGCTGTCGCGGGCATCGTGGAGCTTGAGTTCCAGGCGCAGTCCCAGACCGTCGCGCATCGCCAACGGTACTTCCAGCCAGCTCGGCGTGGTCACCACGACATGGATGCCGTAGGCCAGGCCCACGTTGACCAGTTCGGTGACCTTGGCCAAAAGCGGGTTACGCGTGTTGAATTGGTCGGTGTTATCCCGGCTGAACGCATACAGGTTGTCGATGACCAAAAAGACTTCACCGTAGCCGTCGTTGAGCGAACCGATGCTGCCATCACGGAACGCTTCACGCTGCTGGCGTGCGGTCAACAGTTGTTCGAGTTCCCCGAAGGTGCGGCGGATCTTCTCCGGCTCCAACCCCGAGGCGACACTGCCCACATGCGCCAACCCCTCCAGCGCCCGCAACTGCCCGCCACCGTAATCGAGGCAGTAGAAACTGACCTCCCGCGGCGAATGCAGGCTCGCCGCCGACAAAATGAAGGTCTGTAGCGCCGTGGTCTTACCCGATTTGGGGCCACCATGGATCAGCAGGTTCCCACTAGCCGAACGCGCATCGAAGACCAGCGGATCGCGGCGCATCTCAAAGGGCTTGTCGATCTGTCCCAACGGCCACCGCAACTGGCGTTCACTGATTCCGGCCTCCGCCAACGTCGCGGCCAGTGCGATCGGCTCATCCAGGGGCGGCAACCACAACGCCGGGGCCTGGGGCCCGTAGTTGGCCAACTGATCCCCAATGGTGGCGATCAGCTTGCGCGGCGGACCCAACACCTCCTGCTCGGCCTCACCGACAATCGTGGTCTGCTCACCGGCATCGACCACACCGGCGGTGAACAGTTTCGGTTCGGGCAGCGCGTGCATCACCACCGCCCGCGACTGGCGCGGCGGGTCATAAATCCCATCGACATAGGTGGAGCGGAACTTGATCGGTGCCGCCCCCGGGGCCGGCACCAAAAAGCCTTCGCCCTTGTGTTCTTTGCCCGATTCGATGTGATAGGCGTCCTCGACCCCAATGATCTGCCGCGACACACTCGGGCTCGCGACTTTCAAACCGATCCGGTACGAGGTGTTCTTGTCGATGTCCTTGATCTTGCCGACATCCAACGTCTGCGACGCAAACAGAATATGGATCCGGAACGAACGACCCTTACGGGCCACATAGTCGAACAACTCGGCGTACTCGGGATGATCAGCCAACATCAACGTGAACTCATCGGCCACAATGAACAGTGTCGGGATCGGCGCCAAATCATGACCGGCAGCGATCGCCGCCTCATACTCGGTCACCGAATTAAACGCACTGCCCTGCACCGCCCGGCCCGCCTCACGCAGCAACAACTCCCGCCGCGCCACCTCACCACGCAACGTGTCCGCGAACCGATCCGCCAACGACCGCTTCTCGGCCATGTTCGAGATCACCGCGACGACCTGCGGGAAATGCCGGAAGATATCCGCGCCGGCCTCCCCCTTGAAGTCCGCGTAGATCACGATCAACCGATCCGCCGAATGCGTCGTCAACAACGACAACAAGATCGCCATCAACGTCTGCGACTTACCCGAACCGGTCATGCCGATCATCAACCCGTGCGGACCCATCCCGCCCTCGGCCTCATCCTTGAGATCAAAGAACAGTGGTTCCCCGGTCGCGGTCACCCCGATCGGGACCCGCAACTCCTGCTCACGGCTACGCGGGGACCACAACGCCGGCACATCCAACCGAGAGGCATCACTGATCCCCAACAACGTGGTGAACGTCGCCCCCCGAGTGCCCGCCGAACGCAACCCGGCATGCGTCGGGTTCGAATCCCACCGCGACAACCGCCGCGCCAGATGCGCCGCCTCCGCCGCACCCAGGTGGTCGGCGGCATCGACATAACGCTGCCAGCCCCCCGACTGCCACCGATCAATCGCCACCCCACCAGCAGTGATCCGCAGAATCGGACGTTCGGGGTCCGAGTACTGCTCCCGATTCGGGGCCAGCGCACCACGGACAATGAGCGTCACCCCGGCCCGCGCTGCACCCAACACCGAAGCCGCCACATCAAAATCAGGATCATCGATGATCACCAACAAATGCCGACCCGACTCACCCGCCTCACCGGTAAACGCCGGCCGGGTCGCCAACACCGGGCCCAACAACGCAGCCAGTTCCTCACCACTGCCCGCCAAATAGCGGGCCGGGCCCACCCCATCAGCCTGGCCGGCGATATCAGTGTGCGGCAACCACTTCAACCACGACCAGTCTGGGCTCTCCAACTCCGGCGACGCCAACGCCACCCCCAACATGGTCGGGTCATGCCACGTCACGGCCTGAGCCACCCACGCCCGCAACGCACCCCGCACCTCGGCGGCCGCATCATCACCCTCACCCAGGACCGTGACCCGCGACAGTTTCGTCACATCCACACCGACGGGCACATCACGCACCGTGCGCTGGGTATCCAGCAAGCCCCGCAACGCACTATGCGACACCGGCTCCAAATCAATCTCATCAGCAGTGTCACTCACCCGCACCGCACTGGCCAACGCCACCGCATGCCGGCCCGTGCGCACCACCAAGAAATCCTCATCATGAGGATCGCGTTCCCACTGCCGACGCGAACCCGGCACCGCCGCCAAATCCTCCGGATCGGGATGCGACCACTCCGCTGCCGCCCGCTGCTTAGCCGCCGACCCCCGAATATTGTCCCGAACCACCGACAAATACCGCAGATAATCCGCCCGCTCAGCATCCACCTCAACAGTGCGGGCCTTCTTATCCCCACCCCGATAAATCCCCGCCGCCGCCACCAACAACGCAAACGGGAAGAACAACATCACCGGAGACACCAACCGCATCCCCGTAGCGACCATGGCAATCACCATGCCCACAATCAACACCACAATCACCACCGGCAACGCCCGCTGCAAAAACGACGCCGGAACCAACCGCGGCAACTCCGGCGGCGGCTCAACGGTGATCGTGCCCCTATCAGTAGGCGGAACCGGAAGCCGACGACGGGCCTCAAAAATCAAACGACTCATCGGGACTCCCCAACACTAGAAACGCCACCCAACTCCGACGCCACCCGACGACCCGGACGCCCATCAGGCGCCAACCCGTCATGCGCCAACAACGCATCACCACGCGACAACGTCGGACCAACAGCAAACTGCGACAACACCGACCACGGAATCGGCAACGCCGGCTCACTCAAACCAAGAGCCGAAACCGTGTCCCCCTCGCCACCATTGCTGCCGGCCTCGGTGTTAATGCCATAGCGCACACCAGTGTCCGAAATCCAAAACAACGGGCCCGCATTGGCGTTAGCCGCCGGATCACTGTTAACACTCTGGGCGAAATAGCCCGACCCCGGGACCAGCGCAACACGCGCAGCAGTGCCACCCACCCCAGCACCCACCAAATCCAGAGTCCGCACACCCTCACGCAACGGCAACGTCGAACCCGACAACAACGACAACGAACTCGTACTCGCCCCAAAAGGCCTACTCCAATGCGCACACGTCACCGGAGCCGACACCGCATCAACCACCCTCACCGGCTGCTCCGGAAAACGCGACACATCCAACAGCCGCGAAACCGGCAACCGCGCAACATCATCAGCACCCAACACCGGCGGCCGATCCAAACCCTGCGAATCAGTGTTACGCAACACCGCCGCCACCACACCAGAAATCGGCTGCAACCCATCGGATAACACGGCGTAGTACTGCCGGGCGGTGTCGGAGCTGTCGTCGATCTCATGGGCGACGACCACCGAGCCAATGGCTACCGGCACCGGCAAGGCGAAGGGCAGCGGGTTCCCCGCATCGGGGATCACCGGCGCCACCAGCGCGGGCGCCTCCGGAATCGCGTTGAACAATCCCGGAGCGATCGGGCGCGGCTTCGATGCGCCCGCGTCCAAGCCCAGCGCGGCCGTGACAGCCCGGTCGCCGAGGTCGATTCGACTGCGCTTGCCATTCCACAGCAGCCAGGCGCCGGCACCGTTGTCGGCCAGCACCGCATGCTGCGCATCCAATGCGTCAGCGCGGCTCCCGTCGGTGTCCAACCGCCCCGCGATCAACGTCACGCCCGTGGCGCTGCCGGACGCCGCGTCGCACACCGTCCAGTTCGCATCGGCGTCGGCGTTTTGCACCAACCGTTCCGGTGCACCGGGAATGCCCAGCAGGTTGCCACGCGGGAAGTTGTCCAACACCGCAGCTTTCACTGCGGTGGGGTTGACCGGACGACCGGCGATCAGCCGCGCGGAGGTCAGGTTCAGCACCGGGTGCAGCTCATCTCCCACCCGCACATACAGCGCCGAGGTGGAGCGGTCAGCCAACACGGGATCGTTGCCGGCTGATCCACCCGGTCGGATCAACGACAAGACAAAGCTGCCAGCCACTCCGGTGGCCAGCAGGACCACCCCCATCAACACCGAACGGGACTGGGTGCGTAGCGGCTCCACCAGCATCCGGGTGTCATGCAGGGCAAGACCCGAGGCAATCCGCCGCACGAGGAAACGCCAACCGCTGACCTGGTGCTTGGTTACAAAGCCGCGCCGGTATTCGACCCGGTCGGGATTCTCGTTGACCGGGGTACGCGAGGCGAACGAGCGCCGCCCATCATCGGTCAGATCGGACCGGTCCGAATGTGCGCTCATACCTTGGCCTCCAGACCCAGGCCACGCAGCAACGGCGCCACCGAGTTACGAACGTCTTCGGCCGTAATGGTCATGAGCTCCTCATCGGTGAACGCCTCGGTGCCGGCTTGTTCGGAATGGTCGAGCCGGAATTCGCGCTCCTCCTCGGAGCGCTCGACGAGGTTTCGCACGAACCGGCCGTTACCGGCAATGTCTAGGCTGCGCCGCTCGACACCGTTGGCGTCGGGGTGCGACGCCGCGGCCAGCTGACCGAACAGTGCCTGTAGGTCTTCTTGCGCACTCGGTTCGAAGACACTGTCGCGGTGCTCGGCCATCACTGTTGCGATCTCGACCAACTCGCCCGCCGAGTAGGACGGGAAGTCGATGCTGCGAGAAAAACGTGACCGCAGACCTTCGTTGGTGTCCAGGAACCGGTCCAGGTCAGCCCGGTAACCCGCGATGATCACCACCAATCGGTCACGGTCGTTCTCCATCCGCGCCAGTAGCGTGTCGATGGCGATCAGCCCGAAGTCGTTCTTGGCGCCGGTGGCCACCAACGCGTACGCCTCATCGAGGAACAGCACACCATCAAGTGCACTGTCGATGACCGCATTGGTCTTGGCCTCGGTCTCACCGATGTGCTGACCGATCAGGTCAGCACGGTGCACCTCGCGCACATTCTCCTTCTTCAACAGACCCAGGCCGCAGTAGATCTTCGCCACCACACGGGCGATGGTGGTCTTGCCCGTCCCCGGCGGTCCGGCGAAGACCAGGTGATGGGCACGCTGGGCCACGGCCAGGCCGTGCTGCTCACGCCGGATAGCCATCGCTACCGAACTTTTCAGCCGCTGTACCTGATCCTTGACCTCGTCGAGGCCGATGAACTCGCCGAGTTCACGCTCCGCTTCGGCCAGCAACTCCGCCTTGCGTTCATGCGCGCCAGGATCGATGAAGTCGGATTCGTTCGGCTCGGTGCCGCGGTCCCACGGGTCGGTGCGCGCCGCGATCCGATCCGCGGTGGTCGTCACAATCCCGAAGCTGTGGTCCAGCAAGGCATGTTGAACCTGCTCGTTCTCCGGGTTGGCGGCATACAGGTCCTGCAAGACCTCGGCCGCGGATTCCTCATCGTCTTGGGCCCGCAGGATCAGCCCCTTGACCAAGGCCCCGTCGGTGACCGCGGCGGCGATCGGCCCTTCCGGCTCCTCCAGGTAGGACAACGCCGGGGCATACATACCCAGCCGAGCCAGTGCAGTTCCCAGGGCGACTTTTGCGGCGTGGGCGAACAACTCGTCGAGTTCCGGGTCGTTGACGATCGGAGTCAACAGCTTCACGACATCCGACCACCGCTCGGCGCGATAGTGGATCACAGTGGCGAGCCAGCGGGCATCGCGGAAGCCCGCTCGGCGCTCGGCGATCTCGGCGACGAGCCGGTATGCCTCGCCGTACCCGCCGGCCGCGGTCAGCGCGCTGGCGTAGGCCAGCCGGAAATCGTCGGGATCGGTGGCACGGAACTGCAGATACAGACCGGAGTCATAGTGGAAGCCCAGCGCCCCGTGCTGCAGGTCGAGTTGCCGTTGCAGAGCACCCACCGACGGCTCGGTGCGCCAGACCGCCTCCAAAACGCGTGCCGACGTGTCGCCGGCAGCGGCCAGACCCACCCATGCATCGCATTGATCGTGGGCGACACGAGTCAGCGCGGCGAAGCCGGTGCGGGCCGCGGCCAGGTCGGCGGGCCGTTTCCGACCGTGGACCGCGATACCCAGCGCCCGACTGCAGGTGGCGAACCGGCTGACGATGTCGGCGTCCACCCTGGTTGTGCGAGTACGTGCCTCCAGCACGCCCACGTCACGGTTATTCATCCTCGAATCACTTCCCACTCAATGCTGTACGGCCCGAAACGATTGGTGGCCTACGCCACCGCTCGCGGCTCTCCAATGACGGAGTACGCCGAAGCGTCGCCCTGGATCACGCGGCTGCGCTCGCCGTTGACGCTGACCGGAATGTCGCCGGCAAGAGTGATGCGGTGCAACCGCCGGTGCTCCTGCCCGAAGTCGGCGACTCCGTAGTGCTGGGTGGCCCGGTTGTCCCAGATCGCCAGGTCGCCCAGCTGCCAGTTCCACCGGATGGTGTTCTCCGGTCGAGTGATCCGCTCCTGGAAGAGCTGGAACAGCAGACGCGACTCGGAGCTCTTGACATCCGCGATTCGTTGCACGAAATTGCCGAGCAGCAAGGAGCGTTCCCCGCTCTCGGGGTGCACCCGCACCACGGGGTGCTGCGTCTCGTACGTGGTGGAGTTGAACGTCTGCACGTATGCCTGGAACTCCTCCGACTGCAGCAGATCGGCGTACTTCTCGAGCTGCTTGGAGTCCGTCAAGTCGAGCTGCGTGTAGTCGAAAGCATTGCTGTGCACCGCCCAAAGCTCTTCCGCCAGGCGGGCCAGCGGATCCGGCAGCTGCTCGTAGGCGGTGACAGTGTTGGCCCAGAGGGTGGTTCCGCCGTAGGACGGCAGCTCCACGGCCCGCAACAGCGACGCCTTGGGCACCCGGTCCACGAACGTGACGTCGGTGTGCCAGCTGTTCGCGCTGGTGCCGCCGAACGAGTCGATGGGAAGAATGGCACCCTCGCCCTGCAACAGCGGGTGGGGGGCCGTCGTGGTACCCAGCAGCCGGGCGAACTCGAACTGGCTGACGTCATCCAAATGGTGCTGCCCACGGAAGAAGATGACCTTGTGAGTCACCAACGCGTCGTTGATCGCGGTGACGGTGTCGTCGTCCAAGTCACCGCCCAACTGGACTCCGTCGATCCTGGCGCCGATGTATTCGCCGAGTTTCACCACGTCCAAGTCGGAGCGGGTGGAAAGCGATTGGCTGGACATGAGACTTCTCCTTTGTCGGTCTAGCTGGTTCTCGAGAGGTTGGAGCCGGCGCGCTGACGTGGAATCCGCGCGCTGGCCTGCCGAATTTGTTTTGGCAGAGTTCTTTTCGGTCAGATAGAAGGGGTCACCCCCAGCGGGCGGCCTCGGCGGTGTCGCGGGCGAGCATCCCCAACGTGTTGGTCTCATGGGTGGTGGCCATCGCGTGATAGGCCCGCACCAACTCCTCCATCGCCTGATTCCACTGCGCCTGCCACGCCTGATACGTCATCCCCGTATCGCCCTGCCACGCCGCCGACAACGCCGCCTGCTCACTGGCAATATCAGCACCCACAGCCTGCAATGTCGCTGCATGCCCGTTCATCTCCGCGGCATGCGCCAGCATCGCCGGGTAGTTGTACAGAATCTGTGACATCACACAGTCCCTTCTCGTCAGAATCCGGTGTAGGTGCTCGCCGCGGCTGCGTCGGCAGCCACGTAGGTACTGCCCGCATCCGCCAAATTGACTTGCGCCGTGTCGAGCAACGCGTTCACGCGCGCCGCCAACGCCACAAACCGGGCGTGGGACCCCTGAAACGCCGCGGCCGCCTCACCCACATGAAACGCCTGCGCCGACATCGCCGCCTGCTCCGCCTGCGCCATCGTCGACCGCATCAACGCCGCCTTGGCACCAAACGCCGACTCCGACGCCACCAACTGCGGAATATGCGCATCCAACAAACTCATCGCTTATCTCCCTATCCACATCGATTGCCTTGTGTTCACCGAGGATCAGCTCTCTGCGTTGTCACCCACTCCTTCGGTCGACTGACCGGTCCAGGTACTCGGCATCAACGGTTCGATCGGAAAACCACTGAACGAATCACCGGTGAGGGTGGTTAAACCCGCCTCTTGCACATCGCGTTTGACAACGCCGCCCCCGAAACCGAGCTGTCCCGCGTTGCCCTGTGAAGCACTCGGGCCATCGTCCGGCGACGCCCATTCGGGGTCGACATTCATGTCGGCGAACTGGTCGCCGTGATCGTGCAGCTGCGTCCTCCGGCGGCGGCGCTTGCGTGCCTGCCGACGCGCGGCGGATTCTTCTGCCGCCGAGTCCGATGCCGGGCTCTGCGCTCGTGCGCCGGTGCCGCTTCCGGTCTTGTTGCTCGAATCGAAGCCAATCCCAGGACCGCCACCGAATCCGATCATGTAGGGGAACGCGATTCCCGCTCCCCCAACTGCCGCGGGCGCCGGTGCCGGCGCCCCTGCACCGGCAGAGGCGCTCGCCGGAAGCCCGGCCGCAGGGGATCCCGAAACGGGCACCGACCCGGCAACGCTCACCAGGTGCGGGTTGGAGACCGCCGTAGCCGAGTCAGGCGCCAAGGTGGCTTCGGGAACCGAGTCGACCAGCATGGGCACGTCGGACGGCCATGGCAGGGCTGCCAGCGCCGCGAACGCGCTCAGACTCGCCAAGGGCGCGGTAAGGGTCGAGGCTATTGCGGCGCCCAGTTCGATGGCGACCAGCGGGTGCGCGATCAAGAACGTCGAGAGGGTCGCCGGGTTGAGCAGCAGCAGGGCGACTTCCGGGTGAGCCCCGACATTCGCAATGACGTAGTCGACCTCTTGAATGAGAGTCACGGTGTTCTTGACCCAGTACAGCCCGGTCAGTGGATTGGTGAATGTTGAGTAGGGCAGCCCGTTGATGGTGCCGGATCCGGGCTCCCAGTTGACCCCCACAGACCGCAGCACCTGCGCTAAGCCCTCCAGGAAGGGATCAGTCCAGGTATGGGCAGGGCCCCACGGGTCCGCCGGATCCGAGGTCTCTGCCGGCCCCGCCGACTTGAGGATCGCCGGAGCCGGAGGGGTCTCCGGCGTTGACGCCGCAGCAGAGCCCGCGACCGCCTGGTAGGTGCTCATCGTCGTGGCAGCCTGAACCCACATCCGCGTGTAGTCCGCTTCGTTGAATGCGATGGGGACGGTGTTGATTCCGAAGAAGTTCGTCGCCAGCAATACCCCGTGAACCGTGTGGTTCGTGGCCAGTTCCGCCAGTGTCGGCATTGCCGCCAACGCAGCGGTGTAGGCGGCGGCCACGGTCTGGTGCTGGGCGGCGACCGCAGCACTGTTGGCGCTGGCCTGCGTCAGCCAGGCCAAGTAGGGGGCATTGGCTGCTGCGTACGATTCGGCGCTGGTGCCCTGCCACGCCCCGCTCTCCACGGCCCCCAGCACCTCGCTGAGTTCTTCGGCCGCCGAGGCGTACTCGGCGCTCAAGGAGCTCCATGTCCCGGCAGCTGCCAACACCGGGCCAGATCCCGGCCCACTGCTCAACAGTGCTGAGTGAACCTCCGGTGGCAACGCCATCCAGGCCGGCGCGCTCATGCCAGCCGCCAGTGCGGGTACGCCGACGCCGCGGCGGCGTCACTCGCGACGTAGTTGATGCCGGCCTCGCCGACGCCGATCCCCGATCGGCCGAGTTCGGCTGTGCCCTGGGCCGCCACCACTTCATGCCGGCCACCGAAGAGGCTGAGCGTGGTCGCGCTCTGCAGGGATACCGGGTCCGCAGCAGGAGGAACCACCGCCGTGATCACCGGCGCCGCGCTGGCATGTGCTTGCGCCAGCCTGGCTGTCAGCGCTTCCACGCGTGCGCAGGCAGCGGCCAGTCCTTCGGGGACGACATGTAGCGGCATGACCAATCTCCTTCCGAACTGGGGGAAAACCTCGCAACTGCTTGTGGGTACTCATAGGACCACCAGGGCCGAACACGTGTCGACCACCGATCTGAGAAGCACTGTGCGACGGCCGTTGGAGGAGAGCTTCACGTCTCCGCCGAGAGCCTACGAATTATGTTGTGCAATACCGATTTTCGGTGTCTCACGAGGTTATGTTAATGCCAGCAAGGATCTCGCGTTGGGTTTGAATCAGCAGGTTCCGAAAGGTGCACCGGCACTTAAACATCGGGCGAGACAGGCGGGCACCGCTGAGCTCCGGCGCCGACGAAAAGTGGCCACTATCGAGCCGTTGGGCGAGACATCCAAGTGCAGATTCGAGTTGAATTGCGCTGCCACACAGCGTCTTACTATCGATGCAGGGTCTGGTCAGAGCATGAGGATTCGCACGCGCGCGTCGCTTGAAAGCGTGATGTCCTCGACGACAGGATGATTCGAGCCGAGGAACTGCGCAGGGTCGCGAACGCAGCAGCGAATAGGAGAATTCGACCATCCTCGCCGTCAGTCGAGCCGGCCGGCAGACCGCGACAATCGGCGGCGAACGTAGCAGCCGCGACAGACGGTAGGAAGTAGAGATGCACGGCCAGGAGGTGGGGTTCCGACCGTGGCAATGTTGGCGGGTGCCCGCTGTGCGGTCACCGAACGTGCAATCAGCCCCGTGGTGTCACGGGAAGCAGGAGCGACATCGCCCCTGGCGGTTCAGCTGACGATCCCGCGATTCCTGGCAGCCCGGCACCACTCGGCCGGCGGCCTGCATGGGAGCGGCCATCAGGACCTCCGTGAATTGGTGGATCAACATGTCGAGCCCGCCGCGACGCGCGCCCGCTAGTCAAGCGACTACACCGAGGTAGTGCGGCTAGCGTAGCTATGTGGCTGACAACGATGCAACAGGCGCCCAGATCGACGAGAACGCTTCGGCGGCCCGCGAAGAAGCCACTGCCGCGGTGCTGATCCATGCGGCCGACCTCTTCGCCGAGCGTGGGCCGGCGGCCACTTCGATTCGCGACATCGGCGCTCGGTCTGGGGTGAACCACGGACTGGTGTTCCGGTACCTGGGGACCAAAGATCAGCTGGTCAAGGCGGTTCTGAACCATCTGGCGGACGAGGTTTCCACAGCGGTGCAGGCAGGCGCGTCGGCGGAGGTGATCGCGGCCAAGACCGAGCTGCAGTGGCGGGTGCTGGCCCGCGCCATCCTCGACGGTTTTCCGGTCGGGCAGCTCCAGGAGCGATTCCCCATCGCAGCAAATCTGGTGAAGCATGTGCAACAGAGCTACGACGACGAGCTCACCGGCCGTCTTGCTGCCGCCAATGTGATTGCGCTGCAATTGGGTTGGCAGTTGTTCGAGCCGTTCCTGCGTTCAGCGACGGGGATCGAAGAGCTATCGTCGGTCGATCTACGGCAAAGTCTTAGCGGTGAGATCGCGCGGATGCTGAAGGCCAGCCCCACAGACGTGTACCGGATTGCATTCCCGGTGAGCTAAAACGGGCGTCCGCCGAGATCGCTTATTCGGCTTCGAGGGCGGCGAGGACTTCGTCGGACAGGTCCACGTTGGTCCACACGTTCTGCACGTCGTCACTGTCCTCAAGAGCCTCGACGAGCTTGAACACCTTGCGAGCACCCTCGACGTCGACCGGGACACTGACCGACGGCTGAAAGCTGGCCTCGGCCGAGTCGTAGTCGATCCCGGCCTCCACCAGCGCACTGCGCACCGCCACCAGGTCCCCCGGCTCGGAGATGACCTCGAAGCTCTCCCCCAGATCGTTGACATCCTCAGCACCGGCATCCAACACCGCCGCCAACACGTCGTCCTCGGTCAACGCATTCTTGTCCAGGGTGACTGTGCCCTTGCGACTGAACAGGTAAGCCACCGAGCCCGGATCAGCCATCTGGCCGCCGTTACGCGTCATCGCCACCCGCACCTCACTGGCAGCCCGATTACGGTTATCGGTCAGACACTCAATCAACACCGCCACCCCATTGGGCCCGTAACCCTCATAGGTGATGGTCTGATAATCCGCCCCACCGGCTTCCTCACCCGCACCACGCTTACGCGCCCGCTCAATATTGTCGTTAGGAACCGAACTCTTCTTCGCCTTCTGAATAGCGTCATACAACGTCGGATTGCCCGACGGATCCCCACCACCAACCCGCGCCGCAACCTCGATATTCTTGATCAACCGCGCAAAATTCTTCCCACGACGAGCGTCAATGACGGCCTTCTTGTGCTTCGTGGTAGCCCACTTGGAATGGCCGCTCATCGGTTGCCCCACCTCACTGTTGCATCAAAACTTTGCCCGACGATTCTACGTGTCAGTCCTGGTCGCGCGCCGGGGGCTGCTCGGGCGGGAAGAACCCGGGTGCCCACCGCTCGATCAGTGCGGCGTAGTCGACGTGCGCGTCCAGCTGTACCGCGACTCCGAGCAGGCCGCCCAGTGTGCGCAGCAACATGACGTAACCAGCCGGAATAGTCAGCCGGCGAGCCATCTTGAATCGGTCGGCAAAGCCTTCCGCCATCGGATCGGTGGTGACCAGCGCAGATTTCTGGAACCACTTGCGGGTGAAGTGGAACTCTCCCGAGCGCAGCGGGTCGATGTAGGGCCACAGCGGCTGGATGTACTCCACCAGCTGATCGGCACTCAGGTCATAGTCGGCCGGCATGAACCCGAGCTGCTTGAGCAGCCGGATCGCCTCGTCCCACTGCTCGTCACGCGCCCAGCACAACAGTTCGGCGAACCCCGGCGGGATGCCTTCGGGATGTTCGGCTACCGCGCCGAAGTCGATGACCCCCAGCCGGCCGTCGGGCAGCATCATGAAGTTGCCCGGGTGCGGGTCGGCATGCACCAGCCCCACCCGCGCCGGTGAGCTCAAGGTGAACTCCAGCAGCAGCGCGCACGCGGAGTCTCGCTCCTGTCTGGTGCCACTGTTGATGATCGCCGACAGGCGCCGGCCCTCGATCCACTCCGACACGATGACTTTCGGAGCGCTGGCGATCACCGCCGGCACGAAGAACTTCGGGTCATCGGCATAAGCCTTGGCGAAGGCCCGCTGATTGTCGGCCTCCTGGCGGTATTCAAGCTCCGCTTCCAGGGTGTCGTTGATCTCCGAGACCAGCCGGTCCACGTCAGCGCCCGGAACGACCTGCTTGGCGACCCAGTTGAACCGCTGAATCAGCTTCAGGTCGGCGCGCAGCGCCTCGTCGGCACCGGGGTACTGGATCTTCACCGCGACGTCGCGGCCGTCCTTCCAGACCGCCCGGTGTACCTGCCCGATGCTCGCCGAGGCGGCAGGGGTGTCGTCGAAGGACGCGAAACGCTCTCGCCATTTGGTGCCGAGCTGGGCGTCGAGCACCCGGTGCACCTTGGCGGCCGGCAGCGGCGGGGCCTCGCTTTGGAGCTTGACCAACGCCTCGCGGAACGGCTCGGCGAACTGCGGAGGAATCGCGGCCTCCATCACCGACAGCGCCTGGCCGACCTTCATCGCGCCGCCCTTGAGCTCGCCGAGCACCTTGAACATCTCGTCGGCGGCCTTCTCCAGAAGCTCGGCGTTGACCTCGTCTTTGGTCTTGCCGGTCATCCGCTTGCCCACACCGAGCGCTGCACGGCCTGCGACTCCGGCCGGGAGGCTCGCCAGTTTTACAGCGCGGCGAAATCCGCCCCGCGCGAGATCTGCCATGCGGACATCATGCCTGGCCGCTCTCGGCGACCGTATTCCCGGTCACCCAACGGGCGGCCGGCCGCGGGCGCGACGGTCAGGCCTGGCCCGAGGCAATGTCGACGAAGAGCCGGTGAATACGCCGGTCGCCGGTGACCTCCGGGTGAAATGAGGTGGCCAGCACGCGACCTTGCCGCACCGCAACCGGATGGCCGGCGGCCTCGGCCAGCACCGCAACGCCGGGGCCGATCCGCTCCACCCAGGGTGCTCGGATGAACACCGCGTGCACCGGTTCGTCCAATCCGTCGAATTCGACGTCACCCTCGAAAGAATCGACCTGACGACCGAAAGCGTTGCGCCGCACGGCCATATCGATACCTGACAACGGAATCGCGGCACGCCCCTGCGCACCGGCATCGAGGATCTCACTGGCCAGCAGAATCATTCCCGCGCAGGAACCGTACGCCGGCATCCCGTCTGCCAACCGGGCCCGCAGCGGGTCCACCAACTCGAGCTCGCGCAGCAGATGGCTGATCGTGGTCGACTCGCCACCGGGAATCAGCAGCGCGTCGACCTCGTCCAGTTCGCGGCGGCGGCGTACCGGTACCGGATCGGCGCCGACAGCGCTCAGCGCGGCAAGGTGTTCACGGACGTCGCCCTGCAATGCGAGCACGCCGATGCGCGGGCCGCTCACTGGTCCGTCGGGTGGTATCCGGACGGGTATCGGGTCAGCCCTTCCTGCATGACGGCAGCCACCATGTCCCCGGACCGGTTGTAGATCTTGCCCTGGGTCAACGACCGGCCGGCGCCCGCCGACGGCGACGACTGGTCATAGAGCAGCCATTCGTCGGCCCGGAATGGGCGCATGAACCACATCGCGTGATCGAGCGACGCCACCTGCAGGTGGTCACGCTCGCCGGGGTGGATCGCCCATGAGGTGCCCAGCAGGGTCAGGTCGCTCATGTAGGCCAGCGCACAGATGTGCAGCACCGGATCGTCGGGCAGCCGGTCGCGATGGCGGAACCAGACCTGTTGCTCGGCGACCTTGCCCGGGATGTGCGGCAGCTGCTCACGCGGCACCCGGCGCAGATCCCACTCGGCGAACGCCTTGAAGCCCTCGTCGTCGAAGGCCTTCATCGCGGCGATGTCGGGCAGGTCCTTGGGATCGGGTGCCTCAGACATCACATCTTGATGCTCAATGCCCTGTTGTTCGGTCTGGAACGAGGCCGACATGTTGAAGATGGTTTCGCCGTGCTGGATGGCGTTGACGCGCCGCGTACAGAACGAACCGCCGTCGCGGACCCGCTCCACGGTGAACACCGTGGGCGCCTTGGCATCTCCGGGACGGAGGAAATATCCGTGCAGCGAGTGGACCCGGTAGCGCGGATCCACGGTGCGCACCGCCGACACCAGGGCCTGACCGGCCACGTGCCCGCCGAAGGTGCGCTGGTTGTCCGCGGACAGCGGGCTGAACACACTCCCCCGGTAGATGTTGACCTCGAGCTGTTCGAGATCAAGGATCTCTTCGATCGCCACGCTATGACCGTCTGCTCTTCGCGCAAGCCCTCATCGCCACCTCTACCAGCCGCGTTCGGCAAGCCGGTGCGGTTGCGCGATGTCCTCCACATTGATGCCGACCATCGCCTCGCCCAGCCCGCGCGATACCCGCGCCAACACGTCTGGGTCGTCGTAGAAGGTGGTGGCCTTGACGATCGCCGCGGCACGCGCGGCGGGGTCACCGGACTTGAAGATGCCGGAACCGACGAACACACCCTCGGCGCCCAGCTGCATCATCATGGCCGCATCCGCCGGGGTGGCGATGCCGCCCGCGGTGAACAGCGTCACCGGCAGCTTGCCGGCCCTGGCGACCTCCGCGACCAGTTCGTATGGTGCCTGCAGTTCCTTTGCGGCAACGAACAATTCGTCTTGCGACAGTGACGTGAGCCGGCGAATCTCGCCACCGATGGACCGCATGTGGGTGGTGGCGTTGGAGACGTCACCGGTGCCGGCCTCACCCTTGGAGCGAATCATGGCCGCGCCCTCGGTGATCCGGCGCAGCGCCTCGCCCAGGTTGGTCGCCCCGCACACGAACGGCACGGTGTACTGCCACTTGTCGATGTGGTGGGTGTAGTCGGCGGGGGTGAGCACCTCGGACTCGTCGATGTAGTCCACCCCGAGGCTCTGCAGAATCTGCGCCTCGACAAAGTGTCCGATGCGTACCTTGGCCATCACCGGGATGGTGACCGCGGCGATGATGCCCTCGATCATGTCCGGGTCGCTCATCCGCGAAACCCCGCCCTGGGCACGGATGTCGGCGGGCACCCGCTCCAGTGCCATCACCGCGACGGCGCCGGCGGCCTCAGCGATGCGGGCCTGGTCCGGGGTGACGACGTCCATGATGACGCCGCCCTTGAGCATCTCGGCCATGCCGCGCTTTACTCGCGCAGTACCCGTTTGTCCGTCGGGTGCCGAACCGTTCTGCGCCGCGCTGTCCACTGAATGCTTCTCCTTGCTGGCCTGTAATACCCGCTCAGTGTAGTGGGCCGACGCCAGCGGTTTTCCCGCTCATTGCCGCTGCGCCGTGAACACGGGCTCCGCCCGAGGTGGATCGGCGAGCAGCGCAGGCAACACGAACACCCGGACATAGCGGCGGACCTGGTCGGCGTCATGGACACCGGGGATCAGGCCCAGCAGTAATCCCAGTGCGGTCGACAGCACGAACCGGGCCGCATCACCCGAATACAGGCCGGCCCGCAGTTGTGGGCCGGCCTGCCGGAATCCCGCTTCATAGAGCCCGGCCAGCAGCTCACCCAGCGTCGCCGACCGGGCGATCAGCGCCGCGACGTTGCCCTCGTCAGTGTGCTCGGAGATCACCCGAAGCAGCGGGTCCTGGCCGATTTCGGTGGCCACGATCACCAGCGACTCGGTCACCAGGTCCCCGGGCCCGGCCACTGCGTGCAGGCGGGTGGTGATCTCGGCGATCTTGCGTCCGGCCACCCGGACCACCAACGCGTCCAACAGTTCGTCACGAGTGGCGAAGTGGCGGTAGATCACCGCGCGGGTGTAGCCGGCTTCCCGCGCGATGACCTGCATCGTGGAGGCCCGGTAGCCACGGTCGGCGAAGGACCGCTCGGCGGCGTCCAGGAGCAGCTCTCGCGCGTGTTCGGGCGGATTGCCCCCACCGGGCGGTCGACCCCGCCCGCGCACCGTCATGCCCGACCCGCCCGGAATATATGGACATTCCAACTCATCTGTCTATTATTAGCCTCACTGCATTCCCCGCGCTTTCCGAGGGAGGGTTCGTCGCATGGCTGCAACGATTGCCGGTGTTCCCGAGCAACGAGACTGGCAGGCCGTGTTCGGCTCGTGGCGTCTGTTGGCCAATCCAGGCCGCAACGGCGGCTCGGCGTTCGAACTGATCGTCGGCCTGGCGGCTCCGATCCTGGCCCGCAGCTATCACCAGTTGCGGGCGCATCCCAACGGCCGGCGCCTGTTCGCCGAGAAGCCGGATCTGTTGGCGCTGCTGGGTGACGACGACTATCTGGCCTCGCTGCCGCACGGCTCGCTCGGCCATGCCTACCGATCGTTTCTGCGCACCAATCGATTGGATGCAGGCGTCTTCGACGTGGACACGGTGATCCGGCCGATCGCCGAGCGCCGCGGCTGGGACGACGATTTCTTCTACATGATGCGGCGCGGCACCGCCCTGCACGACATGTTCCACACCCTGGGCGGCTATGGCCCGGACATGGGCGGAGAGTTCGGCAACCTGGGCTTCCACTGCGGCCAGATGGAACCATCCGGTGCCCTCAAGACGCTGACCCTCGGGCTGCTCGGACCGGTCATCCCGGCCTCGCCGAGGCGCAAGATCCGTTACTTCCGTGAAGCGGTCCGCCGCGGCCAGCGCGCCGACAACTTGATGGCAGCCCCCTACGAAGAGCTGCTGGATAAGCCCATCACGGAGGTGCGGGAGGCGTTGGGTGTCACGCCCACGCGCAGCGCCCACCCGGGCGGCCACCTGTTCATCGGCTGGATGCCGCCAGGCATGAAACCGCCGACCCGCTGGGACTACGACGCGACTCTTCCGGCCGCCTGAATCCGCACGTCGGTCAGATGGTCAGACGGTCAGGACCATGCGGTAGCGCGCCCGCCCCTCCGCCATCGCGGCGTAAGCCTCGGCGGCCTGGGCCAGCGGACGTTCTTCGATGCGGGCCCGAACCCCGGACAACACCGCGAAGCGCATGGTCTCCTCGATGTCGCGGGCGGTGCCCGACGGGTGGCCGGTGAGGCTGAGCCCGGGGGTGATCAGCTGCACGGGCGCGATCGGCAGCGGCTCGGTGGTGACCCCGATGATCACGAGCTCTCCCCGCGGGGCCAGCCCGCCAAGGGTGTCGGCCATTGCTCGCGAATTGGCCGCAGTGGCCAGCACCACGGACACCCCGCCGAACGCCGTCATCGCCGCAGCGACGTCCCCGGCGGTCGAGTCGATGTAGTGATGCGCGCCGAGCGCTCGGGCGTCAGCTTCCTTGGCGGCTCCGCGCGCGATCGAGATCGTCTCGAAGCCCATCGCCCGAGCGAACTGCACGCCCAGGTGCCCCAACCCACCCAGGCCGAGCACCGCGACCCGGTCCCCCGGTCGGGCCTGGGTAGATCGCAGCGCGTGGTAGGTGGTGACCCCGGCGCAGCCCATGGGTGCGGCTTCGACGAAGGTCAACTCGTCGGGGATCCGGGCCAGCGCGTTGGCCGGAACGGTCACCGATTCGGCGTAGCCGCCCGGGTAGTGCCAGCTGGGCACCTGACCATTGGCACAGTGGATGAAATCGCCTTTGCGGCAAGGAATGCAGTGGTTGCAGTGCCCTCCGAACCAGCCGACCGCAACCCGCTCACCCAGCTGCCAGTCGGTCACCCCCGGCCCCAGTTCGGCGATCGTGCCGGCGATCTCGTGTCCCAGCGTCACCGGCCAGGTCATTCCAGGGAAGCCACCGTTGACGAAGGCGTGGTCGGTGCCGCAGACACCGCAGGCGGCCACGGCGATACGGACCTGACCGGGGCCCGGCGAGGTGGTGTCGACATCGACAAGAGTCAGCGGTGCATCCACCTCCGCAACGTGCACGGCGCGATGTGTTGGCATGGCGGCTCCCTGGGTAGCGAGGATGATTCGCCCGAGGCGTGTTCAGCCTAAGCCGCGCAGGTCAGGAAATCCGGCGAAGAATCCCATCTTCTCCGGTGCCACCGTCGGCCGACCGGGCGGCCTCGGCGAGACGATCACCCAATTGCAGTGGGTAGACCTTTTCACCGCCGGCAGCCAGCGCCGTGATCTCTGCGGTGTCACACCAACGATGGCCGTGCAGATAACGACGCTCCAGCCCAGTCCGGCCGGCCCCCGACGGCTCGAAGCGCGCAGTGCGGTAGGCGAAGAAGAACTCCTGGCTGTTGAGACGCTCACCGTTGAAATGGAACACGGCGTCGCGGCGCCAGATCGGGCCGACCAGCTCGCCCGGGGCGACCTGCAAACCGGTCTCCTCGGCCAGTTCGCGCGCCGCCGCTTCGGCGAGCGGCTCGTCGGGCAGCACCTGCCCTCCGACGGTGAACCACCAGCGCGGCGCCGGGTTGGCCGCATCATCGGGCAGAGCCGGATCGTGGCCGCACAGCAGCAGTACCGATCCAGCTTCGTCGAGCAGCACCACTCGCGCCGAAACGCGCGGATCCAGCACGCCGCGACCACCGTGGGCGGCCATACCTGCTCGCTCGACGATCTCAAAGTACGTCGGCATCGGAGCGGTGCCACCGAGATGCAGGACTCGGACCAACGGACGTTCACGCAGTGCCACCGTGTCACGGACCGCGTCATTGTGGAACCGGCGTGCCAACAGCACTCGGGCTTCGGCGTCCGCCAACTCGGCGACCATCACGTGCGGCAGCGACTCGGCATCGACCATCGCTAGCTCGGCCGACAGCGCGTTCTCGGCGGCCTCACGCTCGTGGCGCGGAGCCCGCTCGGCGACATCGGCCAGGGCAGCCAGTCGCCGGCCGGCCACCTGGTCCCCGTAGGCGTCGATCGCGACGGCCCGGGCCACCACCGCTCGGCGCCCCAGCGCCCCGTCCAGCGCCTGCCAGGACAGGTCGCAGCGCACGTGCAGCCGGTTGAGCCGGTTCGCGGTCTGGTATGCCCAGGCGACCGCGGCGGCCAGCACCGCCACCCCGACCAGCACCAGCACTGTCGCCACGATGGTCAGTTCCATCAGTCACCCACCGTGACCTTGCTGCCCACCCCGGCAACCGTCTCGTAGACCCGGATGATCTGGTCGGCCACCACCGGCCAGTCGAAGCGGCGTACCGCTTCGGCGCCGGCCGCCACATACGACGCCCGCAGCGCCTCGTCGTCGAGGACCTCGATCAAGGCGGCCGCGAGCGCCGCGGGGTCATCGAGCGGCACCAGGCGGCCGGCCTCCCCGTCGCTCAGCACCCGACGGAATGCGTCCAGCTCACTGGCGACCACTGCGGTGCCGGCGGCCATCGCCTCGGCCAGCACGATGCCGAAGCTCTCCCCGCCGGTGTTCGGCGCGCAGTAGACGTCCGCACTGCGCAGGGCCGACGCCTTCTCGGCGTCGTCGACCTGCCCCAAGAAACGCAGGTGACTCGCCAATTTCCCTGCGCTACGGCGCAATTCGTCTTCATCGCCGCGGCCGACGATCAAGACCTGTACGTCTTTGTGCTGCTCGACCAACGCCGGAAGTGCCCCCAGTAGCACCGCCATCCCCTTGCGAGGCTCGTCGTAGCGACCGAGAAACAGCACCGTACGCCCTGCGCGCGGATAGCCCGGCAGGGGCTGCGCCGTGGCGAATGCGGCCACGTCGACCCCGTTGGGGATCTCCACCGCGTCAGAACCCAGGGCCTCCATCTGCCAGCGCCGGGCCAGATCCGAGACCGCGATGCGGCCAATGATCTTCTCGTGCATGGGCCGGAGCAGGCCCTGCACCACGCTCAGCGTCAGCGATTTGGTCGTCGAGGTGTGAAACGTCGCCACGATCGGGCCTTCGGCCACGTTCAGCGCCAGCATCGACAGGCTGGGTGCATTCGGCTCGTGCAGGTGCAGCACATCAAAGTCGCCCTGCATGAGCCAGCGTTTGACCTTGCGATATGCCGCCGGGCTGAACTGCAGCCGGGCCACCGAGCCGTTGTAAGGGATCGCGACGGCTTTGCCGGCCGATACCACGTAGTCGGGCAGCGCGACGTCCGGCGAGGCGGGCGCCAGGACGCTGACGTGATGTCCGCGGGCGCGCAGCACCTCCGCCAGCTGCAGCACATGTGCCTGCACCCCGCCCGGTACATCGAACGAATAGGGGCAGACCATGCCGATCCGCATCAGGTCTCCCCCAAGCGCGCCCGTCGCGATTCGGGAAGGTCGGCGATCCATTGCGGCTGAATCATGTGCCAGTCCTGCGGGTAGGTCGCAATCCCCTCGGCGAACTTGTCGGCCAGCGCCTGGGTTATCACGCCGACATCCCCACTGCTGCAGTCCAGCGGGGCACTGATGTCCACTCCCCATCCCGCGCCGTCGAACCAGCAGTACGCCGGCAACAGTGCCGCGCCGGTCGCCAGCGCGAGTTTGGCCGGGCCGGCCGGCAGCCGGGTGGGCTCACCGAAGAAGTCGACCGTCACCCCGTTGCGGCTCAGGTCGCGGTCGGCCATCAGACATACCAGCCCGTTGTCGGACAGCCGCTCGGTCAGTATTTCGAAGGGCGGGCGGCTACCACCGGAGGACGGCAGTACCTCGAAGCCCAGGCTCTCCCGGAACGCCAGGAACCGGCGGTACAGCGACTCGGGTTTGAGGCGCTCGGCGACGGTGGTGAATCCGCCGTGGGTCTGGGCCATCCACACCCCGGCCATATCCCAGTTCCCGCTGTGCGGCAACGCCAGCACCGCTCCGCGGCCGGCCTTCAGTGCCGCAGTGACGTTGTCGCGCCCCCGCACCGATTCGTGCAGCTGCGCCGCCAGGGCCGCGTGGTCCATGGTGGGCAGCCGAAACGCCTCCCGCCAGTACCGGGCATAGGACGCCAGCGAGGCGCGCATCAGCTCCGCCGGCACCTGCGACGGGCTCACCCCGATGACGCGGGCCAAGTTCTTGCGCAGCTGTTCGGGTCCCCCGCCGCGTGAGGCGTACAGGGCACCGGCGTCGAACGCGTTGCGGGCGACGAATTCGGGCATCGCGCGCACCAGCATCCAGCCCGCCGCGAATCCGGCGTCGGTGGCCCAGGCGTCGAGCTGACTGAGCCCGGGAACTCGCAGACCGCTCGGGATGAAGGTCACGGGCCCGTGGTTTCCTCACCGTCGGAGCCGTCCGCCACCCGCGGCAACGGCTCCACCGCGCCCGGCGAGGTCCGGACGGTGTGCAGCCGCTGGGCGCAGGTGATCAGGCTGGCCACCGCCAACAGCCACATCGCCACCGGCAACGCCCACGGCAGTGGGAAAACCGGCAGGTCGGACAACCCGGCGCCCACCAGCACGATGATCAGCCGTTCAGGACGTTCGATATAGCCGCCGTCACCACGCAGCCCGCTGGCCTCCGCACGCGCCTTGATGTAGGAGATCACCTGCGAGGTGACCAGGCAGATCAGGGTGGCCACCACCAGCGGGGGGTTGTCCAGGCCGAACGCCGCCCACCAGGCAAGACCGCAGAACACCGCGCCGTCGCTGATGCGGTCGCAGGTGGCGTCCAGGACGGCGCCGAACGCGCTGCCACCGCCGCTTTGCCGGGCCATTGCCCCGTCGACCATGTCGAAGTGCACGAAGAACCAGACGATCAAGGTTCCGGCGAACAGCTGGCCGGTCGGGAACAGTGTCAGCGCCGCCAGCACCGCACCGGCGGTGCCCACCATCGTGACGATGTCTGCGGTGAGCCCGGCTCGCAACAGGACTCGCGCCACCGGCGTGGTGATGCCGGCGAACGTCGCCCGCGACAGGAACGGCAGTCTGCTCATTGCTGCGTGGCCCACTCGTCGGCGAGCAGCCGGCGAGTGTCGCGCAGCAACTGCGGGATCACTTTGGAACCGCCGACGATCGTGATGAAGTTCGCGTCACCGCCCCAGCGCGGCACGACATGCACGTGCAGATGCTCGGCCAGCGAACCGCCGGCCGACTCGCCGAGGTTCATCCCGACGTTGAATCCGTGCGGGCGTGACACGGCCTTGATGACGCGGATCGCCTTCTGAATGAATGCCATCAGCTCGGCGCCCTCGTCGTCGGTGAGATCTTCGAACTCCGAGAACCGCCGGTAGGGCACCACCATCAGATGCCCCGGGTTGTAGGGGTAGAGGTTGAGCACCGCGTAGACGTGTGCACCGCGCGCCACCACCAGCCCGTCCTCATCGGACAACGTGGGGATGTCGGTGAACGGTTGGGTGGAGCGCGCCGATCCGGATTCCGCACGCTTCAGCGGGGCCTCGGCCAGGTAGGTCATCCGGTAGGGCGTCCACAGTCGCTCCAGTCGGTCGGGCTCACCGGCGCCGGTGTCGACGATCGCCTCCTGGCCGGCCGCGTCGTCGCTCACTGCGCCTCGCCCGTTCTGGGGCCCGCCTCGAGGCCCGCTTTGAGCGCCTCCGCGGTCGGCACGGTGTTGGCGCGTGCGGCGATCCAACCGGCGATGGCCGCCACCGCCTCGTCGCGCGGCACCCCGTTGATCTGGGTGCGGTCGGCAAACCGGAAGCTGACCGCGCCCGCCTCGACATCGCGGTCGCCGGCCAGCAGCATGAACGGCACCTTCTGGTTGGTGTGGTTGACGATCTTCTTGGGCATCCGGTCGTCGCTGGCGTCGACCTCGACCCGCACCCCGTTGCGGCGCAATTGCGCCGCGAGGTCGTCCAGGTAGGCCACGTGCTGGTCGGCAACCGGGATGCCGACCACCTGGACCGGTGCCAGCCAGGCCGGAAAAGCACCGGCGTAGTGCTCGGTCAACACACCGAAGAAGCGCTCGATCGAACCGAACAGCGCCCGGTGGATGAGCACCGGCCGCTGGCGGGTTCCGTCACTGGCGGTGTACTCCAGCTCGAAGCGGTCGGGCATGTTGAAGTCGAGCTGAATGGTCGACATCTGCCAGCTGCGGCCCAGAGCGTCCTTGACCTGCACCGAGATCTTCGGTCCGTAGAAGGCCGCACCGCCCGGGTCGGGCACCAGGGTCAATCCGGACGCCTCGGCGACCTCGCGCAGGGTGTCGGTCGCCTCCTCCCACACCTCGTCGGAACCGACGTACTTCTCCGGGTCTTTGGTGGACAGCTCCAGGAAGTAGTCGTCCAGCCCGTAGTCGGCGAGCAGGTCGAGCACGAAGCGCAGCAACGAGGCCAGCTCGTCACGCATGCTTTCGCGGGTGCAGTAGATGTGCGCGTCGTCCTGGGTCATCCCGCGCACCCGGGTCAGCCCGTGCACCACGCCGGAACGCTCGTAGCGGTAGACGCTGCCGAACTCGAAGAGCCGCAACGGAAGTTCCCGGTAGGAGCGCCCACGCGACCGGAAGATCAGGTGGTGCATCGGGCAGTTCATCGGCTTGAGGTAGTAGTCCTGGCCCGGCTTGCGCAGGGTTCCGTCCTCGGCGAACTCCGCGTCGATGTGCATTGCCGGGTACATGCCCTCGCGGTACCACTCCAGGTGGCCGGAGGTCTCGTAGAGTTCGGACTTGGTGATGTGCGGGGTGTTGACGAATTGGTAGCCGGCCTCGATGTGCTTGCGCCGCGAATATTCCTCCAGCTCGCGGCGGATGATGCCGCCCCTGGGGTGGAAAACCGGGAGGCCCGAACCGATTTCGTCGGGGAAGCTGAACAGGTCCAGCTCGACGCCAAGCTTGCGGTGATCGCGGCGCAGCGCCTCCTCGATCAATTCGAGGTGACTGTCCAGCGCCTCCTGCGATTCCCATGCGGTGCCGTAGACACGTTGCAGGCTGGCGTTCTTCTGGTCACCGCGCCAGTAGGCGGCCGAGGAGCGGGTGAGCTTGAACGCGGGAATGAATCGGGTGGTCGGGATGTGCGGGCCGCGACACAGGTCACCCCAAACCCGTTCCCGGGTACGGGGATTCAGGTTGTCGTAGGCGGTGAGCTCGTCGCCGCCGACTTCCATGATGTCGCTGTCGCCCGACTTGTCGTCGACCAGCTCCAGCTTGTAGGGCTCCCCGGCCAACTCCGCGCGAGCAGCATCCTTGGACTCGTAGACCCGTCGGGAGAACAGTTGCCCGTCCTTGATGATGGCGCGCATCCGCTTCTCCAGCTTGGCCAGATCCTCGGGGGTGAACGCCTCGGGTACGTCGAAGTCGTAGTAGAAGCCATCGGTGATCGGCGGGCCGATGCCGAGCTTGGCGGCCGGGAACAGGTCTTGGACCGCCTGGGCCAGTACGTGGGCGCACGAGTGCCGGATAACGCTGCGACCGTCGTCGGTGTCTGCGGCCACCGGGGTCACGTCGGCGTCGGCCTCGGGAATCCAGCTCAGGTCGCGCAGTCGACCCTCCGCGTCGCGCACCACCACGATGGCATCCGGGGCTCCCCGGTCAGGCAGGCCCGCCGCGCGTACCGCTGCGGCCGCGGTCGTCCCAGCAGCCACCCGGATCAGGGTTGCCGAGGCGGGGATGGCGGGCACGCTCATGAGGTGGTCTCCAGTGCGGGGTGTCGGGCTGTCGTACGGGTCGCGACCATGCTATCGGGGCGGTCCCCGGCCAACGGTCCTGGCCGTTGCGACCCATCCTGATCTTGTCGACCGGGCTAACGTCTGGGGTTATGCGCCTCGTCGACAATGCGGCCGTGCGGCGCGCCGTCGCCGAGTTCGCAGCCGCACCCGGGCAACGTCGCTACTTTGACGTGCTGCGGGCTTGTATGTGGGGCGAGCTGCTTTTCGACATCACCGGGTCCGATGCGTTCTCCGGCGATGGGCCGCTCCGCGCCGGCTCACGTTTGCGGATCGGCGGCGGCACCGGGCCCGACGGCCGCCCGGCGCTGTTCGCCTTCACCCGCCAATCGGAGATCAGCCGGCTGCATCCACCCGGCACAAACGTCCAGTCGCTGGTCACCCCGGCCACCGAGGCATTGGAGCTGGCCCGGCGACAGGACGATCCTTGGCTTTACCTGGATCCGGCCGGGCCGACCTGTGCGCTCGCAGCCGCCGAGATCGACTTTGCGCTACGGAATCCGCGTAACGAACCGCTCAAGACGGCCGTGGCCGCACTGGCCGCCGGCCGCGCCGAGCGCGCCGAGGTGCTGCGACTGCTCCGGGCTGACGGACCACTGCTGGTGGGCGCCGACGAATCGGGCCCCGATGCTCCGGTGATGCGGGCGATCCGGCACCCCGACGGTTCGGCGACGCTGTTCGCTTTCACCAGCGGACCCGAAGTGCTGGCATTCACACCGTCGGACGTGACGGCGTCGATGACCACCGCGGAAGTGCTGGGGATGGTTCGTCAACGTGGCTACCGCGGGCTGATCATCGATCCCTGCGGCCCGTCGGCTTCGTTCTCGGCGGCCGAGCTCTGTGGGTGAGTGCGTCATGGTTGGCCGGGTTTGAGCACGACGAACAATGCCTCTCCGTCCGTCAGGACGGTGTCGCCGTCGCACAGTCGGGTCTCGACGTAGATCTTGCGGCCCTCCGTCCGGCTGACCCACGCCTCGACCTGCAGCTCCTTGTCGATCGGGACGATCTGGCGGTAGTTGAGGTGCAGGTAGGCGGTGCGCTGATAGGGCCCCCCGGTCAGCATCCAAGATGCAGTGCCCAGCACCGAGTCGAACAGCAGCCCGATAGCCCCGCCGTGCGCGGCACCGTTGCGGCCCAGGTGGAACCTGCGGAACTTGGCCCAGCCGCGCAGTCGGCCGTCGTCGTGCTTCTTGAGCCTCATCGGCACCGGCAACAGATTGCCGCGCATCGGCAGGTCCAACCGGCGCCCCGACGGAGACGACCATTCGTCGGTGTCGTAAGGGGCCAGCAGGTCGCAGACCTCCTGCAGCGCGTCGGCGGCCCGAGTGATCACCTCGGCCGGAGCGTCGACGGCGCGGGCGTGGTCCTGCAGCGCGCGCATGGTCTCTAGGAACCGGCCGTAGTCCGGCCCGCCCCTCTCGGTCGGTTCGGGCGGATTGAAACCGCCGCCGGCGTGTGGGGCATTCACCCCCCTATTTAACGTTCCGGCAATTGCGGTGTCGGCGGCACGCCCGCGATGGCAAGGTTGGGCCGTGGACTTGAGCACGCTGCGCGGGTTGCCGCTCACCTACGCCGAAGTGGGCGCCACCGCCGGAGCACTGCCCGCCGGATATCACCACCTCGACCTGACCGCACCGATCGGTCGGGGCCGTCAGCGTTTTGAGCAGGCCGGCGACGCGGTGCTGCGCTGGGGAATGCACCGCGGCGCAGGCGTGGGTGTGCGGGTGGACGCCGACAGCGATGTCGCCGAGGTGGACACGGTGGCACTGGTGCGTCTCGGCCTTATGAGGGCGCCGTGCCGGGTGGTCTATGTCGTGAACGAGCTCGACCGGCGCGGCTTCGCCTACGGCACGCTGACGGGGCACCCTGAGTCCGGCGAGGAGCTGTTCTCGGTGCGTTACGACCCGGCCGATGAGACGGTCTACGCCCACGTTCGGGCGTTCTCCCGGCCCGCCACCTGGTGGACGAAGGTCGGCGGTCCGGTCGGGCGGCTGGCCCAGCGCACTATCGCCAAACGGTATCTGCGGGCGGTCTGACGCCCCGCGGGTCAGCTCCAGCGCGCCAGCAGGCGCTGCGCCCCGGTGCACATTTCGTCGAGGACCACCGCAACCGGCCGGCTGTCGGTGAGCATGCCCACGCCCTGCCCCGCATCGACCGGCGCGACACGCTGGTTGCCTGCGGCGATCGCGGCGGCCAGCTCCGCACCCGCCTCCCGATCGCCGGCCAGCGCGTCCTCGCGACCGCCCCAGCGGCCGGTGAACTCGTTGCGCAACACCCGCGACGGGAACCGCGCCGGCCAGTCCAGCCGCTGTCCGACATCGAAGACCCGGGTGGTGATCGTGTCGGTGCCGCCGGCCTCGATCAGCGCGCGGCGGGCAGCCTCACCGGTCAGCGCTTCGGGGCACGCCGAGAGGACCGTGCCCAGCCACGCCCCGGCGGCACCGGCGGCCAACACGGCGGCCAGGCTGCGCGGCGTGGAGATTCCGCCGGCGGCCAGCACCGGAACCTCGACGACGTCCAGGACGGCGTCGAGCAGTGGCAGCGTGGCCAGCCGGATCTCCCCGTGGCCGCCGCCCTCGGCGCCGCGTGCCACCAGCACGTCCAGCCCGGCGTCTTGGGCACGGCGGGCCGTCTCGGCGTCATAGACCTGGGTGACGGCCAGAATTCCGGCCGCGTGGGCGCGCTGCACCCAGGACAGGTCGGTTCCGAAGCTGATCGAGAGCAAGGTGGGACGGGCAGCCAACGCGGCCTCGAGCAGGTCCGGCCGATCGCGGATCACCCAGTCCACCAAACCGATCCCGAACCGCGGTGCGACCCCGAGCGCGGCCAGCTCGGTGGCCAGCGACGCCGCGGTGGCGGTGCTGCCCATGCCAACCATGCCCAGCCCGCCCGCCGCGGTGACGGCGGCGGCCAACCGGCCACCGGCCACCCCGCCCATCGGGGCGTTGAGGATGGGCAACCGCAGACCCGCCCCCTGCGACCAGGGTGTGCTCAGTGGCACGCTCAGTGCGAGGCGCTCTTGGCGACCGTCAGCAGCACGACGGAGTCCTCCAGCGACTCCAGCGCATGGCGGGTGCGCGGCAGCGTGACCAGATCGCCGGCCGCCCCCTCCCAGCTGTCGTCGCCGGCGGTCAGCCGCACCCGGCCGCGCAGCACCTGCAGAGTCGACTCCCCCGGGCTGTCATGCTCGGCCAGCGACTGGCCGGCCTGCAAGGCGACCAGGGTCTGGCGCAGGTGATGCACCGAACCGCCGTAGATGGTGTGGGCGGCGCGACCGCTGTGGTGTTGGGTGGCCTCGGCGAGCTTCTCGTCGGCCAACACATTCAGCGAGGTCGATTCCATCGGTACTCCTTCTCACTCGGTGGGTGAAACGGTTCAGCGAGACAGCAGCAGAATGCCCAACGGCAGCAGCGCGGCGACCTTGATGACCTCCAGGGCGACATAGACGTAGTGCGCACGCGAGCGGGGGGCTTCCAGCCCGGACAGCACCTGATCGGCGCGGCGGCCCAGCGCCGGACGCACCGCGAACACCTGAGCTGCCAGCATCGCCACGGCGACCGCGTAGGACACCGCGATGCCGGCCGTCGGCCGCTCGCTCACGAACGCGACCGCGATAACCGCGGCCAGCAGGAACTCGGCGGTGTTGAGGGCCCGAAAGACCAGCCGCCCGATGCCGAGACAGACCGGGATGGTCGCGTTGGGCGCCCGAAACTTCAGCGGCGCCTCCATGAACGAGATCGCGATCACCATTCCGAGCCAGACGAATGTCGCAGCGATCGCCACCGAGGCGCCGGCACTCACCCCGTGGTCCCTTCCACACGCACCGCGGCCGGGGGCGAGGGGTCAACCGGGATTCCGTTGAGGGTCGCCGATTTCAGGTGCGCCACACACAGATCGGGCTTGGCGAACGGGTCGAGACGCTCGACGGACACCGGCGAATCCCAGGCCTCCAGCGCCCCCTGCATCAGCCCAAGGTGGATCGGGCAGACCACTTGGGTGGAGGTTTCGGCGAGCTCCAGGAACGGGCAGTGCCGCAACCCGAGCTGCTCTTCTCCGGTGGTATCGGGTTCCAGGCGTTCGGGCTCGAAACCCAGCTCGTCGAGCATCTCGAGCAGATGGTCGGTGGATTCCTCGGCGTCGACGGGCCCAGACGGTTGGTGCAGCGGCCGCAGCCGATGGCCCCACGCCCGCCCGGCGGCCAGTGCTTTGCCGCTGGGGTCGGAGTCGGCGGCCAAACCGATGGTGAGGATCTCAGCCAGCAGCCGGAACCGGCGCGTTCCGCCACGGTCCATCTGCCGGATGGCCCGGAACATCAGCGCAGGCCGTCCCCGCCCCTTGTGGTCGGGTTCGGTGTGCTCGACGCGGCCTTCCTCAACCAGGGTGTCCAGGTGAAAGCGCACCGTGTTGGGGTGCACCCCCAGCTCGTCGGCGATCTGGGCGATGCTCAGCGGTTCGTCGGCGGCCTGTACCAGCCGCAGAACGTCGAGGCGACGTCCTCCAGGTGGTACAGGCGGCTTGGCGATGTCGCTCACTCCCCCTGGGGTGGGTAACTGGCCACCAGCGGGGTGTCGATGCCCAGCGGACCGATCTTGGCGGCGCCGCCGGGTGAGCCGAGCGCCTCGTCGCGCCCGGGCAGGGCCTCGGTGAAGAACTCCGCGTTGTCGGCCAGGTGCGGTTGGAGCTCCTCCGGGAGGTCATCTTCGTAGTAGATGGCCTCGACCGGGCACACCGGCTCGCAGGCTCCGCAGTCCACACACTCATCCGGGTGGATGTAAAGGGCTCGTCCGCCTTCGTAGATGCAGTCAACCGGGCACTCCTCCACGCAGGCCCGGTCCATCACGTCAACGCACGGCTTCCCGATCACATATGCCATGGGCAGAGAGTTTACACAAGGGATTTTGTAGAAACTAGAAAGGCAAACCTAAATCTCGGGAGCCCAATGCGCTGCCGCGGCCCTCCCCCGCTGCGGCGACTACACCGCCGCGAGAACGGTTGCGATCGTTGAGGATTCACGACTATCAGCGGCTCGCGCAGGGAGCGCTTTCCCCGAGACGGACAGTTCCGGTCGGGCTGCGGCGGGGCGGGGCCGTCGAGTAGAAACGAATGATGACTGACGCCCCCCGTTACCGTGCCTCCTCCGACTTTCCCAGCCTTCGGCTCGAGCCCGGCGAAAACGGCGTGCTGCAGCTGGTGCTGGATGCGCCGGGCCTGAACTCGGTGGGCCCGCAGATGCACCGCGACCTGGCCGACGTGTGGCCGGCGATCGACCGCGACGACGACGTGCGGGCGGTACTGGTTCGCGGCGAGGGCAAAGCCTTCTCCGCCGGCGGCAGCTTCGAGCTGATCGAGAAGATCGTCGGCGACCACGCCGGACGCATGCAGGTGCTGCGGGAGGCCCGCGATCTGGTGCTGAACATGGTCAACTTCTCCAAGCCGGTGATCTCGGCGATCAATGGTCCCGCCGTCGGGGCGGGCCTGGTGGTGGCGTTGCTCTCGGACATCTCGGTGGCCGGGCGCACCGCCCGGTTGATCGACGGCCACACCAAGCTCGGCGTGGCCGCCGGGGATCACGCGGCGATCTGCTGGCCGCTGCTGGTCGGGATGGCCAAGGCCAAGTACTACCTGCTGACCTGCGAAACGCTGCACGGCGAAGAGGCCGAACGTATCGGCCTGGTGTCCAAGTGCGTCGACGACGACGAGGTGCTGGCCACCGCGACCCGCATCGCCGACGACCTGGCGCACGGCGCCCAGGACGCGATCCGCTTCACCAAGCACAGCCTCAACTACTGGTATCGGCAGTTCGCGCCGGCCTTCGAGACCGCACTGGGGCTGGAGTTCCTCGGCTTCTCCGGTCCGGACGTGCATGAAGGTCTGGCCGCCATCCGGGAGAAGCGCAAGCCGCAGTTCGGCTGAACCGGCCGGCCGTTGCGCTCAGACCCGTTGCGCGGCGAGCGCCTGTTCCTTGGCCCAGCGGTAGTCGGCCTTGCCCGACGGCGAGCGCTGCACCTGGGCGCAGAACACCACGTCCTTGGGCAGTTTGTAGCGCGCGATGTAATTGGCGGCCTCGGTGACAATGTCGTCCACCCCGGCGTCGGCGCCCTGCGCCAGCTGCACCACGGCGACGACCTCGTTGCCCCACCGCTCACTGGGCCTTCCCACCACCACGACGTCGTAGACGGCGGGATGGTGCGCAATGGCGGCTTCGACCTCCTCGGCGAAGATCTTCTCGCCGCCGGAATTGATCGTCACCGAGTCCCGGCCCAGCAGTTCGATGCCTCCGTCGGTGTCCCAGCGCGCCCGATCACCGGGGACCGAATGCCGGATCCCCTCGATGACCGGGAAGGTGCGCGCGGATTTCTCCGGGTCACCGAGGTAGCCCAACGGCACATATCCCTGCTGGGCCAGCCAGCCGATCTCGTCGTCGCCGGGCTTGAGAATACGGCTCATGTCCTCGCTGACCACGACGGCCCCCGGGTTCGGGGTGAAGCGGCCGGTCGAAGCCTGAGCACGGCTGGTGGTCTGTCCCATCTGCGCGCCGGTCTCCGAAGAGCCGCCGGCATCGAGGATCGACAGCTGCGGCAACAGATCCAAGATCCGTTGCTTGATCGGCACGGTAAGCGGTGCACCACCGCTGGCCAGCACGAACAGTCCCGACAGATCGTCGGCCAGCCCGGGGCCGCCGGCTTCCAGCGCATCGGCGAGCGGACGTGCGAAGGCATCGCCGACGATCGACAGCGAAATGACTCGCTCCTTGGCCGCCAATTCCCAGGTCCCGACCGGGTCGAACCGGTCGGTGGTCGCCGACATCACGAACGGCCGCCCGCCCAGCAGCGTGATGAACGCGGCCCACTGGGCGGCCCCGTGCATCAACGGCGCCACCGTCATCGAGCCGGCGGCCGCTGCCGCCCGGACGCGCTCGACGATCTCCTCCAACGTGGTCGGCACGGCGCCGGTGCCGAACTCACGGCCGCCCATCGCATTGATGAAGATGTCGTGCTGGCGCCACATCACACCCTTGGGCATGCCGGTGGTGCCGCCGGTGTAGAGCAGGTACAGGTCGTCCGGGGACAGCGCCAGGCCCAACGGGTCGGCGGAGGTGGCGGCCAGCAACTCCTCGTAGCGCACGGCGCCGGGCAGCGGCTCATTGCCCGAGTCGTCGTCGACGTGGATCAGCGGCATCGCGGGCAGCCGGTCGCCGGCCTGCAGCAACGCGTCGGCCAGCGTGGGGGCATACCGGGCGTGGTACATGATCGCCTCGGTGGAGGCGTTGGTCAGCAGGTAGACCAGTTCGTCGGCCACATAGCGGTAGTTGACGTTGAACGGCGCGACGCGGGCGTTGTAGGCCCCGAGCATGCCTTCCAGATATTCGTTGCCGTTGGCCAGATACAGCGCGAGGTGGCTCTGGCCGGATTCGTCGGGGTCCAGCTCGGAGCGCTCGCGGCGCGCGCCCAGGCCGCGCTCGTGCAGTGCCCGCGCCAACCGGCGGGACCGGTGCTCGATCTGCTGATAGCTGAATCGCCGATCGCCGAAGACGATGCAATCCCGGTCCGGGATTTCCGCCGCCACTGCCGAGAACACTTGGGCGAGGTTGAATTCCACTACCGCTCCTCGATTCGATCACAACGCCGGGCCATGCGCAGAGGTAACGCGACTAGGCGACGCATATCCGGCCGTCCACGGTCGCGACGGGCTTTCCTGCCCAACGTCAGGCATGCTTGGCCGCATGTCGGTAGATGTCCTGCTTTACTCGATCCCCCCCGTGTTGGTCTATCTGCTCGTCGGCACGGTTATCGGGATCGAGAGCCTGGGCGTCCCGTTGCCGGGCGAGCTGATGCTGGTGGGAGCCGCGCTGTTGTCGTCGCGGCACGAATTGGCGGTCGATCCGGTCGGAGTCGCGGTGGCGGCGGTGATCGGCGCGGTGATCGGTGACTCGATCGGCTATTCGATCGGCCGGCGATTCGGTATGCCGCTCTTCGACCGTCTGGGCCGGCGATTTCCGAATCACTTCGGCCCCGGCCACGTTGCGTTCGCCGAACGGTCCTTCGGCCGTTGGGGTGCCAGCGCGGTGTTCTTCGGCCGATTCGTGGCGCTGCTGCGCATCCTGGCCGGCCCGCTGGCCGGGGCCTTGAAGATGCGCTACCCGCACTTTCTGGTCGCCAACGTGACCGGCGCGATCTTCTGGGCCGGCGGAACCACTGCCCTGGTGTATTACGCGGGGGTCGCGGCCGAGCACTGGCTGTCCCGGTTCTCCTGGGTGGCGTTGCTGGTCGCGCTGCTCGGCGGACTCATCGCCGCCCTCGCGCTGCGGGGCCGCGTCGGCGCCCAAATCGCGGAATTGGGGGCCCAGCATCGGCCCGATCCAGAGCCGGCTACCGAATAGCCAGCGAATTCGTGGGCGAATAAGGGTTGTCCCCGCACCGAAGCCGGAGCATGGTGGAAGGGACCGGCGGCGCCGCCGGGGCGTCGCACCGATCACTCGGAGGCCCCCATGTTCGCGCGCGCAACGACCATTCACGCCCATCCGTCCTTCCTCGATGAGGGGATCACCCACGTCCGCGGCGTGGTGATGCCGGCGCTGGCCGATATGGACGGCTGCGCGGGCATGTCCATGCTGGTCGACCGCGACGCCGGCCGGTGCATCGTCACCTCCTCCTGGCTCGATGAGGACACCTTGCGGGCCAGCGAGGCCGGCGCTCAGCAGATGTGCGACCGCGCCGCGGAGATCTTCCACGCCACCGCCGAGATCACCCGCTGGGAGATCGCGGCGGTGCGCCGCGATCACCGGTCTCGGCGACACGCAGGTGTGCGTGTCACCTGGCTGCGGACCGACCCGGCGGGCTGCGAGCGGATGATCGACACCTACAAGCTGGCGCTGATGCCGGAGCTGGAGGATCTCAGCGGCTTCTGCAGCACCACTCTGTTGGTGGACCGGCATTCGGGACGCGCGGTGTCGTCGGTCAGCTTCGACGACCGGGCGGCTTTGGTGGCCAGTCGCAGCAGCGAGCAGGCGATCTGGGCCAGGGCCGTCAACGACGCCGGTGCCGAGGTGCTCGAAGTCGCGGAATTCGATTTGGCGATCGCCCATCTGAACGTGCCCGAGATGGCCTGACCCGGCCCGCAGAGACCGTTCGGCGCCCCTCGCCCAGTGCGCCTGATCGCCGTGTCCAAAACGGGGCGAGATCGATACGCTCGGCTGCATGAGAGGCCAGCGTCGACCGCGCTCGACCCCGAGCTGTCCGAAGACCCGGCGCATCCGTTTCCGCTTCGACGACAACGACGCCTATGGCAAGTACTTCGCCGACGGCGACATGGTGCTCAGTCACTTCCTGGCCGGCTTGTCCGGTGGCTTTCCCGCCGGCGAGGAGTCTTTCATCCGGTCGGTGCGCCGCTTCGCCGATCGCGTCACCGACCCGGTGCTGAAGAAGCAGGTGGCGGGGTTCATCGGCCAGGAGTCCACCCATGGCCAGGAGCACCGCCGGCTCAATGCGATGCTCGCAGCCAAGGGCTACCCGATCCGGTGGCAGGACTCAGCAGCCGTGCACCGCTGGAGGATTCGCGCCGAAGAGCGCACTCCCGCCCTGGTGCATTTGGCCCAGACCGCGGCGCTAGAGCATTACACCGCGGTCCTGGCGGAGCGCATTCTCTCCACCGCCGAGATCCAGGCAATTCCGGGCACGCCAGAGGTCTGGAATCTGCTGAATTGGCGTGCGGTGGAAGAACTTGAGCACAAATCAGTGGCGTTCGACCTCTATCGCGCCGTCGGCGGTTCCGAGGCGGTCCGCATCGTGGCAATGGCGGTGGTGATCGCCGCCACGATTCCGTTTATCGCACTCGGGCTTGTCTTTTCGTTGGCCGGTGACCCATCAGCGCGGCGGCAGCCATTCCGGACGTTGCGCGGAGTCGCCGCACTGTACCGGGGTCCCTTCTTTCGAGGATTTCTACGGGACGCGGCTGTGTACCTACGCCCAGGATTTCACCCCGATGATGTGGATACTGTTGCGCTGCTTAACCATTGGCGTTCACACCTGTTCGGTACCGACGGCACCCTCAACGATCACCTGCGCTGAAAACCCCTGCGCCGCGGATCATCCGTAGTAGGCGAAGCCACATGTTGGGCGCGCTTCGGTCTTGAACGCAGCCAGCATGCCGTCCATGGTGATGGTGCAACTGATCGCCGCATCCCCGGCGTCCGCGGTGACCGAAGTCTCGACCTCGTCGTAGACCGGGTAGCTCTTCTCCCACGGCAGGCTCACGTTCGCCTCGGTCTGCTGCGGGCCGCCGTTGATCCGATAGGTGATGCTGACCGGCACGTCAGCGGTCCCGAGAACCTTCATGGTCGCGGTACCCACCGGAGATCCGGCAGGGGCCCGTTTGACCTGGTACACCGACGCGAACGCCGCTTGAGCAGTCACCGGCGAGCCGACCGCGACCCCGGCGCACAGACCGAGAACCGCGGCACCAACACGCAATGACTTGGGAACCCTCGTCGGCATGGCCATCGTGGCAGCCTACGCCGGGCGTGAGCCCGAAAACGAGAAAAGCCACCTAGCTTGCAGGTGGCTCTCTTGTGGTCCCGGCTGGGATCGAACCAGCGACCTTCCGCGTGTGAGGCGGACGCTCTCCCCCTGAGCTACGAGACCGGATGAACGAGGACGAACACTAGCACGCCGAACCCGCTAAGTATCAATGCGCAGGCCGCTTTTCAGACGAATCGCCGCGCTGACATGCAGAGTTGTGCTGTCTCACATGTCTCCGCTAATGTTCTGCAGGCACCGGGCGACGATCTCGCCCGAGGCACGCGGATGTAGCGCAGTTGGTAGCGCATCACCTTGCCAAGGTGAGGGTCGCGGGTTCGAATCCCGTCATCCGCTCGAGGGTGTCAAGTGGCATCAACCCCTTGCGGTGGAGTGGCCGAGTGGTGAGGCAACGGCCTGCAAAGCCGTGCACACGGGTTCGATTCCCGTCTCCACCTCCGTCCCAAGGCTCTAAGCGCGGTTAGCTCAGCGGGAGAGCGCTTCCCTGACACGGAAGAGGTCGCTGGTTCAATCCCAGTACCGCGCACCAGGCTCAACGTTGCGAAAACCCCTGCCGCCACCGCGTGACGACAGGGGTTTTTCCGTTTCGGAAACTAAGCCTTGTTCGCCTTGAGCACCATGCCGACCAGCGCGGTGACGACCGTGCCCAGCACACCGCCGCCGACCAGGCTGCCGGCCGCATTGGCGAGGTCGAACCCGCCGGCGGCACCGCTGGCAAGGATGCTGTTCAGCAGTCCCCCGCCGGCCAGACCCCCGAGACCGCCACTGATCAAACTCCCGAGTCCGCCCGGACTGGGGATCTTTGCCGACATGTCGGCGCCTTTGCCCCCGAGCGCGCCCCCGATTGCTCCTGCGATCAGCGATTCGAGCATGGTCTACTCCTTTGCCGACGTTGCGCCGCTGGGTTAGCTGCGCCTACAGGTCAGTTATAACGAAGGCCACACTTCACCAAGCCGCATTTGCGGAGATCTATCGGAATCCCGGGCCGGGCCGAGGCCATGAGCAGCTAAGTACCACAATCGGTAGTAACGAAGCGGGAATCGCGAAAGGTGGCCCCATGAATCGACCCATCGTCGCCCTGTCGGTGTTCACCCTGGCAGCCTCCGCCCTCTCGGCGGCATGTTCGAGCCACACCGACCCGGCGGGTGGGCCGGCCGCGGCCGCCACGTCCGGTGGGTCGGACACCGCAACCCCGAAACCGGCCGGGCACCCCGGCGACACCCTGACCCTCACCCGTGTCGACGGCAGCACTGTCAGCGTCACCTTGGAGGAGGTGATCGACCCGGCGACCATCACGCCGGGCCCCGGCGATCCGGGCGCCACCTACATCGCAACACAGTTCACGATCGCCAACCCGGGAACCGAAACCATGAACGGCGACGTCAACACCAACGTCTGGGCATTTGGTTCCGACGGTCGGCGCTACGCGCCGGACCTCAAAGATGTCGGCGAATGCACGAACTTCGACTCCGGGATGTTCCACATCGCCCCCGGCGAGTCCGCGATCGGTTGCGTGGTCTTCGCCCTGCCGGCCGGTGTCAGCCCGACGAAAGTCAGGTACGCCCCCTCGTCGGGGTTTGCCGAAGGCTTCGGCGAATGGCTGCTCCCGTCACCGAGCCGCGCCGCACCACCCCCCGCCTAGCGTCAACCGACAGTTGACGCACCCGCCGTCGTCAACCTAGAGTTGACGGCATGGCCGATCCCACGCTGCTTACCCAGTCCATCCGCCTCGACGACCTGATCAACGCCATCACCGGCGTGCACGACAACCCCCTGGAGCGGTTGACCGATGCCGTGCTGGCTGCCGAACACCTCGGCGAGGTCGCTGACCATCTGATCGGGCACTTCGTGGACCAGGCGCGCCGATCAGGTGCCTCCTGGACCGAGATCGGCACGTGCATGGGCGTCACCAAGCAGGCCGCGCAGAAGAAGTTCGTCCCGCGCCCTGAGACCGCCGCGCTCGATCCCGAGCAGGGCTTCGCCCGCTTCACCCCGCGGGCCCGCAGCGCCGTGGTGGCGGCCCAGAACGCGGCCCACCGCGCACGCCACACCGAGATCACCCCCGATCATCTGGTGCTGGGGCTGTTGGACGATCCCGGCGCGCTGGCCACCGCGCTGCTCACCGCGCAGCACATCGACCCGAAAGCCGTTGCCGCCGCAGTCGCCCTTGAGCCCGGCGACAACGAGCCGCCCGCTCTGATCCCGTTCAACGGTCCGGCCCGCAAAGCACTGGAGTTGACCTTCCGCACCGCACTTCGCCTCGGCCACAACTACATCGGCACCGAGCACCTGCTGCTGGCGCTGCTGGAAGTCGAGGATGGTGCGGGCCCGCTGCATCGCGCCGGTGTGGATCGGGGCCGGGTGGAAGCCGATCTGGCCACCGCATTGGAGGCGATCAGCGCGAACCTGGCCTCCCCCGGTTCTGAAACCACGAACTGACCCGCCAAACCACCCGCCTGTTAACCTGCCTGGCCAAGGCTGCTGCACCCGCGATCGCGATGTGCCATCATGCCCAGAAGCAAACGAAGAGGACATGATGCATCGCTGGATTCTGGCTCTGGTTACTTCCGTCGTCACCGCGCTGGCAGCCCTGATGACGCCGGCCGTCGGACACGCCACGCCCACCACCACCGCGGAGGCGCCGATCGGGCGCCTCGGAGACACGCTGCGCATCCAGTACCACGATGAGGCGTTCGGCCCGATCGTCGCCGATGTCACCGTGCACGACGTGGTGCCCAGCGAGATCCCCCCGGGTTGGGGCGCCAACGGCACGCCCCGCTGGCGCAACCAGGGCGGTCCGTGGCGGGCGAACGTGACCATCCACCCGATCTCGGTGCCCAACCCCTACATCATGGCGGCGTCGGTCACCTTCGACGGTGTCACGCCCGGCGGCGACGCCTACGTGTCCAAGCACACCGACGACCCCACCACCCTGGACGCGGTGCTGACCAACGCGCCCGCGGGCTCCACCGTCGACGGCGGCGTCTACTGGGATGTCTACCGCGGCTTGGTCACCCACGTGGTGATGCTGTCGCGCAACACCGGACTGCGCCTGGCGCAGTGGAATCTGTAGCTAGTCGGCGGGTTTGAGCCTCGCTAACCCCCGCTGCTGAGCGCGAGCAGTCGCGAGGTGGCCCGCAGGTACTTCTTGCGGTAGCCACCGGCCAGCATCTCGGCGCTGAAAATGTGGTCGAGCTTGGCACCGGACGCCACCACCGGGACACCCGCGTCGTAGAGGCGATCGGTGAGCGCCACCAGCCGCAGCGCCACATTCTGGTCCTCGATGGGGTGCGCACCGGTGAGAAAGACCGCGGTGACGCCCTCGATCAGCGTCAGGTAGCGCGACGGATGCATGGTGGCCAGGTGGGCGCACAGCCCGTCGAAGTCGTCCAGCGTCGCTCCGGGACACGCCGCCGCACGCTGGGTGACCTGCTGCGCTGAGGGCGGTTCGGGTGCCGGCGGCAGGTCCCGGTGTCGATAGTCGGGTCCATCAACCCGAACCGGCGTGAAAATGCTTGCCAGCGCGCTGATCTCGCGCAGAAAGTCCTGTACAGCGAAGCGGCCCTCGCCGAGCTGATCGGGCAACGTGTTCGATGTGGCGGCAATGGAGACCCCGCGCGCCACCAGCTCGGACAACAGCCGCGACACCAAAGTGGTGTTGCCCGGATCGTCGAGTTCGAACTCGTCGATGCACACCACCGTATAGCCGCCGAGCAAGTCGATGCACTCGGTGAAGCCGAACACCCCGGCCAGCTGGGTCAGCTCCATGAACGTCGCGAACGCCGTGCCAGGCTCCTGGGCAGCGCCATCGCCGCTGCCGGTATCGGTGATCGTGTGGTAGATCGAGGCCAGCAGGTGAGTCTTGCCGACACCGAAACCGCCGTCGAGGTAGATGCCCACGCCCGGCAACACCTCGCGCTTGCCCAGCAGCTTGCGCCGCCCGGCGCGCCGGGTCAGCGCCTGCCCGCAGAACGCGGTGCACGCGGTCACGGCGGCTGCCTGGCTGGGTTGCGCGGGGTCTGGCCGGTAGCTGGCGAAGCTGGCACCGGCGAACGTCGGCGGCGGCTTGAGCTGCGCGATCAACCGTTCAGGGGAGACCGCCGGACGCCGGTCCACCAGGTGCTCGATCGACTCAGCGGCGGGATTGGACACGCACGAACTGTAGTCACATGGTGCAATCGAGGCCATGTCCGACCTCAGCGCAGACCCCGGATTCACCCTGCTGGGCTCCACGGCGCCCGTCGACGACGCCGACCTGGGCCGGCTGTATGCCTATCCCGAAACCGACGAGCCACGGGTGTGGGTACGGGCCAATTTCATCGGCAGCATCGACGGCGGCGCAACGGTGGCCGGCACCTCCGGCGGGCTGGCCGGGCCCGGCGATCGGTCGGTGTTCATGCTGCTGCGGGCGCTGGCCGACGTCGTCATGGTCGGAGCGGGCACGGTCCGGGTCGAGAATTACGGCGGCGCGCGACTGAGCGTCGCCCAGCGCCAGGACCGGCGCGACCGCGGACAGTCCGAGGTGCCCCGACTGGCGATCGTGACCCAGTCCGGGCAGCTGGACCGGGACATGCGGGTCTTCAATGACACCGAACTGGCACCGCTGGTGTTGACCTGCTCCGCGGTTGCCGACGACACCCGGCGGCGGCTGGCCGGGCACGCCGAAGTTCTGGACTGCTCGGGCGATGACCCCGGACGCGTCGACGAGACGGTGCTGTTGGCCGCGCTGGCGCAGCGCGAGCAGTACCGGGTGCTCACCGAAGGCGGACCGACCCTGCTGGGATCGTTGATCGAACACGAGTTGCTCGACGACTTGTGCCTGACCATGGCCCCATATCTGGTCGGTGGCCTGGCCCGCCGTATCGCCACCGGTCCGGGCGAGCTGACCACGCCGATGCGCTGTGCACATCTGCTCGCCGACGAATCCGGCTACCTCTACGGCCGCTACGTCAAAAGCCCACGCCTACCGCGCCTATAAGGTGACAGGCATGACCAGCTATTCGAGGTTCGCACGGATCGCGGTGGTGACGGCTGCGGCCGTACTGGCCGGGTCCGCGCCCCTGCTGGCCGGTTGCGCACCCGGGCTGGCCGCCGACCCGCGTTTCGCCACCAACTCCGGCGCCGGCGCCCAGGGGCAACCCGAGTCCACCTCGGACCAGGCCGGACCGCCGGCGGTCGAGGTGCCCAAGAACGACCTGCCGTGGCACGACTGCACCGCCCGGGTCTTCGGCGACGCTGCGGCGCCCGCCACACCCGGGGTCCGGCTGGACTGCGCCAGCTACGACGCCGACGTCGACCCACTCGGCGGCGGCTCCGGGTCGATCAGCATCGGGGTGGTACGGGCTCGGTCCGTGCAGACCCCGGGCGATGCCGGCCCCGTGGTGTTCACCACCGGCTGGGATCTGCCGTCGTCGCTGCAGCTGCCGACCTGGCTGGCGCGGGCCGGCGCGGACGTGCTCAAGAGCCACCCGATCGTCGCCGTGGACCGGCGCGGCATCGGCATGTCGAGCCCGGTGGACTGCCGTGATCGCAACCAGCGCGACGAGATGTGGAACCAGGCGCAGTTCGCCCCCGGCGACGACCCGGTGGCCAGTCTGGGCACGGTCACTCAGGAGGCCACCACCGACTGCACCGACTCCATCTCGCCGGGTGAATCCTCCTACGACAACACCCATGCCGCCACCGATCTCGAACGGCTGCGCAGCATCTGGGACATCCCGGCGCTGTCGCTGATCGGTATCGGTAACGGAGCGCAGATCGCCCTGGCCTATGCGGGCTCTCATCCGGGCAAGGTGGCCCGGCTGGCGCTGGATTCCCCGATCCCGCTGGGGGTGGCCGCCGAGTCTGCCGCCGAGGAGAGGGTCAAGGGCCAGGAGGCGGCCTTCGAGGCGTTCGCCGCACAGTGCGTTGCGGTGGGCTGTGCGTTGGGCCCGGATCCGAAGGGAGCCGTCGACGCGGTACTGGACGCTGCCCGCTCCGGGCATGGCCCGGGTGGCGCCTCGGTGGCCGCGGTGACCAACGCGATCGTCACGGCGCTGGGCTATCCCACCGGTGACCGCGTCAACACCACCAACGAGTTGGCCAGGGCGCTGGCCTCGGCCAATTCCGGCGACGCCAATCTGTTGACAAACTTGATCAACCGGGCCCAGGGCACCACCGGCAGCGACGGCCGCTTCATCAACTCGTGCGCCGACGCACTCAACCGGCCCACGCCCGATCGGGTCCGCGAGCTGGTGGTCGCCTGGGGCAAGGAGTACCCCCAGTTCGGCATGGTCGGTGCCCTGGACATGGCGCAGTGCCTGAGCTGGCCCAGCAGCAGCACGCCCGAACTGCCGAAGGAACTCAAGATCGACGTGCTGCTGCTCGGAGTGCAGAACGATCCGATCGTCGGCGAGGAGGGCGTCGCGGCCACCGCCGCGGCCGTCATCAACGCCGGGTCGGCCAGCAAGCGGGTGATGTGGCAGGGCATCGGTCACGGTGCCGCGGTGTACTCGGCGTGCACGCTGCCGCCGCTGATCGGCTACCTCGACAGCGGCAAGTTGCCCGACACCGACGTCTACTGCCCGGCCTGACCCAGCCTGATCCAGAGTTGTAGGACCGGTCCGGGGTACGGTTCGCTGGTGACGGCAGCCGACTCCTTGATGCACCGGGCGGGCACCGCCCTACAGGCCGCGTTCCGGCCCCCCACGTCCCCGCCGAGCACCGCGACCATACTGCGTTCGGTGTTGTGGCCAGTGGCCATCATGTCGTTGATCCATCGCGCGATCGTGCTGCCGCTGAACGGCAACATCACCGATGACTTCAAACCGGTGTACCGGGCGGTGCTGAACTTCCGGCACGGCCTGGACATCTACAACGAGCACTTCGACTACGTCGATCCGCACTACCTGTACTCCCCCGGCGGCACCCTGCTGATGTCGCCGTTCGGCTACCTGCCGGAGACGCTGTCGCGGTACACGTTCATCGCGACCAACACCATCGCGATCGTGCTCGCCGCCTACCTGCTGCTGCGGATGTTCGGGTTCGGACTTTCCTCAGTCGCGGCCCCGGCCCTGCTGGCGGCCATGTTTCTCACCGAGAGTGTCAGCAGCACACTGGTGTTCACCAACATCAACGGCGTGATCCTGCTGGCCGAGGTGCTGTTCTTCCGCTGGCTGCTCGACGGCCGACAGAGCCGCCAGTGGTGGGCCGGTGTCGCGATCGGGCTGACGCTGGTGGTCAAACCGGTGTTGGCGCCGCTGCTGCTCTTGCCGTTGCTGAGCCGACAGTGGCGGCCATTCGTCGGGGCGATCGCGGTACCGGTGCTGTTCAACCTGGTGGCCTACCCGCTGGCCAGCGACCCGAAGAGCTACTTCACCCAGACCGTTCCGTACATCATGGGCACCCGCGACTACTTCAACTCCTCGATCCTGGGCAACGGGGTGTTCTTCGGGCTGCCCTCGGGCCTGATCCTGTTCCTGCGGGTGCTGTTCACCGTATTGGCCGCGGTCAGCCTGTGGTTGCTCTACCGCTACTACCGCACCCGCGACCCCCGGTTCTGGATGCTGACCTCCTCGGGTGTGCTGCTGACCGCGTCGTTCCTGGTGCTGTCGCTGGGACAGGGCTACTACTCGATCGTGCTGTTCCCGTTCCTGATGACCGTGGTGCTGCCGAACTCAGTACTGCGCAACTGGCCGGCGTGGCTGGGCATCTACGGCTTCATGACGCTGGACAAGTGGCTGATCTTCCGGTGGATGAACATCGGCCGGCCGCTGGACTACCTCAAGATCACCTACGGCTGGTCGCTGCTGCTGATCGTGATCTGCACGGTGCTGTGCTACCGCTACCTCGACGCCAAGGAGCAGGGCCGCCTGGACGACGGAATCGACCCGGCATGGCTGGCGCCTGCCGGGACGCGAGCTAGCGTGGAAGTATGACCCCCGAACCGACGGTGTCACTCACCGACGACGAGTGGCGCGCGAAACTGACCCCCGAAGAGTTCGCGGTGCTGCGCCGCGCCGGTACCGAGCCGCCGAACACCGGCGAATACACCGACACCACCACCGAAGGTGTCTACGAGTGCCGGGCCTGCGGTGCCGAATTGTTCCGCAGCACAGAGAAATTCCACTCGCACTGCGGATGGCCGTCGTTCTTCGACCCGGCCGACTCCGACGCGGTGATCCTGCGCTCGGACGACTCGCTGGGGATGCGGCGCACCGAGGTGTTGTGCGCCTCCTGCCACAGTCACCTGGGCCACGTGTTCACCGGCGAGGGTTACCCCACCCCCACCGACCAGCGCTACTGCATCAACAGCATTTGTCTGCGGTTGGTGCCGCCGTCGTCCTAGCGGACCGCTACGGCAGCGACGCCACCAACTGCTCGACCTCGACCCGGGGGCCGGTGAAGAACGGGGTCTCCTCCCGGGCGTGCAACCGGGCCTCGGTGTTGCGCAGGTCGCGCATCAGGTCGACGATCCGGTCGAGTTCGGGCGCCTCGAACGCCAGAATCCACTCGTAGTCACCGAGCGCAAACGCGGGCACGGTGTTGGCGCGGACGTCCTTGTACTCCCGGGCCGCCATCCCGTGCTCGGCCAGCATCCTGCGGCGGTCCTCTTCGGGCAGGACATACCACTCGAGCGACCGCACGAAGGGGTACACGCAGACGTAGGCGCCCGCCGGCTCGCCGGCGATGAAGGCCGGGACGTGGCTCCGGTTGAATTCCGCCGGCCGATGCAGTGCCACGCTGCTCCACACCGGGTCGCAGGCCCGCCCCAGCGCGGTGCGGCGGAACCCGGAGTAGGTGGCCTGCAGGTCCTCGATGCGCTCGGCGTGAGTCCAGATCATGAAGTCGGCGTCGGCGCGCAGGCCAGCGACGTCGTACACCCCGCGGACCACCACGCCGCGCTCTTCCTGCTGCTTCAAGTAGGTGGCCACCTGGTCGGCTATTTCCTCGCGGGTCTGCGAACCCTCATCGAGTCCACCCGGATTCACCGAGAACACCGAGAACATCACGTAACGGAGAGTGGAGTTCAGCTTGTCGTAGTCGAGGTGCGCCATGGCCCCTATGCTGCCACGATGCGCCGCGAAGAGTCCTACGGCGCCGGGGTGGCGCTGATCACGGCCGCCACCGCCCGGTCGGCCGCGGCGATGCAGGCCGGTACCCCGATGCCGTCGAGATAGTTGCCCGCGACCGCCACGGTCGGCGGCAACGCGGCGCGCAGTCCGTTGACCAGGGCGGCGTGGCCGGACCGATATTGCGGCATCGCCGCAGGCCAGCGCTGCACGCGTACGTCGATGGGGTCCACCGTCATGCCGAAGACGGCCTCCAAGTCCTGCACCGACCACGCCACCAGCTCCGCGTCGGAGGCGCTGGTGCGGGGGTCGCCGAACCGGCCGAAGGACAGCCGCAGCACCTCGACCCTGCCGCCGTACCCTCGGTCGCCCCATTTGCGCGACGTCAGGGTGATCGCCTTGGCGTGCAGCCGTTCCCCGGTGGCAACCAGCACCCCGGAGTTGTTCGGAATCGCCGCGCCGGCGGGAACCGCCATCGCTACCACCACCGACGATGCGTTGCCGATCCGGCTGGCCGCAGCGGCGGCACGCGGCGCGAACCCCGTGGCCAGCCGGGCCAGCACGGGGGCGGGCACCGCGACGACCACCCGGTCGGCGCGATGGTGGCCGCCGCTGGCGTCCCGCAGCAGCCATCCGTCACCGGCCGGGTCGATCTGGGTCACCGCCGACTGCACCCAGCGCAGCCGGGCGCTGCGCACCAGTGCGTTGACCAGCACCTGATACCCGCCGGTGATCGCGCCGAACACCGGCACGCCGGTGGTCGTGGGCAGGGCCCGCCGCACCGCCTCGGTCAGGCTGGGCACGCCCTCATCGAGCAGGGTGGCCAGGCCGGGGACCGCCGAGCGCAAGCCGACGGTCGCCGCCGAACCCGCATACACCCCACCGATCAGCGGATCCACCGAACAGGCCACCACCTGCGCACCGAACCGGTCGGCCACCAGTGCGCCCAGTGCCGGATCGCTGCCCGGTTCGAACGCCAACGGGCGGGTGGGCTCGTCCGCGATCCGGGCGAGGGTCTCGGAGTCGACCAGCCCGGCCATCGACTCCGGCGACGAAGGAATCCCGCTGAGGGTGTCCGGCGGCAACCGATGCAGCAGCCGGCGGCTGTACAACAACGGACGCACTCCGGTGGTACTGCGCTGCCGATCGGCCAAACCCAGCTCGGCCAACAGGGCCGGTACCTCGGGCCGGCGCGCGACGAATGCCTCGGCGCCCACGTCCACGCCGATCCCGCCCAGGGTCTCGGTGCGCAGCAGCCCGCCGAGCCGGTCGGCCGGATCGAAGACGGTGATGTCGACTGCGTCGCCGAGCGTCGCACGCAGCCGGTGGGCGGCGGCTAGACCGGAGATGCCGCCCCCGACGACGCAGTACGACGTGGTCACAACGAATGAACCAGCGATACCAGGTCGGTCAGCACCCCGGGGTCGGTTTCCGGCAGCACGCCGTGCCCCAGGTTGAACACGTGGCCCGAGGCTCCGGCGGCAACAGCGGCCCGGCCATCGGCGACAACGGCCCTGGCGGCACCCTCCACCGCCGGCCAGCCCGCCAGCAGCACCGCCGGATCCAGGTTGCCCTGTAAGGCCCTACCGGCGCCCACCCGGGCGGCGGCGTCGGTCAGCGAGGTACGCCAGTCCACCCCGACAACGGTGGCGCCGGCGGCCGCCATCTCGCCCAACAGTTCGCCGGTCTGGACCCCGAAGTGCGTCATCGGCACGTCCCGGTCGGCGAGCGCGGCGAACACCCGGGCGCTGTGCGGCGCCACGAAGCGCCGGTAGTCGGCCAGGCACAACGTTCCGGCCCAGGAGTCGAACAACTGAATGGCGTCCACGCCGTGGTCGAGTTGCACCGTCAGAAACGCGATGGTCAGGTCCGTGAGCCGCGTCATCAACGCATGCCAGCTGTCCGGATCGGCCAGCATCATCGCCTTGGTGCGGGCATGGGTCCGGCTGGGCCCGCCCTCCACCAAGTAGGAAGCCATGGTGAACGGCGCTCCGGCGAAGCCGATCAGCGGCACCGTCCCGAGCGCGTCCACCAGTAGTGATACCGCCTCGGCGACGGCCGTCACCTGCTGCGGGTCCAACGGCCGCAGGGCGGCAACGTCGGCCGCGCTGCGCACCGGGTCGGCGATCACCGGCCCGACATCGGGGACGATGTCCAGATCCACCCCCGCGCCGCGTAGCGGCACCACGATGTCGGAGAACAGGATCGCCGCGTCGACGTCATGGCGGCGGACCGGCTGCAGGGTGATCTCGCAGACCAGTTCGGGGTCGAAACAGGCCGCCAGCATGCTGTGCTGGGCGCGCAGCTCGCGGTATTCGGGCAGCGACCGGCCGGCCTGGCGCATGAACCAGACCGGCACCCGGCTGGGTTGCCGGCCGGCGGCGGCGGTCAGGTACGGGGAATCAGGCAGTTCACGACGGGCACTCATCGTGCTCAATGCTGCCACGCCCACTTAAGGCAGGCCGAATCGTGCCGTTTCCCGCGGCGGTCCCGGCTTCCCCTCACCTCCGCCGCCCCTCCGGGCAACCTCCGGCGAGCCTCGCCGAACCGCGCCGTTTCCCGCGGCGGTCCCGGCTTCCCCTCACCTCCGCCGCCCCTCCGGGCCACCTCCGGCGAGCCTCGCCGAACCGCCTATTCGGCGCGCCTGTCTGCGCCGACCGGCACCGGGGGTTAGCGTGAGATTCGGTGACCCGCGTCGCGGCGGTGCACAACAGAACCCTGGGTGCCGGCCGCTGTCGCCGCGGCGCACAGCTATCAGTTAAGGAGCGGCACCCGTGACATCAGCCGAGCCTGCCCCATTCCGGGAAGCGGTGGCAACGATGCACGCCGCAACCGTACGGTCGGAGATCGAGTTAGGCCCGATCAGGCCGCCGCAGCGCCTGGCGCCCTACAGCTACGCGCTGGGCGCCGAAGTCAAGCATCCCGAGACCGACGTCATCCCGGAAGACTCCGACGGCGACGCCTTCGGCCGGCTGATCCTGCTCTACGACCCCGACGGCACCGACGCCTGGGACGGCACCATGCGGATGGTGGCCTTCATCCAGGCCGACCTGGATCCGCATGAGGCGATCGACCCGCTGCTGCCCGAGGTCGCGTGGAGTTGGCTGGTCGAGGCTCTGGGCGCCCGCACCGAGCACGTCACCGCCTTGGGCGGGACCGTCACCGCCACCACCTCGGTTCGGTACGGCGACATCTCCGGCCCGCCGCGCGGACACCAGTTGGAGCTGCGCGCGTCGTGGACCGCGACCACCCCGGAGCTGGGCAGCCACGTCCAGGCGTTCTGCGAGGTTCTGGAGCACGCCGCGGGCCTACCACCGGTCGGAATCACCGATCTGAGCTCGCGAACCCGCGTCTGAAATGTCTGAGCAGACCACCGAACCGGCCACCGAAGAGCCCGAGCCGACGCCGCTGCCGCATCCCGCCGAAGGGGTGCCGGAGGTGTCGGTCACCCCTAGGCAGATCGGTGCCGCCGCCGATCTGCTGGCAAGCGGTCGGGGCCCGTTCGCGGTGGATGCCGAGCGGGCGTCGGGCTTCCGCTACTCCAACCGGGCCTACCTCATTCAGATCCGTCGCGCCGGTGCCGGGACGGTCCTGATCGATCCGGTCGGCGCCGGCGAGGATCCGGCTGCCCTGCTGCGCCCGGTTGCCGAGGTGCTCGACGACGACGAGTGGATTCTGCACGCCGCCGACCAAGACCTGGCCTGTCTGGCCGAGGTCGGCATGTGGCCCAAGGCGTTGTACGACACCGAACTGGCCGGGCGGCTGGCCGGTTTCGAGCGGGTCAACCTGGCCGCGATGGTGCAGCGGCTGTTGGGGCTGGGTCTGGCCAAGGGGCACGGTGCCGCCGACTGGTCGAAACGCCCGCTGCCCGCGGATTGGCTCAACTATGCGGCACTCGACGTCGAGGTGCTCATCGACCTGCGCCAGGCGGTCGCTGACGTGCTGGCCGAGCAGGGCAAAACCGACTGGGCGGCACAAGAGTTCAATCACGTTCGGGTCACCGACTTCACCACGACCACCCGCCGGGACCGCTGGCGGCGCACGTCGGGCATGCACAAAGTGCGCGATCGGCGCGGCCTGGCCGCCGTCCGAGAGCTCTGGACGGTACGCGACCAGATCGCGGCGCGCCGTGACATTGCGCCCGGACGGATCCTGCCCGATGCGGCGATCATCGCCGCGGCGATCGCCAACCCGACCACCGTCGAAGAGCTGCTCGCCCTGCCGGTCTTCGGCGGGCCCAAACAACGTCGCAGCGCGGCGACCTGGCTGGCCGCGCTCGCCGCGGCCCGTGACAACCCGGAACCTCCGGAAGCCGGCGAATCCACCACCGGCCCACCGCCGCCATCGCGCTGGGCGCGGCGCAAGCCCGAGGCCGCCGCCCGACTGGAGGCGGCCCGCGCCGCGCTGAGTGCGGTGTCCGAACGGGTGCACGTACCGACCGAGAACCTGCTCACCCCCGAATTGGTGCGCCGGCTGTGCTGGGACTGGAAACCGGCGACATCGGATGCAGCGGTGGTGATCGAGGAGTTCCTGACCGCCGGCGGGGCACGTCCCTGGCAACGTGAGCTGACGGTGCCGGCGCTGATGGCGGCTCTCGGAGCACCCGGCGGCGCGGTGCCCCCCAGCGCCGCTGACTGACCGCCGAGCGATGCCTTGCGCGCCGAGGCTGCGGCACGGCTGTTGCTAGACTGCCCGGGGAGCAGCCGTATTGCGTGTTCGGCCAGTGCTTCTCACGTCACGCAAACCGTGGACGCGAACCGTCAAGGACTTCCCATGGTTGATTTTCCTGGGAGGACCTCGTGTCACCAATTTTTCGCGGATCGTCTACGTCATCAGCTACGAGCTTGTCGCCGTCGCGCTGACCACCTTGGGCCTGACCGTCCTGGGGTTCGGCGGCGGCAGTTCAGGTGCCGTGGCGGTGGCAGCGTCCACTGTCGCGGTGGTGTGGAACTACGCCTGGACCACCGTGTTCGAGGCATGGGAACGGCGGCAGGACTCCTCGACTCGCACGGTGGGTCGCCGGATCGTGCACGCTATCGGCTTCGAAGGTGGCCTGGTCGTGCTGCTGTTGCCGATCGTGGCCGCGCTATTGAAGGTGTCGCTGGCGCAGGCGTTCGGTCTCGAGATCGGCCTGTTGGCGTTCTTCCTGGTCTACACGTTCGTGTTCGCCTGGTTGTTCGACGCAGTGTGGCCGCCGATCTCCGGCGTGAGTTAGTCCAGCCGCTCGCTGACTTCGTCGACGCAATTGGCCGCGCCCATCGCCGCCACCCAGCCGGTGATCTGGCGGGCCACATCCTGTGCGGTCAGGCCGACCTCGGCCAGCAGCTGCCCGCGCGAGGCGTGGTCGTAGAAACGCTGCGGCAGACCGACGTCGCGGCAGGGCAGGTCGATCTCGGCACGCCGCAGCGCTGCCGACACCGCCGAGCCGATACCGCCGGCCACGCCGTTGTCCTCGCAGGTGATCACCAGCTTGTGTGCGCCGGCCATCTCGACGAGCACCTGCGGCACCGGAAGCACCCAACGCGGGTCGATCACCGTCACCCCGATGCCCTGGTTGTGCAGCCGGTCGGCCACCGCCAGTGCCATAGGCGCGAACGCGCCGACCGCGACCAGCAGGACGTCTTGGGGTAACCCGTCGGCCGGGACGGCCAGCACGTCCACCCCGGAGCGCCGCTCGATGGCGGGAATGTCCTCGCCCACATCCCCCTTCGGGAATCGCAACGCAGTGGGTCCGTCATTAACGTCGAGCGCTTCGCCGAGCTCTTCCCGTAGCCGGATGCCGTCGCGCGGTGCGGCCACCCGGATGCCGGGCACGATCCCCAGGATCGACAGGTCCCACATGCCGTTGTGACTGGCACCGTCGGGCCCGGTGATCCCGGACCGGTCCAATACCAGCGTGACCGGCAGCTTGTGCAGTGCGACGTCCATGACCAGCTGGTCGAAGGCGCGGTTGAGGAATGTCGAATACACCGCCACCACCGGGTGCAGGCCCCCCATCGCCAGCCCGGCCGCGGAAGTCAGTGCGTGTTGCTCGGCGATCCCAACGTCGAACATCCGATCCGGAAAGCGCTGCCCGAACGGCGCAAGCCCCGTGGGGCCGGGCATCGCAGCGGTGATCGCGACGACGTCACGGCGCTTGGTCCCGTATTCGATGAGCGCGTCGGAGAACACCGCTGTCCAGCCGCGCCCGGCGGTTTCGGTGGCGTAGCCGGTCAGCGGATCGATCACCCCGCAGGCGTGCATCTGCTCGGCTTCGTCGTTCTCGGCGGGGCCGTAGCCCTTGCCCTTGCAGGTGACCACGTGCACGATCACCGGCCCGCCGAATCCCCGCGCGCGGCGCAGCGCGGACTCCATCGCGGCCTCGTCGTGACCGTCGATCGGGCCCAGGTACTTCAGGCCCAGGTCGGTGAAGAGCGCCTGCGGCGCCAGTGCATCTTTGAGGCCCGCTTTGAAGCTGTGGATCACTTGGTAGCCGAGCTCCCCGACGACCGGTACGCCGCGGATCGCGGTGCGGCCCCGCTCCAGCAGCCGCTCGTAGGCGGGCTGCAGCCGCAGGGCGGCCAGATGGTCGGCGAACCCGCCGATGGTGGGCGCGTAGCTGCGGCCGTTGTCGTTGACCACGATCACCACCGGGCGGTTGCCGGCGGCGATGTTGTTGAGCGCCTCCCAGCACATCCCGCCGGTCAGGGCGCCGTCGCCGACGACGGCCACCACATGCCGGTTGCGGTGCCCGGTCAGCTCGAAGGCTTTGGCCAGGCCGTCGGCGTAGGACAGCGCCGAGCTGGCGTGGCTGGACTCCACCCAGTCGTGCTCGCTCTCGGCGCGTGACGGGTAACCCGACAGCCCGCCCTTCTTGCGCAGGGTGTCGAAGTCGGGACAGCGCCCGGTCAGCATCTTGTGCACGTAGGCCTGGTGCCCGGTGTCGAAGATGACCGGGTCGTGTGGGGAGTCGAACACCCGGTGCAGCGCCAAGGTCAGCTCCACCACACCCAGGTTGGGCCCCAGATGCCCTCCGGTCGCGGCGACCTTGTGGATCAAAAACTCACGGATTTCCGCCGCCAGATCGGTCAGCTGAGCCTGCGTGAGGTGCTGCAGATCGGCGGGGCCGCGGATCCCTTCAAGCATCCGGCCAGTCTACGCATGGCGGGGGGCACCCACCGTATCGTCGTCATGTGCACGCCGAACAGATCGCTGAGGAATTCCCGGTGGTGGCCATCGACTCCGACGCCATGGAGGCGGCCACATTGTTGGCCGAGCATCGGTTACCGGGCCTCGTGGTCACCGACTCGACCGGCCGGCCGTACGCGGTGCTGCCGGCCTCCCAGGTGGTGCGCTTCATCGTGCCGGGCTATGTCCAGGACGACCCGTCACTGGCCGGGGTGCTCAGCGAGTCCATGGCCGACAGTTCCGCCGAGAAACTGCGCGGCAAGGCGGTGCGCGCCATGCTGCCCGAACACCTGCCGGAGGTGCCGATCGCCGGCGCTGCCGACACTGTGATCGAAGTCGCCTCCACCATGGCCCGGCTGCGCAGCCCGCTGGTTGCCGTCGTCAAGAACGGTAAACTGCACGGCGTGATAACCGCGTCGCGTCTGCTGGCCACAGCGCTGCAGGTCTGATCCCGCGGATGGCCTATTTCGCCGTAGCGGTCTTCCTGATCGCCTACGCGTTCATCGCCGCCGACCGGGTCAACAAGACCCTGGTGGCGCTGACCGGCGCAGCCGCCGTCGTCATCCTGCCCGTCATCTCGTCCGACGACATCTTCTACTCGCACACAACCGGGATCGACTGGGACGTCATCTTCCTGCTGCTGGGCATGATGATCATCGTCAGCGTGCTGCGCCAGACCGGGGTATTCGAATACATCGCGATCTGGGCCGCCAAGCGCGCCAACGGTTCTCCGCTGCGAATCATGATCCTGCTGGTGCTGGTGACCGCCGTCGCGTCGGCACTGCTGGACAACGTCACCACGGTGCTGCTGATCGCCCCGGTCACGCTGCTGGTCTGCGACCGCCTCGAGATCAACGCCGCGCCGTTCCTGATGGCGGAGGTGTTCGCCTCCAACATCGGAGGCGCCGCCACCCTGGTCGGCGATCCACCCAACATCATCATCGCCAGCCGGGCCGGGTTGACCTTCAACGCATTTCTGGTCCACATGCTGCCGATTGTGGTCATCGTGCTGATCGTGTTCACCGTCATGCTGCGGTGGCTGTTTCCGGGATCGTTCACCGTCGACGCCGACCGGGTCGCCGATGTGATGGCCCTCGAGGAACGCGAGGCGATCCGCGACCGCGGTCTGCTGATCAAGTGCGGTGTGGTGCTGACCGCGGTGTTCGCCGGGTTTTTCGGTCACGGGGCGCTGCACCTGGAACCGTCGGTGGTGGCATTGCTCGGTGCCGGGGTGTTGATCGTGATCTCCAAGATGGAGCGCTCGGACTACCTGGCCGGGGTCGAATGGGAGACACTGCTGTTCTTCGCCGGCCTGTTCGTGATGGTCGGCGCGTTGGTGGACACCGGTGCCATCGCCGCCCTGGCCAACGCCGCCACCGAGCTCACCGGTGGCAATGCGCTGCTGACCACCCTGGGAATCCTGGGGGTGTCCGCGCCGGTCTCCGGGATCATCGACAACATCCCCTATGTCGCGACCATGACCCCGGTCGTCGCTGAACTCAGCACCAACCTGCCCACCAATCTGCACCCCGACGCACTGTGGTGGGCGCTGGCGCTGGGTGCCGACTTCGGCGGCAACCTGACCGCCGTCGGTGCCAGCGCGAATGTGGTGATGCTCGGAATCGCCCGCCGCGCAGGCAATCCCATCTCGTTTTGGGAGTTCACCCGCAAAGGCATTCTGGTCACCATCGTCTCGGTGACGTTGTCTGCGGCTTACCTGTGGTTGCGCTACTTCGTCTTTGGCTGAATCTCGGTCGACATGCCGATGTTCTTTGCAATGAAGCGTCGGTACAACGGCACCGCGATGGCCAGGTTGTAAACCACGCCGCCCACCAAATAGGGCCACCACACACCGTGGTCACCGGCCACCCAAAACGCCTTCGCCGCCCAGTACGGCGGCAGCACCGCAAACGCGATATTCCAGCCCGATCCGATGAACCACGGCAGACACGGCAACCCCGCGATCAGCATGCCCAGACCGCGTAGCGCAGCCAGGCCCTGAATCTTGTTGCTGGCCATCGCCAGGATCAGAAGCAACGTCACCACCGCGGACAGCCCGGACAGCAGCCCGATCGGGATCAGCGACGGCACCATGCCGGGGCGCAGAATCCCACTGAAGGACAGGGTGGCGATGACGTAGATGGTCGTCACCACCAGCACGGTGGCCGCCCGGTAGGCGAAGAACGCAGACAGCGGCACCGGCGTGACCCGCAACGCGGCCAGCATTCCGGCGTCGACCTCGTCGAGAACGAGGAAAGCTCCCAGGCCACCGGCGATGATGATTGAGGTCAGCAACAGAAATGCGGTGAGTACCAACGGGTAGTAGGGCACCAGATCGAAGTCGTAGCGCTGCGCGAGCATCGCGGTAAATCGCGGCGTCAGCACCGCGACCCCACTGGTCCAGATCACCGGCGCCAACACGACCATCACGAGTAGCGGGTCACGGTAGGTGCCCCGCAGATCGTTGCGGCCGAGGGCCGCCAGCACGCGCACGTCGGCCATCAGGACCGCTCGATGATGTAGTGGCCGAAGAGGGCGTGCGCCGTGCGCCCCAGACCTGCGATGCACAACGTCGGGTAGACCAGCGCATACCCGAGCTGCCACGGCGACAGGCTCAGTTGCTCGAACGCCGCCCCGAACAGCAGCAACGGCCCGTACGTCGGGATCAGGTAGTGCACCGGCGTCGACCACACCCCGGCGTAGCCCAGCATGGGCAATGTCAGCACAGCCAACGGGATAGTCGCCGCCAAAAACCAGTCGCTGATCGAGCCAAACGGCATCGAGGTGGTGAATCCGACCAGCAGCATCACCAAGGTTGCCAACAGCACGCCGATCAACAGCGGTATCGGGTGGTACCCCGAACCCCCGATGCCAGCCACCGTCACCGCCACCATCAGTGAAATCACCACCAGGGGTATCAGTTTCGCGCTCAGATATTCGCTGAACCGCAGCGGCGTCGCGATGATCGCCGACAAAGTCCGGTCCTGCTTGTCGAAGAACACCGTGCCCGCGATGAAGAAGAAGCCGATGATGGCCGTATCCCCCAGCAGCACATACGGTTCGGCGACCGTGCGCAGCCGGGCCGGCATCGGCAACAGCACCGCCAGCCAGATCAGCCCGGAGAACACCGCGGCATGCAGGAACTTCTGGCGCACCTGCAGCGTCAGTTCAAGCCGTACCGCGGCGGCCAGCCGGGTCACGCCAGGCTCCTTCCGGTGACCTCGACGAAGACGTCATCGAGGCTGGCTTCGCGGCTGTGGATGGTCTCCACGTGTTGCTCGCGCAGCAAGGCGTGAAACTCCGGATCGTCGGCCAGGGTGTCCATGGCAAACTCCGCACACGCCAGTCCGCCCTGCGGAGCCCGGTAGGTCACGCGCACCACTCGTTGACTGCGGGCGATCTTCAGCTCCGCCGGGGTGTCCAGTGCGACGATGCTGCCGTCGACGACGAATGCCACCCGGTCGCATAGCTCGTCGGCGGTCGCCATGTCGTGAGTGGTCAGGAAAACGGTCCGGCCGCGCGCCTTGAAGTCGCGGACCATGTCTTTGACCTTGTTGGCGTTGACCGGGTCCAGACCGGACGTGGGTTCGTCGAGGAAGATCAGTTCGGGATCGTGGATCAGGGCCCGAACGAAGGTCAGGCGCATCTGCATGCCCTTGGAGTAGTCGCCCACCCGGGTGTTGGCGTGTTCAGCCAGTCCGACGGCATCCAACAGAGCCATCGGGTCGGCGGTTTCGCCGGCGTACAACGACGCGAAAAACCGCAGATTCTCCAGGGCGGTGAGTTTCTGATAGTGATTCGGCAGTTCGAAGGACACCCCGATGCGCTGGTAGTAGTCGGCTCCCCAGCCGACCGGGTCTCGGCCCCAGACCTGGGCCAGGCCGCCGTGGCCGCGCAGCAGGCCGATGAGCAGCTTCTGCGTCGTGGACTTGCCGGCGCCGCTGGGACCGAGGAACCCGAAGATTTCGCCGCGCCCGACTGAGAAGTCCATACCGCGAACCGCCGGCCGCTCGGCTTTCGGGTAGCTGTAGGTGAGTCCGCGCACCCGGATCACTTCGGTGCCGTCGCCGTCATTGAGCACACGATCGAATATACTGACATTTCAGAAATTAGTGAACAGACAGGTTTTCCCGATGGCACACGATCCAGACCCCGGCATCGCCGAACAGCTCGCGCTGACGTTGAGCGGCCTCGGACTTCAGCGGATGACCGCCCGGGTGCTGGCGACATTGCTGTTCACCGAGCAGCCCACGATGACCATGGGCGAACTGGCCGATCAGCTGCAGGCCAGCGCGGGCGCGATCTCCGGGGCGATGAAGATGCTCACCGCGGTCGGCCTGGTCGAACGGGTGCCGGCACCGGCCAGCCGGCGTGAGCACTACCGGCTGCGCGACGACGCGTGGGCGGTGCTGTTCACCAACCAGAACGTGGCGATCACGGCGATGCAGGACGCCGCGGCGGCCGGGATCGCGGCCACCACAGACGACCACCCGGCCCACCATCGACTCACCCGTATGCGGGATTTCTACACGTTTCTGCTTGCCGAAATACCGGAGCTGCTGGAGCGCTGGCGCCTGCAGTCATCGGGTTAGCAGCGCCACGCACTCCACGTGATGGGTCAGCGGAAACGCGTCGAACACCCGGATCTGCTCGACGGTGTAGCCGTGCCCGCGGTACAGGCCGATGTCGCGGGCGAAAGCTGCCGCCTCGCAACCGATGTGCACCACCCGCGGCACCTCGGCGGCCGCCAGCAGATCGATCACCTCGCGGCCGGCCCCGGCGCGCGGCGGGTCCAGTACCGCGACGCCGGCCGCGGCGCGCTCGGCGCCCAACACCCGGCGCACCGAGTCGGTGCGCACCGAGACCTGAGGCAGGTCGGCCAGCGCCGCACGCGCGGCCCCCGTCGCGGCCCGCGAGGTGTCGACGCTGATCACCCGGCCGGACTCCCCCACCGGATCGGCCAGCGCCGCGGCGAAGATCCCCGCCCCGCCGTAGAGGTCCCAGGCGGTGCTTCCGGCGTCGGGCTGCGCCCACTCCGCAATCAGCGCGCTGTAGAGCGCGGCCGCGCGGCGGTGCGCCTGCCAGAACGCGGTCACCGGGATCTGCCAGCGGCGCCGGCCCACCCACTGGGTGGAGTGGTAGTCGCCCTCGACGACCTCCGGGCGGTGTTCGCGTCCGGTGCTGACCACGTGGCGGACCCCGTCGTCGTCGGCCACCACGTGCACGTGATCGCCCGGCCGCCAGCTCCGTTCGGCCAGGCCTTTGGTCATCCCGGACGGCAACTGACCGCAGCGCAGGTCGGTGACCAGTTCATCGCTGTGATAGCGGTGAAACCCGGCCTGGCCATCGGCGCCCACCTCCAGGCGGACCCGGCTACGCCAGCCCGTCGGGCCGTCGTCGCCGAGCGCTTCGGCCTCGCCCCGCCATTCGTGGCCACCGAGTCTGGCCAACTGGTTGGAGACCACCTCGCCCTTGAGCGCGCGCACCGCGGCCGGGTCGGCGAACGCCAGGTCACAGCAGCCGGCACCGTGCACCCCGGCGATCGGGCACAGCGACTCGATCCGGCCGGCCGCGGGTTCGAGCACCTCGACACATTCACCGTGCCAGTACGAGCCCCGCTCGGCGGTGATCCGCACTCGCACCTGCTCACCGGGCAGCGCGTACCGCACGAAGACGACCCGGCCGTCGTGGCGGGCCACACAACTGCCGCCGTTCGCGGGCGCCCCTGTGACCAGGGTCAGCTCTTGATCGATCACTACTAAAAACCTCTCCGGGTGTCGCCGGGCGCGTGGTGCGGCTCCATGACTTTGCGCCGCTCCGAGGAGACCAGCTGCCAAGGCACCGAGGTCACCATGACCTGCGGCATGAACAACAGCCGGGTCTTGAGCCGCAGCGCACTCTGGTTGTGCAGCAACTGCTCCCACCAGTGGCCCACCACGTATTCGGGGATGTAGACGGTCACCACGGTGCGCGGCGACTCCTTGCTGATGCGTTTGACGTAGTCGAGCACCGGCCGGGTGACCTCGCGATACGGCGATGCAATCACCTTGAGCGGGACGGTGATCTCGCTATCCTCCCACTCGCGTACCAGGGCGCGGGTTTCGGTGTCATCGACGTTGACCGTGATCGCCTCCAGGGCGTCAGGGCGCGTGGCCCGCGCGTAGGCCAGCGCACGGCGGGTCGGCAGATGCAGCTTGGAGACCAGGACCAGGGCGTGGTTGCGGCTGGGCAGCACCGCCTGGTCGTCCAACGCGGCTGACTGCTCGGCCAACTCCTGGCTGACGGTGTCGTAGTGCCGGCGGATCATTTTCATCACGGCGAACAGCACCGACATCGCGACGATCGCGATCCACGCGCCGGCTACGAACTTGGTGGCGATCACCACGATCAACACCGCCCCGGTAGCGACGAAGCCGATGGTGTTGACCACTCGGGAACGCATCATATTGACCCGTGCCGCACGGTCGGTTTCGTTGCGCAGCAACCGGTTCCAGTGCCGCACCATGCCGATCTGACTCAGCGTGAAGGAGACGAACACCCCCACGATGTAGAGCTGGATCAGCGCGGTCACCTCCGCCCCGAACGCCACGATGAAGGCGATGGCCACCACGGCCAGGAACACGATGCCGTTGGAGAAGGCCAGCCGGTCACCACGGGTATGCAGCTGGCGCGGCAGATACCGATCCTGCGCCAGGATCGAACCCAGCACCGGGAACCCGTTGAACGCGGTGTTGGCGGCCAGCGCCAGGATCAGCGCCGTCACCCCGGCGATGATCCACAGACCGGGTGGAAAGCCCCGGAACACCGTCTCGGCCAGCTGGGCCAGCAAGGTCTTCTGGTCGTAGTCCGCCGGCGCCCCGATCAGCTGTTCGTGCGGGCGCGCGGCGATCTTCACACCGGTCTCGCGGGCCAGCACGATGATGCCCATCATCAGTGTCACCGCGATCACACCCAACATCAGCAGCGTGGTGGCGGCGTTGCGCGACTTGGGTTTGCGGAACGCCGGCACGCCGTTGCTGATCGCCTCCACCCCCGTCAGCGCGGCACATCCCGACGAGAACGATTTCGCCACCAGGAACACCAGGGCCACCCCGACCACCTCGCCCTGGGTGGAGTGGATCTTGAACGCCGCCGACTCGGCCTGCAGTGGATGGCCCAGCACGAAGATCTGGAAGAGCCCCCAGCCCAGCATGGCGAAGACGCCGATCATGAACGCATACGTCGGGAAGGCGAACGCAGTACCGGATTCGCGGATGCCTCGCAGATTGATTGCCGCCACCACGACAACGGTGCCCACCGCAAACACGACCTTGTGGTCGGCGATGAAAGGTATTGCCGAGCCGATGTTGGCGATCCCGGCCGAGATCGAGACCGCAACCGTCAGAACGTAATCCACCATCAACGCGCTGGCCACAGTCAGACCTGCGGTAGCGCCCAGGTTGGTGGTGACCACCTCGTAGTCGCCGCCACCGGAAGGGTAGGCGTGCACATTCTGGCGGTAGGAGGCCACCACGGTGATGAACACGAAAGCGACGGCCAGCCCGACCCACAGGGTCATGCGATAGGCCGCCAGGCCCGCCACCGACAGCACCAGAAAGACTTCTTCAGGTCCGTAGGCCACCGAGGACAGCGCGTCGGAGGCGAACACCGGCAGGGCGATGCGTTTGGGCAGCAGCGTGTGGCTGAGCCGATCACTGCGAAAGGGGCGGCCCAGAACCAGGCGCCGAGCAGCGGTGGAAATCTTCGACACGAGAGCCAAGGGTAAGCCAGGCGGGCATTGGCGGTAGCGTTCACCGAATACGGGCACTATCGCAGTCGATAACCAGCCGAAAGTCGGCCCAGAGGACCTGAAAGGACACAGCACGTGCGGGTAGTTGTCATGGGGTGCGGCCGGGTGGGTGCCTCACTCGCCGACGGGCTGTCCCGGATCGGCCACGAGGTCGCCATCATCGACCGAGACAGCACCGCGTTCAACCGTCTGAGCCCGGAGTTCAACGGTGAGCGAGTGCTCGGTATGGGCTTCGACCGCGATGTGCTGCTACGAGCGGGCATCGAGGAAGCCGCTGCGTTCGCCGCGGTGTCCTCAGGTGACAACTCCAACATCATCGCGGCGCGGCTGGCCCGGGAGACGTTCGGCGTTTCGCGGGTGGTCGCCCGTATCTACGACGCCAAGCGGGCCGCGGTCTACGAGCGTCTGGGCATCCCGACCATCGCCACCGTGCCGTGGACCACCGACCGCCTGCTCGACGCACTGACCCGGGAAAGCGAGACCACCAAGTGGCGGGACCCCACCGGCACGGTCGCTGTCGCCGAGGTCGTCCTGCATGAGGATTGGATCGGTCGTCCCGTCACCGACCTGGAGGCGGCGACCAATGCCCGAGTGGCGTTCTTGATCCGATTCGGCACCGGCATCCTGCCCGAGCCCAAGACGGTCATTCAGGCCAGCGACCAGGTGTACATCGTCGCGGTCTCCGGCCGGGTTGCCGAGGCGATCGCGATCGCCGCGCTGCCGCCGAGCGAGGACCTGGACAAGTGAAGGTCGCGGTAGCCGGGGCCGGGGCGGTCGGCCGGTCCATCGCCCGGGAGCTGCTCGACAGCGACCACCAGGTCACCTTGATCGAGCGCAACCCCGATCACGTCGACACCGAGGACATCGCCGATGCGCAGTGGCATCTCGGTGACGCCTGCGAGCTGAGCCTGTTGGAGTCCGTGCACCTGGAGTCCTTCGATGTGGTGATCGCTGCAACCGGCGATGACAAGGCCAATGTGGTGCTGTCCTTGTTGGCCAAGACCGAATTCGCGGTGCCCCGGGTGGTGGCCCGGGTCAATGATCCCCGCAACGAGTGGCTGTTCACCGACGCCTGGGGCGTGGACGTCGCGGTGTCCACGCCACGCATGCTGGCCTCGCTGGTTGAGGAGGCTGTCGCAGTCGGAGACCTGGTGCGGTTGATGGAATTCCGCAAGGGTCAGGCCAATCTGCTGGAGATCACCCTGCCCGACGACACCCCGTGGGGCGGCAAGCCGGTGCGCAAGCTGACACTGCCCCGAGACGCCGCGCTGGTAACGATCCTGCGCGGGACACGCGTGATCGTGCCGCAGGACGACGAGCCCCTGGAAGGCGGGGACGAGCTGTTGTTCGTCGCGTCCAACGGCGTCGAAACCGAACTGCGCGCGCTGCTGCTACCGGCTCACTGACCGGGGTTCGCGCTCGGCCTCGCCCTCGGCAAGCCGCTCATCCAGCGCACGCTGCACGTACTTGACCGCCAGATAGGTGACCACCGCCGCAACCGCGGTCAGCGGCCAGCCCATGGCGATGCGGGTCACTCCCAGCCAGCCGGTCTGATCGGCGTCGTAGAGCAGTCTCTGGACCACGAAACGCGAGCCGAAGACCAGCACCCAGGTCAGGGTCGCGAGATCGTAGGCGTAGATCGCCGACCGCAGCTCACGCCAGGCCTGGGGCTGGCCGCTGGCCCACGACCAGATGTAGCCGACCACCGGCCGGCGGATCACCATCGAGGCGGCGAACACCACCGCCCACACCAGCGACGTCCAGATTCCGAGCAGGAAATACGCCTTGGAGTCGCCCGTCCGATACGCGATCAGCGCGCAGACGGCCACCCCGATGAAGCCGGATATGGCGGGCTGGCTGGATTGCCGGCGAATCAGGCGCCACACCAGCACCGTCGCGGCCACCCCCAGCGCCGACAGGACCGCGACCCGCAGGCCGAAGAGATTGGAGGCCGGCACGAACACCACGATCGGCAGCGAGGAGTAGACCACCCCAGCGACCCCGCCGATCTGCTCCAGGAGCCGCTGCGGCCCCTGTGCGCCCTCGGCGCTGTAGTCCTCGCTCATCGCTGCGCCGACCCGATGGGAGGCGCGATCACTGCTGGATTTCGTAGTGCGGGTTGTAGATGGCCTTGCAGCCGCTTTCGAGTTTGCCCAGCCGGCCGTGCACCCGCAGGGTGCGACCGGAGTCGATCCCGGGAATGCGTCGCTGCCCCAGCCACACCAGCGTCACCGTGTCGGTGCCGTCGAACAGCTCGGCGCGGACGCCGCCCACGCAACCCTTGGCGTTGGCTTCGACGCTACGCAGTACCCCGACCATGGTGACCTCTTGGCCGCGTTGGCAGTCGATCGCCCGCTGCGCGCCGGTATTGAGCGCCTCGTCGGACAACTCTTCGACGTCACGCAGCTCGGGATCTTCCGTCAATCGCCGAGTCAGCCGGCGCAGGTACCCTTTCGGAGCAGCCATTGCCCTCTCCCTTACTCGTATGCGCACGCTACGGTAGACCTGTTGATTACCTAATGCCACATGACCTGCCCACGGGGTGGCTGACAACACCCAACACGATCAAGAGGTGGCATGGTTCTGCGCGGCGCGACGGCGGTCCTGCTGCCGGGGACCGGCTCCGACGACGACTACGTCCACCGGGCGTTCGCCCAGCCGTTGCAGCATGTGGGCGCGGAATTGGTCACGCATCGCCCCCAACCCGGCCGACTCATCGAGGGCTATCTGGATGCTCTCGATACGGCGGCCGCACGGTCCGGCCCGATCCTGGTCGGTGGAGTCTCGATCGGTGCGGCGGTAGCCGCCGCTTGGGCCCTGCGCCATCCCGAGCGAGCGGTCGGGGTGTTGGCCGCGCTGCCCGCCTGGACCGGCGCCCCCGATGACGCACCGGCGGCCCATGCCGCGCGCTACAGCGCCGAGCAGTTGCGCAACGACGGTCTGGCGGCGGTGGTGGCCCAGATGCGGGCATCGAGCCCGCCGTGGCTGGGCGACGAGTTGACCCGATCGTGGACCGCCCAGTGGCCGCAACTTCCCGACGCACTCGAGGAGGCTGCGGCCTATGTCGCGCCGACGCACGCCGAGCTGGCGACCCTGGCGGTGCCGATGGGCGTGACCGCGGCGGTCGACGACGCAGTTCATCCGTTGCAGACGGCCTCTGAATGGGCCGCCGCGGCCCCGCGCGCGGCGCTGTGCACCGTCACCCTGGACCAGATCGGCATCGACCCGACCGCCTTGGGCACCGCCTGCGTGAATGCGCTGACGATCGCTGCGGGCTGATCGGCTCTCCTCCGTCGAGCCTCGCTAACCGCCGGTGCTGATTCGGCGGTCCAGCTTCGGCTCTCCCCCGTCGAGCCTCGCTAACCGCCGGTGCTGATTCGGCGGTCCAGCTTCGGCTCTCCTCCGTCGAGCCTCGCTAACCGCCGGTGATAGTGCGCAACTGCTGCATCGCGGATCCCTCCACGCTGCGGCGGGCGGCCGGCGCCGGCGGTACGTCGCCGCCTCCGCCGAACATGGCGGCCTGCTGCTGCAGCGCTGCTGCCTGCTGGGCTGCAGCCTGCTCGGCCGCCGCCTGCTGCGCCGCGGCCTGCTGTGCCGCGGCAGCGCGCAACTGCTCGGCCATCGGCTCGGGCAGCCGCACCGGCAACGGGGTACGCACCGGCAGCGGCGTGTCGCCGCGCCGCACCACCGTGTCCGCCAGCGCCTCGCGCGCCTGCTGGGCGAGCACGTCGATGGTCTCGGGCCGACCGTTGATCACGCAGCGCACCATCCAGCGGTAGCCGTCGACACCGATGAACCGGACCGCACCGGTCGCCGATCCGAGCACCTCCCGGCCCCACGGACCGTCGACGATGCTGACCATCGCGTTGTCCCTGCGCAGCGCGTCGGCCAGCTCGCCGGCCACCTCACGCCACAGACCCGCCGACTTGGGCGCGGCGTAGGCGGCGATGTTGAACCGACCGTTGGGCGTCACCAGCCACACCGCGCTGGGGACTCCCGCCTCGCTCAATTCGACCTGGACCTGGGCGCCGGCCGGCATCGGCACCAGCACCGAACCCAGGTCGAGTCGGGCCGTCGCCGCCGCCGCGGGGTCGTCGAAATCTTCGATGTCGAAGGGGCCCTCCAGCTCCTCCGACTCGGACACGAACCCGTCCGCTGCTCCGGAGGCTTCCGGCCCGGCGCTCGTCGGCTCGTCGGCCTCGCCTTTGCCTTTACCCCTACCGAATGCCATCACAGCCGCCCATCTTCATCGCTCTGCCGTCACAAGCCATCACAAGCTCGCGTGCCCACCCGAGGACCCGTGTCCGCCGGAACCACGGGTCGTTGGTTCCAGCCCGGCCTCGTCGAACGAGGCCACCTCGACCAGTTCCGGAAGTTCGACCCGTTGCACCAGCAACTGGGCGATCCGGTCGCCGCGGTGGATCTCAATCGGCGTCGCCGGGTCAAGGTTGATCAACGAGACCTTTATCTCACCACGATAGCCCGCATCGACGGTTCCGGGACTGTTGACAATCGAAAGACCCACCCGCGCAGCCAAACCCGACCGAGGGTGGATAAGGCCGACCATGCCGAAGGGAATTGCCACCGCGATTCCGGTGGGTACCAGCGCACGCTGCCCCGGAGCCAGCTCGACGTCGATCGCGCTGTAGAGGTCGACGCCGGCATCGTCGGCGTGAGCACGGTTCGGCAGGGGCAGATCCGGATCTAGGCGAACAACCGCAAGACTGGGCGACACGAGGCGCAAGACTACTCTTAGCCGGATGTCGGGATCGCGCCTGAACCATCGGGCATCGCAAACAGTGCGCTACAGCGAACAGCTGTGGGTGCCGTGGTGGTGGTGGCCACTGGGGTTCTTGGGCAACGGGCTGATGGCCTACGAAGTCCGCTTGGGCCTGCGCACGCTGCCCGGCTGGCTGCCGTTCGCGGTGTTCTTCGCGATCACCGTCGGCGCCCTGCTGTGGCTGGGACGCATCAAGGTGCGCGTTGTCGAAAGCGGCGGTGAAACGCAGCTGTGGGCCGGCGACGCGCACCTGCCGACCACCGCGATTGCACGCTGCGCCGAGGTCCCGCAGTCAGCCAAATCCGCGGCGTTGGGCCGCCAACTCGACCCGGCGGCGTACGTCGTCCATCGCGGGTGGGTGGGGCCGATGATCTTGGCCGTCGTCGATGATCCCGACGACCCGACGCCGTACTGGCTGGTCAGCTGCCGCAATCCGCAGCGGATGCTGGCGGCATTGCAGGACTAGCGACGATCGCCAGCGCGACGAAGTCGGGCGCAGCGGGTCGTCGCCATCGAGCTAAGCAGGATTGAGCGGGACGGGCCCGGTCAGGCCGCGCAGTCGGTGCAGATCATCACACCGTTCTTCTCACTGGCCAGACGGCTGCGGTGCTGCACCAGGAAACAGCTCGAGCAGGTGAACTCGTCGGCCTGTTTCGGAACGACACGCACCGACAGCTCCTCGCCGGACAGGTCGGCACCGGGCAGCTCGAACGACTCGGCCGATTCGGACTCGTCGACGTCGACCACAGCGGACTGCGCCTCGTTACGTCGCGCCTTGAGTTCCTCCAACGAATCCTCGGAAACGTCGTCGGTCTCGGTGCGCCGTGGGGCGTCGTAATCGGTAGCCATGGTCTTCTCCCCTCAAGTCCCCTCGAAACCCTGCGCGAGCTTTGTACCAGCGTCGAACGCATCCACCAAATGATTCGTGCCCGGATCGCCGTCAGATCAAGTGTGATTTACGTCACATTACGTTGTTGACCACGGTCATCGCCCCCGCGGACGCCCTCTAGAGTGCGTACGTGGTCGCGCAAATCACTACCGGTTCCGAGTTCGACAAACACGGTCGGCCGTTCCGGCGACGCAACAACCGACCGGCCGCTTACGCCTTGGCCGCGCTGGCACTGTTGACCGCCGTGGCATGGACGGTGGCGCTCACCCGCCCGGCCGACGTCCATGAAGTCGCGGTGTGCAATGCCCCGCCGCCGCCGACCGAGCCCGACCAGCCGAAGCTGGGCACTCAGGTGCCGCGCGCCGCGATGATCAGCACCACCCCGGCCAAGCTGGCCGACATCAAGGCCAGGGTCCTCAATGCCAGCGGCCGTGCCGGACAGGCCGCCGACGTCGCCGATGCGCTGCGCGACGACGGCTTCGCCCAGCCGACCGCCGCCAACGACCCCGTCTACGCCGAGGACCGGCTGGACTGCCAGGGCCAGATCCGGTTCGGCCCCGCGGGCCAAGCCGCCGCGGCGGCACTCTGGTTGGTGGCGCCGTGCACGGAACTGTTCCGCGACGACCGTGCCGACGATTCGGTGGATCTGGCGGTCGGCAGTGACTTCGTCAGCCTGTCCCACAGCGACGACATCGAGGCGGCGCTGGCCGGCCTGCGTCCGGACGCCACTGGATTGCCCGACCCGGCGCTGCTGACCAAGATTCATTCCGGCACCTGCTGACAACCGAATCGCCGAAGAGGAGATCCGATGGGCACCGAACCCGCCCCTGCCCCGATCGAGGACCGTCCGATTGCCGGCGCACGGCGGCAACGACGCGGCTTCGGCGTCGACGTCGGCGGCAGCGGCATCAAGGGCGGCGTCGTCGATCTGGACACCGGCGCACTGATCGGTGAACGGTTCAAGCTGCCCACACCCAGCCCCGCCACACCGGTCTTGGTCGCCCAGACCGTCGCCGCGGTGGTCCGGGACTTCGGCTGGACCGGCCCGTTGGGAGTCACCTATCCGGGCGTGGTGGTCGACGGCGTGGTGCAGACCGCCGCAAACGTCGACAAGTCCTGGATCGGGTTGAACGCGCAGCAGACGATCGCCGCCGAACTCGATGGCCAGCAGGTCGTCATCCTCAACGACGCCGACGCCGCCGGGCTCGCCGAGGAGCGCTTCGGGGCAGGCAAGAACAACAGCGGCGTGGTCGTGTTGCTCACCTTCGGTACCGGAATCGGCTCGGCGGTGATTCACAACGGAAAGTTGCTGCCCAACACCGAACTCGGGCATATCGAGGTGGGCGGCAAAGAGGCCGAGCACCGGGCCGCCGCCTCGGTCAAGGAACGCAGGAACTGGTCCATGGAGAAGTGGGCCAAGCAGGTGACCATGGTGCTGATAGCGGTCGAGGACGCGCTCTGCCCGGACCTGATCATCGTCGGTGGCGGCATCAGCCGCAAAGCCGATCGGTGGGTGCCGCTGCTGGGCAACCGGACTCCGGTGGTCGCCGCGACACTGCAGAACACCGCCGGGATTGTCGGGGCCGCGATGGCGTCGTCGACCGACGTGACCCGCTGAATAACGCCCGCTCGGCGATTACTGCCCCGCCCTGTCGTTACAATGGTCGACGGCGGCCGCCTAACCGATAGCGGCGACTATCCCAGTTGATCACCAACTGAAATAGAGCCGACATTCGACATACCCGACACTTTCGGTTGCGCACGACGCTGCAACCCGAAAGTCAGTCCGACCGAAGGGGTGGACGTGGCAGCGAGCAAGGCACAACCGGCGACTGAGGAGCCCAAGAAGGGCAGCGCCACCAAGGCGCCCGCCAAAGCCGCCGTGAAGTCGCCTGCCAAGGCTCCCGCGAAGTCTGCCGGGGCAGCGCCCGCCAAGCGGACCGCGGCCAAGGCCACCAAGGCAGCAGCGCCCGCCAAGAAGGCCACCAAGTCGACGGCGCGTACCGCCGCTGACGGCGCAGCCAAGCCCGCGACCCGGGGTCCGGCGAAGAAGGCCGCCAAGGCCACCAAGGCAGCTGCGAAGAACGCCGACGGCGACTTGGCTCCCGAGGATCTCGAGACCGATGTCGAGCTGGACGGCGAGCCCGGTGAGGGCGACATCGAGGACACCGACCTAGCCATCGACGACATCGAAGACGACGACGCCGACGACGCCACGCCAGGCCCGGCAGCCGTCGCGGCCGGCGGTGCGGCCGATGAAGACGACGACGAGATCGCCGAACCCAGCGAGAAGGACAAGGCCTCAGGCGACTTCGTCTGGGACGAAGAGGAGTCCGAAGCGCTGCGGCAGGCGCGCAAGGACGCCGAGCTCACCGCGTCGGCCGACTCGGTGCGCGCCTACCTCAAGCAGATCGGCAAGGTGGCGCTGCTCAACGCCGAAGAGGAAGTCGAGCTGGCCAAGCGCATCGAGGCCGGCCTGTTCGCCACCCAGAAGATGGCCGAGCACACCGAAAAAGGTGAGAAGCTGGCGGTCGCCTACCGGCGTGACATGGCGTGGATCTGCCGCGACGGCGACCGCGCCAAGAACCATCTGCTCGAGGCCAACCTGCGGCTGGTGGTGTCGCTGGCCAAGCGTTACACCGGCCGCGGAATGGCGTTCCTGGACCTGATCCAGGAGGGCAACCTGGGTCTGATCCGCGCGGTGGAGAAGTTCGACTACACCAAGGGCTACAAGTTCTCCACCTACGCCACCTGGTGGATCCGCCAGGCCATCACCCGCGCCATGGCCGACCAGGCGCGCACCATCCGTATTCCGGTGCACATGGTCGAGGTGATCAACAAGCTCGGCCGCATCCAGCGCGAGCTGCTGCAAGACCTGGGCCGCGAGCCCACCCCCGAGGAACTCGCCCGGGAGATGGACATCACCCCGGAGAAGGTGCTGGAGATCCAGCAGTACGCCCGGGAGCCCATCTCGCTGGATCAGACCATCGGCGACGAGGGCGATTCGCAGCTCGGCGACTTCATCGAAGACAGCGAAGCCGTGGTCGCCGTCGACGCGGTCTCGTTCACCCTGCTCCAGGACCAGCTGCAGTCGGTGCTCGAGACGCTCTCCGAGCGCGAAGCCGGCGTGGTGCGGCTGCGGTTCGGCCTCACCGACGGCCAGCCGCGCACCCTCGATGAGATCGGCCAGGTCTACGGCGTCACCCGGGAGCGCATCCGCCAGATCGAGTCGAAGACGATGTCGAAACTCCGGCACCCCAGCCGGTCCCAGGTCCTGCGCGACTACCTCGACTAGCGCGCCGACATGGCCAAAACACCTCCGTCGGCGGTACTGAGCGCCGTCAACGCGTTTCGTGGTGGCCTGCAGCGGCTGCGCCAGGCCACCGTCCCGGCACCCGTGGCCATCATGGAGCTCGGGTTCGCCGGGTGGCTCACCCAGGCGCTCAGCGCCGCGGTGCGACTGGGCATTGCCGACGTGCTCGCCGACGGTCCGCTGACCGCCGACGAGGTCGCCCAGCGCGTGGGCACTAACCCCGGTGCCACCTACCGGCTGATGCGCGCGTTGGCCAGCAACTCCGTGCTCAAACTGCGCCGCGACGGCCGGTTCGCGCTGACCCGCACCGGACGAGCGTTGGTCTCCGACAACCCGGCCAGTGTGGCCCCGATGGTCGCGTTCATCGGCCACCCGGCGCACCGCGAACACTGGTCGAACCTCGAGCACTCGGTACGGACGGGTGAGACCGCTGTCAGCAAGGTTCGCGGAATGTCGTTCTTCGAGTATACCGACACCGACCCCGAACTGGCGCAGGTCTTCAACGACGCCATGACCGGAGCATCGTCCGTCGCTATCGAAAGCGCGGTTCCCGCATACGATTTCAGTAACAGCAAGCTGATCGTGGATGTTGGTGGCGGTCACGGCTCGCTGCTAGCCGCGGTGTTGCGTCAGGCGCCCGACGCCCGCGGCGTGCTGTTCGACCTGCCGCAAGTGGTGGCCGGCGCCGACGCGACGGTGGCGGATGTGGCGTCACGCTGCGACATCCAGGGCGGGTCGTTCTTCTCCTCGGTCCCCGCCGGCGGCGACACCTATCTGCTCAAGACCGTCATCCACGACTGGGACGACGAGCAGTCGTTGGCGATTCTGCGCAATGTCCGGGCCGCCATCGCCCCCGGCGGCAAGGTGTTGCTGTTCGAGATGGTGTTGCCCGAAGGCGCTCCTGCACATCTGGGCCTGGTGCTCGACCTGGAGATGCTGGTTGCCGCCGGCGGACAGGAACGTACCCGCCGCGAGTACGCCGAACTGCTGTCCCAGGCGGGATTCGAGCTGCAGCGCGTGGTGCCCACCACCAGCCCGCTGGCGATCGTCGAGGCACGGGCCGTCTAGGAGCCGTGCCCGGCGCTACGGCGTAGGATCGCCCAGCATGCCGACGGATGACGCGTCACCGGCGACCTTCGCTGCGTTGTTGAAGCGCGCGGCCACCCACGGCCACCGGGTGCCGCCCGAGGCCGATCTGAATCCCGCTGTGCTCGACGCGATCAACGCGGTCGCCGCCGCCTGGCCGCGAGTGCCCGCTGTTTTGATCAACAAGGCGCAAACCACGTTCGCCCGTAGCGAACTCACCCGGGCATCCGCAGCCAAGCCGACAACCCCGATCAACCTCAACCGGCCGGACCGAACACACCGTCCGGGCCGGGCCGATAATCACTGACGCCGATCACCGCAGAGATGGGCAACGGCCCGTACAGATGCGGGAACAACATCGCCTCCGGGTCGCTTGGGACACCCGGCTCCCAGCGCACCGGCGCACCGACTTTGGCAGGATCCACCTGCAGCAACACCAGATCCGTGCAGCCCCGGTACAGCCGATTCGCGGGCAGGTGCACCTGTTGCGGTGTCGACATGTGCACGAATCCCACGCTGTCCAACGACTCTGGATGCAGCGCCCCGCAGGCCTGCGCGCCCGCCCAGTCGCCAGCGCTGCACAGGTGCACCAGGGCATCGGACGGGTTACCGGACTGCGTCATGTCACCGATCCTGCCGCACCGGCTGCAGGGGTGAGACACGACACAGCCGAACCGGGGAACAACGCCGAACGCGCAAGCGTCTGACACACTTGAGAACAACCGCGAGAACGGAGGAGCCCATGAACGCGACTCTGACCAGTCCCGAACTCACTCGGGCTGATCGATGCGACCGGTGCGGTGCTGCCGCGCGGGTACGAGCCACGCTGCCCTCCGGTGCCGAACTTCTGTTTTGCCAGCATCACGCCAACGAGCACGAGGCCAAGCTGATCGAGTTGGCGGCCGTGATTCAGGTCAGCGCAGCGACTGAGGCGTAACCAGAGCCGGCACGCAACACGCCCGTCTGCGCCGATTGTGCAATAGCAGCACGCGTCAGGAATGCTGGGCTGGTCATGAATGACCAGATCCCCAAACCTTCCCGTCACCACTTGCTCCGCATTGCACGTCGCACCCTGGTCAAGAGCTGGGACGATTCGATCTTCGCCGAATCGGCGCAGGCGGGGTTCTGGTCGGTGCTGTCGCTGCCCCCCTTGCTGCTGGGGATGCTGGGCAGCCTGTCCTATGTAGCCCCGCTGTTCGGGCCGGACACGTTGGCCACCATCCAGGACCGGCTGATCGGCATGGCCAGCAGTTTCTTCTCCAAGAACGTCGTGGTGGAGATCATCGAGCCGACCGTGCGGGACATCGTGGCCAATGCTCGCGGCGAAGTGGTCTCGCTGGGATTCGTGATCTCGCTGTGGGCCGGATCCTCGGCGATCTCGGCGTTCGTCGACTCGGTGGTCGAAGCGCACGATCAAACTCCGCTGCGGCATCCGGTGCGGCAACGCTTCTTTGCGCTGGGCCTCTATGTCGCGATGCTGGTAATCGCCGTGGCCACGGCACCGTTGGCCGCGCTGGGGCCGCATGCGGTCGCCGAGCACCTGCCGGCGCAGTGGACCGACGTGTTGCGGTTCGGCTACTACCCGGCGCTGGTGTTGGGCCTGCTGCTGGCGGTGACCGTCCTCTATCGGGTGTCGCTGCCTAAGCCGCTGCCCTCACATCGGCTGGTGTTCGGCGCGCTGCTGGCCACCACGGTGTTCGTGGTGGCGACGATGGGGCTGCGGATCTACCTGCGCTACATCACCAGCACCGGCTACACCTACGGGGCACTGGCAACCCCGATCGCGTTCCTGTTGTTCGCGTTCCTGCTCGGCTTCGCCATCATGCTGGGTGCCGAACTGAACGCGGCAGTTCAAGAGGAGTGGCCCGCGCAGGCAACCCACCTGCACCAGCTGCGTACCTGGGTGGTGTCAGGGCGGGCCCGAACCGGCCCCGACAACGACGCCACCGATCCGGTCAAGCCTGCTTGAGAGTCGCGTAGATCTTCTTGCAGTCCGGGCAGACCGGCGAGCCCGGCTTGGCCGACTTGGTCACCGGGAAGACCTCACCGCACAGCGCCACCACGTGCGTGCCCATGACCGCGCTCTCGACGATCTTGTCCTTCTTGACGTAGTGGAAATACTTCGGGGTGTCGCCGTCGGTCCCGTCATCGACGCGTTCCTCGGAATCGGTGCGCTCGAGGGTGTCGGTCTGTATGCCCATCTCCCCATTGTGCCCAGAACCGGGGACGATCCAAAACCCCTCGTGCCACCAAATCGTTCGTGTGGGACAGTGGAGTAATGAAGCACGGCCCCGAGCTGGGTTTCGACGACGACGGCCGACCGGTCCTGATCACTGCGGCCGCCCCGTCCTTCGAGCAGCAGCACCGCGAACGGGTACGCAAGTACCTGACCCTGATGGCGTTCCGGGTGCCTGCACTGATCCTGGCCGCGCTCGCGTACGGACAATGGCACAACGGCCTGGTTTCGTTGCTGATCCTGGTGGCGTCGATACCGCTGCCGTGGATCGCGGTGCTGATCGCCAACGACCGGCCTCCCCGCAGCGCCGAAGAACCCCGCCGATATGAAGCGGCACCCACTCGTACGCCACTGTTCCCCACCGGCACCCGCCCCGCCCTGGAGCGGCGCATGCCCCCGGATTCGGGCGGCAACACCACCGGCGAAGCGCCGTACGGTACCGGTTCTTAGCACATTCTCAAAGTCATTGCCGTATTTCCGCACGTCAGGTGGTGTGGAAACGCGATCGGCCGGGAACTCTGCACGCGTGTCGGGCGTTGACACGTGTGACAGCTGAAGCCGATCAACGGGAGGCCGCAATGGCAAAGGCAGATGCCACCACCAGTCGGATCGACGGCGATCTGGACGCGCAGAGCCCAGCCGCAGATCTGGTGCGCGTGTACCTCAACGGAATCGGCAAGACAGCATTGCTCAATGCCGCCGACGAGGTAGAGCTCGCCAAACGGATCGAGGCAGGGTTGTACGCCCAGCATCTGCTCGACACCCGCAAGCGCTTCGGCGAGAAGCGCAAGCGCGAACTGGCGACGGTGGTACGAGACGGCGAGGCCGCCCGTCGGCACCTGCTCGAAGCCAACCTGCGCCTGGTGGTCTCACTGGCCAAGCGCTACACCGGGCGGGGCATGCCACTTCTGGACCTGATCCAGGAAGGCAACCTGGGGTTGATCCGCGCGATGGAGAAATTCGATTACGCAAAGGGTTTCAAGTTCTCCACCTATGCGACCTGGTGGATCCGCCAGGCCATCACCCGCGGGATGGCAGATCAGAGCCGTACCATCCGGCTGCCGGTCCACCTGGTGGAACAGGTGAACAAGCTGGCGCGGATCAAGCGTGAGATGCACCAGCAGCTGGGCCGCGAGGCCACCGACGAGGAACTCGCCGCCGAATCCGGCATTCCGGCGGAGAAGATCAACGACCTGCTCGAGCACAGCCGCGACCCGGTCAGCCTGGACATGCCCGTCGGCTCCGACGAGGAGGCCCCGCTGGGTGACTTCATCGAGGACTCCGAGGCGATGTCGGCAGAGAACGCGGTGATCTCGGAGCTGCTGCACACCGACATCCGCAGCGTGCTGGCCACCCTCGACGAGCGCGAGCACCAGGTGATCCGGCTGCGGTTCGGCCTCGACGACGGCCAGCCCCGCACGTTGGACCAGATCGGCAAGTTGTTCGGTCTGTCTCGCGAGCGGGTCCGCCAGATCGAGCGCGAGGTGATGGCCAAACTGCGCCATGGCGAACGCGCCGACCGGCTGCGCTCGTACGCCAGCTGACGCCGGCTTCGAGCCGCCCGTCCCCCGCGCCGGCGGGCCGCCGATCTCGGCGGCCCGCCGGCGCTATGTTGTAGCCGCAGCGCCGAGCGTCGCTCGCTAACCGTGTACTCGGCTGCCGAAGTAGACTCAGCTGCGACGGAAGGTGCGGAATGAATGACCTGGTTGATACCACCGAGATGTACCTCAGGACGATCTACGACCTTGAGGAAGAGGGTGTCACCCCGCTGCGTGCGCGGATAGCCGAGCGACTGGAGCAAAGTGGTCCGACCGTCAGCCAGACGGTGTCCCGGATGGAACGCGACGGCCTGCTCAAAGTGGCCGGCGACCGTCACCTCGAACTGACCGAGAAGGGCCGCACCCTGGCCGTGTCCGTGATGCGCAAGCACCGGCTGGCTGAGCGGCTGCTCGTCGACATCATCGGCTTGCCGCTGGAAGAAGTGCATGCCGAGGCCTGTCGCTGGGAACACGTGATGAGCGAGGACGTCGAGCGGCGCCTGGTTCAAGTACTCGACAACCCGACCACATCGCCGTTCGGCAACCCCATCCCCGGCCTGCCCGACCTCGGCTTCGGCGCGGGCTCCGCCGGTTGGGATTCCGACTTGGTGCGGCTGACCGAGTTGCCGGCCGGTTCGCCGGTGGCGGTGGTGGTGCGCCAGCTCACCGAGCACGTCCAGGGCGACATCGACCTGATCACTCGGCTGAAGGAAGCCGGCGTGGTACCCAACGCCAGGGTGACCGTGCAGGCCGATGGCGACGACGGCGTGACCATCGTGATCCCGGGCCACGCCGACGTGAGCCTGCCCTTCGAGATGGCACACGCCGTCAAGGTCCAGAAGGTCTGAAGGCCGCTGCCTCATGCGGCGGTCCCAGCTTCGCCTCTCCTCCGTCGAACCTCGCTGAACCGCCGGGCTCAGCCGGCTTGCTGACCGAACCCCTGCCGCTGCGGTAGCTGCACCCCGATCTGCTGCGCCAGCCGATAGCCGGTGTCTGCCAATCCGCGGATGCGCTCCGGTCGCAGCCCCGACTGCAACGCGGTGTCGAGCAGGCCGGCCATCCGATGTCCGGGCTCGCCGCGCAGGGCGGCCTCCAGTGAGACCCCGGCCAGCGGCCCGTCTCCGCGTGCGTAGGCGCTGAACGCCAGCAGCACCAATGCCTCGGCTCGCCACGGCTCGGGCAGGGTCCGGGCCAACACCGACCAGAGCCGCTCGGCGTCGGCGGCGCGTTCACCGATTGCCAACCCGCACAGGGTGTCCCGGACCCGTACGTCGGTGAGCGGGCAAGCGAGCCGGGCCAGCTCCGCAACGGTCGGTTCCCGACCGCCCGCCAGCGTAACCAGAGCGGCCAGCACCCGCTCGACGTCGCGGCGTGCTCGATCCGGGCTGTTGCCCTCCTCCACCGCCCACTGCGCCGCACAGTCGTCGATCGCCGCGGCCACCGCGGCACAGCGTGCCGCGTCATCGGGGGCGATCACCGCCTGCAGGTCGGCGCGCCGGGCATACAGCCGCCTGCCTTCCAACACCGCTGCGGCCGCCAGCGGCGAGGCCTCCGGATCGTCCACCGGACCACCGACGCCGCAGCCGTCGGCACAGCGCCAACGCCCGCCATGGGCCACCTGGTCCACCACATGCGCACCGAGCAGCACGATGCCGTGGCCCGACAACTCCTCGGCCAGCGCAGCGGTCAGCCGGCGGTGCTGCTCGTTGCAGACTGGGCAGCACGCCCCCGCAGCATCGACGATCACCGCGATGGCCGCTGCCGGAGCGGCGGCCGCGGCGACGTCGGCGAGCCGGCCGACGGTGTCCACGAGCGCCTCCGAGAGATCGACCCGCAGCACCGAGCCCAGTTCACCCCCGTCGAGCGACACCAGGATCAGGGATTTCTCCGGCACGAAGCCGAGGATCGCCGGCAGCGCAGCGATCAGTGCTCCGGGCCGATTCAGTGTGAATTCCGGTTGCTTGGTCGTCATGGCAGCAACAGTGACGACCATCACCGTCATCGAGGGCGCACCAGCTCGGCACAGGCCCTCGCATTGTGGATGGACCCGCAACTGTGCATCGATGCGCCTTCGAGATGCAGGACGCGCCGAAAGCGCGTAAGTGTCTGTGTCATGGATTCGAAGAGGGAATACGACGTCATCGTGATCGGCTCGGGCCCAGGCGGACAGAAGGCCGCCATCGCGTCGGCCAAACTCGGCAAATCTGTCGCCCTGGTCGAACGCGGCCGCATGATCGGTGGGGTCTGCGTCAATACCGGGACCATTCCGTCAAAGACCCTGCGCGAGGCCGTGATCTACCTGACCGGGATGAATCAGCGCGACCTGTACGGAGCCAGCTACCGGGTCAAGAACAAGATCACCCCCGCCGATCTGCTCGCCCGCACCCAACATGTGATCGGCAGAGAAGTGGAGGTCGTACGTAACCAACTGATGCGCAACCGTGTCGACCTGTTGGTCGGCCACGGGCGTTTCATCGATCCCCACACGATCGTGGTCGAGGGACAGAACGGCAACGAGACCACCACCGTCACAGCCGACTACGTCGTCATCGCCACGGGAACAGAACCCGTTCGGCCGCCGGGGGTGACATTCGATGAAGAGCGCGTACTCGACTCCGACGGGATCCTCGATCTGAAGTTCATTCCGGCGTCAATGGTGGTGGTCGGCGCCGGCGTGATCGGTATCGAGTACGCCTCGATGTTCGCGGCGTTGGGAACCCGAGTGACCGTGGTGGAGAAACGGGACTCGATGCTGGAATTCTGCGATCCAGAGGTGGTCGAAGCCCTGCGTTTTCACCTGCGCGACCTCGCCGTCACCTTCCGGTTCGGCGAGGAGGTGACCGCCGTCGACGTCAGTTCGAGCGGCACCGTCACCACCTTGGCCAGCGGTAAGCAGATCCCCGCCGAGACGGTGATGTACTCAGCCGGCCGCCACGGCCACACCGCCCACCTCGATCTGGCCAAAGCCGGTCTGAACAGCGACGAGCGCGGCCGCATCGTCGTGGACACAACGTTCAAGACGTCGGTGGATCACATCTACGCGGTCGGCGACGTGATCGGCTTCCCCGCGCTGGCCGCAACCTCGATGGAGCAGGGCCGGCTGGCCGCCTACCATGCCTTCGGCGAGCCGACCGATGGGATCACCGAGCTGCAGCCGATCGGGATCTACTCGATTCCGGAGGTCTCCTACGTGGGGGCAACTGAATTGGAGCTGACGCGCAGCGCGATCCCCTACGAGGTGGGCGTGGCCCGCTATCGGGAACTGGCTCGCGGCCAGATCGCCGGTGACTCCTACGGAATGCTCAAGCTGCTGGTGTCGACGACCGATCTGACGCTTCTCGGCGTGCACATCTTCGGCACCAACGCGACCGAGATGGTGCACATCGGCCAGGCCGTCATGGGGTGCGGCGGAACGGTGGAATACCTGGTGGACGCGGTATTCAACTATCCGACTTTCTCCGAGGCATACAAGAACGCCGCATTGGACGTCATGAATAAAATGCGTGCCCTGCAGCAATTCCGCGGCTAGCGGCCCCGCTGGAGGCCATTTCACCGCTCAGCGAACGCCGCCGGCGCCCTGGAATCCCCCGGTGCCCGCGTACGTTGTCCACCACATGCGCGCACGGTTTTCCGGCGTGGCCCCCGGTGGGGGAAAATAGACGGTGCGATCCCTTGCGATCTGCACAATGAGGAGGCGACGGCGATGGCCGACTACCCGGACAACGGTCCCGACCGGGGCTGGCAATACCAGCCCGAGCAGAGCGGCATGTACGAGCTGGAGGTTCCGGCACCCCAGGTGATGTCGGCGGACGGCGAGGGGCCGGTCCTGATCCACGCCCTGGAAGGCTTCTCCGACGCCGGCCATGCGATCCGGCTGGCGGCCAAGCACCTCAAGAGCAAGCTGGACAGTGAATTGGTGGCGTCATTCGCGATCGATGACCTCCTCGACTATCGGTCGCGGCGACCGCTGATGACGTTCAAGTCCGACCACTTCACCCACTACGCCGAGCCCGAGCTGAGCCTGCACGCGTTGCGGGACAGTGCAGGTACCCCGTTTCTGTTGCTGGCGGGCATGGAGCCCGACCTGAAATGGGAGCGGTTCATCACCGCTGTACGACTGCTGGCCGAGCAGCTCGGGGTACGGCGGACCATCGGCTTGGGCACGATCCCGATGGCCGTTCCGCACACCCGGCCGGTGACGCTCACCGCACACTCCAACAACCGTGACCTGATCAGTGAATTCACGCCGTGGATCACCGAGGTTCAGGTTCCCGGCAGCGCGTCCAACCTGCTGGAGTACCGGATGGCGCAGCACGGCCACGAGGTAGTCGGTTTCACCGTGCACGTACCCCATTACGTTGCCCAGACCGACTATCCCGAGGCCGCCGAGGCGCTGCTCAAGCAGGCCGCCCAGACCGGCGCACTGGAGTTGCCGCTCGCCGAGCTTCGCGATTCCGCGGCCGAGATCCGGACCAAGATCGACCAGCAGGTCGAGGCGAGCGCCGAAGTGGCCCAAGTGGTCACAGCGCTGGAACGCCAGTACGACGCCTTCATCACCGCCCAGGAGAATCGCTCGCTGCTCTCCCGCGACGAGGAGCTGCCCAGCGCCGACGAGCTCGGCGCCGAGTTCGAGCGGTTCCTGGCGCAGGAGGCGAAGAAGAACCTCGACGGCGACGACTGAGGTCCGTGCCGCGCGCTACCCGGTTCGACGCAGCGTCGCGGTGAGATGGTTCTGCGCGGGTTGGCCGACCGCACCCATGTCCAGCGTGTAGGACAACTCATCGCCGTCGAGGCGATAGCGGCGGCCTAACACCGTGACTTCTTTGGCCGTCGGTGCCAGTCCGATCGTCGGTGCGGACATCTGCAGTTCCACGCCGTCGCCGGTGACCGTGTAGCTGCCGACCTCGATCTCCGTGATGCCGCTGGGGTGCGCCAGCACCCATTCGATCTGGCCCGGCTGCGGAACCCGCAGGTAGCCGGTTTCGGCATGCAGCGGCATGCCTTCGGTGGGCGACTTCGTCTTCTGCCCGTAGACCAGGAACGGCTTACCGACGTGCGAGAACACCACCTCTTCGAGGTAGTCGAACGGCGCGATCGTGGGATACACCCCGGACCCCCGGCCTGACCAGGTGCCCAACAGCGGGGCCAGCTCCACAAGATTCGGATGCAACTCGGGTGCCATGCCGCCAGCGTAGTGCGCGGCGGGGGCCCGTACGGCTCAACCGGTGCTGGGCATCTCGCGATGTTCGCGCAGGGCCTCGATCTCCCGCTCGAAGTCGGCGGCCGAGGAAAACGACCGGTACACCGAGGCGAATCGAAGATAGGCCACTTCGTCGAGTTCGCGCAGCGGACCCAGGATTGCCAGGCCAACCTCGTGGCTGGGAATCTCCGGCGAACCCGCCGCTCGCACAGCGTCTTCCACCTGCTGAGCCAGCAGGTTCAGCGCGTCGTCATCGACCTGGCGGCCCTGGCAGGCCCGGCGGACCCCGCGCATGACCTTCTCCCGGCTGAACGGCTCGGTGACACCACTGCGTTTAACCACCGCGAGCACCGCGGTTTCCACCGTGGAGAAACGCCGGCCGCATTCCGGACAGGAACGACGGCGGCGGATGGCCTGGCCTTCATCGGCCTCGCGGGAATCCACCACCCGGGAGTCTGGATGGCGACAAAACGGGCAGTGCATTGCCGCTCCTTCGCCGTGCCGGGAACCCGGGTCTTCAGAGAACTGAGACTCCGTGGGCCACTGGGACAACTGCGAGCGTACCTGCGCGGGTTGCCGGCGGCGCCCCGCAGTGGCCGCAAGCGGCGGCCGAACCGACACTGCGACCTCAGCCCAACGGCGCGATCAGCGTCTGACCGGCGTCGAGGGATACCGACTCCAGGCTGTTCAGTTCGCGGATGCGCTCGATGACCTGTCCGGCCGGTGCGTCCGGTGCCACCCGGGCCGCCAGGTGCGCCAAGCTCTCCCCGCTCTGGACGCGCACCACGCCTAGCTGGTCGGGCACGGCGGAGGTACTGCCGGCCGCGGCCGCGCCGAATTGGGCGATGAGCCCGAGCCACACGGTGATCCCGGCGGCGATCAGGGCCAGCACGACGGTGGTCGCCGGGGTGATGGCCTTAACGGGCTGCGGCCGGTGCGGCGCACGTGACATTAGCACTCCGGCACCGCGGTGGCGCAGCGGGGCGCCGCCTGGCCGCTGCCGGGCCAGCCGTGCCGGCTGGGTCCGGATCGGGTATGCGCGACCCGACGTCCGGGGACCGTGATGCGCCCGGGTCCGCTCGTACTCGGCCGGCTCGAACGACGGAGCGATCGTGTCGATGAGCATCATGTCCGGTTCTCCCTCACTCGGCGTCGGCGACCCTGTTCGCTCGACTGTTCGAATACTAATCGATTGTATGTTCGATGTCCGAACATGTGATCGAATCGTTGTCGAAAACATTAGCGAAGGGGTCCGACAACTCGGGGGCCAGTTCGAACGTCCGCGCGACACACCTCGAACACATGTTTGATTAATCGCAGCTATGCGACTAGATTCGCCCCCATGAGTGACAGCAGCAGTAACGCGGCGGGCCCGGACTCAGCGCTGACCGCACGGCAGCGCACCATCCTGAACGTCATCCGCGCTTCGGTGAACGAACGCGGTTACCCGCCGAGCATCCGCGAGATCGGCGACGCGGTCGGGCTGACCTCGACCTCCTCGGTTGCTCACCAGCTGCGCACGCTCGAGCGCAAGGGCTATCTGCGCCGTGACCCCAACCGTCCCCGCGCTGTCGACGTGCGTGGCCAGGAGGACCTGGCCGGCGCCGCCGAGGCCGCGCAGCGCACCGAATTCGCCGGTTCCGATGCACTGCCGGAGCCCACGTTCGTTCCGGTTCTGGGCCGGATCGCCGCCGGCGGGCCGATCCTGGCCGAGGAAGCCGTCGAGGATGTGTTCCCACTCCCCCGCGAGTTGGTCGGTGAAGGGGAACTGTTCCTGCTCAAGGTGGTCGGCGAATCGATGGTGGACGCCGCGATCTGCGACGGCGACTGGGTGGTGGTGCGTCAGCAGAACGTCGCCGACAACGGCGACATCGTGGCCGCGATGATCGATGGCGAAGCCACCGTCAAGACCTTCAAACGCACCGGCGGCCAGGTCTGGCTGATGCCGCATAACCCGATCTTCGACCCCATCCCGGGCAACGACGCGGTGGTGCTGGGCAAGGTCGTGACCGTCATCCGCAAGATCTGACCATGTTCGCGCCGTGCCCACCTTTCGATGAGGAGTCGGCGCGCCACAAGGTGCAGGCCGCCGAGGATGCCTGGAACACCCGGGATCCCGCGCGGGTGGCGCTGGCCTACACCGAGGACTCGGTGTGGCGTAACCGCGACGAGTTCATCACCGGGCGCGCGGAGATCGAGGAATTTCTGCGACGCAAGTGGGCCGCCGAACGCGACTACGCGCTGCGCAAAGAGCTGTGGTGCTATCAGGGCGACCGAATTGCGGTGCGCTATCAGTACGAATGCTGCGACGCGGACGGTCAGTGGTGGCGCAGCTACGGAAACGAGCTCTGGGAGTTCGCCGCGGACGGCCGAATGAGCCGCCGCGAGTCGAGTATCAACGACGTCCCCATCACCGCAGAGCAGCGACGCATCTTCGGGCCGCGCCCGCAGCGCGAAGATGCGTCACTGCCGCTGCAGTGATCAGCCGGCCCTGGTGAAGCCGTTGAGCCGCGCCGCGTCCTCGGTGGCGAACCAGATCTCGGCGAGGGTGTCGTCATACAGCGCGTTCTGCGGGGTGTAGTAGAGCCCCGAACCGATGTTCGCCTTGATCGGGTAGCCGGTCGGCTGCTGATAGGGGTCGTCCAGCGGCAGGTGCATCACCGGATGTACCGATTCGTCCATGCCGAAGGTGCGCGTTTCCGCGGCGCCGCCGAACGTGCGCGTGTCCGCGCCACCACCGAACCCGCGGGGCTCCGCGGCAGAGCCGAATGCGCGCGGGTCCGATCCGGCACCTCCGTGGCCCACGGCGTGCCGCCCGGTACCGAACTCATCCTCGGTCACCACCCGGGTGGGGGCGGTGTCGGTGTCGTCATCGTCGTCGGCTTCCGCCTCGGCCTCGTGCTCGCCGTAGTGCAGCCACGGCGCATCCGGGATCGACGAAACAGGCAGTTCGGGCTCGGACGCATACGGCGAGGCGCCGTACCGACTGGGCAGCCGGACCGTGCCCTCGTTCTCACGGTGGTCTTCGCGCCGGTCGTGGTGGGCCCACTGCTCGTCATCGTCGTCGTAGTCGTCGGCTACCGGGGCCGGCACGGCAACCGGTGCGCCCGGCAGCACAGCGGCCGGCCGCCGCCGCTGCCACCACATCGCGGCCCCGGCGAGTGCGCCCAGCACCGCCAGCACCACAACCGGAATCAGCACCCACATCCAGTTCCAGTGCGACTCGGTGGTTGCGCCATTCGAGGTGGACTTGCTGCCTTCAGGCAGGTTCGCTCCGGGAATCTGCAGGCCCGACAGCGATTGCGCCAGGTCGGCCGGTTCCGTGCTGAACGTATTGCTGGCCTGGTTCCAGGCGATCGACCCGCCGGTGAACTTCTGCGACACCACATCGCCCTCGACGGTCTGGTCCCCCACCGGGGCGCCCAGCTTTCCGGAGGCTCCGTCGAGCTTGTCCCAGGCCTCCTTCATCGCGCTGCGCACCACGAAGGCACCGTTGTCGGGGCTGAAGAAGATCACCGGTTCGTCGTCGGCGGCGAACGAATTGAATCTGCTGCCAGAGATCGCTCCGTCAGCCGTGCTGGTGATCGGGAATCCCAGGTCGCTTCCGGCCGGACCACCCAACGACTCGTACTTGGCCAGCACGTCGCCTACCACCGCATTGGCTCCGGTCACCGGGCTGAAATAGACCTTGCCGTGCGCGAAGTCCTGTCCCACGCCGCCGTTGTCGCCGACGGGGTATTGGTCGCCCTGCTTGGCCCCGAGTGCTCCGGCGGGCCCGCCGGCCGTGCGCCAGGCCTGGTCAATGGCCGCGGTCGGGTCGACCTGGGCCTGCAGATCAGCCAGCTGCGCAGCCAATTCCGGCGGAACCGTGGTGAACGTCCGGGTCGCACTGTCGAAGGACAGCGTGCCGGCGCTGAACTTCTGGGTGACGACGGCGCCGTCGTAGCTCTCGTCCTCGACCGGGACGCCGAGCGCACCGGTGGAGCTGCCCAGCTTGTCCCAGCCGGCGTTGATGGGTCCACGCACCACGTGAGCGCCGTGCTCGGGCGTCCAGAAGATCACCGGGTTGTCGGCGCCGGACAAGATGGCCACCCGACTGTCGGGGACCAAGCCGGGCACTTCGTCGCTGCTGGGGAATCCGAGGCCGTTGTCGGCCGCGCCACCCAGCGCCTCGTACTTGTCCAGGATCGCGCCGTAGATCGCCTTGGCGCCGGTCTCGGGGGTGAAGAAGATGGTGCCACCGGCGAAGTCCTGGGCGAACCCGACACCGGCGGGGTGCACGTCGCCCTTGGGCGCACCCAGCGGCGATCCGTCGCCCCCGGCGGCCTGCCAGGCCGCCGTGATGGCGTCGTGGGCATCGCCGTCGGGCGTCGCCGCAGCGGTCTGCACCGACAAGAGCACGGTGACCGTCGCCGCGAGGCCGAGCGCCATGCGCACCGCCGTCTTGCCGAACCGATCTTTCCGACTAGTCACCAGCCCTCCCAGGCATCATTATCGACGTTATCGACGCAAATGTTTCCGGCATAGACTTTCCCGCAATCGGCCCGAATTTCGAAGCCATGTCATCGATATTGCGGAAACAGATACCCACCCGATGCTGAATTGATGCCAAAGCCGCCGCCGTAAACGGAACGAGGGGCGCTACCAAACATGCTGGTAGCGCCCCTGGCAGCGCCCCGCTGGGCGCCCAAATCGTTCCCGATTGCCTCGGCTAGACGCCGAGGCTGCGGCCGATGATCTCTTTCATGATCTCGGTGGTGCCGCCGTAAATGGTCTGAACACGGGCATCCAGATAAGCCCGCGCAACCGGGTATTCACGCATGTAGCCGTATCCGCCGTGCAGCTGCAGGCAGCGGTCGATCAGGTGCACCTGCTTCTCGGTGGAGTACCACTTAGCCATCGCGGCCTGCTCGACGGTCAGCTTCTTGTCCAGGTGCAGCTTCACGAACTCGTCGACCATCATCCGCACCACGGTGGCCTCGGTGGCCAGCTCGGCCAGCAGGAACCGGCTGTTCTGGAAGCTGCCGATCGGCTTGCCGAACGCCTTGCGCTCCTTGGTGTACTGGATCGTCTGCTCCAGCACCGCCTCCATGGCGCCCGCGGCCATGATCGCGATCGAGATCCGTTCCTGCGGCAGGTTCTGCATCAGGTAGATGAAGCCCTTGCCCTCCTCGCCGAGCAGGTTCTCCACCGGGACGTGCACGTCGGTGAACGACAGCTCTGCGGTGTCCTGGGCGTCCAAACCGATCTTGTCCAGGTGACGGCCGCGCTCGAAGCCCTCCATGCCGCGCTCCACGACCAGCAGGGAGAACCCCTGCGCGCCCTTGTCGGGGTCGGTCTGGGCGACGACGATGACCAGGTCGGAGTGAATGCCGTTGGTGATGAACGTCTTGGAGCCGTTGAGCACATAGTGGTCGCCGTGCTTGACCGCGCGGGTCTTGATGCCCTGCAGGTCACTGCCGGTGCCGGGCTCGGTCATCGCGATCGCGGTGATCAGCTCACCGGTGCAGAACTTCGGCAGCCAGCGCTGCTTCTGCTCCTCGTTGCACAGTTCCAGCAGATACGGCGCGCAGACGTCGTTGTGCAGGCTGAAGCCCAGCCCGCTGTAGCGCCCCGCGGTGACTTCCTCGGTGATGATCGTGTTGTAACGGAAGTCCGGGTTGCCGCCGCCGCCGTACTCCTCGGGCACCGCCATGCCCAAGAATCCCTGTTTGCCGGCTTCGAGCCACACGGAGCGGTCGACGATCTTGGCCTTCTCCCACTCCTCCTGGTAAGGCGCGGCGTGGCGGTCCAGGAAGGCGCGGAACGACTCCCGGAACAGTTCGTGTTCGGCCTCGAACAGGGTTCGCTGGTACTTGATTGCGGCACTCATTGCCTGACCTCCGGTCGACTGATCTTTCCGACGAGAATAGACCAACCGGATGGTTGGGCGACGCGGTGGTGGGTGTCGGCGCTAGCGCGCTACCCCGCCTTGTCGACGCGCTCCGGCACCGCCGCGCTGCCGGCGCCGGCCACCGGCCTGCGAGGTCGGCTGCGCAGCGCCGCTGCCGCCGCCACGACGGCGCCGCGGACGGCCGGACTGGCCCGGTGAGGTCTGGCCCGGTGAGGTCTTGGCGCGGGCCGGCGGGGCGACCTTCGGGGCCACCGGGGCGGGCGCCCGCAACGGCGCCACCTCCCCCACCAACTCGAGCACCGACGCGGAATCGGCCGCCACCTGTTGCGGGGCGACGCTGATCCCCGCGCGGCGCAACAGCACCTGGGTCTCGCGGCGCTGCTCGGGCAGGACCACGGTGACGACGTCTCCGGCGCTGCCGGCGCGTGCGGTACGCCCGGAACGGTGCAGGTAAGCCTTGTGCTCGGCGGGCGGGTCCACGTGGACCACCAATTCGACCTCGTCGACGTGCACGCCGCGGGCGGCGATGTCGGTCGCCACCAGAACCCGAACGTCACCGTCGGCGAACGCCGCGAGATTGCGCTCGCGCGCGGGCTGCGACAGGTTGCCGTGCAGGTCGACCGACGGCACACCGGATTCGGTGAGCTGACGGGCCAGCTTCCGGGCCTGATGCTTGGTCCGCAAGAACAGGATTCGCCGCCCGGTGCCCGACGCCAGCAGCTGCACCAGATCCTTCTTGTCCTGCAGGCCGGCGACGTGGAACACGTGATGGGTCATCGCCGGAGGAGGCGCATCGAGTTCATCGACGGAGTGCGACACCGGATTGCGCAGGAAACGCCGCACCAGCTTGTCGACCCCGTTGTCCAGCGTCGCCGAAAACAGCAGCCGCTGACCGGTTTCGGCGGTGGCGGCCAGAATGCGGGTGACCCCGGGCAGGAAGCCGAGGTCGGCCATGTGGTCGGCTTCATCCAGCACGCAGACCCGTACCGCGTCCAGTGTGATCAGCCGCTGCTTCATCAGGTCTTCGAGCCGGCCCGGGCAGGCCACCACGATGTCGACGCCGGCGTTGAGCGCGCTCACCTGACGGTTCTGCGACACCCCGCCGAAGATGGTGGTCACCTTCAGGCCGCTCGCCGCCGCCAGCGGTTCCAGGGTTGCGGTGATCTGGGTCGCCAGCTCCCGGGTGGGCGCCAGCACCAGGCCACTGGGCCGGGCGCGGTGGCGCTTCTCGCCGGCCAGCCGTGCGACCAGCGGCAGCGAGAAGGCCAGCGTCTTGCCGCTGCCGGTCTTTCCCCGGCCCAGCACATCACGGCCGGCCAGACTGTCCGGCAGGGTTGCGACCTGGATGGGGAAGGGAGCAGCGATACCGCGATCGGCGAGCACACTGACAAGTGCAGCGGGCACGCCGAGTTCGGCGAATGAATTGGTGGTCATGACATGCCTTTCCGGCATCGGCCGTGCGGCAGAGGCGCCACGACGGCGCCCATCTGTCTGCAACACAGGGGTTGGCGAAATTGCCTGTTGGCAATAACTTTCGCCGCGAGAAGAGCTTCACACGCCAGCTGAATCGGCACCAGGGGCCGGACGGCGGTGAGTAAGCGTTCCACGACGCGTGAGCACCAGCCTATCGCACCGGTGCGGCAATGCCTAAAACGCGGCGAATTCCCGCAGACTGGCCGCCAATGCCGCGGGAACCCGCGCGCGGATTCGGGTGCCGCCCTCGCCGTGCTCGGCCAGCTGCACCCGACCGTGTTCATGCACCCTGGCCACCAAATCGCCACGACCGTAAGGGATGACGACATCGACTGCGGTGTCGACCGGCGCCACTGACTGCGCCATCCGTTGGCGCAGCGCGTCGATGCCCTCACCGGTGTGCGCTGAGACGAACACCGCTTCGGGCAAGGCACGTCGCAGCTGGGCCAACGCCAGATCTCCGGCGGCGTCAATCTTGTTGACCACCAACAGTTCCGGAACACGCTGACCACCCGGCCCGGAATCGTGTTCGGCAATGACTTCGGAGATCACCTCGCGCACCGCGCTGATCTGCGCCAGCGGCGCCGGATCGGAGCCGTCGACCACATGCACCAGCAGGTCCGCATCGGCGACCTCCTCCAGGGTGGAACGGAACGCCTCCACCAACTGGGTGGGCAGATGCCGCACGAAACCGACTGTGTCGGTCAACACAAACGGGCGGTCGTCGTCGAATTGCCCACGGCGCGTGGTGGGTTCCAACGTGGCGAACAGCGCATCCTGAACCAGCACTCCGGCGCCGGTCAGGGCATTGAGCAGGCTGGACTTGCCGGCGTTGGTGTAGCCGACGATCGCCACCGAAGGGACGTCACTGTGCCGACGGCGGCTGCGCTGGGTGTCGCGCACCTGCTTCATCGCCTTGATCTCGCGGCGCAACTTGGACATCCGTTCCCGGATCCGCCGCCGATCGGTTTCGATCTTGGTCTCACCGGGACCGCGGGTGCCGACCCCGCCGCCGGCGCCGCCGGCCCGCCCGCCGGCCTGCCGTGACATCGATTCACCCCAGCCGCGCAGCCGCGGCAGCATGTACTGCATCTGCGCCAGCGCCACTTGCGCCTTGCCTTCGGCGCTGGTGGCGTGCTGGGCGAAGATGTCCAAGATCAGCGCGGTGCGGTCGATCACCTTGACCTTGACCGCTTTCTCCAGCGCGTTCAGCTGCGCCGGCGACAGCTCGCCATCGCAGATGACGGTGTCGGCGCCGGTGGCCAGCACCATCTCCCGCAGCTCCTGGGCCTTGCCGGAGCCGATGTAGGTCGACGGGTCGGGCCGATCTCGACGTTGGATCAGGCCCTCGAGCACCTCCGAGCCGGCGGTTTCGGCCAACGCCGCCAGCTCCACCATGCTGGCGTCTGCCTCGGCGGCGGTCCCGTCGGTCCACACGCCGACCAGCACCACCCGCTCCAGGCGCAGTTGGCGGTATTCGACCTCGGAGATGTCGGCGAGTTCGGTGGACAGCCCGGCGACACGACGCAGCGCTGCGCGGTCGTCGAGGTTCAGCTCACCGGTGCTGGGCTGCGGCCTCGAGTCGGGATAGCTCACTGCGCCGCCCACCACCTCGGTGCGATGTCGCCGCGGGCCACCAGTTCCGACGGACCCCGCACGTAGCTGCCGGCGTCGGTGACGGTGACGATGACCTGCCCGCCGGGAATGTCGACCCGCAGCGTGCCGGTCGACGCGCCGCCATGCGCCAGGGCCGCCACGGCGGCGGCCACCGTGCCGGTGCCGCACGAGCGGGTCTCGCCGACACCGCGCTCATGCACCCGCATCGCTACCGCGCCGTCGTGGACAGCGGTCAGGATCTCCACGTTCACCCCGTTCGGGAACTGCGCGGTGTCGAACGACACCGGCGCACCGACATCCAGGGCGGCCAGATCTGCCGCGGACAGGCCCGGATCCACACAAGCCAGATGCGGGTTGCCGACGTCGACGCCCAGGCCCGCGAACCGCCGCCCGCCGACCAGTGCCTCGAATGCCGGTCCGGAGCTCCCCAGCAGGTTCGGCTTGCCCATGTCGACGGTCACCTCGGCGTGCACGTCGTCGGCGTGGTGCACGATCACCGGTCGCGGCCCGGCCAGCGAGCCGACGACGAATTCGTCGGCCGATTCCAGGCCCGCGGCGCGCAGATAGTGCGCGAACACCCGGACACCATTGCCGCACATCTCGGCCACCGAGCCGTCAGCGTTGCGGTAGTCCATGAACCAGTCGCCGGGCCCCACACCTTCGGGCAGCTGGTCGAGCACCCCCGCGTCCGCCGCCGCACCGGCGGTGGTCACCCGCAACAGGCCGTCGGCGCCCAGGCCGCGGCGGCGGTCGCACAGCGCGGCCACCGCGGCAGGGGTCAGATCCAGGGCCACGTCCAGATCCGGCAACAACACGAAGTCGTTCTGGGTGCCGTGGCCCTTGGCGAAAAGCATGTGCTCAGGATACGTGCCGCAGCGCTGCCAGCGCCGCGTCGAGCACGCCGCCGACGGCGGCATCGAGCCATTGAGTGCGGTGGTCGCGGCGGAACCAGGAACGCTGCCGGCGCACATAGCGCCGGGTTCCGATGAACGTCGGTTCCCGCGCGCCCGCACCGTCGCCCCCGGCATCGAGATCAGCGATCACTTGGGCGTAGCCCAGCGCTCGGGCGGCGGTGACACCGTCCCGCAACCCGGACTCCAGCAGCCGCTGGACTTCGGTGACCAGCCCCTGGGCGAACATCGTGTCGGTGCGGGCAGCCAGTCGCTCATCGAGAATGACTGTGTCGCAGTCCAATCCGAGGATCACGGTATCCCAGCGCGCCGCTCCGATGGTCGGCGCGGAGGCGGCGAACGGCGCTCCGGTCAGTTCCACCACCTCCAGCGCCCGCACGATCCGCCTGCCGTCGGTGGGCAGGATCGCCGCGGCGGCAGCAGGGTCGGCGTCGGCCAGCTCGGCATGCATGGCGGCAACCCCGACCTCGGCCAACCGCTGCTCGTAGCGGGCCCGCACCACCGGATCGGTGGCCGGAAACGACCAGTCGTCGAGCAGGGCCTGCAGGTAGAGCATCGACCCGCCGACGATGATCGGTACCGCGCCACGATCCATGATCGCCTCGACGTCGGCCGCCGCGGCCTGTTGATAGCGGGCCACCGTCGCGGTCTGCACGACGTCGAGCACGTCAAGTTGATGATGCGGAATGCCACCACGCTCCCCCGGCGGCAGTTTTGCGGTGCCGATGTCCATGCCGCGGTAGAGCTGCATGGCATCGGCGTTCACGATCTCGCCGCCCAACCGCGCGGCCAGGTCCAGCGCCAGTTGCGATTTGCCCGTGCCGGTAGGCCCGACGACCGCGATCGGCCTCACGGCTGCCAGACCCCCACGAAATAGCCGACCCCATACGGGGCGTCGCGGTAGAGCTGTGTGACGCCGTGCGGTGCGGTCCCGACCAGCCCCGCCAGGGCCGCGAAACCCGCCCGGCCGACGACCTGCGGGCCCAGCCCGGTCAGTGCTGCGACGTCGCCGCGCGCCAGCGCATCGTCCAGGGCGCGCTGGCACTCGACGTCTGCCGGCTGGTATCCCCCCGGCGCCGCCGGTGTCACGGTGTTGGCTCCGTCGGCAAGCACCAGCACGCCGGTGCGCTCACCGGCGTCATCGATCTCGGCGCGTATCCGGCGGCCGGCCTTCAGCGCCGCGCCCGGATCGGCGCAGGAATGCACCACCACCTCGGCGTCCGGTGACACCTGCCCGCGTACCCACCCGGCGATCAACGCGCACAACGGCAGATCAACGGATTGCTGGGCGCCCGGTGACAGTCTCACCGCGACGTCGGCGCCGAATCCGGCGAAACTGCCGGCGCCCTCGGGCCCGTACACCGCATCGGGTCCGGCACCCAGAGCCACCCAGCGCGCCGGCAGCGCCTGGGCAGCGGCCAGCGCTGCGGCCCGCAACTCGGCGGCTTCGGCGGCGGTGCCGGCCAGCTCGGGCACCAGCACCGGCGCCGACGGCATGATCGCGATCGGTCCCAGCACGGCACCCAAGCTAGCCGGTGGTCGGCGCTGCCACCGGCTCGGCCAGGTCGGCGCCGGCATCAGCGACGATGGTGGCGGCCTCACCCCGGGCCAGCGCCGCCGTGGCGATCACGATCAGCACCACCCCGATGATCACCGCGACGTCCTCTGTCCCACCGGCCTGAATGGTCTCATTGAGCAGCAGTACGCCCAGCGCACTGGCCACCAGCGGTTTGGCCACGGTCATCGTCGGCATGGACGCCGTCAGCGCACCGGCACGAAACGCCGACTGCTGGAAGATCATCCCGGCCAGCGTCGCCACCAGCCAGGGCAGCAATGCGGGCGCCCGCAGCACCGCGGCGAAGCCGTCGGCTTTGAGCACCTCCACGAGAACCTTCGTCAGCAAGGCGAACACCGCCAGCGAGGTACCGGCCACCACAGCCAGCAGCACTGCCGCCGCCGGCTTGCCCTTGTAGATCCGGGCGGCCAGGACACAACCCACCAGCCCCGCCGCCAGCACCACCGACACGATGATCCAGGTAGCCGCTGGCGCGTGTTGCTTGCCCTCGGTCGGATCCCCCACGATCACGACCACTGCCAGCGCCGCGGCCAGCAGGATGGCCCACATCCACTCCCAGTTGGTCACCCGGCGATGGGTCAGCCAGGCATACATCGGCAACGCGAACAGCAGCGCGGTCACCTGCAAACCGGTCACCAGCATCACCGAGCCGACCGCCAGCGCCACCGCCTGCAGGGCGTAGTTGGCCACCGCCGCTGCACCGCCGCCCCACCACCGCGGGTCGCGCAGTGACAGCCAGAACAGCTCCAGATGGCCCACCTGCTGGTCGGTGATCTCCTGCGCCGACCGCTGCCGGATCACGTCGCCGATCGCGGACGCCAAGGCGGCGCACAACGCGAGCAACGCCGCTAGGAAATTCCCTGTCGACATGACCCCCTCCTCAGACGGGAAACGATACCCGCTGTTCACCTTCCCGCTGGATAAGCGCTACGCCACCGCGACGGCCGGCTCGCCGGCGGTGGCCGCCTGATCACGCGAGAGCGCCGCGACCGCGGCGACCAGCGTGGCCACTGCCAGGACCAGGGTGAACACGGCATCGCGGTCGGGCTTGAGCACCTCGCCGAGCAAGACCATGCCCAGCGTCGCGGCCACCATCGGTTCCAGCACCGTGATCGTCGGCAGCGAGGCCGTCAGGGCGCCGGCCCGAAACGACGACTGCTGGTACACCGCGCCGGCCAGCGCGACGGCACACCATGCGTAGAGCTCCGGTGCGGCGAACAAGGCTCGCGGTCCGTGGCCGATCAGGTCGACCACTCCCTTGGTCAGCACCGCGAAGATTCCCCACGAAATGGCCGACACCGCAGCGAGCAGCACGGCCGCCGCCCGCCCGGCGTATGCCCGCGCCCCGATCAGACACAGCAACACCGTCGGCGCCAGCACGGCGACCACCCAGACCCAGGCCTCCAGCGAGGCCCGCGCCTGCCCGGCGGTGGGATGACCGACGGTGATGATGATGGACTCGGCCGCGACCAGCAGCGCAGACCATAGCCAGACCGAACGCCCCAGCCGATGACCGGATTGGCGGGCACTCAGTGGCAGCGCGAACAACAGTGACGTGACCAGCACTGACTCCACCAGCAGCACCGACCCAAGGCCCAGGGCCACCGCCTGCAGGCTCAAACCCGCCAGACCCGACAGACTGCCCACCCACCACTTCCGGTCGGTCAGCAGCCGAGCGAACAGCGCGGCGGGCCCGATCCCCGGGTCTGCGACCCGGTGGGCACTGCGCTGCTGAATCACGTCGCTGATCGCGCTGAACAGCGCCGCACCGAGTGCAAACAGCACGGCGATGGTCTCTTTCGCCATTGCCGGCCTCCTACCAATCTGCGGGTGCCGCGGGTAACACCGGCGGCGATCGGACAGGCTACCGCCCGGTTCATCCGGCGGCCCCAGCCTCGCCTCTCCTGCGTCGAGCCTCGCTGAACCGCCCCGTCATACGGCGGCCCCAGCTTCCCCTCTCCTGCGTCGAGCCTCGCTGAACCGCCCCGTCATACGGCGGCCCCAGCTTCGCCTCTCCTGCGTCGAGCCTCGCTGAACCGCCCCGTCATACGGCGGTCCCAGCTTCGCCTCTCCTGCGTCGAGCCTCGCTGAACCGCCGAGTTGGCGGCGCGGTGCGGCCGGTAACTGCTTGAATACTCTGGAATGCTGCTAGGCAGATCGAAGGCGCCGCGGTGCGCGGCAGACGCGCGGGCTATCCCGCGAAGGGTTAGGTGACGACAGCGATGACCACTGACAGCGGTTCGTCCGCCCCCACCCCCCGGCCGGGTCCCCGTCCGGGGCCTCGCCCGGGACCCAAGCCGGGTGCCCGGCCCGCCCCGGCCGTTATCGGGCCGCCCACCGTTGACCCGCACCGGTTCGGGCGGGTCGACGACGACGGCACCGTGTGGCTGGTCACCTCGGCCGGTGAGCGACAGATCGGCTCCTGGCAGGCCGGCGACCGGGAGGCCGCGTTCGCCCACTTCGGCCGGCGGTACGACGACCTGAGCACCGAAGTGACCCTGCTCGAGGAGCGGTTGTCATCCGGCAGCGGCGACGCCCGCAAGATCAAGGCATCCGCGGCGGCACTGGCCGAGCAGTTGCCGACGGCCAGCGTCCTGGGTGACGTGGAGGCGTTGGCAGCCCGGATCGCGGCGGTCAGCGAGCACGCCGCCACCGTCGCCGCAGCCGGCCGTGCGCAACGCGATGAGCAGCGAGCGGCGGCAACCGCACGCAAGGAGGCGCTGGCCGCCGAAGCCGAGGAGTTGGCCGCGAACTCGACGCAGTGGAAGAGCACCGGCGATCGGCTGCGCGCCATTCTCGACGAATGGCGCACGATCACCGGTCTGGACCGCAAAGTCGATGACGCGCTGTGGAAGCGCTACGCCGCGGCACGCGACGGCTTCAACCGGCGGCGCGGTTCGCACTTCGCCGACCTCGACCGGGGCCGGGCGGGGGCGCGGGAGGAGAAGGAACGGCTGTGCAAGCGAGCTGAGGAACTGTCCGGTTCCACCGACTGGGCGGGCACCAGCGCCACATTCCGGCAGTTGCTCGCCACCTGGAAGACGACCGGGCGGGCCTCCAAGGACGTCGACGAGGCGCTGTGGCAGCGGTTCAAGGCCGCCCAGGACACGTTCTTCTCCGCCCGCAATGCCGCCAACGCCGAACGTGACGCCGAGCTGGAGGCCAATGCCACGGCCAAGGAGGCCCTGCTGGTCGAAGCGGAGCGGATCGATCCGACCAACCAGAACGCCGCGCGCGCCGCGCTCCGCTCGATCGTCACCAAGTGGGATGCCCTCGGCAAGGCGCCCAGAGAGCGTTCCGCCGAGTTGGAGCGGCGCCTGCGGGCGGTGGAGAAGAAGGTGCGTGATGCCGGGGCTGCCGCCGAGGCAGCGGTGGTGGACCCCGAAGCCGAAGCCCGGGCCGCCCAGTTCCGCACCCGCGCAGAGCAATTCGAACGCCAAGCGCTCAAAGCCCAAGCCGCGGGCCGCGACAAGGAGGCCGCCGAGGCCAGCGCCAACGCCGACCAGTGGCGGCAATGGGCCCAAGCCGCAGAACAGGCGCTCAACCGGCGCTGACGACCGGCCGATGTTTGAGCATCGGCACCGTCGGGCTACCACCTCTAGTGAGGGCAACAACCAACTCACTGGAGGTGACACATGAGCAATATCACCGCAGCACTCGACGTCAAGCGCCCGATCCGGACGGTCTACAACCAATGGACCCAGTTCGAGTCGTTCCCGAAGTTCATGGAAGGTGTCGAACAGGTACAGCAACGCGATGCCACCCACCTGCATTGGAAGATCAAGGTGGGCCCGGCGTCGCGGGAGTTCGACGCGACCATCACCGAGCAACACCCCGAAGAGCGGGTCGCGTGGCGTTCCGACGCCGGCCCGAGCCACGGCGGCGTGGTCACGTTCCACAAGATCGACGACGACACCACCCGGGTGACCACGCAGATGGATATCGACCCCGACGGTGTTCTGGAAAACGTGGCCGACAAGCTGAACATCCTCGATCACCGTGTCCATGCGGATCTCAAGCGATTCAAGGACTTCATCGAGAACCAGCCCGGCGAAACCGGCGCCTGGCGCGGAGACGTACCGCGACGATGATCGACCCCGCCGGCTGGGTGTTTCGCTGGGGAGCCGCGCTGCGGCATCGCCGGTTCTTCCACCCCGACGGTGTGCTGACGACCGGGTTTCTGCAGCGAGACGCACCGGCAGGCGACGGTCTGCCGGTGCCGTCAGCCACCGTCAACGCTCGCATCTCCAAGGCGACCGGCACACCTGGCCCCCTGCCCGACGCCGTCGGACTGGCGCTTCGGATACCGGCGCCACAGCACGATCACCCTTGCTGGGACATCTTGCTGGTCTCGGCGGGTTCGGGCGTGTTCGGCCGGACACTGGGCGTGCACCCGGTGGCGTCCTGGTCAGGCCTGACGTTGACCACGCTCATGCCGCTGCACTACCGAGAGCAGGCGTGGTGGCTGCGAGCTCGACTGACGACGCCGGTCGAGGGTTTCGGAGTGGCGCTGAGCAGCATTCGCAAGCAGCTCGCCACCAACCAGATCGGCTTCGAACTCGATCAGGCCCGTGGCACAGGAGAATTCCGCCCGCTGGCCCACCTGGTACTCAACGACCTCGATGAGGCCGACGGAACGGGCCACGACGTCTCGTTCGACCCGACCGTGAACAGCGCAGCGGGAGTTGAACTGCGTCCGCGCTGGCTCGCCGACCTGCGCGCCCGCGCCTACCGTGGAAGCCGCGAAGGCAGGGCGGCGCCCGGGGCTACTCGTCCGGCGGCGGATCCTCGGGACGATTGAGATCGTCCAACAGGTTCCGCGACTGCAGTTGCGCGGTGCTCTGCCGGCGCTCTGCCTCAGCGGCGAGTTGCAGCGCGGTGCGTGACCACACCACGCGGGCCCAGTGAAACGTCAGCACGATCAGCGTGATCCAGGCCAGGACCAGTCCGACGCCCGGGCCGGGGTGACCTTGTACCGCCGTCTGCCGCGACCACACGGCCAGCAGTCCGACGGCGCTGGCCACCGCCGAGCCCGCCAGTGCCACCCAGGCCACCGTCCAGCGCCGGGTCAGCAAGGCCAGCAGCGAGAATCCCACCCCGAACACCAGCGCCAACCACATGAACAGCTGTGACGGCAACGTCACCAGAGCTTCGTCGGTGCCCTCGCCGGGGAACAGGACGTCCCAGCCGCGAACGGAGCCGGTGTGCGGCAACAGGAACGACCCCAGCAATACGAATACGCAGATCGCGACGACCAGACCCCTGCCGCCGGGGTCGATCTCGCCGGCGACGCGCCGCTCGGCGGCTTCGATATCGGCGCGGTAGGCCTCGAAGTTGTTGTCCCCACTGCCGCTCATCGCGCCACCACCCCCGGCATCTTGGGCATGCCCAGTCCGACACCGGGCGCCGGTTCGGCATGGCTGTCACCGGCCCGGGTACGCCGGTGGCTCAACAAAGCCCCGTCGGCCAACAAGTGGTGCGGTGCCGCGCCGGTCACCGTCGTGGTCACCACATCGCCGGGACGGACCTGCGCGGTCCCCGGCGCGAAGTGCACCAGCCGGCCGTCGCGCGCTCGTCCGCTCATCCGCGCCGTCTGGGCGTCCTTGCGCCCCTCACCGACTGCCACCAGCAGTTCGACGGTGCGCCCGATCTGGGCCTTGTTCTCGTCCCACGAGATCTGTTCCTGCAGCTCGATCAGCCGGTCGTAGCGTTGCTGGACAACCTCTTTGGGCAACTGGTCGGGAAGCTCAGCGGCCGGCGTTCCGGGCCGCTTGGAGTACTGGAAGGTGAACGCGGCCGAGAACCGCGCGGCGGCCACCACCTCCAGGGTCTCGTCGAAGTCCTGCTCGGTCTCACCGGGGAACCCGACGATCAGGTCGGTGGTGATGGCCGCGTCCGGGATGGCGGCCCGGACCCGGTCGAGGATGCCCAGATAGCGCTCGGCCCGGTAGGAGCGGCGCATCGCCCGCAGAACCCTGTCCGAGCCGGACTGCAGCGGCATGTGCAACGTGGGACAGACGTTCGGGGTCTGCGCCATCGCTTCGATCACGTCGTCGGTGAACTCCGCAGGATGCGGAGAGGTGAAGCGGACCCGCTCGAGTCCCTCGATGTCCCCGCAGGCCCGCAACAGCGAGGCGAACGCCCCGCGGTCGCGCGGCAGTTCCGGGTCGGCGAACGAGACGCCGTAGGCGTTGACGTTCTGACCCAACAGGGTCACCTCGAGAACGCCTTCGGCGGCCAGCGCCCGCACCTCGGCGAGGATGTCGTCGGGGCTGCGGTCCACTTCACGGCCACGCAACGACGGCACGATGCAGAAGGTGCAGCTGTTGTTACAGCCGACCGAGATGGAGACCCAGGCCGAGTAGGCCGAGTCCCGCGCGGCTGGCAGCGACGACGGGAACTCGCGCAGCGATTCGACGATCTCCACCTGGGCGCTCCGGTTGTGCCGGGCGCGCTCCAACAACGCCGGCAAGGACCCCAGGTTGTGGGTGCCGAAGACGACGTCCACCCACGGCGCGCGAGTCAGCACGCTGTCCTTGTCTTTTTGCGCCAGGCAGCCGCCGACGGCGATCTGCATGTCGGGGTTGCTGCGCTTGTTGGGTGCCAGGTGGCTCAGATTGCCGTAGAGCTTGTTGTCGGCGTTCTCCCGCACCGCGCACGTGTTGAACACCACCAGGTCGGCGTCGGCGTCGTCGGGGGCTCGGCGGTAACCGGCCTGCTCGAGCATGCCGGCAATGCGTTCGGAGTCGTGAACATTCATCTGACAGCCGTAGGTACGCACCTCGTAGGTGCGCATCTGTTCGGAAATCACCGGCAAACTCACCCGGACTATGGTACGGCGGCTGTGTCGATCGGAGTGACCAGGCCGATAGCGGCGCCCGCACGGTGGCTTCCTGGGTAGGGTCAGATCCCATGACCAGCGGCGGGCCGGATCTGGTGCCGATGATCGCGATCCACGACGTCAACAAGTTCTTCGGCGGCCTGCATGTGCTCAAAGACATCAACCTCGAGGTCGCTCGCGGCGAGGTGGTGGCGATCCTGGGCCCGTCGGGCTCGGGCAAGTCCACGCTGTGCCGCACCATCAACCGGCTCGAAGTGATCGACTCCGGCACCATATCCCTCGACGGACAGCCGCTGCCGGCCGAAGGTGCGGCGCTGGCCCGGCTCCGGGCCCAGGTCGGCATGGTGTTCCAGTCGTTCAACCTGTTTCCGCACAAGACCATCCTGGACAACGTCACACTGGCACCGATGAAGGTGCACAAGATGCCCCGGGCGCAGGCGCAGCGCCAGGCGGTGGCACTGCTGGAGCGGGTCGGGGTGGCCGATCAGGCCCACAAACATCCCGCACAGCTCTCCGGCGGACAGCAGCAGCGAGTGGCGATCGCGCGTTCGCTGGCGATGAACCCGAAAGTGATGCTGTTCGACGAGCCGACCAGTGCCCTGGACCCGGAGATGATCAGTGAAGTGCTCGATGTGATGTCCACGCTGGCCGACGACGGGATGACCATGGTGGTGGTCACCCACGAGATGGGCTTCGCCCGCCGCGCAGCCGACCGGGTGGTGTTCATGGCCGACGGCGCCATCGTCGAGGAGGCCGCTCCCGCAGAGTTCTTTGCTGCCCCGAAATCCGCACGGGCCCAAGACTTTCTCGCCAAGGTCCTCGACCACTGATGCTGACGGTGCGAGCCCTGGCAGCGCTGGCGCGAGCCTGTGCCGTCCTGACGATGGTGGCCGCACTGACTGCGCCCTGCGGGGGGTGCACCGCTCATGACAGCGGCAAGATCACCGTCGGCGTCAAGTTCGACCAGCCCGGGTTGAGCGTCAAGAAACCCGACGGCACGCTCGGCGGATTCGATGTCGACGTGGCCCGCTACGTCGCGGCCCGGCTGGGGTACCCGCCGGACCGCATCGCCTGGATCGAGGCCCCATCCGGGCAGCGCGAGATGTTGCTGCGCAACGGCCAGGTCGACTACCTGGTGGCCACCTATTCGATTACCGATTCGCGGCGCCAGAAGGTCGACTTCGCCGGCCCCTACCTGCTCACCGGGCAGTCACTGTTGGTGCGCGCCGACAACACCGACATCACCGGTACCGCATCGCTGCAGCGACACAAGAAGCTGTGTTCGGTGTCGGGCTCGACGCCCGCGCAACGGATCAAGGACCGCTATCCGGGCGTACAGCTGCAGCGCTACGACACCTACTCGGCGTGCGTGGAGGCCCTGCGCAACGGTGCGATCGACGCGGTGACCACCGATGACGTGATCCTGGCCGGCTATTCCGCCCAGAGCCCCGGGGCCTTCAAGCTGGTCGGCGAACGATTTTCAGAAGAGCTCTACGGGATAGGCGTGCAAAAGGGCAACGAAGGGTTGCGGCAGCGGATCAACGACGCCCTCGCCGAGATGGAACGCGACGGTTCCTGGCGGGCGGCGTTCGTGGACAACTTCGGCCCCGCCGGGTTCGCAGTGCCCGAGCCGCCGCCGATCGAACGATGATGTTCGCCCAGTATCGGGGCCAGATCCTCCAATCCTTCACCGTCACCGTCGAGTTGGCGGTGTTGTCCGGCACGCTGGCGCTGATCCTGGGCACCGGATTGGCTGCGATGCGGCTGGCTCCGGTACCGGTGCTGCGGTGGCTCGGCGGCGGCTACGTCCATCTGGTGCGCAATACCCCGCTGACTCTGCTGTTGCTGCTGTGCTCGTTCGGCCTGGCCCAGACGCTGGGGGTCTCGCTGACCGATCCGCAGTCGCCGACGTCGATCGACGACAGCAACTTTCGCCTGGCGGTGCTGGGCTTAGGTGTGTACACGGCATCGTTCGTGTGTGAGGCGGTGCGCTCCGGGGTCAACACGGTGGGGATCGGGCAGGCCGAGGCCGCTCGTTCGCTGGGATTGAGCTTCACCCAGAATCTTCGGATCATCTTGCTCCCCCAGGCTTTTCGGGCCGTGATCATCCCGCTGGGCTCGGTGCTGATCGCGCTGACGAAGAACACCACCCTGGCCTCTGCTATCGGGGTCGCCGAAGCGGCGCTGCTGATGAAGTCGATGACCGAGAACACCGCGGCGCTGCTCGGGGTGGGCGCGGTGTTCGCCGCAGGCTTCGTCGTGCTCACCCTGCCGCTGGGCCTGTTGTTCGGCTATCTGGACCGGCGCTGGGCGGTGTCGCGATGAGGCCGGCGCCCCGCGCGACGGTGCTGTTCGACACCCCGGGACCCCGGGCCCGCGTCCGCTACCGGGCATTGTCGCTGGTGACGGTGCTGGCTGCGGGGCTGCTCGGCTGGCTGGTGTACTCGCGGTTGTCGGCCAAAGGGCAGCTGACCGCGGAGAAGTGGGCGCCGTTTCTGACTGCGGATCTGTGGCGGACCTACGTGCTGCCCGGGGTAGCCGGGACGCTGACCGCGGCGGCCTGGTCCATTGGGCTCGCGCTGATCCTGGGGGTCGGGCTCGGGGTCGGCCGGCTGTCGCAGATCCGGCCGATTCGCTTCAGTTGCGCGGTGGCCGTGGAGTTCTTCCGGGCGATTCCGGTGCTGATCATGATGATCTTCGCCTACTTCGTCTATGGGCTGCTCAACGCGTTTCCACCGCAACAGATCGCGCTGGCCGGGGTGGTGACCGGGCTGACCCTCTACAACGGCGCCGTCATCGCCGAGATCGTGCGGGCGGGGGTGAAGGCCCTGCCCGGCGGACAGTCGGAGGCGGCCGCCGCGTTGGGCCTGGGCTGGGGCGCCTCGATGCGGCTGGTCCTGCTGCCGCAGGCCGTCACTGCGATGCTGCCGGTGCTGGTGTCACAACTGGTGGTGGTGCTCAAGGACACCGCGATCGGCTACCAGATCACGTTCGTGGAGATGGTGCGCCAAGGCACCGTCGTGGGCTCCCAGTACAGCAACTACCTGCCCGCACTGCTGGTGATCGCGGCGCTGATGATCACCGGAAATATGGTGCTCTCGGCCGGTGCCATCGGGCTGGAGCGGCGGCTGCGCCGGGCCCGCCAGTCCCCCTTGGGCGCAGCCACAATTGAGCCGGAGGGCACCCCGGGTGCCCGGGTCGTTTAGGGACTGCGCGCACGGTGTCCGCCGTCTAGAGTCGGACTCGACAGCTAACGACAGGAGACTCGGATGGCCATCACCCCCAAGGACGCATTCAACGCTGCGCGCGACATCGCCGCGCACGCCGTCGAGAAGGCCTCGGACATCGTCGAGGACGCCGGCGACATCATTCGCGGGGACATCTCCGGCGGCGTCAGCGCGATCGTCCAGGACTCTATGGAGATCGCCACTCACGCCGTCGAACGGACCAAGGAAGTCTTCACCAGCACGGACGAGGTCGAGGAAGACGCCTAGTCCACCCCTTCACACCCGGCGACGTTCTCGTTCAGCAGCCAGTTCGGTACTGACCACGTCATAAGCCATCGACGGGTTGTAGCCGCGCCGCGCCAGCATCGCCACCAACCGACGGGTGACCTTCACGTCGTCGGCGCCAAGGGTCTCCCGGCGAAGCTTGGCATGCACCAGTTGCTCGGCTCGGTCGCGCTCGGCGGCGGCGTCGATGCCCTCCAGCGCCTCGGCAATCACGTCCTCGTCGACACCTTTGGTGCGCAACTCCGCGGCCAACGCCTTGCGGCCCTTGCCCGCGTGCTCGCGCCGGGATCGCACCCACTGTTCGGCGAAGTCGGTGTCGTCGATCAATCCGGCTGTGGTCAGCCGGTCCAACACCCGGTCACTGACCTCGTCGGGGTAGCCGCGCTTGGTCAGCTGGCCGGCGAGCTCGGCGCGGGTGCGGGCCCGGACGGTGAGCAGGCGAAGGCACAGTGTCTTCGCCTGTTCCTCGCGCTTGGGCTCTGCTGCCTCGACCGACTCAGAAGTCGACGGGGGCGGGCAGAACATCATCGGCCAGCTCATCGGTCAGCACGGCGCCGATACCGAGCTTCTCCTTGATCTTCTTCTCGATCTCGTTGGCCACGTCACGGTTGGTCAGCAGGTAGTTGCGGGCGTTCTCCTTGCCCTGCCCCAGCTGTTCGCCGTCGTAGGTGAACCAGGAACCGGACTTGCGGATGAAGCCCTGGTCCACGCCCATGTCGATCAGCGACCCCTCACGGCTGATGCCCCGGCCGTACAGGATGTCGAACTCTGCCTGCTTGAACGGCGGCGACACCTTGTTCTTGACCACCTTGACCCGGGTGCGGTTGCCGACCGCGTCGGTGCCGTCTTTGAGGGTCTCAATCCGCCGAACATCGAGGCGAACCGAGGCGTAGAACTTCAAAGCCTTTCCACCCGTGGTGGTTTCGGGACTGCCGAACATCACCCCGATCTTCTCCCGCAGCTGGTTGATGAAGATGGCGGTGGTGCCCGAATTATTCAGCGCACCGGTCATCTTCCGCAGCGCCTGGCTCATCAACCGGGCCTGCAGACCGACGTGACTGTCCCCCATCTCACCCTCGATCTCCGCGCGCGGCACCAGGGCGGCCACCGAGTCGATGACCAGGATGTCCAGCGCGCCGGAGCGGATAAGCGTGTCGGCGATCTCCAGCGCCTGCTCCCCGGTGTCGGGCTGGGACACCAGCAACGAATCGGTGTCCACGCCGAGCTTCTTGGCGTATTCGGGGTCCAGCGCGTGCTCGGCGTCGATGAACGCCGCGATCCCGCCGGCGGCCTGGGCGTTGGCCACTGCGTGCAGCGCCACGGTGGTCTTACCAGAGGACTCCGGGCCGTAGATCTCGACGACCCGGCCCCGGGGCAGGCCGCCGATGCCCAGCGCCACGTCCAGGGCGATCGAGCCGGTCGGGATGACCGAGATCGGCTGGCGCACCTCGTCTCCGAGGCGCATCACCGAGCCTTTGCCGAAGTTCTTGTCGATCTGGGCCATCGCCAGTTCGAGTGCTTTTTCGCGATCGGGCGCTTGCGCCATGATGCCTCTCCTGTGGTTCGGTAGTTCGGTTGACCGGTTCTCGGTCGGTTGGCCGTGACGCTAGCGACGGGGTCTGACAAACCCGTCAGGCCGAACGAACTGCCTCCACAGTAGGCGAACGAATGTTCGAATCAAGTCCGACACGCGGCGTGTCGGCGTGTCGGACTTTGACGCCCGGTCAGACCACCGCCATGACGTGCGCGGAAGCCCCGATCGTGGTGTCTTCGGCGCCCATCATGGTCCGCATGAACGCCTCTTGCTCGCGCCGCCCACGCCGCGCCGCGCGAGCCCGGCCGCCGGGCAGGGCCAGGGCCGCGGCGCTGCGGGCCAGGTTCACCGGCAGCCGCAGCAGTGGGTACCACGGCAGCACGAAGACCGGCAGGCCCAGTTTTCGCATCGTGCGCGGCCCGAGAAAGCTGCTGGTCAGCGAGAGATGCTGGGCGCGTGCGATACGGCGCCGCACGCCGGTCATGGCACCGAACTGCCATTCCAGCGGATCGTCGGCCATCGGGGCCGCCAACTGCTTGGTGGTCTCATCGGGCGCCGAAAGCGCACCGAGGGTCTGATAGAGGATGCGGATGCCGTCCCGGAAGCTGGTGGGCAGCCAGTCGTCTCGGACCCCCATCAGCCAGCCGACATAGCGAGTCAGGTGCGCAATGTCCTCCAGTTCGCCCGGGGACAGCACGATTCCCAGCGCCAGCCCGCCGGCCGGTGGCGCGATCAGCGCTCCCACCAGGGTGGCGGCCATGTCGGTCTGGTTGACCGGCAGGCCCCATTCGTCACTGCGCCAATCCGGCAGCGCGGCGACGTGCCGGCGAACGTATTCGTGGATCAGCCGAACCCGGATGGTGGCCTGATAGCCGGCCCCGAGTGGCTCCAGCCCTCCTTCGCCGCTGACGTCCAGCGCCCATTGCAGGGTCTCGGCGAAGCGCTTGTTCGAGCCCTTCTCCAGCACACCGGTGCGCAGCAGCGTCTTGTTGAACGAGGAGAATTGATAGCCACCGAGGAACGACACGTCCCGGGCGATGTAGGTGCCGTCGGCACCGCCGCGGCGCAGAGCCCGCTGACCACGGCGCACTCGGGCCATGTCGACCCAGTCCGGGATCGGCTCGAACTCGCCGAAGAACTCCCGCAGCGGCGCCGGTGCATCCGGCACGCTGTCCAGACCGCGGGCCAGGATCTGTTCGAAGATCGGGCGGGTCTCTTGGGCCCCCGCGCTCGACATCCACTCGACCAGCCGCTGCATCGGCTCGTCGCCGACGGTCAGGTCTTCACCGATCTGGCGCCACCGCTGCGGCGTGGGCTTGGTGATCGCCAGCGCCGTCGCCAGCACCCGAATGCTGACCGGTACGGCGCCCGGTCCAGCCGGGTGCCGGGCAGGGACGGTCAGTACAGGCGCGTTCATCGGGTGGCCTCCAGCGCTATTTTGGATAACATCCGTATTCCGAATTTACGGTCGCTAGTAGGGTGATGTCAATGAAACGCCCTGAGGTGGTGCGTGACTACGGCGGAATCAGCGCGGTGGACCGCCGCGCCGAGCGCCGTAGCAAGTTGCTGGCCGCCGGCCGCCAGATCTGGGGCGAATCGGGCATCGGCGAGGTCACCGTCCGCGGCGTCTGCACCGCCGCGGGGCTCACCCCGCGCTATTTCTACGAACAGTTTCCCAATCGCGACGCGCTGTTCTTCGCGGTCTCCGACGACGTCCGCGACCAGCTGCTCGAGGCGATGGTCACCGCCGGGATCGGTGACCCCGGCACGCTGTCGGACAAACTCCGGTCCGCGCTGACGGCCTTTCTCGACCTGATCGCCGCCGATCCCTGCATCCACCGCATCGCCACCAGTGACCTGTCCGCGATTCCGGGGCTCAACGAGCACCGCGCGGGCATCCTCGACTTGATCACCGACGCCATCGTCGAACATGCCCCGGGCGTCCTGGACGGTCAGAATCTCGGGCCGGAAGAACTGCGCCGGGGTGCACTGTTCATCGTCGGCGGTGTCAACCAGATCATCGAAACCTGGCTCGACAATCCGGTCGAGACCACGACGGAACTGGCCGCGATCTGCTCAGATCTCTCCGTCGCCCTGGTCCGCAGCATCGTGGCGCGCAACGACCAGCTTCACCACTGATCGCGCGGCACGTCGAAGTCCGAGCACAGCGCCCACCACACGTCACGCGGCTCCACGCCGTCCTCGATGGCCTGCGCCGCGGTCCGTCCGCCTACCGCGGCCAGCACGTGGTCGGAGAGCACCGAGGTGCCGTAGGCGGCACCGAAACGCATCGTGACCAGTTCGCGGAATTCGGTCAGGCGCACCTACCCAACCTACCCAGTGCCCGACAGTGCCTCGTGGCACACCCGTACCGGATCGGCGACGTCAGTGGCCGTGCCTGCGGCGCGCCGCGCCGCATCGCGGTAGCTCGGCGACGCCAACACCGCGCCCACCGCCTCGGCCAATGCCGGCCCGGTCAACGGGCGGATCAGCCGCCCACTGCCTTGGCGCACCACGCGATTGGCGATCTCCCACTGATCGCCGCCACCGGGCACCACCACCAGCGGTACCCCGCCCAGCAGCGTCTTGGCCACCATGCCGTGCCCGCCGCCGCAGACAACCACGTCGGCGTGCGTTAACAGTTCGTCCTGGCGCCCCAACCCGGCGACGGCCCATGACGGCAGCTCCAGGGGCGGGCCGCCCAGACGCGACACCGCCAGCCGGGCGCCGTCGGGCAGTCCGGCACCGGGCACCAGATGCTCCAGGGCGAGCTCGGCCAGCCCGGCGGCGCCGGTGGAGGCGGTGGATGGCGCCACCACCACCAGCGGACCGGAGCCCGGCGGTACGGTCAGCACCTGCTCGGTCGGCTCGAAGTGCAACGGTCCGACCACGACGGCCTCGGCGGGCCAGTCGGGCCGGGGCACCTCGAGCGCGGGCAGCGTGGCGATCAGGCGCCGCAGCGGCCCGGGATCGTCGCCCGGCAGACCGATACCCACCCGCGCTTCGGCACGCTGACGCAGGCCACCGCGTACCGACCGTGCCGTCAACGAGCGCATCACCGCATCACGCAGCCGGCCACGCACCCCGGTGCCCGGTGCCAGCCCGCTGCCGATCGGCGGCAGTCCCTTCGACGGCAGGTACAGCGGGTGCGGACTGAGTTCCACCCACCCGATGCCGAGCAGCTCGGCGGCCATTCCCCCACAAGCCGTGATGACGTCGGAGACCACCAGATCCGGCGCCAGAGCTCGCAGCTGATCGCGGTTTTCCACCGCCATGCGCGCCGCACGGTGATGCAGCTTGGCCCCGTCGTCGGCGTCGTCGTCGGCGGCGGTGGGATCGAGTCCCAGCAGCTCCGCGGCGTCCACCCCGGCGGCCCGCGCGGTGTCGAGCCACTGCACCCCGGTCAGCAGCGTCGCCGTGTCTCCGGCCGCCGCGAAGCGCCTGCACAACGCGATCGCCGGGAACGCGTGACCGGGATCTGGGCCGGCTACCACTACGACTCGCATCGGCCTACCGTGCCACAGCCCCTCAGGCCTAGGGTGGCAGGCATGACCGAACTGACTGGCCAGCAGGATGCTGTTGAGGCCGCCGCCAACATCCGCACCGTAGAGACCTTCCTCGACGCCCTGCGCGACGAGGACCTCGACACCGCGGCGGCGGCGCTCGCCGAGGACGTGGTGTACCAGAACGTCGGGCTGCCGACCATCTACGGCCGCAGCGCCACCATCGGAGTGTTTGGGCGGATGGCCGGCCGGGCGGCTTTCGACGTGAAGATCCATCGCATCGCCGCCGACGGCTCGTCAGTGCTCACCGAGCGCACCGATGCGCTGACGCTGGGACCGCTGCGGCTGCAGTTCTGGGTGTGCGGAGTCTTCGAGGTGCACCACGGACGGATCACGTTGTGGCGTGACTACTTCGACTTCCTGGACATGTTCAAGGCGACGCTGCGCGCGGTGGCGGCCACCGTGTTCCCGGCGCTGCGGCCGACGTTCTAGGGTCATCGCTGTGCGTCAAGTTTCAAAGCCTCAGCGCCCAACTCCGATCCAATACCTCCGCTACTGCTACGGCCGCCCGTTGCCGCCAGAACTGCTGGACTGGGTCCGCAACGACCTGGCCGGCCCGGGTGCCACCGTCCGGATGATCCTGCGCGCCGCCGTGCCGACGACGCTCATCCTGATCCCGTTCTGGTTCTTTCCGACAGACTTCATGACGCGTTTCAGCATGACGTTCCCGATCTGGTTCATGGTGATCCTGTTCGCGCACGCGCTCAACAAGGTGTGGCGCACGCACATGCTGCGGATGCACGGTCTGAACCCGGAGCTCGCCAACGCACGCAAGCGCGAGCGCGACGCCCACATTCACCGGTCCTACGAGGAACGCTACGGGCCGCGGCCGGACTCGGTCGATCAGCGCAGCGACGACATCTAGACGACCCGGGGCAACTCGGCCAGTTCGTCGAAGGCCTGCGCCCAGCCCAGCATCTTCTCGGTCGCACCGACCAGCTCTTCGCGGTAGCGCCGCTGCGACATCGGGGAATTCGCCGGATCGCCGGCCGACGTCGTCGAGCCGTCGTTGGCCGACGCCACCAGTTGCGCTGCGGCGGTGACCATCTCGTTGTACTGGCGAACGCCGGCACTGAGCTGAGCGGTGAACGCGTTGATCGTCGGCACCAGGTACTGACGTGATTGGGCGCTGTGCTGTACGGCGCGCTCCATCGACACCACCTCGGCGGCGGTGGCCGCCATCGTCGACGCGGCGCGGTTGACCGCTGCCGTCAGTTCGGTGATCTCGTCGTCCGGCAGCAGCCGGCCCCGCTCGAGCACACCCAGCAGCGAGACCATCCCCCGCTCGGAGGCGCCCAGCGCGTACATCGACGGTCGTGCCGCCGAGCCGGGCGGCGGCAGGCGCCGCACCGCGGTGGAGCGCACTGCCGGCAGCGGCGCCGCACGCAGCCAGCGGTAGCGCAGCAACAACAGCGTCGCCGGCGCGGCCGCACCCGCTGCGACCAGCCCGGTGATCAGCAGCACCCATACCGGGGTCGACCAGGACGCCAGCACGGCCGTCACCAGCGTCCAGAATCCGCAGGTGGCAGTGAAGAACAGACCCAGCCGCAGCGCCCACCGGCGCTTGCGCAGCATCCGGGCCCTGGGGTCCGCGATCGCACCCAGCTTGTCGGCGAGCAGGTCGGCAGCCTCGCTGGCCCGGTCCACGGCACGCTGCAGCAGTGGGTGCCGAGCGCTGCCTCCGAGTGTCGCGGCCACCTGACTACCGTCCCAGCGGGTTCTCGGGGGTGGGATTGGCACCGGACTGCGGGGATGCCGGGGTGGCCTGTCCGGGGGCAGTGGCGGAACCACCCGCGGGCAGCGACTCGCCCCGCATGGACGCCCGGATCTGCTCCAGCCGGGAATGGCCGGCCATCTGCACGCCGGCCTGCTCGACCTCGATCATCCGACCCTGCACCGAACCCTGCGCCAACTCGGCGGCCCCGATCGCGTTGGCGTAGCGCCGTTCGATCTTGTCGCGCACCTCGTCCAGGCTGGGAGTGGTTCCGGGAGCGGCGATCTCGCTCATCGAGCGCAGTGACGCGCTGACCTGCTCCTGCATCTTGGCCTGCTCGAGCTGGCTGAGCAGTTTGGTGCGCTCGGCGATCTTCTGCTGCAACACCATGGCGTTCTGCTCCACGGCCTTCTTGGCCTGCACGGCCGCCGACAACGCCTGATCATGTAGGGCCTTGAGGTCTTCCACGCTCTGTTCGGCGGTGACCAGCTGGGCCGCGAACGCCTCGGCGGCGTTGTTGTACTCGGTGGCCTTCGCGGCATCTCCGGCAGCCGTGGCCTGGTCGGCCAGCGTCAGGGCTTGGCGCACGTTGACCTGAAGCTTCTCAATGTCGGCCAGCTGCCGGTTCAGCCGCATCTCCAACTGCCGCTGGTTGCCGATCACCTGTGCCGCCTGCTGGGTCAGGGCCTGGTGCTGACGCTGCGCCTCTTCGATCGCCTGCTGGATCTGCACCTTCGGATCGGCGTGCTCGTCGATCTTCGAGTTGAACAGCGCCATCAGGTACTTCCACGCCTTGACGAACGGGTTGGCCATCAGTCAGCTCCGTCTGCTTGTTTCCAGTGTTGTCGCGCTACCGCCGGTACCGGTGATCAATTTATCGGGTCGACGGTGCTCGGGTGGGTGTTCAGGCCGGGCGCGTCACGCCGAGGCCGCCGATGCCAGCGTACGAATCGGCGGGATCACCACCTTGGTACCGGCATCGATGCGGGTCACCGCGCCACCGTGGGCGTTGCGCACTGCCAGTTCGGCCCGCTCGGCCTGAGCCAGCCGGGTTCCGGCGTCGAAGAGCACAGTCGACAACGGGATGCGCAATGCCGCACAGATCGCGTTGAGCAGCTCACTGGACGCTTCCTTGCGGCCCCGTTCGACCTCCGAGAGGTAGCCGAGGCTGACCCGCGCCGCGTCCGACACCTCACGCAGCGTGCGCCCCTGAGCCGTCCGGGCCTGGCGCAGCACCTCGCCGACCGACTCCCGCAGCAATGTCGTCATCGTGCACTCCCCCTTACGGGTCACCCTTGGAAACCGACAGTCACCAAGGTCAACGCGCGCGACGCCCTAATGGGTTCCCGGATTCGACAGTTTCATTCGGCGGTCCCAGCTTCGCCTCTCCTCCGTCGAGCCTCGCTGAACCGCCGGCTTCATTCGGCGGTCCCAGCTTCGCCTCTCCTCCGTCGAGCCTCGCTGAACCGCCGGCTTCATTCGGGTCAGCTTCGAACTGGCCCGCCGCGCAGGTCGGTAACCGCCGAGACGACGTAGTCCACGCCGGTCAACACCGTCAGGATCACCGCCGCGGTCATCACCGTCCAGGCCGTCACCAGCCAGGGGCCCGCCAGCGGCAAGATGAGCAGCCCGATGCCGACCGCCTGCACCAGGGTCTTGAGTTTGCCGCCGCGGCTGGCCGGGATCACTCCACGGTGCAGCACGGCGAACCTGAGCAGGGTGATCCCGATCTCGCGAGCCAGAATCAGCACCGTCACCCACCACCACAGGTCGCCCAGCATCGACAGACCGATCAGCGCTGCGCCGATCAGCGCCTTGTCGGCGATCGGGTCGGCCAGCGTGCCGAACTCGGTAACCATGCCGTAATTGCGCGCCAGGGTGCCGTCCAGCCGGTCGGTGATGATGGCAATGGCAAAGATGACGAACGCCGCGATACGGGTCTTCGGATCGTGGCCATCCTCGGCGAACAACGCCAGCAGGAAGACCGGGACCAGCCCCATCCGCATGACGGTCAACGCGTTCGCAAGATTGACCACGGGGACATGCGTCACCGCTGGACCGGTTTTTGGCTGTCCCGACACGGGGTCAGAATATCTGTTGCCCAGCCCGAAATGAGAAACCGATACTGTGCAGCTGTGAATCTTGCGGCGGATCGACCGGCCGGACGGCCCGTGGTCCGGCGCGCACGCACCTCGGACGTCCCGGCGATCAAGCAGCTGGTGGACGTTTATGCGGGCAAGATCCTGCTGGAAAAGAACCTGGTGACGCTCTATGAAGCGGTCCAGGAATTCTGGGTTGCCACCGACGCCGACGAGCAGGTGGTGGGCTGCGGCGCCCTGCATGTGCTGTGGTCAGACCTTGGCGAAGTACGCACCATCGCGGTGGACCCGACCCTGACCGGTCGCGGTATCGGACACGCGATCGTCGACCGCCTGCTGCAGGTCGCCCGCGAGTTGGAGTTGCAGCGGCTGTTCGTGCTGACCTTCGAGACCGAGTTCTTCGCCCGGCACGGCTTCACCGAGATCGACGGCACACCGGTGACCGCCGAGGTGTTCGAGGAGATGCAACGCTCCTATGACGTCGGCGTGGCCGAATTCCTGGACCTGAGCTACGTCAAGCCGAACACCCTGGGCAATACCCGGATGCTGCTGGTCCTCTAGTCCCCCTAGTCGACGACCAGATCGCGGGCCCGGCGCGTGGCGCCGATGAGAAAGCTGAACTGCCCGTCGGATTCCATCCGGCCCTCACGGACTACCGAAAGGTCCGCAATACCCTGTTTGCGGGCCTGCTCGCGAACCTGTTCCTCGGTGATCATCTCTTTGCGCATATTGGCGTAGAGGAATGCGCCGTCGTAGATCACCAACAGCGGCCCCGGCCGCAACAGCCTCGCCACCGAAGGCCAGCGATGCGCCATCCAGTTCAGCAGGTATGACCAGCCGATGATCACCCCGACGAGCAGGATGCCGTCGCTGATCGATCGGTAGCCGCCGGCCATCCCGTTCTGCGCCGCATCGGCGATCAACACCACGACGATGAGATCGGTGATGCCGTTGGTGCCCGCCTCGCGTTTCAACACCACCCGCAGCAACGCGTAGATCGCGATGTAGATGACTGTTCCACGGACAAAGATCTCCGAGGGCGGCGTGTCGAAAGCGAAAAGTCGTGCCCAATCCACGTGGCGAGATTACGCGCTCTTGCGTCGCGGGAAAACCGCTGGTGTCCGGTCCGTATCCGGTCCGTGTCCGGTGCGTGTCTGGTGGGTGTCGCGGCGGCCGAACCTGGGGACTTCCGGCCCTGCCGCGGGCCACCCGAACAGGAGATAGTGGTACTGACAGTTGCAGACAACTGGAGGCAGCCGTGGCCGAGCACCTGACCCCCCTGGACGCCGGCTTTCTGGGCGTCGAGGATTCCGATCACAACGTCAGCATGGCCACCGGGACGCTGGCCGTCCTGAACGGCCCGATTCCCGACCACGCCGCGCTGCAGGCAACGCTGGCCGAACGTCTGCGCGGGTGCCCGCGGTTCGGGCAGCGCCTCGTGCGCCACGCCTTGGATCTGAGCGCACCCGAATGGGTGGACGACCCTCACTTCGACCTTGCCCATCACATCGGTCGGGTCGCGGTGCCCTCGCCCGGCGGAGACGCCGAACTGCACACGGTGGTGGCCGACGTGATGTCCTGGCGACTGGACCGCAATCGCCCACTGTGGGAGATCTGGGTGATCAGCGGACTCAGCGGTGACCGGTGGGCCCTGTTGATGAAGGTCCACCACTGCATCGCCGACGGCACCATGGCAGCGCACATGCTGACCGGCTTGTCCGACAACGGATTAGCCCATCTGGCGGCCCACACCGCCGCGCCGGCACAGGATGCGGCGCGACCGCCGCACGGCCGGCCGCTGCTGGACCTCAACCCGGTGCATTGGGTGCACAACCTGCGCGGTGTCGTGGAACTGGCGGCCGGCTTGCTGCAACCGGCCGCGTCGTCGCTGAACGGTCCGCTCACCAGCCGCCGCCGTTACAGCGCGGCACGGGTTGCGCTCGACGACGTCCAGCAGGTTTGTCGAGTGTTCGACGTGACCGCCGATGACGTGGTGCTGGCGGCTCTGACCGAGAGTTATCGCGACTTCATGATCCGGCGCGGCCAAGTGCCCCAGTCTGATTCGCTGCGCACTCTGGTGCCGGTGTCGGCACTGTCCGCGCATGCGCCGGCAAGCCCCGCCAACCGGGTTTCCGTGCTGTTGCCGCGTCTGCCGATCGAGGAGTCCAATCCGGTGAAGCGGTTGCTGGACGTGCGGTCCCGGCTGGCGCGGGCCAAAGCCGGCGGGCAGCGCCACGCCGGACCCGCGGTCCTGTCGGCCGCCGGCCTACTACCTGTGGCGTGGTCGGCTTGGGCGGCACGGCTACTGGGACAACTCCACCAGCGTGGCGTCGTGGCGTTGGCCACCAACGTCCCCGGCCCTTCAGAGCCGTTGCAGATCATGGGTTGCGACGTGGTTGCGGTGCTGCCGGTGCCGCCCATCGCGCTGCAGCTGCGTACCGGCGTGGCGGTCCTCAGCTACGCCGGCGAACTGTTCATCGGGGTCCTGGCCGACTTCGAGTTCGCGGCGGTCGACGAACTGGCCCATGGGCTGGAGGCCGCGGTGGCCCGGCTGGTGGCGCGCAGCAAGCGACGCAAGCCGCTGCGCGACTGGCACGGGCTGGCCCTGGTGCACAGCGCGTAGCCGACGGCTCATGGCCGCCGGTTCCCGGCCGGCTCCCGTCGAGTGTGAATCTTGCGACGGCCTATCGGCGTGTCGCGTCGGGAGATTCACACTCGGCACAGGGCGCCCAGAGTTCGGCGCCGGTGGCTAGAACTCGTCGTCGCCGCCGTCGTCGTCGGGGGCACTGCCGCCGCGGATCAGCATCAGCGTCCCCGCCAACTCATCCGGCTTGACCAGCACCTGGCGGGCCTTGGAGCCCTCGGACGGGCCGACGATGTCGCGTGTCTCCATCAGGTCCATCAGGCGGCCGGCCTTGGCGAAGCCCACCCGCAGCTTGCGCTGCAGCATCGAAGTCGAGCCGAACTGGCTGGACACCACCAGTTCGACGGCCTGCAGGAAGACGTCCATGTCATCGCCGATGTCGGGGTCGACGTCGGTGCGATCCCCACTGGTCTTCACGGCGGTGACGCCCTCGGTGTACTCCGGTTCGGCCTGGTCCTTGCAGGCGCTGACGACGGCCTGGATCTCCTCGTCGGAGATGAACGCCCCCTGCAGCCGGATCGGCTTGTTGGCGCCCATCGGCAGGAACAGCCCGTCGCCCATGCCGATCAGCTTCTCGGCGCCCGGCTGATCGAGGATGACCCGCGAATCGGTGAGCGACGAGGTGGCGAACGCCAGTCGGGACGGCACGTTGGTCTTGATCAGGCCGGTGACCACGTCCACCGACGGCCGCTGGGTGGCCAGCACCAGGTGGATGCCGGCGGCGCGGGCCTTCTGGGTGATCCGCACGATCGCGTCTTCGACATCGCGGGGAGCGGTCATCATCAGGTCGGCGAGCTCGTCGACGACCGCGAGGATGTAGGGGTAGGGCCGGTAGACCCGTTCGCTGCCCAACGGCGTGGTGATCTCGCCGGAGCGGACCTTGTCGTTGAAGTCGTTGATGTGACGCACCCGGGACGACTTCATGTCCTGGTAGCGCTGCTCCATCTCCTCGACCAGCCAGGCCAGCGCTGCGGCGGCCTTCTTCGGCTCGGTGATGATCGGGGTGATCAGGTGTGGAATACCTTCGTACGGCGTGAGTTCCACCATCTTGGGGTCGATCAGGATCATCCTGACCTCTTCGGGGGTAGCCCGCGCCAGCAGGGAGACCAGCATCGAGTTGACGAAGCTGGACTTGCCCGAACCGGTGGAGCCGGCAACCAACAGGTGCGGCATCTTGGCCAGGTTGGCGCAGATGAAGTCGCCCTCGATGTCCTTGCCCAGCCCGATCACCAGCGGGTGGTGGTCGCCGCGGGTGGACGGCGCGGTCAGCACGTCGGCCAGCCGCACCAGTTCGCGGTCGGTGTTGGGCACCTCGATGCCCACGGCGGACTTGCCCGGGATCGGCGCAAGCATCCGGACGCTCTCGGTGGCCACCGCGTAGGCGATGTTGCGCTGCAGGGCGGTGATCTTCTCCACCTTCACCCCGGGGCCCAACTCCACCTCGTAGCGGGTGACGGTGGGACCGCGGGTGCAACCGGTGACCGCGGCGTCGACCTTGAACTGCTCCAGCACCGAGGTGATCGAGTCGGCCATCTGGTCGTTGGCGGCGGTGCGTGTCTTCGGGGGGTCCCCAGCGACCAGCAGGCTCAGCGCCGGCAGCGTGTAGGGGCCCTCCACCACCCGGTCGAGGACGACCGTGGTGGCAGCGGATTTGGCCGCCTTGGTCTCCTTGGGCGCCTTGCGGCGCACGGGCTTGACCGGCGGCGGCGCAGCGGCGGGCTCTTCGTCGAGTGGGTAGTTGTCCAGCGGGGTGCGCGACTGCCAGTCCGGAGCGTCGTCGACTTTGGTGTCGGGCTCGAGGCCGCCGAACCGGCTGGCACCGCCGGCCGGGGCCCCGACGCCGGTGTCGTCGTCATCGGCATCGTCGTAGGCCTGGTCGTAGTCCTGATCGTCGTAGTCGTCGTAATCGTCGTAGTAGTCGTCTTCGTCGTAGTCGCCGCGGAACATCGTGCGCAAGGTCTCGGGTGCTTCGCGCAGGGTGGTACCGGTCAGCAACAACACGCCGAACAGCACGCCGATGCACAGCAGCGGCGCGGCGATCCACGCCGTGAGTCCGTCGGCGAGCGGGCCACCGATCGCGAACCCCACGAAACCGGCGCCGTGCAGACGGCCATCGGGACTCTGCGGAGAGCCCGACCACAGGTGCCACAGGCCCAGGATCGGCAGCCCGATCATGGTTGACCCGAGGATCAGCCGGGGCCGGTTCTCCGGGTCGGGTTCGGTGCGCATCAGCAGCACGGCGCCGGCCGCAGCCAGTACCGGAAGCAGCACCACTGCTCCGCCGATCACGGTGCGCAGACCGGTGTCGATCCACGCCCCGACCGGCCGGGCGGCATCGAGCCAGCAGCTGGCGGCTGTCACCACGGCAAATCCCAGCAAAGCCAGTGCGATGCCGTCGCGGCGATGGCCGGGGTCGATGTCGTGGGCGCGGCCCACCGAGCGTGCGGCGCTACCAGCGCCCTTGGCGACCATCAGCCAGGTGGCGCGGGCCAGGCGTCCACACGCCATCCCGAGCGCCACGGGACCCGAATGCTGCCGGGCGGCGCGGCGCGGCTTGGCTGCCGGGCGTGACCGGGCGGGCCGTGAACCACCCTTGGCGGCGGCCTTGGAACCGGCTTTTGCCCTGGTCGTTCGGGTACCGGAACGCGCGGGAGCCCTACTAGCAGCGGTCTTACTAGCCATATCGGCAAGCCTAGTCGCAATTACCCCATCTGCACCATAAGCCACACTGGCCCCGGCCGGTCGGTTCACCGCGCATCCGGCCCAGGGCTGGGTAGGGTGGCCCGTGAATCCCCCATCAGCCAAGGAGCCGCATATGCCCGTGGTCGTCGTCGCCACCTTCACCGTCAAGCCGGAATCGGTCGAGGCCGTCCGCGAAATCTGCACCAAGGCGGTGGGACAGGTGCACGAAGAACCGGGCTGCCAGCTCTACTCCCTGCACGAAGCCGACGGAGCCTTCGTGTTCATCGAGCAATGGGCCGATGCCGATGCGTTGAAGGCGCACTCGACGGCGCCCGCCGTCGGTGAGCTGTTCGGCAGCCTCACCGAGCACCTGGCCGGCGCACCCGACATCAAAATGCTGCAGGCGGTCCCGGCCGGCGACCCGGGCAAAGGGCAGTTGCGTCCGTGACAGCGCGGCCGTCGAGCGGAAACCTGCAAGGGAAGGTCGCGCTGATCACCGGCGCCGCCCGCGGCCAGGGCCGCGCCCATGCCCTGCGACTGGCCGCCGATGGAGCCGACATCATCGCCGTCGACCTGTGCCAGCAGATCGACAGCGTGCCCTATCCGCTGGCGGACGCCGAGGACTTGGCGGCCACGGTCAAGCTGGTCGAAGACACCGGTGCGCGCATCGTGGCCCGGCAGGCCGATGTGCGTGACCAGGTGGCGTTGGGCGCCGCCCTGCGGGCCGGCGTCGACGAGCTGGGCCGGGTGGACATCGTGGTGGCCAACGCCGGCATCGCCCCCATGGCCGCGGCCGATGGCTGGAACGACGTGATCGACGTCAACCTGACCGGGGTGTACCACACCATCGAGGCGGCGATTCCGACGATGGTCGACCAAGGCGACGGGGGGTCGATCGTGCTGATCAGTTCGGCCGCGGGCCTGGCCGGTATCGGCAGCCACGATGCCGGGGCCATCGGTTACGCCGCAGCCAAGCACGGGCTGGTCGGACTGATGCGGGTCTACGCGAACCTGCTGGCGCAGCACAGCATTCGGGTGAACTCGGTGCACCCGGCCGGTGTCGACACCCCGATGATCAACAACGACTACGTCCGCGGCTGGCTGGCCGAGCTCACCGCCGCGACGGGGAAGCCACCGGACATGGGCAATGCGCTGCCGGTGGCGGTGCTGGAACCGGAAGACATCGCCAACGCGGTGGCGTGGCTGGTATCCGATGCGGCCCGCTACATCACCGGCATCACGTTGCCCGTCGACGCCGGGTTCATCAACAAGAGGTAGCCGTGGCACGCAACACGGCAGCGCAGACGGCCTACGGCCCGATGGTGCTCGCGGCTATCGAACACCACGAGCCGCCGGGGCGACGCCTGATCGACGACGACTTGGCGGCGCCGTTCCTGCCGGCCGCCCTGCGCTGGTTGGTGGCGGCGTTGCGGCCCGCGCCGCTGCGGAGATGGTTCATCGCCGCGATGGACCGATCCGGGCCGGGCCTGTGGGTCAACCTGACCTGCCGTAAGCGTTTCATCTCCGACCGGGTCGATGAGGCCGGTGAGGGTGTCCAAGCCGTCGTGGTCCTCGGCGCGGGCCTGGACACGCTCGCCTACCGACTCGCCCGGCATAACCCCATCCCGGTCTTCGAGGTCGATCAGGCCGTCAACATCGCCCGCAAGTCCGCCACCGTGCGCCGGGTGCTCGGTGACCTGCCACTGTCGGTTCGGCTGGTGGCACTGGACTTCGCCCGCGACGACGTGCTGACCGCCCTCGTCGAGCACGGTTACCGAACGGCGTTCCGCACGTTCTTCGTATGGGAAGGCGTGACCCAATACCTGAGCGAGAGCGCCGTCCGGAGCACCCTCGAGGGGCTGCGCCCGGCGGCATCGGGCAGCCGACTGGTGTTCACCTACGTCCAGCGTGACTTCATCGACGGTACGAACCTGTATGGCTCGCCGGCGTTGTATCGCAGGATGGTCAACAAGTTGTGGCATTTCGGGCTGCAGCCTGCCGAGGTGGCGGATTTTCTTGCCGGATACGGCTGGCGACTTATCGAGCAGGCCGGACCAGAACAATTCCTTCAGCGCTACGTCGAGCCCACCGGCCGCAACCTGGGCGCGAGTGACCTGGAATGGTCGGTGTACGCCGAAAAGCTCTGAGGTGCGAGCCGGTTCAGACCTCGATCACCGTCGGCACGATCATCGGCTGACGCCGGTAGACCTCGCCCACCCATTTGCCCACCGTGCGGCGCACCGCCTGAGCGATCCGTACCGGATCGGTGACCTGCTCTGCAGCAAGGGATTCCAGCTCCGCCTCGACCTTGCGGGCCGCCGGCTCCAGGGCCTTGGGGTCTTCGGAGAAACCCCGCGAATGCAGGTGCGGCGGAGCCACCGGCTTGCCGGTCCCGCGGCGCACCACCACCGTGATCGCGACGAATCCGCTGGACAGGATCAACCGCTCCCCCAGCGTCGCATCGCCGACATCGCCGTCGACGAGCCCGTCGACGAACATCTTGCCGACCGGCACCCCACCGGCGATGCGGGCTTGCCCGGCGACCAGATCGACGCTGACCCCGTTCTCGGCCAGCACGATGTTCTCCTCGGGCACCCCGGTGCGGGCGGCCAGCGCGGCGTTGGCGCGCATCATCCGCCAGGTGCCGTGCACCGGCATGACATTGCGCGGCCGGATCCCGTTGTAGAGGAACAGCAGCTCGCCGGAGTAGGCGTGCCCGGAGACATGCACCCGCGCCGCAGCGTTGGTGACCACCCGGGCGCCGATCTTGGCCAGCGCGTCCATCACGCCGTAGACGGCCTCTTCGTTGCCGGGGATCAGCGACGACGACAGCACCACCAGGTCACCGGCGGTCAGCGTGATCGACCGGTGCTCGCCGCGCGACATCCGTGACAGCGCCGAGAGCGGTTCGCCCTGGGTTCCGGTGGTGACCAGCACCACCTTCTCCGGCGGCATCTCCTCGGCGGCCCCGATGTCGATCACATCGCGGTCTGTGACCCGCAGAAAGCCCAGATCCTTGGCGATCCCCATATTGCGGACCATCGACCTGCCGACGAAGGCCACCCGCCGGCCCTGCGACACCGCGGCGTCGACGATCTGCTGCACCCGGTCCACGTTCGAGGCGAAGCACGCCACGATCACCCGGCCCTCGGCGCCGCGGATCAGCCGGTGCAGGGTGGGGCCGACTTCGCTCTCGCTCGGACCGACACCGGGAATCTCGGCGTTGGTCGAGTCGCACAGGAACAGGTCCACGCCCTTGTCGCCCAGGCGCGACATCCCGGGCAGATCCGTCGGACGCCCGTCCGGAGGCAGCTGGTCGAGCTTGATGTCCCCGGTGTGCAGCACGGTGCCCGCGCCGGTGTGCACCGCGATCGCCAGTGCATCCGGGATGGAGTGGTTCACCGCGAAGTACTCGCATTCGAACACCCCGTGAGTACTGCGCTGACCCTCGGCCACCTGCACGAACACCGGCTTGATGCGGTGCTCCCGGCACTTGGCGGCAACCAGGGCCAGGGTGAACTTCGAACCCACCACCGGGATGTCGGCCCGCAATTTGAGCAGGAACGGAATGGCGCCGATGTGGTCCTCATGGGCGTGGGTCAGCACCAGCGCCTCGACGTCGTCGAGTCGGTCCTGGATGTGCCGGATGTCCGGCAGGATCAGGTCGACACCGGGCTCGTCGTGGCCCGGAAACAGCACGCCGCAGTCGATGATCAGCAGTCGGCCGAGGTGCTCGAAAACGGTCATGTTGCGGCCGATTTCGCTGACACCGCCGAGCGCGGTGACGCGCAGTCCGCCTTCAGTCAGTGGCCCCGGCGGGGCAAGTTCGTCAGTCACCCGCACCTCACCCGAGCACGGACGCGGCGCGCATGTCGATGGCCAGTTCGTCGACCTCGGCGGCGGACGCCGGCACCATCGGCAACCGTGGGTCACCCGCCTCGAAACCCTGCAACCGCAGACCGGCCTTGACGAAAGTCACCCCGCCCACGCGCCCCATCGCGTTGGACAGCGAGGCGATCGAGACGTTGATCTTGCGGGCGGTCTCCACGTCGCCGGCCTCGAATGCGGCCAGCATGTCACGCAGCTGACCGGCTGCGAAGTGCGAGATCACGCTGACGAATCCGGTGGCTCCCATGGCCAGCCACGGCAGATTGAGGGCGTCATCGCCGGAGTAGTAGGCCAATCCGGTCTCGGCCATGATCTGTGCTCCGGCGTGCAGATCCCCCTTGGCGTCCTTGATCGCGACGATGTTGGGGTGTTCAGCCAATTCGAAGATGGTGTCCGGCGCGATCGGCACCACCGAGCGGGCCGGGATGTCGTAGAGCATGACCGGCAGCGCGCTGGCGTCGGCGACGGCGGTGAAGTGCGCCAACAGACCGGCCTGCGACGGACGCGAGTAGTACGGCGTCACCACCAGCAGGCCGTGTGCGCCGACCCCGGCGCACGCCTCGGCCAGGCGCACGCTGTGCTCGGTGTCGTTGCTGCCGGCGCCCGCGATGATGCGGGCCCGGTCACCGACCGCCTCGACTACCGCACGCAGCAGAGTGAGCTTCTCGTAGTCCGCGGTAGTCGGCGACTCACCAGTGGTGCCCGAGATCACCAAACCGTCGCAACCGGCGTCGACGAGGCGATTGGCCAAGCGCACGGCGGCGTCGGTGTCCACCGAGCCGTCCGCGCCGAAGGGGGTGACCATGGCGGTCAGCACGGTGCCGAACTGCGCCTTGGCGTCGAATCCGCTGCTGCTCACGGCCCCAAGATTACCTGGCCCCTGGAGTTGCTCAGACCTCGGTGGCGAGCGGACTGGTCGCGACTTCGGTGCCGTCGGCCAGCGCGCTGATCTGGAAGTCCCCGAATGCCGCCGGAGCCACCTCGGTGAGCTGCCGCAAGCACTCGACTGCCAGCCGGCGGATCTCGACATCGGCGTGCTCGCTGGCGCGCATCGCGATGAAATGCCGCCACGCCCGGTAATTGCCCGTCACCACGATGCGGGTCTCGGTGGCGTTGGGCAGCACGGCACGAGCGGCCTGCCGGGCCTGCTTGCGCCGTAAGACCGCATTGGGCTGATCAGCGAATTTGGCTTCCAGCCGGGCCAGCAGCTCGACGTAGGCGGCGCGACTGGCGTCCGCGGCGTCGGTCAGGATCTGTTGCAGCTCCGGATCGTCCTCCATGCCGGGCGGCACCACGACCCGCGAGTCCGGTTCCGGGACGTAACGCTGCGAGAGCTGGGAGAACGAGAAATGCCGGTGCCGGATCAGCTCGTGGGTGGCCGACCGCGAAATGCCGCTGATGTAGAAGGTCACGCAGGCATGCTCGAGCACCGAGAAATGCCCGACGTCGATGATGTGGCTGAGGTAGGCCCCGTTGGTGGCGGTTCGCGGGTTGGGTTTTGACCAGCTCTGGTAACAGGCTCGGCCGGCGAATTCCACCAGGGCCTGACCGCCGTCGGCGTCAGTGCTCCACGGCACGTCCGGCGGCGGAGTGAACTCGGTCTTGGCAATCAGTTGCACGCGCAGCGGCGCCGTCTCGGCCACGGCACTCACCTTAAGGCGTGCCCGGCAGGTGTCAGCGCCACCGCGCCCACACATACGGCACCAGCGCGCGCAGGAACTCCAGATCCGGGCCGGGGCGGGCATTGGCGAACGCGCCCTCGAAGTACTCCTGGGCCGCCAGCAGAATGCCCTCGGCGTACTGGCGTGTGAACGCGATGCTGCCGTAGTCGTCCATCAGAGTGCGCACCTGCCGCACCAGCGCCGCTGAGCGCTGCGATCGACTGCGGCGCAGGTAGTCCGCGAGCAGGTCCCGGTCTGCTGGTCGCGCCACGGACAGCAGATGGACCAGTGGCAGGGTCCGCTTCCCTTCGTAGATGTCGCCCAGGATCTCCTTGCCGTAGATCCGTTCGTCGCCGACCAGGTTCAGCAGATCGTCGCGGATCTGAAACGCGGCGCCGAAATGAAATCCGAACCGCACCAGCGTCCCCAGCTCCGCGGTGCCACCCGATCCCACCATCGCCCCCACCCGCAGCGGATGGATGGTGGTGTACCAGCACGTCTTGTGCAGGATCAGATTCAGGTAGTCCTCGGGGCGCAGGTCGTCCACCTGGTCGGCCTGCCAGCCCACTTCGATCGCCTGCCCCTCCAAGGTCCGCAGCGCCATCGTGTCGAACTCGGCCCACACCAGTTCCGCCAGGTCGCGGTCGAGCTGGCGGGTCGCTCGCCGCAGCACCTGCCCGGCGACCAGGGCCAACGCGTCGCCGGTGTTGATCGCCGTCGCCATGCCGTACTGGGCGCCCAACGTCGGCCTACCGCGGCGCATCTCGCTGCCATCGGCGATGTCGTCGTGGACCAGGAAAGCGTTGTGCAGCAACTCGATCGCCACGGCGATACCGAGTAGTGCGTCGGTGTCCGCACCGAAGGCCCGGCCCGCCGACAGGCACAGTGCCGGCCGCAGTGCCTTTCCCGGCCGCTGTGGATACGCCCGCAGCGGTGCGTACAGCCACTTGGCGGGTTCGCCGTCGGGTAGCGCGTCGAGCATCGAACGGCGGACCATCCGGGCGACCTCGCCGAGGCGCTCATCGACCGCGGCCACCGCTTCGCGGTCGGCGATGTCGGTCACGGTTCCAGCGCTGCGACGGTGAGCACCACCGGCAGCCACAGATCGGGATAGCCGACGGCCAGCAGGGTGCCGCGATAGGTACCCGGGCAGACCTCGGGCCCGACATCGGCGGTGATCTGCACGCCACGGCTGGACCTGCGCGGCATCGGCACCGTGGCCGGTTCCACCCGCACCGCGTCGGCCCCGATCACCTGGCCGCCGTGGCCGAGCAGCTCACTGCACCGCAGCCGGACCTCCGCGCGGTCGTCGGTCTCCCGGTTGTGTAACCAGACCTCACCGGTGGCCGAACCCGGACCGGTGACCCGAAGTGTCAAGGCGCCCTTGGACGACGGATCATTGATGTCCAGCGTCACCGTCGCGCCGTCGCCGTGTTGGCGCGCAGGCAGCGACCGAAGCAGGAACTGCCCGGCGGTCGACCACCAGGCCCGTGTCAGCTGTTCCCATTCCGACAGGCCGGCGGGGCCTGCGCCGCTGCTGCGGTTGGCGGAGGCGCAATCGGGCGCGATCTCGGCTGCTTTAGCGAATTGATCGACGATTCTGCGGGCCGCACGGAATCCTTCGGCCTGGATCGCACTGAGCGCACGTGCATTGGCGGCGGGGTCGAAAATTGACGCCCACGGTAAATCGTCGATAGACCCGTCATCGAAAGATTTATTCACCAATTTCCCCTTGTGGAAATTATCCGTGTTACCGAGAATTTAATGCTGCGGGGCTTGCCGATAAACGACCTGAACGCCGTATACTACCTGCTTAATCGGGAGATCGGAGGCCCAATGGTGGCGACCGATATGGCAACTGCGATTCAATCTCTGTTGGCGCTTTACGGCGCTCTCGATCAAGCGGTCACCGACACCGGCGACCCGGAAATCGAAGCCACCGTCGAGCGTTATCTTCCAGACACTGCAGGGGCGAATGCGGGGTGGTACGAAGAATTGCTCGGCTTCCTGGCCGGTCTGGACCACCGTGAGGTGGGTGCGCCCGCGGCCCCGGACCTGGGCCAGGCGTTGGCGACGCTGCAAACGGGAAACGGATCTGTCACCGACACGCAGTCACAGCCCCTGACCGCGGTGCAGTTGTCCCGCTTGGTTTTCGCGATCGGGGCCCTGAGCCACCTGCCGCAGTATTACCCACCCGACCGGTGGGATGACCAGTTCGCCGCGACCTTGACCATCGTTGGCGCCGCGCACGGTACTGATCTGCTCAGCCTGCTACGACGCGCCTTCCACGATCGCTCCGACTGGCCGGACGTCATGCACATCGCTGTCAGTGCGGGATTGATCCGCGCCGATATCGCTGCGGTGCCGCTGTGCCAAGCCAAACCCAAGTTCGTGCGCGGACGACTGTGCGTGGTGTACAACACCGAGTTCACCAGCCCCGCAGTGTCACTCGACGAGTTGAAGAATGTCGTCGACCCGCTCAACTGGCATCACTGCCTGCCGTTCTTCTGCTACATGCAGGGCTGGCCCACCCGCCCGGACGGTTGGAGCCGGGTACTTGAACATTGCAGCACCACCTGTCCGATCGCCGGAACACCGCAGCTGGTGACACCGCTGAAGTACTGGAAGAGCGCCGGCGTCGAGGGCCAACCATCGGCGCCGACCGCATGCGTCGATTTCGCACTGGACGACGATCCGGCAACGGGTGAGCACGGCGACGGCCGGATGGTGATCGACGAGGGCTTCATCAGGATGACCGCCACCGACGGCGATGCCGCCAGCCCCGGCGTGCGGGTGCGCACCAGAAAGGTCGCCGGTTTCCGGGACCTGGGTTGGGTTCCCGCGGCCGTCTTCGGCTGTGTGCTGGGATACGGCGATCAGGGTGTGGAATTGCTGCTGGGTGGCGTGGCCAAACGCGCTGAGGCCGGGGGTAAGGGCTGGACGGATTGGGAGCCGTCGGCGCCCGCGCAGATCGCCGGTATCGCGGCGGCCCACACGTCGCCGGGAGCCGGTGACAGCGCCCCGAGCGCCGTGACGCTGGCCGTCGAGATGGTCAACCAGTGCATCGACGACATGTCCGGCAGGAGCGCGGCGCTGGCCGCCAAATGGGCGGCCGGGGCAATGCCCATCGAGGAGTCGATAACGCTCGCCGCCGATCTGGCCGCCCGGCTTGCCTCCGATCCCTGGCGTTATCTGGATCGACTGCGGGCCAGCCAAGGGGGCGCAAGATGACCGATACCGCCGGCTGGATCACCCAGTACGCCACTACATCACAGCGCCTAGTCAACGAAGCCGGTGCGCTCATGCAGCGGGTCGACCACCAGATCCGCAACGGCACGTATGGTTCCGAACACGTCGCCAAGACGGCGAGCGAGCTGCTCAATCTGGGGATGGCCGCCAGCCTCCAGTGGACTCAGGCCATGTTCTCGTTCTGGAGCCCGACGTCAACCGACGACGTGGAGCTGTCCGAGTTCATCGAAGCCGAACCCGACAGCGGCTGCGAGCGGGTGCTGTCGGTCGCCCAGCCCTTCCGTCGGCTCGGCGCCGAATCCGATGCGATCGGCGCGCATGCACTGGTGTTCGTGCCGGGCATCCTGCGTGTCCACGCGAGCCGTTTCCGGGTGGGCGTCAGAGGGCAGGACTATTCCAGCGGCACGTATCGCGGCAGCGTCCGGCTCACCAGTGTGCAGGCCAGCATTTCGCGGCAGCACGAGATGGCCGTCACCGTAGACCTGTGACCATGTCCGATCCTCCGAGCACGATCGACGAATTGCTTGATCACGCGGTGCAAGCAATCAACACCGGCGACCGTATGACCGCCAGCGCCCTGGCCGAGCAGGTACTCACCATCGACGGGGACAATCAAGACGCCGAAGATCTGCTCGCTGCACCGGCCGTCGGCGGCGACGTACTTCGGCGGATGACAATACTTTTCGCAGATGTCGTGGACTCGACCGCATTGTCGACCCGTATCGACCCGGAGATCTACCGCACGGTGATCGGGCGCTACCGACAGCAGGTCACCAACGTCGTCGAGCGCTACGAGGGCCACATCTTCTCCACCAAGGGCGACGGACTGCTCGCGGTGTTCGGCCATCCCATAGCCCACGAGAACGACGTGCGACGAGCCGTCCAGGCCGGACTGGACATCACCCGGGAGATCGCGCAACTCAGCGATCGGGTGCGAACGCGATTCGGCTTCGACATCTCGGTGCGGGTGGGCGTCCACCGGGGGCTGGTGTATCTGGACGTCGCGCAAGACGACGTATACGGGCTGGGCGCCAACCTGACCGCCCGGGTCTCCGGCCTGGCGCCGCCGGGCTGCGTGGTCGTCTCCGGGGCGATCGCGCCACTGGTGTGCCACCACTTCGAACTCGAAGCCCGAGCAGCCCAACGCGTCAAAGGCATCGAGGAGCCGGTCGAACATTACCGAGTCGTCGAAGAACACCTCGGCCGGACGCGGGTTCCGACGCGGCCACTGATCGGCCGAGGACGCGAGCTGGCCCACCTGCAGGAGGCCTGGATTCAGGCTCAAAGCGGTGCACTGGCCGTTGCGGGGGTCTGCTTCAGCGGCGAGGCGGGTATGGGCAAGAGTCGATTGGCCGCGACGGCGGTCGACCTGGCCGAACAGTCCGGCAGGCCGGCCCTGGCGCTGATCGGATCACCGTTTCAGGCCGACGCGGGCCTCTACCCGATCCGCGCCCTGCTCGAGCAACGGTGCGGGATCGAGCGGACGACCGCCCAAGGCGCCCGGATGCGGTTACTGGAAGAAGAGTTGCAAGCACAGGGTTTTGAGCCTTCCGCCGCCGTCCCGCTATTGGCGCCGGTGTTGGGCATCGCGGCCGAGCATGGTTACCAACCAGTGCAGGCCGAGGGCACCAAGCTCTACCAGCAGATCATCGAGGCCATCGTCGGATATCTGCGTGCCTGTGTCGGATCCGGTCCGGCCGTGATCCTGGCCGAGGACCTGCAGTGGTTCGATGCCTCGACACTCGACGTCATCGCGGCGCTCCTCGGGGGCAACACCGGCACGCTGCTCGCGGTGCTCACCGCGCGCGACACGCGCCCCCTTCGCGCCATAGCGGCGCAGATCGAGGTGTTCGACCTCGCACCGTTGACCGCGCAGGAGACCGACCAGCTGGTCGCCGCGTTGGACCCGGCATTGTCCGGGGCCGAGCGGGCCGAAGTGCAGCGCCGCTGCGACGGTGTGCCGCTCTACATCGAGGAGGTCGTCGCCAAGTTCCACGAGCAACCCACCGACGCAGCAGGCTGGGCGCGCGCCCCCGACGCGCTCTACGAACCGCTCTTCTCACGGCTTCGGGCCAGCGACACCACCATTGAAGTGGTCGAGGCCGCCGCCACCATCGGCCGGGAGTTCGACCGCGCCATCTTGTCCAGTGTCGTCGAGATGAGCGAGTCCGGCCTGGACGAGGCCCTCCAGGCCCTGGCGGCCGCGCGCGTCTTCCTCCCCACGGCCAAGGAACGCTGGCGGTTTCGTCACGAATTGCTCCGTGAGGTCGCCTACGAGCTGCCACCGCCCAGCGTGCGCCGCACCCTGCACGGCCGTGCCGCCGACGCGATCGTCGCCGCCTCGGACAATCCGGACTGGCATCTGGTGGCGCTGCACTACGAACACGCGCAACGCTTCGACGCAGCCGCCGACGCCCACCGACGGGCAGCATCCGATGCCCGGCTTCGAGGCGCCATCAACGAAGCCCGCGCCAACCTGACCCGCGCCATCATCCAGATCGAACGGGCGACACCAGCCCCGGCCCGTGACGGATGCGAGACCAACCTTCGCCTTGAGCGAGCATTCCTCACCACCGCAGTGAACGGGCCCCTGTACCCGGAGGTCTCCGCCGACCTCGAACGTTGCCTGCAGCTGGCCAACACCAGTCTGCGCGAAGAGGACCGCTCGGCGACCCTGGCCACCCTCTGGGCCTACTACCTGACGAGGGGGGACCTGCACCGATGCCTGCAACTCGCCAAGTCGAGTCGGTTGGCCGGCCAGAGCTGGTTTCGCTCCGCGTTCGGCACGGCCGCGTTGTTCGGCGGAGAATTCAACGACGCACGCACGGCGCTCGAACTGGTCGCAGCGGTGCTCGCCACTACCAACATCGACTACGAATCGGTGTATTACATTCCCTGCGACCCGATCACGTCGGTGCACACCCATTTGGCGCTGACCCGCTTCGTCCAAGGTGATCTCGCCGGTGCCGAAGACCAGCTGGCCGCGACCGTCCGTCGGGTGGCCGGCCTCGGCTTCCCCCAGGGGCCCTTCAGCCTTGGCTACCAACGGTTCTACCAAATCTGGATGTCCATCGAGACCGGCAAACTGGACCTCGCCACCGATGTCGCCGACGAATCCGCGGTACAGGTGGAACGGCACGGCTTCGAGTACGCGGCAATGCTGGTTTCCATTCAACGGGCCACCATCCGAGCCGTGTCGGCACTATCGGCCGGCGACGAACATCCGGCCGCGTTGCAGCCGCATATCGACGAGATGGCAAGGATCGTCGACCAATTCGGCGAGACCAAGTGGAACATCTTCGCGAGCTTTTACCACGCGGTGCTCGTCCGGCTGCTGCTCGCCGCCGGCCGGACCGACGCGGCCCGCGAACGCCTGGCCGCGGCACTGCAGGCGGCCGACGACACCGGCGTGAACTTCTACCGCGCGGAACTGTTTCGGTTGCGCGCGCGGACCCTCGACGACGCCGATGCGCGCGAAGCGGACCTGCGCACGGCAATCGCGACCGCGCACGAACAGGGCGCCTTGATTTTCGAGTTGCGTGCCGCGGTGGACAACGTCGAACTGCGCGGCGAAACCGCAACGAGCACACTGCGAGACGCGATCAACCGGTTTCCGGCCGACAGCGACTGGCCGGAACTGCGCCGGGCGCGGGCGCTGCTCAGGTGAGTAGAGCCGGAGGCCGCGTCGCCATCCTGGGCGGCGGCATGGCCGGACTGAGCGCCGCGTGGCGGCTGAGCGAACCGGGTTGGCGTGATCGCTTCGACTCCATCACGGTCTACCAGCGCGGCTGGCGACTCGGCGGAAAGGCCGCATCCAGCCGAGGCCCGCACGGACGTGTGGAGGAACATGGGCTACACGTCTGGCTGGGTTGCTACCAGAACGCCTTCCGGCTGCTTCGCGAGTGCTACGCCGAACTCGACCGGGCCACAACCGATCCGACGGCACCACTGGCCACCTGGGACCAGGCGTTGATTCCGGCGGACAATGTCGCGGTCGCCGATGAGTTCGGCGGCCACTGGCTGACCTGGCTGGCCACCTTCACCGGCAACGACGGCCTGCCCGGCGAGGCGGACAGTACCGGGCGCGAGATGACGGTGGTGGAATTCACCCGCCGTGCAGTGCAACTGGTCTGTGATTTCGCCGAATCGCAGCGCGGTACCGCGTGGCTCGGATTTGCCCTGACCACCTCCCCCGATCCACCGCGAACCGCGCGATTGAGCGAGACGGTCGTCGACGCAGCACTCGCCGTACTGGCCGTACTGGCCGAACCTCGGTCGGCGCAGGCCACCGTCCCGCGGCTGGTCGACGACGCCCTGGCGGCGGTGCGCACGGCACTCGACTACGACCACCGGCCCGACCACAAGCGGTACTGGCTGCTGCTGTCGATGATGACCGCGGTGATCCGCGGCATCCTGGCCGACAATCTGGTCACCGATCCACGGGGCTTCCGGTCGATCAACGACGAAGACTTCATCGCCTGGCTGTTACGCCATGGGGCACATCCCGACGTCGGCGATTTCGCGCTGGTCCGAGGGCTGTACGACCTTGTCTTCGGCTATGCCGACGCTGACCCTGACCGGCCGTCGTTCGGGGCCGGACTGGCCATCTTGATGACCGGTTCGGCGCTCTTCAGCCACCAAGGCGCGATCTTCTGGAAAATGACCGCCGGAATGGGCGATGTCGTCATCGCACCGCTGTACCAGGCGTTGCGGCAACGCGGCGTCGAGTTCGAGTTCTTCCACCGCCTCGAGGCGCTGCACCTCGATGACCGGCGGCAGTCGGTCGATGCGATCACACTTGCCCGGCAGGTGCGCCTCTCCGACGGCCGCACCCACTATGAGCCGCTGACGACGGTGCGCGGCCTGCCGGTATTTCCCAGCAGCCCGTTGACCGCCCAACTCGCCGCACCCGATCGGATCCCCCACGGTGGTTGGCATGCGCTGGAAACGCATTGGTCAGAGCACACCGACGCCGAGACCCGGGTGCTACGCCGGGGAGTCGACTTCGACCACGTCGTATTGGCCGTGTCCCTGGGCATGTTGCCGGTGGTCGCCGCCGAACTGGTCGAAGACCGGCCGGAGTGGCGTCGGATGACCGCGGAGGTGCGCACCGTCGCGACCCAGGCCTTTCAGATCTGGTTGCGCCCCAACGAACCCGAGCTGGGCTGGAACGATCCGGGGGTGACGCTCAGCGCTTATCTGCCCCCGTTCGAGACCTGGGCATCCATGCCGCAGACGCTGTGGGCCGAGGACTGGCCCGAGCACGATCGGCCCGGTACGGTGGCCTACTTCTGTGGCACCTTGGACGCGGCGTGGCCCACCGACGAAGTCGGCTCCGGCTATCTGCAGCGACACCAGCGGCGGGTCCACGAGCAGGTCGTCGACCACCTCGATCATCACCTGTACCGGTTCCTTCCCGCCGCCGTCAGCGAGGCGGGGTTCAACTGGCACCTGCTCAGTGGTGTCCACGGCGAACGCGGCAGCGCGGCGCTGAACACCCAGCACGTCAGCGTCAACGTCGATCCCTCCGACCGGTACGTGCAGTCCATCCCCGGCACCGACCGCTACCGACTGCGCGCCGACGAAAGCGGTTACGACAACGTGGTTCTGGCCGGCGATTGGACCGATTCCGGAATCAACGCCGGGTGTATCGAGGCAGCGGTCATGTCGGGCCTGCAAGCCGCGAATGCCGTGGCGGGGCGGCACCGATTCCACCGCATTCGCGGCTGGTATCTGCCCTGAACTCAGCTGTTCGGCACTTTCGCAGCGATCTGCCCGGCGATGACCACCGCGGTGTCCCTGGGGTCCGCGCTGCAGGTGTTGACGTCGATCACCACGTTGTTGGCCACGGTCAACGCCCGCCCGCAGGCCCAACTCACGTCGTTGCCCGCATTGTCTTGGGTCGCGACGGTGCTCAGCATGCCGTCGGCGTTGACGATCGGTCCCGCGGTCCACGTCGTGCCGCTCTGCAGATGGCTGTACTCGTGGCAGGCCGGCCATTGTCGGGCCGCATTGGCGACAAAGGCGGCGGCCCGCTTGGCCGACGGGAACGCGATGACGGCCTGTTCGGCGAAGTGCTCGAAATCGTTACCCTCACTGAGCGCCTGCTCCCGCACCCCGGTGTAGCCACTGTCGGCGTATACCGGCGCCTGGGCCGCACCGTCGATGGCCAGGCACTCCTGAGGTTGCATGGTGGCGCTGTCGTCCGACAGGGCGGTATGGGTACGGGTGACGGCCATATCGGTCGCCTCCATGATCGGGTTGACCTGCTCGGGGGTGAGCAACAGGGCGCGCAGGGCCTCCTCGGCGACCGGCGCAGCCATGATGGTGGTGGTGGGCACCGCCGATGGGGTGCTCGGCAGGACCTTGAGGCCGTGAGTTCCGCATCCGGAGGCCAGCGCGGCCCCCGCGACGACAAGCACCCATGCAGAAGAAACCCGCATACCATCACCCCGACATCCCCGACCCGGATCGGCGCGCCAGTCATCAGCGTCGCCGATCAGCTCCCGTTCGCCACCCTAGCGCCGTCCGGGCAGCTTCGCCGGTGCCGATCGATACCCCGGCAATCGACGTTTACGTTGTAAGCCTCGATGGGTAGTCCCGCACCAAGGGAGCTGCGGATCAGGCATGCGATCGTGCCGGCCGGCAATCCCACCGGCGATAGGGGACCCAGTGTTGCTACGGAAGATCGCCCGTCCACTGCTGGCGGCAACGTTTATCGGTCAAGGCGTGGATGCATTGCGCCGACCGCAGCAGGCCGGGCAAGCGGCCCGTCCGGCGTTCGACGGCCTCAAGCAGCTACCCGACGAGATAGCGGCGAAGGTGCCGTCCGACGTCGAGTCGTTCGCCAAAGTCAACGCGCTGGCGCAGATCGGCGGTGGCGTCTTGCTGGCAAGTGGCAAACTGCCCCGGGTTGCGGCTGCGGTGCTGGCGTGCACGGTCATTCCCGGTAGCGCCGGGGCGCACATGTTCTGGACCGAGCCCGACCCGCAACGCAGGACCGAACAACGCAAAGCGTTCTTGACCGACGTGAGTCTGATCGGCGGATTGTTGATCGCCGCCGCCGACACCGAGGGAAAGCCTTCGCTGGGCTGGCAGGCCCGTCGCGCCTATCGCCGTGCAGCCGCGGCCCTGCCCACGACATCCGGTGATGCCGCGCTGGAGACAGTCGGCGACAAGGTGAGCGCGGGCCTGCAGGCCGGCGTGGAACACGGCCGCGAACTGGTCGAGATGGTGGGAGAAAGGGCCGGACCGCTACTGGAGTCGGCCGGCGAACGGGGAGCACAACTCGCGGACATCGCCGCCGACCGCGGAACCGAGCTGGCGCAGGCGGCCCGCGAAGGCGCGACCACACTTGCGGACAACGCCCGCCGCCGCATTCGTCAACACCACTGGTAGACCGTTACGCGGATCCGGCGAGCACCCGTCGGCGCAGTTCGGCCGCCAGATCCCCGCGCTCCCCCACACTGACCCGACTGAGCCCGAGCCAGGACGCCATCGAGGTGAGTTCACCGACGAGCGCCTTGGCCACCCGTGCGCGTGACTGCCCCGCTTCGGCGAACGCCCCGACTACGTGCAGCGCACCCTGTTGCCGATCGGCCTTGAGATCCACCCGGCCGACCAGCTCCCCGTCCAGCAGGAACGGCCACACGTAGTAGCCGTACTGGCGTTTGGGCGCCGGGGTATAGATCTCGATGCGGTAAAAGAAGTCGAACAGACGCTGCACCCGCGGCCGAAAGAAGATCAGTGGATCGAACGGGCAGAGCAGCGCGGTGCCCCGATCGGTTCGCGGAATCGACTGCCCGGCACGCAGATAGGCCGCCGCGTCCCAGCCTTCGACGGCCACCGGTTCCAACTCGCCGGCTGCCACCAACGTCGCGATCGCCGGTTTGACCTGGGCCGCTGAGAGCCGGAAGTAGTCACGCAGGTCGGCCTCGGTGGCCACCCCCAGGGCGCCGGCGGCGCGGCGGACCAGCTCGCGGATCGCCTCCTCGTCATCGACCTCGACAGCCAGCACCTGCGGTGGCAGCACGTTCTCCACCAGGTCGTAGTGCCGGGCGAACCCGGCCCGGGTGGCGGTGGTCAGCACGCCCGAGGCGAACAGCGCCTCAGCCACCCATTTGGTGTCACTGCGATTCCACCACGGCCCCTTACCTGCCCGCCCGGATGCGGCTGCCAGGTGCTCTTCGATCTGGCCGGCGGTCGCCGGACCCAGTTCGCCGACCGCGGCGGTGACGCCGGTGACCAGCTGCGGATTGGCCCGCACGATGGCCGAACCCCACCGGCCGTGGGGCCACTGCCGCATCCGCCAGCGCAGCAGCGGCCAGTCCTCGACGGCCATCAGCGCCGCCTCGTGCGCCCAGTACTCGACCAACAGCCGTGGCGACCGGGCGCTGTGGCTCCACGCGGCTCGATCCAGCACGGTGCGGTCGTAGGGCCCGAGCCGGCTGAACACCGGCGCGTAGTGGGCGCGTACCGCCACCGAGACGGAGTCGAGCTGCAGTACTTGAATGCGGGAGATCAGCCGCTTCAGGTGGGCCCTGGTGACTGCGGCAGAGGGTTTGGGTTCCGTGAAACCCTGTGCGGCAACGGCGATCCGGCGCGCCTGCGCGGCAGCTAAGACTGGCACGAAGTCCGGTGGTAGGTCAGATAGCGGTAGCGCAGTCCGGTTCGGCTGGTCAGCCACTCCCCCGTGCTGGCCTGCCAGGACTGGTCAAGCACCGGCGCCACGGCGTCACCGTCCTGCACCGGCAGGTCGATATCGATCTCGGTGACTTCACAGTGGCCGGCCAGCGGCAGCGCCAGTGCGTAGATCTCCGCGCCGCCGACCACCCAGATGTCGTCGCCCGCCAAGGCCTGCTCCAAGGTCGGCACGACGGTGGCGCCGTCGGCGACATAATCCGAGTCTCGGGTGAGCACGACATTGTGCCGATCCGGCAAGGGCCGGACTTTGTCGGGCAGCGACTCCCAGGTCAGCCGCCCCATCACCACGGTGTGGCCCACGGTGAGCTGCTTGTAGCGGGCCTGGTCCTCGGGCACCCGCCAGGGAATGCCGCCGGCACGGCCGATCACCCCGGACTTCGATTGAGCCCAGATCAGACTGATCGTCATACCGCCACGGGCGCCTTGATCGCCGGGTGCGGGTCGTAGTCCCGGATCTCGATGTCGGCGTAGGTGTAGTCGAAGATCGAGTCACGCGGCGCCAGAACCAATTGCGGATACGGACGCGGATCGCGGCTCAGTTGTTCGCTGACCTGCTCGACATGATTGTCGTAGATGTGGCAGTCGCCGCCGGTCCAGATGAAGTCGCCGACGCCGAGCCCGGCCTGCGCGGCCATCATGTGGGTCAGCAGCGCATAGCTGGCGATGTTGAACGGCACACCGAGGAACAGGTCCGCGCTGCGCTGATAGAGCTGGCAGGACAGCTTGCCGTCGGCAACGTAGAACTGGAACAGCGCGTGACAGGGGGCCAGCGCCATCTGGCCGATCTCGCCGACGTTCCATGCCGAAACGATGATGCGGCGCGAATCCGGGTCGGTGCGCAGCAGGTGCAGCGCAGCCGAGATCTGGTCTACCTGCTCACCCGACGGAGTCGGCCAAGAGCGCCACTGCACACCGTAGACCGGACCGAGATCTCCTGTCTCGGAAGCCCATTCATCCCAAATGGTGACGCCGTGGTCGTTCAGCCAAGCGATGTTGGAGTCACCGCGCAGAAACCACAGCAGCTCGTAGATCACCGACTTGAGGTGCACCTTCTTGGTGGTGATCAGCGGGAATCCAGCGGCCAGGTCATAGCGCAACTGGTGACCGAACAGGCTGCGGGTTCCGGTACCGGTGCGGTCTGCCTTCGGGGTTCCCTCGGCCAAAACCAGCCGCAACAGGTCCTCGTACGGAGTCGCGATCGGCACGCCGCCAGCTTACGACGTTGACAGCGGAGTACAACGGAGGCCATGCCCACCATCACCGACACCATCACCACGCCCGACGGCGACTGCGCCGTTCGCCTGTTCACTCCGGAGGGCGCCGGGCCCTGGCCGGGCGTGGTCATGTACCCCGACGCCGGCGGGGTCCGGGCGACCTTCGACCAGATGGCCGCCGAGTTGGCGAGCTATGGCTACGCCGTGCTGCTTCCCGATGTGTACTACCGGCACCGCGGTTGGGCGCCGTTCGACATGGCGACGGTGTTCGCCGACGCCAAGGAGCGCGGTCGGCTGTTTTCGATGATCGGCGAGGTGACCCCGGACCGGATGACCACCGACGCCCAGGCGTTCTTCGACTATCTGGCCGGCCGGCCCGACGTACGCGGGGCGAAGTTCGGGGTGTGCGGCTACTGCATGGGCGGACGCACATCGGTGATCGTCGCCGGACGCGTGCCCGACCGGGTGGCAGCGGCGGCGTCGTTCCACGGCGGCGGTCTGGTCACCGACGCTCCCGACAGCCCCCACCTGTTGGCCGATCAGATGACGGCCACCGTCTATGTGGCAGGTGCCGAGAACGACGCCTCGTTCACCAAGGCGCATGCCGCAGCCCTGGACGAGGCGCTGAGCGCCGCGGGCGTCACGCACACCGTCGAGTTCTATCCGGCCGCGCACGGCTTCGCGGTGCCCGACAACGCGCCCTATGACGCCGACGCCGCGGCCCGGCACTGGGCGGCGATGCGGGACGTGTTCGGCGGCGCACTCGGCGGTTAGCGAGGCTCGACGAAGGAGAGGCGAAGCTGGACCGCCGAACCAGGCCCGCGGTTAGCGAGGCTCGACGGTTAGACGTCGACGAGCTCGGCGTCCTTGGTCTCGTGCATCGCCAGCAGGGCCACGAACGAGCACGCGGCCGCGATCGACAGGTAGCCGCCCACCCAGGCCACACCGTGGCTGGTGGCCAGCCAGGTGGTGATGAACGGCGCCACCGCCGCCCCCAGAATGCTCGCCGCGTTGTAGGCGACACCTGAACCGGTGTAGCGGACATTGGTCGGGAACAGTTCGGGCAAGACCGCACTCATCGGACCGAATGCCAAGCCCATCAAGGTCATCCCGATGATCAGGAACGCCAGCATCACGCCGGTGGAGGCGGTCGGGGCGAGGAACGCGCCGAAGGTGGTTCCGTACACCATGATTCCGGCGGTGAAGAACAGCAGCAGCGGGCGCCGGCCGAAGTGGTCGGCCAGCCTGCCGACGATCGGGAGCACCGCCACGAAGAACAGCACGGCGATCAGTTGCAGCCCGAGGAACTCGGCGTAGCCGTAGCCCAGCCCGATGCCCTCGGGTGGACGCTTGGCGGTGCCGTAGCTCAGGATCCACGTCGTCACGGTGTAGAAGAGCGTGTAGGGCACCACCATCACCAGCGTGCCGATGACCAGCCGGCGCCAGCTGCCCCGCAGGAGCGCGGCGATCGGCGCGTTCACCGGCGCACCGGTGGCCTTGGCCTGCGCGAAGACCGGGGTTTCGGTGAGCCGCAGCCGGACATACAGCCCGACGGCCACCATGACGGCGCTCAGCAGGAACGGAATCCGCCAGCCCCAGGTGAGAAATGGCCCGGTTTCGTCCGCGCCGGCGGTGGCCGATCCCAACCAGGTGAACAGCACCAGGAAGATCGTGGTGGCCAGCAGATAGCCCATCGGCGCACCCAGTTGCGGCCAGATTCCCGCGGTCGCCCGGCGGCCCGGTTTGGCGGTTTCGGTGGCCAGCAGCGCAGCACCGCTCCATTCGCCGCCGAGCGCCAAGCCCTGGCAGAACCGCAGGGCGGCCAGTAGCACCGGGGCGAGCAGACCGATGTGGTGGTAGGTGGGCAGCACACCGATCAGGAACGTGGCGACACCCATGAGCAGCAAGGAGGCGACCAGGGTGGATTTGCGGCCCAGCCGATCACCGAAGTGACCGAACAGGATCGACCCCACCGGTCGGGCCACGAACGCCAAGCCGAACGTCGCCAGCGAGGCCAACAGCGCCGCAGTGGGATTGCCCTTCGGGAAGAACAGGTGCGGGAAGACGGTGACCGCGGCGGCCGCATAGACGTAGAAGTCGTAGAACTCGATCGTGGTGCCGACCATCGCCGCCATCGCTATCCGCCGGCGCGGAACACCGCCGACGAGGTCGGCCCCGCCGGCGGCGGCGCCGGCGCGATACGACGTGCTCACCTGGCGATACCCGCCTCGTCGGCGACCTCACGCGCCTTGTCCACCAAGGCGTCGATCCACGCGGTGATCGGAGTGCCGGCGGCGGCCTTGTTCGCCGGGTTGTCGAGCACCCGCCGCACGATGCCCTCGGCGATGATCGCGACCTTCCACAGGCCCAGCGCATGCCAGTACTGCAGCGACGCCGCGTCGCGCCCGGTCTCTTCCAGGTAGACCCGGGCCAGCTCCGCCCGGTCCGGAAAGCCCTCCAGGGTGCTGATGACGAACTCTCCGGCGATGTGCTCTTCGCCGACCTGCGGCCAATACGCCAGCAGGCTGCCCATGTCGGCCAGCGGGTCGCCGAGGGTGGACAGTTCCCAGTCCAGCACTGCGATCACCTCACCGCTCTCGGGTGAGGTGATCACGTTGCGCAGGTGGAAGTCGCCGTGCACCAGCGTGAGCTCCTGCTGCGGCGGCACGGCATCGGTCAGACGCCGGGTCAGGTCATCGAGTGCGGGCAGCTCGCGTGTCTTGGACTTCTCCCACTGCCCGGTCCACCGCTTGAGCTGACGCTGGGCGTATGGCTTGTGGCTGGCCAGATCATCCAGGCCCACCGCGGTGATGTCGACGGCATGAATCTTGGCCAGCGTCTTGGGCATCGACAGCCCGATCTGTCGGCGCCGCTGGGGAGAAAGCGCCTGTGCCACCGACATCCGGTCTGCCACCACGCCGTCGACGAACTCCATCAGTAGCAGCGGCGTGCCTTCGGGATCGCGGGCCAGCCCGTACACCTTCGGTGTGGGGACGTCGGTGTCGCCGAGCGCTGCGAGGATCCGCGCTTCCCGGGCCACATCGTGGGCCGAGGCCAGCAACGTTCCCAGCGGCGGCCGCCGCAGCACCCAGCTGTGACCGGCGTCGTCGGACACCCGGTAGGTCAGGTTCGACTGGCCGATTCCGATCCGCTCGAAGCTCAGCGGTCCGGCAACGGGCAGGCCCAGTTCGGTGATCCACGCGGTCGCGGCCGCCGGGTCGATGCCCAGCGGCTCGTCAGCCACCGAAACCGCCCCGGAATCCGGTTGCGTCACCGAGGATCTGGCCGCCATCCATCACCAGGGTCTGCCCGGTGATCCAGCTCGCCGCATCGGATGCCAGGAACAGCACCGCGTCGGCCACGTCGACCGGCTCGCCGATCCGGCCCAGCGGTATGCCGGTCGACAACCCCTGCTCGTGTTCCTTCCACAGCACCTCGGCCAGCTTGGTGCGCACCACGCCCGGGCAGATCGCGTTGACCCGGATCCCCGGGGACAGTTCCAGCGCAAGCTGTTTGGTGACATGGATCAGCGCCGCCTTGGTGGCGTTGTACATGCCCATCAGCGGCGCGTAACTCATCCCGCCGATGGAAGCCGTGTTCACCACCACGCCGCCGTGATCGCCCATCCATGCTTTGACCACGCAGGACGTCCACAGCAGCGGCCCCCACAGGTTGACATCGAAGATCTTGGCGAACCGGGCGTGGTCCTGGTCGATCAGCGGTCCGAACGCCGGATTGGTGCCGGCGTTGTTGACCAGGATGTCGATGCTGCCGAACCGTTCCAGGGTGGCGTCCACGCAGCGCTGGGCGGCCGCGTCGTCGGCGACGTGGGCGGCCACGCCCAGCGCGTTGCCGTTGACCTGGGCCGCCGCCGCGTCGGCACTTTCCTGGTCGCGTGAGGTCAGGACCACGTTGGCGCCCGCTTCGGCCAGCCGCTGCCCGATCGCCAGCCCGATCCCCCGCGACCCGCCGGTGATGATCGCGGTGCGCCCCGCGAAATCGTGTGTCGTCATCGGGCGTCCTCGCGGTACTTGCGCAGTTCCTGGCGCGCGATGGCGCGCATGTGTACCTCGTCGGGGCCGTCGGCGAGCCGCAGGGTGCGCAGGTGGGCCCAGAAGCCCGCCAGTGGGAAATCCTCGGTGACCCCACCGGCGCCGTGCACCTGGATGGCCCGGTCAACAATCTTGAGCGCGATGTTGGGCGCTGCCACCTTGATCGCCGCGATCTCGACCTGCGCCGCCTTGTTGCCGACGGTGTCCATCAGGTAGGCGGTCTTGAGTGTCAGCAGCCGGATCATCTCGATGTCGATGCGTGCCTCGGCGATCCAGTCGCGGATGTTGGCGTTGTCCGAGACCGGCCGACCGAAGGCGACCCGGGACTGTGCGCGCTTGCACAGCAGCTCCAGGGCCCGCTCGGCCATGCCGATGGCCCGCATGCAGTGATGGATGCGACCGGGACCGAGCCGGGCCTGGGCGATCGCGAACCCCTCACCCTCGCCCTTGAGCACGTCCTTGGCGGGCACTCGTACGTCTTTGAAGTCGATCTCGGCGTGGCCCTCGCGGTCCTGGTAGCCGAAGACCGGCAGCCCGCGCATGATGGTGACGCCCGGGGCGTCGATGGGGACCACCATCATCGACTGCTGACGGTGGGTGGCGGTGTTCGGGTCGGTCTTGCCCATCACGATCATCACCTTGCAGTTCTGGTGCAAAGCGTTGGAGGCGAACCATTTCCGGCCGTTCAGCACATAGCCGTCACCGTCGCGCACCATCGACAGCTGCACGTTGGTGGCGTCCGAGCTGGCCACCTGCGGCTCAGTCATCGCGAAGGCCGACCGGATGGTGCCCTCCAGCAACGGTCTGAGGTATTTCTCCTTGTGTTCGTCGCTGCCGAACAGCGTGAACACTTCCATGTTGCCGGTGTCGGGGGCGTTGCAGTTGGTCGCTTCCGGAGCCAGGTGCGGAACGCGGCCCATGATCTCGGCCAGCGGCGCGTATTCGAGGTTGGTCAGGCCGGGCCCCCATTCCGGATGGGGATGAAACAGGTTCCACAGGCCGCGTTTACGCGCCTCTGCCTTGAGCTCCTCCAGGATCGGGGGCTGAAAGTGCGGGTTGCCGGATTCGACCATCTGCGTCTCGTAGACCGCCTCGGCCGGGTAGACGCAGTCGTCCATGAACGCCAGCAGATCGGTCTGGTATTTGGTTGCGCGCTCGGACATTTCAAACAGGGACATACAGGCTCCTCACCTAGGACACTTCTGAGTCGAGCAGGCCGCGCTGGTAGCGGCGCATGCCGCGCAGCCAGCGGTCGTAGTCGCCCGCCTTGTGCCGGAACATCTCCAGCACCGCCGGGTGCGGCAGGATCAGGAAGCGCTCGTCGTCGATGGCGGCGAGCACCTGGGCGGCGACGTCGGCGGGCTCCAGCACTTCGCCGGCGGTGGTGACCGCGCGGGTGGCCAGATCGCCCAGCGGATCGCCGGATTCTTCACCGGCATAGAGCAACTTGGTGTTGACGCCCATCGGGCACAGGCAGCTGACCCGCACGCCCTGATCGCCGTAGGTGATGTTGAGCCATTCGGCGAACCCGACGGCCGCGTGCTTGGTGACCGAGTAGGTGGCGGCGCCGAGTTGGGTGAGCAGTCCGGCAGCAGACGCGGTCGAGACGAAATATCCCTCCCCGCGGCTCACCCAGTCGGGAATCAGCAGCTGGGCAGCGCGGATGTGCGAGCGCAGATTGACGTCGATGGCCAGGTCCCAGTCGGCCTCGCCGGGCAGGCCGGGGGCACCGGTGATCCCCGCGTTGGCGAAGTAGAAATCGACCGGGCCGTAGCGCTCCTGCGCCAACGCGATCAATTCCCGGACGGTCTCGGTGTCAGAAACGTCGCCGCCGCGACCGACCGCGGCGCCGGGATGCGCGGCGTTGATCGCCTCGGCCACCGCCGCCGCGGCCTCCGCGTCGAGGTCGGCCACCACCACTTTGGCGCCGGCGCCGGCCAGCGCCGCGGCCAGTGCTCCACCGATGCCGCCACCGCCGCCGGTGACGATCGCGACCCGCTCGGCAACCTTCATGTGCAACGTCCCCGTTCTTCAGTGCGCAACAGCTGTGACATTAGTTGAACCCGATTTCATGTTCGATTGTTGGCGGTGCGGAACTGCAGGGCGTTGGCCCACAGCCGGGTCACCGTGGCGACCAGGGTCTCGAAGTCGGCGCCCGAGCCGTGCGCGGCCTCCTCACCCACGAAGGTGCCGTACGCGAGCCTGCTGACCATTCCCGACAGCGCCCGCGATGCCAGGAGCGGATCGACGTCAGCGCCGGCAATGCCCCGCGCCTGCAGATCGGCGATGCCGGCGGCGTTGCGTTGGACGAATGCGTCGGCTCGTCGGGCACGGAAAGCACGAAACTTCGGATCGATCTGGGCCACCTGTTCGAGCAGGCCCATCAGCTGGGCGTTGCGCCGATACGCCTCCAAGTAGGCGCGATTGCTCGCTTCCAGCACGGCATACGGGTCGTCGGAATCGCTGACCCGGCCCATGCCGGGATGCATCATGTCCTGCTGGGCCTGCTCGAGGACCGCGGCGAAGATCTCCTCTTTGTTCGCGAAGTAGGTGTAGAACGACCCGGTGGCACACCCGGCGGCCTTGGTGATGTCGGTCAGCTTGGCGTCGAGGTAACCGTCACGCTCGAAGACCTTGCGGGCCGCGGCGACCAGTCCCGCCCGAGTGCGCGCCCCGCGTACCGTCGCCGGCAACTGGCGGACCTGGGCGGCCGGGACGGCATCCATCCGGGCAGACTAACTGAATTCGATGTCAACTTCACTGACTTCTTCGGCACCGATGCCGAGTTCACCCAACATGGCTTCGGCCTCCGATTCGGGCAGCGACTCCACCCCGCGCAGCCTGCGTTCGATCGCGCGGGTACGGACCCCCGCGGTGTCGATGGTGTTGCGGGCGGTGTCGAGTTGCTTGCGGGTCTTCTCCAGCACCGCCGCGAACTTTCCGAACTCGGTCTTGACCGCGCCCAGCACCTGCCAGACCTCACTGCTGCGCTGCTCGATCGCCAGGGTGCGAAAACCCATGCGCAGGCTGTTCAACAGCGCGGCCAGCGTGGTCGGGCCGGCCAGGGTGACGTTGTACTTGGCCTGAATCTGCTCGAACAGACCCGGCTGGCGCAGCACCTCGGCATACAGGCTCTCGGTGGCCAGGAACAGGATCCCGAAGTCCGTCGTGTGCGGTGGATCGAGGTACTTGTCACAGATGTCGCCGGCCTCGGCTTCAATCCGCCGAATCAGCGCCTGGCGCGCGGCGGCCTCCCCTGCGGCGTCGGCGTGTTCCTGCGCATCGAGCAGGCGCTCGAAGTCCTCACGCGGAAATTTGGCGTCGATCGGCAACAACACCTCGCGGGCGCCGGTGGGGCCCGGCAGGCGGATCGCGAATTCCACCCGAGCGTTCGAGCCCGGCACGGTGATGACGTTGCTGGCGTATTGCTCGGGTGTCAGCGTCTCGGCAAGCAGCGCCGCCAACTGCGTCTCGCCGAAGATGCCGCGAGTCTTGACGTTGGTCAGCACCCGCTTCAGATCACCCACCCCGGTGGCCAGCGTCTGCATCTCCCCCAGCCCCCGCTGCACCGCTTCCAATCGCTCGGAGATCTGCGTGAACGATTGCGCCAGCCGGGTTTCCAGCGTGGCCTGCAGCTTCTCGTCCACCGTGGCGCGCATCTTCTCCAGTTGCGAGGTGTTCTCGGTCTGCAGGCTCCGCAGCTGCCGATCCAGCGTGGCGCCCAGCTTGTCCTGCGTTCCCTGCAGGGTCGATCCGAAGCGGTGCAGGGTCAGCTGCCACTGGTGAAAGGCCTGGGCGAGTTCGGCCCGCCCGGCATGCTGCTCTTCGCGCAGGGTCCGCTCCACGCGCTCACTGTCGCCGCGCAACGCGGCAAGCTGCTCAGGCGAGAGCGGCCCACCGGCGGGGCGCATGAGCACCACCACCTGGAGGATCACCGCCAGCAACGCCAGTGAGGTGAGGAGGATCAGCAGTGCTGTGTCCATGTCGGCAAGGTAGCGCGCACCACCGACAACTCCGGAGTTACCGCAGCGGCGAGCCCCAACGCACCTGATCCCGCAGCTGCGCCTTGAGCAGCTTGCCGCTGGCCGTGCGGGGCAGCGCCCCGCTCACCACGGTGATGTACTGCGGCACCTTGAAGTCCGCCAACTGGCCGCGGCAATACTCCAGTACTGCCGCCACATCGATCTCGCCCTGGTCGCCGATCAGCACCGCGCCGACCTTCTCCCCCATCACCTCGTCGGGCACCGCGAGCACACACGCATCGGCGACGCCGGGAGCCGACAGCAGGGCGGCTTCCACCTCGACGCTGGAGACGTTCTCGCCGCCACGGTTGATGATGTCTTTGAGCCGGTCGATGATGTGCACCCGTCCGGCATCATCGACGCGCACCACATCGCCGGTGTGCAGCCAGCCGTCGATGATCGTCGCGGCGGTCGCCTCGGGCCGGTTCCAGTAGCCCCGCATCACATTCGCCCCGCGCACCACCAGTTCACCGGTGCCCGGATCGTCGCCGAGCGGGACGACGCCGATGTCTCCTGACGGCACGGCGTAGCCGACCGAGTCCGCGTGCGCCACCGCGTCGGAGTCCGGCAGCACGGTCATGAGCGAGGCGGTCTCGGTCATGCCATAGCCGTTGAACACCGTTGCCCCGCCGAATGCTTCGCGCAGCGAGCGCACCAGCGCGGGCGCCGTCGGCGCCCCGCCGTAGCCGACCCACCGCACCCCGCTCACGTCGACCTTGGCGAAGTCGGGATGCCGCAGCAGCAGCGCGTAGATCGCCGGCACCGTCACCATCGATGAGATCCGTTGCGCTGGAAGTGTTGCGATCAACTCGGGAAGAATCAGGGATCCCATGATGACCGCCGTGCCGCCGGTGTAGGCGGCGACCAGCAGTTGGGAGTTACAGCCCGTCACATGGAACAGCGGGACCGAGATCAGCGTGCGGTACTCCTCGCCCAAGGCCCGGGTCCGGCCCAAGGTTCGCATCATGTTCTCGGCGTTGGTCACAAACGCCTCGTGGGTGGTGGGCACTCCCTTGGGGCTGCCGGTGGTGCCGGAGGTGTAGAACAGTGCCGCGGTGTCGCCGGCTTCGAGGCCGTCCACCACATACGGTTGGCCGTCGGGCAGTGCGACCCCGGGCGCCAGGTCCACCCGAACCCCGGCATCGGTGAGCACGAAGTCGACTTCCGGTGCGGCCGAACGGGTATTGACGGCCACCGGTATTCCACCGGCCATCAACGTTCCCCAGAACGCCAGCACCCAGTCCAGTCCCGCCGGGTAGCGCAACGCGACCCGATCACCGCGCGCCAGACCGTCGGCCCGCAGCCCGCCGGCCACCCGCGAAGCCCGCTGCCACAACTGCCGGTAGGTCAGCCGGTCGCCCCCGAGTTCGACCACGGCCTCACCGTCGGGGCGCTGCTCGGCCTGCTCGGCCAGCACATCGAGCAGCGTCGCCGGCAACTGCTCGTAGTGCGCGACACCGCCACGGTCGCGGATCACCCCGGTCGCCGGAAAAGGGTTGTGGTGCCGGGCGATTTCGACGACGTGTGTCATGAGCAGCCTGTCATCGCCGGCGTCGCCAGTTGTGCGTCACCACCCGCAACGTCCCGCGCAGTGCATAGGCCGCGGACACCATGCACGCCAGGATCAGCACGATGAACATCGGCAGCCAATTGCCGCGGTCGTGGTTGATATGCCACCAGACGTAGGTGAACAGCACCGAGGACACGAAGAAGACCACGTCGCGCCAGTTGCCCTGATAGGAGAGCGCCGCGGCCCGCAGCGCCCTGGTTCGGTCGGAGGCGGCGACCAAGTCGTCGATGCGCTCGTCGATGGTGCGCTGCAAATCCGCGCGCCGTTGCGACTGCTCGGAGGGAAGCCGGTCGAGCAGATCGAGGTCCTGTTTGATCAGGGCGCGGACGTCCGGGCCTTTGAGCTGCCCGGCGGCCGCGGCGAACAGGGCTCCACCGAAGACCGGTGCCGCACCCAAAGCCATGCTCAACATAGAGGGCATCGTGGTGGGTGTTCCTTTCCCGTTACGTCCCGGCCACCCTACGACGTCAGCCCAGAATTACCGTGCCATCGGGCGCGATCCGCCAGCCCGGGTTGTGGGCGATCTCCCAGATCAGCCCGTTGGGGTCTTGGATGTGGGCGTGGAATACGCCGCCGAATTGGCCCGGTTGCGGCGGTTTGAGCACCGTGCCGCCCGCGACGGCCATGGCGTCGGCCAGCGCGATGACGGCGGCGGGACTGCCGACGTTGTGCGCCACGGTGACTCCGGAGACCCGGGAATGATCGCCGGGCAGCGCCAGGTCCTGGTTGAACTTGTCGGCGTCGAAAAAACCCAGCACCTGACCCGGCGCCGCCCGGTAGAAGACGATCTCGCCCTCGACGTCCAGTAGGGGCTGCCAGCCCAGCGCACCGTAAAAGTTCCTGGTCGCGTCCAGATCGGTTGCCGCGACGGTGACGAAGTGCACCTGTTGCTCCATGCGGCCGAGCCTAGAACGGCGGAGCATCGTGTCAGACCCCCTCGATAAAATCGCACGTATGTTCGAGACGGACGGGCTGGAGCCGGAGTCGTTGGCCGACGTCGACGACAAGGCCCTGGTAGCGGCGATCTCGGGGTGGGCCCGACTGGAGGCCGCCTCCGCTGCGCGCCGCCTGGCTGCCATCGGCGAACTGGTCGCTCG